>JBPOFS010000001.1:0-829939 GCA_051252515.1 Gammaproteobacteria bacterium
GCGTTATCATAACTATCGTCTGAAAAATTCAAGCGCTCCGATAAGCGATCAATAGATTGCTGTGCTCGCGTTGTTGCCTCCGACTGAGATTCAGCAATAATTCGAACGTCATTCTCAAACTGTCTTGGGTCTGCGTCTATATCTTGATTTCGTAGCTTCCAAGTTGCCGCAATGATGTCCTTTTGCAAGGTGACTAAGGCACTGCTTTCGCCGCCACCCTGTGGTCCTCCTTGTCCGCCACCCTGACTAGCAGAACGTCTAAACTCTTGATCTGTTGGAATCACTTGTAGGAAGTAAATATCGGATACAACCTCGGCGGGGCCGTTCAAGCCATTGTTATCGGCAAGTGTTAAATAGTAGCTAACAAAGTCGCCCGGAGAGACGCCCATGTCTTCCAAGTAAATGAGTTCGTTGCCGTCAATATTTCTGGTTTGCTCTACAGGCAGAAAGTCCACCTCTACCTCGTCGTTTCCCACCACATTGTAGTGCAGAGCAAATTGACTGAGTCCGTAGTCGTCATTCGCTTCTACCGATAAAACCACTTCCTCTAACGGCATCACATCTTGATCGCGACCGGGGCTTTTCAGTGTTAACTCTGGCGGCATATCGGCAATCGAGCGAATATAGTAATCGAATGGATCTTGGCTCTCTAAATCTTCGAAATCCCGTGCATTAATATGGTAAACGCCATCGCCGGCCACCGCGAAACTTGCTCGTCCAACGCTGCCATCGATCTCGATTGGCACGCTTTCATAAATGCCATCTTCTTGAAATTCGATAGTCGCAGTTTCGATATTTTTATTGAATGTGATCAGCAACTCAACTTCAGTGCCTTCGGGCACCAACATGTCACCAGCATCCTCCTCACTGTTATTCTCAATGCCGGTATAGCCAGGGTAAGCATAGGCAACATCGATTGTTTCTACTTTAGGCAGATCATAAAGACTGATGCGATATTGCTCTGAACGCTGTTCGCCATTTTGTTCAAAATTAATGTAATACACTAAATCTTCTTGTACGGCGGGGAGGTAATAACTGTAACTGGCACCATCGCTACCGCTACCATCTTGCGGCATAGTCAACTCACGCCAATTGACGTTATCGCTTTGTACACGTAATTGAATTTCACTCGGAGTCGCGTTGCTAACACGCGCCACAATAGTGGCCGCATTGCCTCTTTGCATGGCAATGTCGCCAGGCTCAACGCTGATAAGGATTTCACGAGGGGCTTGCTCGATCGCAACAGGAGCAACCGACTCTACATCAAACGGCCATAATAAACGGCCTGCGGCAGATAACATGATATCGGATAGAAACAGCACGGTCACCGCGAGAGCTGTCACAGCAAAGGCAGCGCCAAACGATGTCCAAGATACTCGAGCATCAATAACCTGATCGACACGCGCTTGTTGTTCATGGACATGCTCTTGCGCATCAGCCCAAAGTTGACGCACGAATTGCTGTGAGACACCACGGTTCTGTGACGCGCCTTCTTCCCCCGAGAACTCAAGAGAGGTCATCAAGCGCTGTTCAAGGTCAGGGATTTTTCCTTCGACAAATTGGGCCAGACTGTGATCGTCCGACTGCATCTTGCCAAAGCGATTGCGTAGGTAAAAAATCGCAGCAGCGACGCCAAGCAACAAAGACACGAATAGTAAAATATCGCCCGAGCGAGCGGGACTCCACCATGCTTCAACAGCGCTGAGAGTGAGTGCTAGGGCGATCAAAGCAGAAAGCGCTATGCTGACATGCTGTAATACAAAAAGCCGATTGCGACGGCGTCGTATTGTTTTTAGTGTTTGACGCAAATTTTCGAGAGTTGGGGAAGCCATAAGAACTCTTCTTACCTATACGTTTAATTGATCGTCGCTAGTTTAGATGCCTCACTGCCTATTTAGTTTAGCTCCGGAAATGGGCATTTAGACCCTCACGGATTGCTCAACTATCCCATTAACAATGCAATAAAAGCAAGTGCCTTACACCCCGCAAACGGCTCAATGGAACCGATTTTCAGATAGCGAGCCATTGCTCAAATTCAGGCTTAAAATCGCTGCTCGATAACCACTACTCCTTTGTAGACCGAGGCCATAGCACAAGTCTTTCGTCAGCGAGGAATGCTGTCTTTAGGATAGTCAGGGGATTGGGCGGGGAAAACGTGTACGCGATGGCCCTCTAGTGCCGCGCTCAAGGCTTGAAGGTTGCGGTACGTCGAGATGCCTTGCAAAGTTTGCAAGGTCGGCACTGGAAGCTTTAGCTCGCCGCTAGCGCTGGCCTGTAACGCGCTGCGCGGGGTGCGCCAACAGTAATCTACAATTTCCTGCTGATCGACCCTAATAGGGGTTGGCTCATAAAGAAGGCCAATGAAGAACCATGTGGAAAACCTTAGCGGGTAGCCCTCAGGAGTAGTCCAGTGGGCGATATGCCGCAAATTATCGGAATGGATTACCACGCCAGCTTCTTCTTGTGTCTCTCTTACGGCGGCATTCAATGCCGCAGAGTATTGTTGCTGACAAGCTGCATCAGGGTAATCCTGAGGATCTATACGGCCCCCAGGAAAAACCCAATGATCACCGTTAAAACGCAATTGACGGTTACGTAGCAATAACAACACTTCTATATCGCTCGCCGCTTGCCGCACCAAAACGACAGTACTGGCGGGATGCGGTTTCACTGCACACCATGGTTCGACAATAAAACATCTGCGTTGTTAAGGTAAATCAACCACTTAAGCATTGGCTTTTTGATCTGCGTGAACACGCTGCACTGACTCACGTTGGGCCAATAGCTCGATCCGCTTACGCAGACCAGGCACTTCGTTATAAGCATCCCAAGCTAATGAAATTTTCGCCATGCGTGAAAACACAGTAATAGTGAAATAGTAAAACACATCAGCGTAAGTCAGCTTATCTCCACACATATAAGGACTATCGTCCGTTAACTGCGCCAAAGCCAACAAGCCGCGCTCAAGAGTTTTTCGCACGCGCGCTTTCGTTTCATCTGTGGCGGGGCTAGAGAAAAATGCGTCGCCATAGAGCTGTCTAGCGGGTAATTCAATGTAGATTTCGAGGTAGTGCATGATTTCGCGAACACGAGCGCGTTCAAAGGGATCTTCTGGGTACAGTGAAGGCCCCTGCCCAAGATCTTCGAGGTACTCGAGGATCACCGCTGTTTCAGTGATAAATCCGTGCTCGGTCTCCAAGCAGGGGACCTTTCCCATCGGGCTATGGAGAAGATAGGCGGCGTCCTGAGATGGACGAGCCAACACCTCTTCAAAGGCCATGCCCTTTTCGAGCAGCGCCATCTTCACCATATTGTAATAATTGCTTACCGTAAATCCGTGCAGCTTCATACTTACCCCCAGCTCAAAATGAACGTTCCTTAGTGACGCACTCCTCGCAACTGATGCTTGAGCACCTTCCCTGATGGTGCCGATGGCAATTGCTCGAGGAATACAATTTCGTTAGGTCTTTTATACGGTGACAAAAATGGCTTGATAAAGGCCTGTAATGCACTTTGTGTGAGCGTGCTATTGGCCTTAGTCTGGACGAAGGCTATAACCTCCTCATTACCATTGACCGACTCTCCTATTACGGCACACACAAGCACATCCTTATGTTGTGCAATCACCGCCTCCACCTCTGGAGGGTAGACGTTGAACCCAGAGTGAATGATCAACTCCTTACTACGCCCTGCGATATGAATATTGCCAAGTTCATCTTCCCGGACTAGATCCCCGGTATTGAGAAAGCCCTCCGCATCAATGGCGGCGCTGGTCGCCTCGGCATTCTTAAAGTATCCACGCATTACGTTAGGACCGCGCACATGCAATTCACCCACGTCCCCTTGTGCTACCTGCGCCCCATCGTCACCGATTAAGCGCACTTCGACACCTGGTAGTGGTCGCCCCACACTACAATTACCTAAGCGCTCGTTCCAACGCACTTGGCAAATAGTCGGTCCACTTTCGGTCATGCCATAGGCGTTGAGCAATGTCAGGCCAAATAACTGCTCCGTATCTCGCTTAATAGTAGGGTCTAAAGGCGCTCCGCCCGCATAAATAAACCGTAGCTTAGGCATTTCCTCTGGCCCGACCCCGTGCGTGCGGCAATGCTCTAAGAAGCGCGCAAACATGGTCGGCACCCCCATCATTCCGGTGATCTTTTGCTCATCCAGTGTGCGCAGACTTTCTTGCGCATCGAAACGATCTGCCAAGATTAGTTGCGCACCACGATACAATGTCGCCAAGAATACGGCCGAAAGTCCAAATATATGCGAAAGCGGTAATACTCCGTAAATGCGGTCCTCGGCGTTCATTCCACGTAACACCCCAGTCACGGCGGCCACAAAAAGCATGTTGCGATGACTCAACATGACACCTTTCGGGTCTCCGGTTGTTCCAGTGGTATAGATCATCACGCAAACGCGATCACTTATCGCCACACCACTTTCATCGAGCGGGACAGGCGTTGTAGTGCTTAGTATCACTCCCACCTTTCCAGCATCCTCTTCAAGCACACGCGCATCACCGCTCAATGCTAGCGCCTCGTACTGTTTCTGCGCCGCTGTGGAGTTCAGGAAGCAGGCTGTTAGCTTAGGATCACAATGGTGTTGAATTCTTTCGATCTCGGCAGCCGCTAATCGCGCATTAACCACAACACTGACCGCATTTATCTCACTGATCGCCAATATCCAGATCAGGAGCTGCGCACAGTTCTCATTAATCAACAGAATACGATCACCTGCACCAACGCCTAAAGCTAGCAAGGCTACTTGACAGCTTGCCACCGCTTGCTCCAGCTGCGCGTAGGTATAGTGATGCCCAAGGTGATCACCTAGCGCTGGCGCATCCCCTCGCTCTTGAGCCCATCGCTTTAGAGGCGCACTGATCCGTGCCGGCAATTGTGCAAGCAATGCCTCTGGTGATTGACCCAGCAACGCGAGATCGTTAGATTGCATTTTTTCCTGCATGTAATACCCACCACTATGCGCGCATTGCTACTTTCTGCATACGACGCCCAAAGCCATCGTGCTTGGCGCAACAACCTTAAATTAATGTTTCCAGCAATCGCATGGAAAGAGCTGACATTGCCCGCACGGCACTTTCCTTGGCGTGTGCGCGGCAATAGTTTGAGTTGGGCATTTAACCATCGCGACACCTTAACTGACAACTATGACTTTTTACTCAGCACCTCCATGACAGATTTGTCCGCGTTACGGGGTTTTGTGCCCGAATTATGCGCAATACCTAACATCGTGTATTGCCATGAGAATCAGTTTGCCTATCCAGAGAACCCATTCCCTGGTGCCCGGGTCACTAACCCCGTGGAACCCCAGATTCTCAGTTTATACACAGCGCTTTGTGCCGATCGGCTCGTATTCAACAGCGCTTATAATCGCGATAGCTTTCGTGCGGGAGCACAAGCATTGCTGAAGAAACTACCCGATCACGTACCCAGTGGACTTCTTCAATGTGTCGATGACGCCCTAGTGATCCCCGTCCCTCTGTGTGAACAGGTCTTCACCACTGTCCCTCAACAAAAGAGTCCCGACCCTTGCGTATTGGAAATCGTTTGGAACCACCGCTGGGAATACGACAAAGGGCCCGATCTATTATTGGCGATAGTGCAGCAAATGCAGCAACGCAATATGCGCTTTCGCTTACATCTTCTTGGGCAGCGCTTTCGTGCCTCACCTGGGGCCTTCGATGAGCTGCAAGCCAGCCTTAAGCGCTATTATGAAGCTCAAAGCATAACGCCAGGGATCAACGCTTATCTTGAGAACACAAATGACTACTACCAATGTTTAGCCTCGGCGGACGTAGCATTAAGCACTGCCGACCATGACTTTCAAGGCCTCTCTGTACTCGAAGCTGGTGCGCTAGGGTGTACACCACTGGCACCAGACAGACTTGTTTACCCAGAGTATTTATCTTCTCAACACCGTTATGCCAGCGGCGGCGATGTCTGCACGCAAACAAGTGCTGCCGTCGACAAATTAGAGCAATGGGCGCATACCAAAAAGGCCGGAGGTCAACTTGCGCAAGTCAATCTTCAACAGTTTCGACCAAGCCAGTTACGCGACACCTACGCCGCATTATTTCAATCCGTGCTTAAGCGCACATAATGGCGCTGCAAAGAACGAAAAAACCTTGGACTGCAATAGCATTCGAGGCTAAAGTCTGGCCAATCAGAATCAAAGGCTACCCATCAGCCTGATAGAATTAGCGGAGTGTTAATGAACGTCATTCGTAATAGTGTATTTGCCCTAAGCACCCTTGCAGCAGCCCTTGCCTATGCTCAGGAAGAGGTAGCTCCCGAGGCTACAGAGGCCGAAGAAAGTGCTGCATTTCAAGCATGGCTTGTCGACCTAAGAGTAGAGGCGCTAGAGCGAGGCATCAGTGCCGCGACGCTCGACAGCATTATTCCCACTATTGAACCTCAGCGCCGCGTTATCCAAGCCGATCGCAATCAGGCTGAGTTCGTGCAGACTTACGCGAGTTATTTAGAGCGTGTTAGCGATCGTCGAATTGAGATGGGCCAAGACCTTCTCGCAAAGCAAGGCGAGATGATTGCAGCGGCGGCGCAAGACTATAATGTGCAACCGCGTTTCGTAGCGGCCATCTTAGGGATGGAGAGCAACTACGGCACTTTCCCTATTACTGAACCGTTGTTTAATGTGATTGCCACCCTCGCCTATGATTCTCGGCGTGGGGAGCAATTTCGCACCGAACTCTTTGCCGCTTTCGAGATTGTCGATAAAGGATATGCAAGCCAGGAGGAGATGAAGAGTTCTTGGGCTGGCGCCTTGGGTGCACCGCAGTTTATGCCGGGAAGCTATTTACGCTTAGCCGTAGATCAGGACGGTGATGGAAAACGCGATTTATGGAATATGGGGCCGGATGTCATTGGTTCTGTGGCTAACTACTTAAAATCCACGGGCTGGCAAGATAATCAGACTTGGGGCCGTGCCGTAAGCCTGCCTCCTGGGGGCGAACAATCCTTACCAGCGCCTCAGAACACGGGGCTATCCCCTGATGCTAGCTGCCGACGCTATACCACCATGGGCGTATGGCGAGACCTAAATGATTGGCAGGAACTCGGAGTGCGCAAGGCCGATGGCAGCGACCTACCTACCCGCCCGCTTGCTGCGGCATTGATTATCGGTGATGAAGGAGATGATAAGGGGTATTTAGTTTACCGCAATTTCTGTTCACTACTGCGTTACAACCCTTCGTTTAAATATGCCCTAGGAGTCAGTTTACTCTCCGACGGAATTGCGGGCATAGAAGAGTAACTAAGCGCCCGCTTCAGATTCGGCAGCAACAGGCTCAAGTACTGGAAACATCACTGTCTGCCCAATCTGAACTTGCCTGAAATTCAACGTAGGGTTGTACTGGCGCAACAACCACATCGGCACCGCATATTTACGACGCGCTAAGTTAGCAATATTATCGTTCGCGACCACCTTGTATGCATCGACATTTTCAATTCGGTAGTGACGGAAAAAGTCTTGCTGCTCTTGCAAATGGAATTGACGACGCTGCAACTCGAACTGCGCCACGCTGACATTCGAGAAATCCAAATTCAGGCGTCGCCCAATCACAACCGATGAACTCCTACCAAGCTGATTCAGACTACGAAGCTGCGATACGCTAACACCCAGCCAATCGGCATAGTGTCCAAGCGTCTCTGATGCTTGAATTTCTATCGAACGATTCTCCGCCACACTGTAATCGGAAGGATCAGCCGCAAGTTCGTCAGCAGCCTGCGCACTACGTTGTTCAAAGCTTCGCGTGTCCTCCACCTCCAGCGCCAATTCATCGCTACTGTTAGTGCCTCCCCCCGTTTCACGCGCGATGTTGTCTGCGTTATTCAATGGCGGCATAAGCTCTTCAAGCAAAGCCAACTCGATAGGTTCTGCAACCTCTTCCATTGGGACTATCGCTTCCTGCGCTGGCTCTACCACTGGCTCTTGTGTGGCCACGTACACCACGGGCTGTGATGTTGATGGCGCATTACTTGGCACTTTTAACTGCTGCCCAGGAAACAATAAGTCCGGGTGATCTATATCATTAGCTTGCAACAACGCCCGCTCCGTCAGACCGAAGCGATTGGCGATTCTTGAAAGTGTGTCACCTGCGCGCACAGAGTATGACTCCGTGTCGTTACGAGTATTACTCGGCTGACCCGCCGTATTGTTCAATGCCTCTGCACTTGCCGCAATTTGGGCTGAAGTCTCGCCGGTACCGGCAGCCGTATCCTGAGGCAACAGCAAACGTTGGCCGATCGAGATACGAGAGCTATCGCGAATTTGATTCAATGCCGTTAAGGACGCCACAGAGGTTTTGAAGCGCCGCGCTATCGCCGACATGCTATCGCCCTTTTGCACAACATAAGCGATATCGGGCGTTTGAATATTGTAACGTGCGTTACTTGGCACCTGTGCTAACAAAGATTCGATCGAGCCGCGAAGCTGCTCTTTCTGAACTTTTACGACAAAGTCTTTAGGGATGCGTTTACCACCATCCCACACCACAGGGCGCAGTGCTGGATTGTCGAATTTAAGGTGTTCCAAGGTCACGCCGAGCGCATCGGCCAACACTTGCGCCTCAACATACGCTTCGAGTTCAAACTCAACATACTCGGGGCTTGGGTCAAGTTGCAGCACGCCGAATAATGTCCGCGCCTGCCGCTCAACATCAAGCACGGCCAAGAACTGGGGATAGAAGTTGCGCGAGGCGAAGCCAAAATTACGCCCTTTATAGTTAGCGATAATGTCTTCTATTTTGTCGCTGCCCGTTTCTCTCACTGCGCGACGCATGCCGCCTGTGCCATGGTTGTAGGCAGTCAGTGCTAAGGGCCATGTTCCAAGTATTTGATAATTGTATTCAAGAAGGCTCATCGCTGCATAGGTCGCGGTGTAGGGATCCATGCGCTCATCGACGATGTGATCGATGCGCATAAAGCGCTGCCCCGTTGCCCGCATGAACTGCCACATTCCAGCGGCAGCCACACTGGAATAGGCACCAGGATGAAAGGAGGACTCTACGTGGGGAAGCGCGCCAAGCTCAACAGGGAGTTCCTTGGCACGCACGACACTCTCAATGTGTGAGCGATAAGCTCCAGAGCGAATAAGCCCTTCAACAAAGCGATCCGATTGGCCTAGCTGGAAACGCACATTATTGGCCGCTTCACGGAAGGTCTGGTCACTAGTAGCGCTCGGCCAAAGCTCAAGGACACGCTGTTGGTCACTGCTTAAACCCGTCCGCTTTCCTGTGCCCAAAACTTTTAGGGCATCTTCGATTTCGCTGCGCTCCCGCTCGATTAGGGGGCGATCGTATTCAACGCTTTGATAGACGATCGCTAGGTTATTTGAGTCATGAAGAAAACCGTGGTCTGTATCGACTTCCGTGTAAACGCGAGTCCAAAACTTTATCGCAGGCTCCAGCGCTGCAGGCCTAGGCAACTCTTGCGCATGCAATACAGTCACGCTGCTAATCAATAGCAGGCCTACACAAATAATTTGGCGCAATTGTTTAAGGGGCACTGACTTCATGTCCTCCGGACGAGTTTGGGTGATCTATTAGACCTGCGTTTCATCAATAAATTTCTAAAACTGTGAGCCTATACTAAAGGAGGCGTGACGATTGTCAAAGCAATATACAGCGGAGGCTCAGGGTAGATTTCACTGCTCGTATATTTGCTCTATACTGCGTCCCCCTTGCCCAAATAAACGTTAATGATGACTGAGCACAAGAAGTTGGCAGAGGCTAGCTTAGACAGCCTCTACCGCATATTTACGGTCCCAGAAGCCCCAGATTCGACTCTTGGCAAGATCGATCAATCGATCTCCCAGAATCTCACGGGCTTCCTTCAGGAGCATATCGTTGCCTCTGAACGCGACCTTGCGCAAATAGAAAAAGACTTCTCGAACCCTTTTATTCCGCAAGCGCCAAGCTTTGTGTCCGATCAAATCGACTTTCTTCTCGATAAGCTGGTGGCGCAATCGGTCCATATCGCCTCCCCTAGCTTTGTAGGACATATGGCCTCAGCCCTGCCTTATTTCATGTTGCCGCTGTCTCGCATCATGACCGCTTTGAACCAGAATCTCGTGAAAGTGGAAACCTCCAAGGCCTTCACGCCACTAGAGCGTCAAGTCATTGGCATGATTCACCACTTGATCTACGACCGAGACGCAGACTATTACGACGCTTGGATGCACAACTCGACCCACGCGCTTGGAAGTTTCTGCTCTGGCGGCACGATCGCGAACCTGACAGCCCTCTGGGCGGCTCGAAACACAGTCCTGCGCGCTGATGCCGATTTTGCTGGCATTGCTCAGGACGGACTCGCAGCAGGCTTGAATCACTATGGCTACCGCTCTCTAGCAATCCTTGTATCCGAACGCGGGCACTACTCACTTGGTAAAGCCGCTGACATACTAGGGATTGGACGACGCAATCTGATCGCTATTGAGACTGATGGCAACAATCGTATTCGCCCGGAACTCCTAGAGCGCAAATGCGCGCAATTGCATAAGGAAGGCACCAGAGTCATGGCCATCATCGGCGTGGCAGGCTCTTCTGAGACAGGCAGTGTGGATCCCCTCAATGCCATCGCTGATATTGCACAAGAGCACAAAGTCCATTTCCATGTTGATTCAGCTTGGGGTGGCCCCACGCTATTCTCGCGCAAACATCGCCCTCTCCTAGCAGGAATCGAGTGTGCCGACTCGGTTACGATTGATGCCCACAAGCAGCTCTATGTTCCTATGGGAGCAGGGTTATGTGTATTCAAACAACCAGAGACGCTGGCCAGTGTTGAGCACCATGCGGAATACATTATTCGCAAAGGCTCCAAAGATTTAGGCAGCCACAGTGTCGAAGGCTCACGCCCAGGCATGGCGATATTGGTCCATGCAGGCCTTCATATCATCGCCAAGAGCGGCTACGAATTACTGATCGATGAGGGCATTGCGAAAGCGAAAGCCTTTGCAGAAATGATTCGCCAAACGAGCGACTTTGAATTAATCACAGAACCAGAACTCAATATTCTGACCTATCGCTATGTGCCTGAACAGGCGCGAAGCGGGCTTGAAAGCGACGATAAGAATATCCGCCAACAAACCAACCAACAACTCAACCGGATTACGAAGCTGATTCAGAAAACACAACGAGGCCGTGGGCTTTCGTTTGTGTCACGCACACAACTCAACCCAGAACGTTATGAACGGGAACCAATAGTCGTGTTTCGTGTGGTATTAGCGAACCCTTTGACGACCTTAGAAATACTCATCAAGGTTTTGGAGGAACAGCGGGAAATTGTGGCAGACCCTGCAGTGCAGGAAGAGATAGCTCTCTTCCCTAGCACTCACAGAGATTAACTAAGCAGACTCGGCCGTTATGGCATTGAGTCTTGTGCGCCTTCTTTATTGACCGGCACCATCAAATCTTCTTTGGTGACTTTCAAGTATAAGAGCAAGCTCGAGGCAATATACACAGACGAATAGGTACCAATCACGATGCCTAATGTTAATGCCGTCGCAAAGCCTTGAATTGACTCCCCACCCATAATCAACATCGCGCAGACAACAAGCTGCGTTGTCATTGCCGTGATAATCGTACGGCTTAATGTTTGATTCAACGATAGGTTAATCAATTCGTATGGCGTTCCCTTGCGGGTGACCCGGAAGTTCTCTCGAATACGGTCGAATACCACGATAGTATCGTTGATCGAGTAACCGATAATCGCTAGCAAGGCGGCAAGCACGGTTAAGTCAAACTGTAAGCCGAACAGGGAGAAGATACCCAACGTTAAAATTACGTCGTGAAACAGTGCGATAACGGCTGCTATAGCAAATTTGGATTGGAAACGGATGGCAACATAGATCATCACAATCCCAAGCGCCACCAATAGTCCCATACCACCGCTTTCAGCTAGCTCTTCGCCAACTCGTGGCCCGACAAACTCTAGGCGGTTAATCGTTAACTCTGCATCGGTGTCTTGTCGCAGTGACGCAAGGATGTCATCCCCTAGGGTGACTAGATTATTGGCCATCTCTTCTTGGCTGACCGTGTCATCCACAGGCAAACGAATCAAAACATCTTGGTCGGATCCAAAGGCCACCACCTGCGCGTCCTCGAAACCTGAGCCACGCAACTTATCACTCACATCTGCCACTGTCACCGGTTGCGAATAGCCAACCTCAACGAGTGTGCCCGCGGTAAAATCTAACCCTAACTCTAATGAATTTATTAACAAAGAGCCCACGGATATAACAATAGCCGCTACAGAGGCGATACCAAAAGGTTTCGCCAAACTCATGAAATCAAATTGCCTTCCCAATATGGACATACTTTGCTCCAGCACCTGCTTTTAATATTTTGTTTCGTTGACTAGTGGCCTAATAAGGCGCTCATGTCACGCATATTTACCAATAGACAACTTATCAACAGCTCGGCCGCCGTACATCAGATTCACGATTGAGCGAGTCACAATAATGGAGGTGAACATTGACGTGGCGATACCAATCATCAACGTCACTGCAAAGCCTTTTACTGGCCCAGTTCCAATTGAGAACAGAACCACACCGACTAGCAGAGTCGTCACGTTGGCGTCGATAATCGTGCTAAAGGCATGATTAAACCCTTGCGAGATGGCGCCTTGTGGCGACAATCCTGCGGCAAGTTCTTCTCGTATTCGGGTAAAGATGAGTACGTTGGCATCAACGGCCATCCCCACGATCAAGACAATACCGAAGATACCCGGCAAGGTCAGTGTCGCAGAAATAATCGACATAATGGCAATCAACATTAGGACATTCACCGCGAGCGCTAAGTTCGCCGCAAGGCCAAACAATCGGTAATAGAACAGCATGAATATCAGCACCATACCGAAGCCTAAATACACAGCTTGCGTGCCTTGCTGGATATTCTCAGCACCAAGGCTTGGGCCTAGCGTTCGCTCTTCTACGAAATACATAGGCGCCGCGAGAGCACCGGAGCGAATCAATAGCGACAGCTCATTGGCTTCAGTCGTGTTCAAGCCAGTAATAACAAACTCACGACCCAAGGCCGCACGGATGGTGGCGTGGCTAATCAGACGCTTCTCTTCATACGCCTCTTGCTCTTCAATCATTTCACCGTTTTCATCTGCGACGAAAGTGCTACGCGTTTTCGTTTCGCTCAAAACGATGTCCATCTGCGTGCCGATATTTTCGCGAGTCACACGGCTAAACTGCTCACCACCTTGCGCATCAAGATTAATGACTACTTGTGGCAGACCTTGCTGATCAAGAGATGAACGCACGTTGCTGACGCGATCGCCTTGTAAGATGACATCATTGCTGACATCAACTAGTTGGCCTTGATATTCGTAAGTTGAATAAGAATTTGAAGGGGCACCTGGCGCTGCTTCTAAATGAAACTGCAAGGTCGCAATACGCTGCAAGATTCGTTTAGCTTGCGCGGTATCTTGAACACCTGGGAGCTCAACGACGATTCTGTTAGTGCCTTGTTGCTGCACCACTGGCTCGGAAACGCCTAGCGAGTCAACACGGTTTAGGATCGTAGTCTTGTTCGCCGCGATGGTGTCGCGTTGTAGTTGCAGAATATCAGCATCAGCTAAACTCATTTCTAGAATGAAGTTGTCACCTTGCTCGCGATTGATCGTCTGCAGGTCCGCAAAGTTCTCTCGAATCAAAGAGCGCGCTTGTGAACGAGCCTCTTCATCTTGGAATCGTGCGACGATGAGATTGGGATTATCTAGAGACAAAGCGCGTGAGCGGATTCTTTCACTACGCAGCAATTGACGAATCGTGCTGACGTTGTTTTCCATGCGTCGCTCTAGCGCCGCATCCATGTCCACTTCCATCAAAAAGTGCACACCGCCTTGTAGATCAAGCCCTAGGCTCATTTTTCCTGCATTAATCGCTTGCAACCACCCCGGTGTTGTAGGGGCAAGATTCAATGCCGTGAAATAACCACCAACAAGCGTTTGCTCAATGATCGCCTTGCCACGCAACTGATCTTCTAGATTACTAAAACGCACTAAGCCACTGCCGTCATTAACAGCCTCGCCAAAATACTCGACATCTTCAGCACGCAAGGCGTCCGTGATCATGCCCAGATCAAACTCTGTAATATCTTGATCTTCGTGGCTAATTTGCACAGCAGGGTCGTCGGGGTAAAGATTGGGAGCGGAATAAACCGCAGCCAAAAGCACCACAAAAACGACAAGCAGGTTTTTCCAAAGAGGGAACTTATTCAGCATCGATCTAAACTCTTATTAGGAGGCGCCAATCACGCCTGAATGGAGCGGTTACTGAATTGACTTAATCGTGCCTTTTGGAAGCGCAGCAGCAATAGAAGCTTTTTGCATACTTAGCTCTACACCCTCTGCCACTTGAAGCGTCACGTAATCATCAGTCACCTTCGTGATTTTACCGAGCAATCCACCGCTTGTAAGGACTTCGTCTCCTTTAGCGAGACCAGTTACTAGCTCTTTATGCTCTTTTGCGCGTTTAGACTGCGGACGCCAAAGAATCAGATAGAACAGTACAAACATACCGCCAATGAATAAAATATTGAAAGTCACGCTCTGCTGCGGCGCGGCGTCCTGCGCGTATGCGGCGCTAATGAAAAAGTCCATGTTATTACTCTCTTTATGTGTGGTGTTCTATTGTTGGGTCTAATGCAACGAAATCAAGAGCGTTGCAGACCATCTAAAGCAGTTTATTTGACGTTATCGTCAGGCTCACTGGCCGTTTGACTGGCGTAGTAGCCCTCAATAAAGGCGCTCAATCTACCTTGTTCTATAGCCTGACGCAAACCTTGCATCAGTTTTTGGTAATAGCGAAGATTGTGCACAGTGTTGAGCTGCGCCCCAAGCATTTCCTTGCACTTATCAAGGTGATGCAGGTAAGCGACACTGAAATTTTTGCAGGTGTAGCAATCACATTGCGGGTCCAATGGGCCCGTATCATCTTTATATCGTGCATTGCGCAGACGCACTAATCCCTTGCTTGTGAACAGGTGAGCATTACGCGCATTTCGGGTAGGCATGACACAGTCAAACATGTCGACGCCCCTCACTACTGCTTGAATAATGTCATCTGGAGTGCCCACTCCCATCAAATATCGAGGCTTGTCTGCCGGCATTTCGTTGGCAATCAAATCCAAAACCTTGATCATTTCATCTTTGGGCTCGCCGACCGATAAACCACCAATGGCATAGCCATCAAAGTCCATTGCCGCAAGCGCCTTCAATGACTGTTCGCGCAGAGCGGGATACATTCCCCCTTGCACGATGCCAAATAGCGCCGAAGGATGATCGCCGTGCGCCTCTTTGCAGCGCAATGCCCAGCGCAATGAAAGGTTCATAGACGTTTCGGCGTCTTTCTCACTGACGGGATAAGGAGTGCATTCATCAAACTGCATGATGATGTCCGCGCCTAACTCCTGCTGCACTTGAATGGCAGACTCAGGGCCAAGGAACACCTGGGCGCCATCCACAGGAGAGCGAAAGCGAACGCCCTCTTCTGTAATCTTACGCATATCCCCTAAGCTAAAAACTTGAAAACCACCCGAGTCGGTCAGAATTGGTTTATCCCAGCCAATAAACTCATGTAGCCCACCGTGCGCTTGCACGATCTTTGTGCCAGGGCGCAACATTAAATGAAAGGTATTGCCCAGCAATATCTCTGCGCCGGTATCTTTAACTTGTGCAGGCGTCATGCCTTTCACTGTGCCGTAGGTCCCTACTGGCATAAATGCAGGAGTTTGCACCTCGCCGCGAGGAAAACTTAAGGTGCCACGTCGCGCGACGCCATCTTTGCTATGTACTTTAAATTGCATGCTAGCTCTCAAAAATCAGGATTAATGCTCACGTGTGGCGTGGAACTCGATGTCCGGCCAACGCTCTTCCATTAAGGACAGGTTGACCCGGCTAGGAGCAAGATAGGTCAGATGCTCACCGCCATCGATGGAGATATTGTCGTAAGCCTTCTTGCGAAACTCTTCTAACTTCGCAGGCTTTTTACTGGTGACCCAACGAGCACTGTAGACACTCACCGGCTCATAAATACAATCGACCTTGTATTCGTCTTTTAACCGGAAAGCTACAACTTCAAATTGCAGCACCCCGACAGCCCCAACAATCAGGTCGTTATTTTTAAACGGCATAAACACCTGTACAGAGCCCTCTTCGGACAATTGCTTCAGCCCTTTTTGCAGCTGCTTCATTTTCAGCGGGTCTTTTAGGCGTATGCGCTTGAATAGTTCAGGAGCG
Organism: Gammaproteobacteria bacterium; assembly: GCA_051252515.1. Lineage (GTDB taxonomy): Bacteria > Pseudomonadota > Gammaproteobacteria > Pseudomonadales > Pseudohongiellaceae > UBA5078. The sequence goes on from JBPOFS010000001.1 coordinate 16,287, forward strand.
AAATGCGGAATCCCCTTGAACTGCAGGGCTTCGCCTTCAGTAAAGGTATCGCCTATTTGAATAGTGCCATGGTTATGGAAGCCCAAGATATCGCCCGAAACGGCCTCGATAGCTTGTTCGCGCTCACCCGCCAAAAAGGTCACCGCATCGCTCACGCGGACTTCTTTGTTTATACGGGTATGCAGCACTTTCATGCCTCGGTTATAGCTACCAGAGCACACACGCAAAAATGCGATGCGGTCACGGTGCTTGGGATCCATATTGGCTTGAATTTTAAACACAAAAGCGGTGAACTTTTCCTCTTTCGGCTCTACAGTTCTTGTTTGTGTATCACGGGCCATCGGTGCCGGCGCCCACTCTACAAATTCATTAAGCATTTCGCGTACACCAAAATTGCCTAAAGCCGTGCCGAAGTAAACCGGCGTCATGCGACCGGCTAGATACTCATCCAGATCAAAGCGATTACTGGCACCGCGCACAAGCTCGATCTCCATCTGTAAGTCTTCGGTATAGGCGCCCAATAAAGCGTGTGCCTCGGGACTATCGAGCCCCTTGATCTCACGATCCTCATGCAAGTGGTCACTTTGTCCCTGCTCGTAGACATGGATGGTGTCAGTATATAAGTTATAAACCCCTTTGAATTCCTTGCCCATGCCTAGAGGCCAGTTAATAGGAGCACAGCGAATCCCAAGCACGGTTTCGATCTCATCCAACACTTCAATCGGGTCACGGGTATCGCGGTCTAGTTTGTTCACAAAGGTGAAGATCGGAGTATCACGCAGGCGACACACTTCCATTAGCTTAATGGTGCGAGCCTCAACGCCCTTCGCGCCATCGACTACCATCAAGGCGGAATCAACTGCCGTGAGTACACGATAAGTGTCTTCTGAGAAGTCTTCGTGGCCTGGGGTATCGAGCAAGTTAACCATGCGATCGCGATACGGAAACTGCATAACCGAGGACGTCACGGATATTCCGCGCTGTTGCTCCATCGCCATCCAGTCAGAGGTCGCGTGGCGATCCGACTTTTTACCCTTTACCGTGCCCGCTTTTTGGATAAGTTTGCCAAGCAAAAGCAGCTTTTCGGTGATAGTAGTCTTACCCGCATCGGGGTGGGAGATAATAGCGAATGTTCGTCGCTTGTTGATTTCATTGATCAAATCGGCATTTGCCATTATTTCTAGATCCTATTTCGTACAAACATTGTGTACAAAAAACTACAGTACACTCAAAACCCTGCATGCAAAGTTTACCCCCGGCCTTTTAGCCAGCAAAACTCTCACCAAAGCGACAAAAATTAAAAAGTACGCGATTCTAGCAAAATCACTGCACTCAATGAATTAATTCACTCACTGGATTACAAATCCTTGACATCATCCTTAATGAATGCGAATTTTCACATATATTAAATTTCACATGTATATCTCTATGAACCCTTGCCAATTTTACAAATTCCTAGCAGACGATACGCGCCTTAAGTGCATCCTACTCATTTCCCAAACCACCGAGGCTTGCGTATGCGACTTAATGACGGCATTGAACTTAGACCAACCAAAGACCTCTCGTCATCTTGCCCAGCTTCGTAAAGGCGCAATACTGCAAGATGAGCGTCGCGGGAAATGGGTTTACTACAAATTACATCCAGACCTGCCACGCTGGGCGCATGATGTCATTCAAAGCACGGCCCACAACAACACCGAGTACCTTCAAAGCGCCTTAACAACTCTCAATTGCTGCCAGCTAACCGATAACTGCTAACCACGTAAAAACTTGGAGCCAATAAGTGAGCATTACAGATTCAGATCTACCCAACATTGATTCCACGCAATTAGAAACGCCTAGCAGCGCTCGATTTACCGCCAAACCTAGCGCTCATAAACCAAGAATTCTATTACTTTACGGCTCGCTACGAGAGCGCTCATTCAGCCGACTAGTCACCGAAGAGGCCGCTCGCCTGCTCGATCAACTGGGCGCCGAAACTCGAATCTTCAACCCTAGCGGACTACCTCAGGCGGATACTGCGGATGACACTCACCCTAAAGTCCAAGAGCTACGCGAGCTAATGATGTGGTCTGAGGCCCAGGTTTGGTGCTCCCCAGAACGCCACGGTTCCATGACTAGCATCTTCAAAAGCCAGATCGATTGGGTCCCCTTGAATCTTGGCGGAGTGCGCCCTACCCAAGGCAAGGCGCTTGCGATCATGCAGGTGTGCGGGGGCTCGCAATCGTTCAATACAGTGAATCAACTGCGTATTCTCGGCCGCTGGATGCGGATGTTCACCATCCCCAATCAATCATCGGTCCCCAAAGCCTTCCTAGAGTTTGACGACAAAGACCGAATGCGCGCGTCACCTTTCTACAATCGGATTGTCGACGTTATGGAAGAGCTCATGAAGTTCACCTTACTGCTGCGCGACAATAAAGAGTACTTAGTGGATCGTTACTCAGAGCGAGTTGAGTCTGCCGAACAAGTCAGTGCTCGCGTTAATCAAGCAAAATTATAGAAGAGCCATCATGGGTTTATTCGAACGCTTCCTATCTGTGTGGGTAGGCATCGCCATTATTGCAGGCATCACTCTGGGCAGTATCGTTCCAGAGCTGTTCGCCCTTATCGCCGAACTCGAAATTGCCCACGTCAATCTAGTCATTGCAGTACTCATCTGGCTAATGGTGTACCCGATGATGGTGCAAATCGACTTCACATCGATTAAAGATGTCGGAAAAAAGCCAAAGGGGTTGATACTGACTTTGATCATCAACTGGATGATCAAACCCTTCACCATGGCATTGCTCGGCTGGGTGTTTTTCAAATTCCTGTTTGCCGACTGGGTCGAAGCAGACCTCGCCACAGAATATATCGCGGGGATGATCCTTCTAGGCGTTGCGCCATGCACGGCTATGGTGTTTGTGTGGAGCCAGCTGACTAAAGGGGATCCTAACTACACCCTCGTCCAAGTCTCAGTGAACGACATCATTATGGTATTCGCATTCGCCCCGATTTCAGGGTTTTTGCTTGGCATGGTCGATGTCGCAGTGCCTTGGAACACCCTACTAATCTCCGTCATTCTCTATGTCCTTGCGCCCCTGCTCGCAGGGGCCTACACCCGGAAACGTCTCGTTCAAGGCAATGATGAGCACAAACTCAACGGATTTTTGGCCAGTTTGAAGCCATGGTCTATTGTGGGCCTACTCATTACGGTTCTCTTACTGTTCGGCTTACAAGCTGAAACCATCATCGCGCAGCCCGAAATGATTGCGCTGATAGCGATTCCATTGATCATTCAAAGTTATGGAATTTTTGCACTGACCTACGTCCTGGCAAAACGCATAGCGCTGCCCTACGCAGTGGCGGCTCCGGCTTGCATGATAGGCACTTCGAATTTTTTCGAGCTGGCTGTCGCTGTTGCGATCTCTCTCTTCGGGCTGCATTCAGGCGCTGCCTTAGTAACGGTAGTAGGAGTTTTAGTCGAAGTCCCCGTCATGCTATCGCTAGTATGGTTTATTAACCGTAACCGCTTTACTTTCAGGGTTTAGCTTAGCGAAGATTGATCAACTTAATGGACTGTCGCAGAAACCGGACGACCAGTAGTAATAGCAAAATCGGGGTGGAGCAAGTCCGCGCGCTTAACCAATAGAAGGTCATGACGATTCAGCTTGTCGAATTCGCCAATGGACTCAACATCGATATCCTCTAGCAATACGCAGACGACCTCTTCGCTGTCTATATCAACCACCACACAGTGTTTGAAGCCGACAGTGGTATTTAGAGAAGCGAAACTGCCTATATCGCAATTATGCGCAGGGTAGAGCCCAGTGGAATGCTGCAATACGGCCGTCGAGCTATAGGCCATCCCAAAACCTGCAGCCGCCACAACATGGATAATGTCGATAATAGCTGGGTCAGTGAGATCAATACGCACGGTATCGTTAGCGATGACGCGATTGTCATCTTGCTCATGCGCCACTAACTTCAAAAACAAACTAATGTCGTCTTGATTCCATTCCAACATCTCTTCAGACTCCGCGCGAGTGCTGTCCGAGGCGAAGCTAACAACGCTCGTCTCAATGGTCAGATCTCTGCGATCATCTTCAGATTCATACGGTACCACCATAGATACCGCACAGAGCCCGTCTCCGGATTCTGGGCTTAAACGCCATAAAAAAGGAATATTACCTGTTAGTTCGACCATTGCCTGCTACTGATTGGGGGGAGTGATATAACGTGAGTACGATAGCATCAATGCCCATACTAGATAAAGTGGAAATCACAAGGCCCAACAACTCGAGCAGCCACTTTTCGTAACAAAAAGCCTACTAGCTTGTGACTTTCATACACAGCTCTGCCTAGCTTTTTTAAAGCACCGCGAAAATCGCTCTTTTCACCCCTTTCGGTAGTTGACGGCCACTTAGAAATATGAATCGAAGCTTGTGAAAATGTTTTCCACAGATTCTGTGGATAAGTCAGTTGATAAGTTGAAAATAAACGCCGCAAACACTGAAATTCTAGCGCTTAGACTTAACTTGTTTATTTTTTAACCACTTAGAATAGTCTATATATATCAACCAGATAGTTAACTATCGTGCGTTCCAAGAGCGAAAGGCGCTATTTTTATAGGAGAATAGTGACAAAACGGGAATGTATGTGCATAAAAATGGGGCGTAATTAAAAAGCAAGTTAAAAACACCCCTTTTAAGCGCTGTTTTCATTAGGTTTTTTTAATCTATAATCGAGCCCCTATTCCACCACCATCACAAGCATTGTTCAGAGGTAGTGCATTTTGAAATCAATCAGATTATCCATCCTAGCGGGAGTCGTTTTCGCATTGTTACTTGTTGCGGGTCTTATCGCCTTTGATCGCATGAAAATAGAGCGCGCATTAGAGGCGCTTCAACAGACCCTAAACGATGTGAGTATGCCAATTTTACGCCAAGGTGATACTCGGGAGCTTCTAGAACACGAAACTGAAGGGGCCGTGCGAGTTATTCCAAGCTTTGCAGTCTATGACTCCATGTTGCCTTTAATTGCCCTCGATCCATGGAAGGGAGAAATCACCCCTCCTTCACTCCTCTCTTTCACCCCGGCTGCAGCCAAGGTCAGTGCTCGAGCTAATTTTTCGAGAGGCGTTAGCGATGTCTATGCCACTTTGATTTATCAAGAAGGGGAATGGAGAATCCAGCGTTACGAGATTATTCGAGGCCCACTGGCTCAGTAGGCCCTTTAAGCTCATAGGCGCAGTGTGATGGAAATAAAGGCGTGAAACCCCGTAGCGAGGCTTAGAGCGTGAATCACGGGGCTTATTCTGCCACAACCCGTAAAAGCTGTTTGTAATCGCTTAGCCCCATAAATATCTTATTGATACCATCCTGCTTGAGCGTTCGCATCCCGTCCCGTAATGCTTGCTGACGCATATCCTCAAGATCGGCCTTATCGTAAATCAGGCTGCGCATTTCATGTGTCCCTGTGAGCAACTCATGAATGCCGGTACGGCCTTTATAGCCCGTCCCACCACAGTCGTCACAGCCAACTGCTCTGAACAGCCTGACGTTATTGATATCGACTTCTAACTCATCAAACTGATCTCGCCCATAGCTATCAATCAAATGATCCAAATCGTGCTTCGAAGGTGTGTATTCTTCCTTACATGCCGCGCATAGAGTGCGCATCAGCCGCTGTGCTAGCACCCCAAGCAACGCATCGGAGAAATTCACGGGATCGAGCCCAAGGTCAAGTAAACGAGTGATAGTCTCGGGAGCCGAATTGGTGTGCAGAGTCGATAAGACTAAGTGCCCTGTCAGCGATGCCTCGATGCCGATACTAGCCGTCTCGTGATCACGCATCTCACCAATGAGAATGACATCAGGGTCTGCCCGCAGAAACGCTCGCATCGCTGTGGCGAATGTGAAATTGATTTTAGGTAGCACTTGTACTTGCTGCAAACCCGCTTGCGTAATTTCCACGGGATCCTCAGCGGTCCAAATTTTGCGATCGGGTGTATTGATATACCCAAGCACCCCATGCAAAGTCGTCGTCTTACCCGAACCCGTTGGCCCCACTACCAGCAGCAAACCATGCGGGTGCGCCGAGAGCTCTATAATTTTATTGTAGTTGCGGCTAGAAAGATTGAGCTTCGCTAACGGCATCGCACTGCCTGCGGCCAGCAAACGCAATACCGCACTTTCACCGTTAACGGTTGGCACTGTCGCCACCCGTAACTCCAGTTTTTTGCCACGGACTTTCAATTTGCATTTGCCGTCTTGTGGTAATCGCCGTTCAGCAATATTCAAACGGGAAATAACCTTGATACGGGCGATCAATGCTGAGGTGTGCTCTTTTGGCACCTTCAATAATTCTCTGCAAATGCCATCGACCCGAATACGCACATTGCCGGACGCTTCATCTTTACCAGGTTCAACGTGAATATCCGAAGCCCCTAGACGATCCGCTTCAGTAATGATGCGATTAACCAACTGGATAATGGCTGAGGTCGCTGCGAGGTTTTCTTCCTCGCTCTCCTCTTCAGTTTCGATCTCGACATTGCCTTGCTCTTCGAGGCGAGAGAACACGTCGTCAAATCCGGCCTCTAGATCGCTTCCATCGTCATCGCGCAAATACTGCAAAATGTGCTCAGGCAACCCGACGCGAAACGCATAGTTTCGAGCATTCAGAACGCCTTGAATCTCCATAATGCGTTGATAGTCGCTTGGATCATCGATAAGAATGACCGCTTCATTTTTATCCCCAGCGATGGGTAACCACAGGTTTTTACGTAGATAACTGACGCCGATGTTTTCAAAAAGTTCAGCCGGCAAGGTGACCCCTTGCTCAAACTTCATATAAGGAACACGATAATAAAACTCTAGGGAAGCCCCAATCGCATCGGCATCTATACTGAAATCTTCCATTAAAATGCGCGAAACTGAGCCGCCATAAAGGCCCACTTTGTTCTGCACATCTTCAAGCTCTTGACTGGATATTTTATTCTTCTGAACTAAGTAGTCGTAGGGACCCTGCGTACTTTGCAATTCCGATCGGAACTGCTTTGCCAACATTTGCGACACCATCATGGCGTGCTTCAAGTCGGTTTTATTGAACTCACGATCGCCCTCAAAGTTGATCAACTGCAACACGCCTAGAAGGATGCCATCCTTAATTGGAACGACAATCATCGACTTAACAGCCCACCCTTTCGCATCGCTGAAACGACGATCAAACTTTAGGCGTGGATGGATGTCGAGCAACTCTTGTTGATCGAGGACATTACGAATAACCAGCGCACGCTGGCTCAGGGCAACATAGCCCGCTAGGGACGTGGGACTAAAAGGAACGCGAATTTCACTTGAGCTAGAATCGTCGGGATCTCCGCCTTTAAAGCTGGCGAGAACCTCTTTGCCGTTCTGAACGCACTGATAAATGGTGAACAGGCGAACGTCGAGCAAATCCAAAAGAGATTGCTCGACCTCTTTCATCGCTTTTTTGAGATGTTTGCTCTGCTTTAAACGCTGATAAACAAGTGACAAGCCTTTAACGAATTCGTCTTTTGGTTCAGGCTCTTTAGCGTTCACTATTTCTGCTGTGTGATTCAAATTGACTCGACCGCGCTAGTTTCATTGAGGTTTTCTACAGCATTTCCATGATCATCGCCAGCCATGCTGGCATTGTTACTCGAAAATGCTAAGATTCTGCGCTGAACTTTGCAGCTTGTATCCTTTGACTTAAGGCCTCGATAACGCCCCCAATGAGACGATTCATTCCCGTGCCAAAAACCATCCCTATCATGAGTCTAGTGCTGCTTTTTCTTGTTTCTTGCTCGCAAGCACCCAACAAGCCAATGCCAGCACTGACTGCAACCCAGACTCAATGGATTGGTGAACGCATTTTCGCTAATGAGTGTAACCTGAAAATACCGTGCTTAACCAGTTGGAACGAGGGGGAGGACTTCCCTTCATTAGGGATTGGTCACTTCATTTGGTACCGCTCAGGACAACAGGAAGCCTTTATTGAAAGCTTTCCTGCCTTACTCGCCTACTATGACTCTCAAAACATCACCTTGCCCTTATGGCTCGATGCCTTGCCTAACCGTGCAGCGCCTTGGCAGAACAAGGCGCAATTTGAGGCCGAATTCGATGACGAGCGACTCAGCGAACTACGCGACTTTCTCTATCGAACACGTGAAATTCAAGTGCAGTTTATAATCAATCGAATGCAGCAAAGCCTGCCCAGCTTAATCGCGCACGCTCAACAACCCTCCAGCGTTGAGGCACTTTTTTATGAAGTCGCGAATAGCTCAGCGCCATTAGGCATGTACGCCTTAATTGATTATGTGAACTTCAAAGGGGAAGGGACATCGAACAAAGAGCGTTATGCCGGACAAGGCTGGGGCTTATTACAGGTACTGGAAACTCTCGCTTCGACTCGAGACGGAACAGAGTTAATGCCACAGTTTGCGCAATCTGCACGGGCTGTTTTGGCCCGACGGGTGGCCAATGCTCCCGAGCAACGCAATGAGCAACGCTGGATTCAGGGTTGGAACAACCGCACATTGACCTACGAAACGCTCCCTTAGTGACCATAAGATTTAAGTTTTTTGGCTGATTTATTGATTTTTGCTCCACATCAGCCGATATTAAGTCTATCCCCCATGTTGCTTGGATGCTTTTTTCTGGCGGACCCATTCTTTTTATAGGAAGTGTCAATGAGCCAAGCCAATGCAGCAGCCGACGGTCAGCCCCCCCAATTAGAAACCCTTGAAACCGTAAGCGCTCTTATGAAGAGCCAGAAGAAACTACTGTTGATCAACCTAGGGTTAGGGGCAATTGCGCTGCTATGCGCAATTGCCGCAATTGTCTTAGGAAGCATGGGCTCCGGCGAAGAGAGCGCAGAGCTCAATCCAAACGATGCCCGTATTGAGCATCTCGATGAGGAAGTGGCAGACCTACTCAACCAGGTCGAAATACGCACAAGTGTTGCTGAGCAAACCCACACCGAACTTTCTGAGCTATCAACCCAAGTAGGCCGCATCGATATCAATGATGAACGCAACGCCGTCATTCGCCTCCAACGCCTTATGGTGAAACAGGAGCAGGACTTCCAAACATTTCTCACCACCCTTGAGTCAGGACTATACAATTTCCATATGATGGTTCCGCATTCGCGCGGTTGGTGGGACGAGTACAAAGCCGATTTGGATTCAGCAAAAGAGTTAAGTAAGGCCCGCGAAGAATACGCGACAAATCTGCACAACAATTGAATACGCGCGCATTAAGCAGTAATCTTGGCAACTCTTCAAAGTCGCATTGGCGCCTCCACGTATTCCAGAGCATTGTCTTATTTTATGAGCTACGAACGACCCAACATTCAACGCATGACCGGATACAGTTCTGGTGAACAACCTCAGCAAGCCAAGGTAATCAAGCTCAATACCAATGAGAACCCTTACCCCGCAACTGCCGCAGTAGCCAAAGCCCTTGCCGAATTCAATGTCGATAGCTTACGACGTTACCCCCAACCTTTTGCGAACGAGTTTCGCAAAGTGGCCGCTCAGCATCACCAAGTCGACATCGACAATATTATCCCCACCAATGGCGGCGATGAACTCATTCGATTGTTGATTACGACCTTTGTAGAGCCTGGACAAAGTATCGCTCTGGCCGAACCTAGTTATTCACTCTATCCAGTACTGGCAGAGATACAAGATTGCCCTATCAAGCGCATAGATCTACTCGACGACTGGAGCATGAGCTCGGACTTCCCTGAGCAACTCAATAACACGGGCGCCAAGCTAGCGTTCATTGTGAACCCACACGCGCCCTCGGGGCTGCTCAGCTCGGTCGACGAACTGCGACGTGTTGCACAAGCATTTTCCGGCGTTATTGTTATTGACGAAGCCTATGTCGATTTTATAGATCCAGAGATCACTCATAATAGCGTTGCTCTGATTGCCGAATTAGACAATGTCGTTATTCTGCGAACGATGAGCAAAGGCTACTCCCTAGCTGGCCTTCGTTTTGCTTATGGCATTGGACCCAAGAATTTAATTGCCCCGATGCTCTATAAAACCCGCGATAGCTATAATACTGATGCGATTTCGCAAGCCCTAGCGACTGCCGCTTTGGCTGATAGAGAGTCCGCGGCCATTGGTTGGCAGAAAGTGCGTGCGGAACGAACACGGGTTGCCAAGGCGCTTTGCGCAATGGGTTTTAGCTGCGCCCCAAGTCAAAGTAATTTCCTGTTAGCCCAAGTGCCCACGGAAGACTCCCGTTTTGAGAGCCCTGAACTTCTAGCCCGAGAGTGCTATCAACGCTTAAAAGACGACGGCATTCTGATTCGCTATTTTGATATGCCAAGGCTGCGCGATAAACTCCGTATCACCATTGGGACAGCGCAAGAGAACGATGCTCTATTGCTGCACCTTGAATCTTATTTGCGACAGAGTTAGTGAGGCCCTATGGCCAATGACTTACCTGACGACATACCGTTCGCACTGACGCCAGAACCTCGGCAACACCCCTGCCCTGAGTGTGGCAAGCCCATGCGCCGCATCATTGGAAAAAAAGGCCCCTTCTGGGGATGCAGTGCATTCCCAACGTGCAAAGCCACACTGTTTGACAAAGACGGCAAACCCTCTCTGACAGCCGATGAGCGTTTCCGCTGCCCGGTTTGCACCCGCAGTTTGATCCGCACAGAGAACAGCAAAGGGTTCTATTGGTACTGCACGGGTTTCGACAAAGGTTGCAAGACTCGCCTCAACGACGATAATGGTATTCCCGCTAAGGCATTTCGTTGCACTTCATGCGGACAATTACTAAAACGACGAAACGGAAAGAATGGATTTTTTTGGGGCTGCACGATGTATCCGGAGTGCCGCCACACTTGGCCAGATAAAGATGGAGAGCCCGTGTTTAACAAATAGACACGGCACCAATGACACTACTGTGAAAATACCTCGTTTAAAGATACAGAAAAACACCCGCGCTATTATTGCCGGTTTATTTATAGCCGTCGCATCATTATGGGCATTAGCCATGTCCTATGATGAAGCTCGAAACAATATGTTCAGCTTCTTTCTAAGCACGCTGGTGCTATTAATGATTGTGCTCTTATGTGCCGCCACACTAGTCGCCGTGCTATACGGACTCAAACGTGTGCTAAGGGTTATTAGTAACAAAAGCGGCAAAGACAACTAAGGTCTTTATAAAGGAAGTAATTTAGACAGGATGAGGGCATCTTCGCGGTGAGTCTCGCCCGGATTCATAGGGTAGTAGCCTCTGCGCTCCCCCACTTGTACAAACCCCAACGCTAGATAAAGTGCGATCGCGACTTTATTGGATGGGCGTACTTCCAAGAAACATTCTCGCGCCCCTTTCTTATAGCCCTTATCCAGCAAGTGTCGCAACATTCGCCTCCCATAGCCCATTGCCCTAAAGTCTGGATGCACACAAATGGTAAGGACATGAGCCTCCCCAGCGGCGGCCGATAAGACACCATGGGCGACTATACGATCACGCGTCGCCAAAACCCAACATTCATAACCTGAACGCAAACAATCGGAGAATACACGTTTAGACCAAGGATTTTGTAAGGACAAATTTTCGCTTTGCACAACTAAATCAAGATCACTTGCACGCATCGCGCGCATAAAAATATTGATTGAGTCGGGTTCTTTAGCAAACAAGGCGTTCATACGTTACGAGCCTTCATGAGCGCCGCGATCGCCGCCATTGAATTTTGCTTTCAAAGGCTGAAGCGTTTGCCATGTCTGACGCTTTCGTTCATTAATTGTTTCTGTAAACGCTGGATCACGCCCAGGCTCCATAGCACTTAAGCTATGGGTCATCACCACACTCACATCCAACCGTGGATGTTTTAGCACCTTCACACTCTCGTCTAAATCCCCTTCAGGAAATAGAAACTGTGCAGCGTCTTCAGCCATCAACAATAAATGCTGAACCGGGCGCAACCGCAGGCGTTTGGCCACAAAGCCTTCTAAGGTCTGACGAGCGCTAGCCCCATCAAGGTCAAGCCCCGCCCCTTCAAACAGCGGCCACGTAAACACCATAGGATTCAAATGCTGTGCTTCTACCGGCACCCCAAGCGCCTTAAGAATACCGGCCAATAAGGTTTGACTCGTTGAAGAGAACGAGACTGATTTAGACCATGGCAATTCAGTGATCACCGCCAAATGCTCATTAACTGGGATAAAGGCAAACGCAAAACGAATCGGGGTTGGCGCTGGAGTGTTGATGCTTTGTGGCGGCTCTGGAGTCTCAATGACTTTGCGCTCCACCGTCGGTATATTGTTTGTGTCTGCTGTTAGGGTTGCGGCTAACGCCTGCACCTGTTCAGAGACTTTAGCGCTCGCTGCAGGCGTCGCAACATCGGCGACTGGCATTTGCGGCTTCTCAGAGGGGGTCGGCGCGGACGGCTGCAATAACTGCAAGACCTCTTTGGCCGTATTGAGCGCAGAAGTTCCTGAGTCTTGAGCCGTCGCTTTCGCGGCCAAATACCCAGAGGCATAAGCGCGCGAGGGTTTTGCCCCAGGCAGCGCCCGACGCGGGAAATAGGACTGAATTCCCATCTCCTTCAGATACAACCCTTTCTGTGCGTCACTCAATGCCATTACCACTAACCAATAAATTATCGTTGATAGCAATTATATGCCAAAGCCTCGCGAAAGGCTTCCTACGGCTTGCGCTTCGATTGTAGAAATTTGCTAGAAATGCTTGAATCATCCCTTGTGTAAAGCCAAGGGGGAATTATGAGAGCACTTGTATGCCATAGCTATGGGACATCCGAAAACCTCGTTCTCGAGACCGTAGAAGATCTAACTGCAGGGACGGGACAAGTTGTCATTGATGTTTATGCGGCATCACTTAATTTTCCAGACACCTTGCAGATCCAAGGAAAATACCAGTTTCAACCCCCAATGCCGTTCATACCAGGCTCGGAAGTGGGCGGGATCATCTCGGCGATTGGCGCCGACGTGAAAGGCTTGAAAGTAGGGGACCGCGTGATGGCGACGCCTTCTATAGGCGGGATGGCCGAGCAAGTATTAGCCAACCCTAGTGCCGTTCGTAAAATCCCCGACAATATGGATTTTAAAACTGCCGCTGGGTTTGCCATGGTGTACACCACTTCCTACCATGCCCTGAAACAACGCGCCCAACTCAAAGCAGGAGAAACTTTATTAGTCCTTGGGGCAAGTGGCGGCGTGGGGATGGCGGCAGTGGAATTAGGCAAGCTTATGGGCGCTCGTGTCATTGCGGCGGCCAGTAGCGACGAAAAACTGGAGTTTGTGAAACACGCTGACCCAGATGAATTACTCAACTATAGCGATGGCGAGCTAAAAGAGAAGGTAAAAGCGCTAACGGACGAAAAAGGGGCTGACATCATATACGACCCTGTTGGCGGAGACTTGTTCGATCAAGCCACGCGATGCATCAACTGGAATGGCCGTATCCTCGTGGTGGGCTTTGCCAGTGGCCGTATCCCAGAGTACAAGGCGAACCTTGCGCTCCTTAAAGGCGCATCAATGGTTGGCGTTTTCCTTGGTCGCTTCCGCAAAGAAGAGCCAGAGGCCTATGAAGCGAACTTTGCTGAGTTATTGGACTTCTATCGCAATGGTCGTTTACGCCCAATCGTCACGCAAACCTTCCCCATGGAAGATTACATAGCCGCATTCAGTGTGTTTACTGAGCGCCGCGTGATGGGAAAAGTTGTGTTGGAAATACGTAAAGAAGACTAGGCTATTGTGACGCCCTGCTTCGATAGATAGAGGGCGTCACACCATGCAACTCTTTGAATGCCTTATTAAATGATGACAAAGAGGCATACCCCACGTCTAAGGCAATCGTCGAAATCGCAACCTGGCCCTCACTTGGGTCTTTTAGACGCTTTGCTGCCTCGGCGATACGGTATTGATTCAGATATTGATTAAAATTGCGGTAATGCAGTTTTTGGTTGATCAAGCGACGCAGACGGTATTCCTGCATTGACACTGCGGAGGCCAACATTCCAATCGTAAACCCAGGCTGGGTATAGAGCCGCTGGTTTTCCATCACATGGTGAATACGGTCCACTAGAGGCTTGTCTTTATCTTTGTCATTCATTCGACTTTTTAATGACGGCACCGACTGCTCTGTACTCGGCTCAATCAACTGCATGGAATCTCTATGCAAACGGAAAGTCGCGAGATTGAAAAGTAAGATCAGAATAAAAATAATCCCTACAAAAACAATACTCAGCTGACTATAAAACTCGCCAAAGAACCCTGACCCGACAATAATCGCCACGATAGTGCCCATCGTTACAGTGAAGGGAACTCTGAATTTACGCCGGGTTTCCACCAAATCCACACCACGGCCTCGCACAGCCATTAGAACAACATGACACGCCAATAACAGCATCACGAGCTGGGTTGAGACATAGATTACCCAATACCCTATATCCGTATAGGGGCCGGTAATATTGCCGTAGGCACGCAAACCGATGTAGGCCACAAACACGGCCCAAACCGATTTGGCGATTTTGGGGTTATCCACGAACAAATAACGCGTGATGACCCAAAGGACTGCGGGAGCGGTGATTGCCAACATATTGAACAGGAACTCAAACGCTCGTGGTAGGGCGTCCACTTCCGGCAATATCGAAGCAATATAGGAAATCAAACAAACCGCATAGAAAGACATGAGTCTTCCTAAGAATAGGCGTCGATAGTAGGTTAAATAGAACAGCGCCATTAAGAGCAATTGAGAGATCGCTAGAAAACTAGTGGCGTTTTGGAGCAGGGGCATATCCGATTCACTTTTATTTGTTTTATGCCGTCAGGAAGATAGTAGAGCTCCCAAAGCATTGCAAGTGATCTCGCATTTTGTACAGACGAAAATATGCTTTTTTAGGTTAATCGCAGTCCACATGAAGTCATGTCGACCTGCTATCGCCAGTTTGCGCCATCAGTTGCCCCCCATCCCATAAACGGTATGAGAAAGGGAGCATAGATGTCTATTGCATCAAGGGCTTACATTCACTGTGACGTACTCATCGTGATACAGGCCACCATCATCTGCTCGCGCCCAAAGGATGTAAATCCCAGGCTCATCGAACATAACATCTACCGAGTACATACCGTCTTCAGGAATAGCAGGAGGAGTCCAGAGCGGCCCCCACGGAGAATTGGCAGAATTACGCGTATCTTCCCAAGGCTTTATCTGAGGAGGGTCAAACGTCACATCCCCTACTCCACGATAGACGTTCCACGATAAGAACAAGCCATTGGTTTTACCCACCGTCACTTGGCGCGGCGGAGTCATTACTCGCTCAATCATGGCGTCGCGAGTAAAGTCAGAGGCTGTTCTAGCACGCGGCTTAGGCAAACCGTCATCTTCCACATACGTTTGCAAAGAGAGTGTTTCGCCCACTCGAATATTACGAATAACTTCGTTACCCACTCGATCGCCTTGGACCACTACTAGAGGAGAAGTATTTGATCGTGACTCAGGGCTACTTGTGCCGGCTCCCAAAGACCCCGTTTCAGAGGCAATCACTACGTTATCAACAACATAGTCACGCTCCAATGTGGCATAAGCCTTTTTCTCTACGCCATTGACGTTGACTGTCCAAACAAGTTCTTTGTCACCCCAATCCGACGGCACTTGTACCTTAAAGGTAAAGCGATTACGCCTAGGGAGAAAGTGTGTCGGCTGCCCTCTATCTTCAAGACCTGGCGAGAAGAAATTGCCTTCACCCACGGGAATTTTGAGCTCTTCTTCCCAGTTCTCGTTGTGGTAGCCAAAAATAAACGAGAATGTTCCATCTTCGTTCTCCTGCCAACCTTCATAGGCAGGCTCTAAAAACTGCCCTTTTCGATAACTATCTTGTGCCCACCCATTGCTCAAGCCTAGGCTCAGCAACACGATGACTGACAGTAATTTCGGCAATTGAATTCGCGTGGTCCAGCAACCCACAGACTGCATCTAGAACTCCCTGAGACGCTGAAGCGCCTACATTAATTATTGTTGTTATTCAGCCCTCATCACACCATTGCGGAGCGACGCAGGTCTCCCTCACAGCGGAAATTACTAACAGAATTCGAAATTCCGAGGCAGTTCACAATACACCAGACCATCGAAATTTAAA
Source organism: Gammaproteobacteria bacterium (assembly GCA_051252515.1). GTDB lineage: Bacteria > Pseudomonadota > Gammaproteobacteria > Pseudomonadales > Pseudohongiellaceae > UBA5078. The sequence continues at coordinate 32,418 of JBPOFS010000001.1, forward strand.
ATTTTAGATAAAAAATCGGCCTCTGCGTATCACGAGAGCATAAAAGCCATTTCAATCCCTGTTAAGGCCTCGACATCTGTCGTTAGCTCGTCCATATTTCGCACTTCAAATCCGTAATCTGACGTAATGCGAAGTAAATATATGAAGACCTTTTTCTTGCGAATGACTCTCACCGTGGCACTCTCATTAGTGGGTATCCAGTTCGTGCAGGCACAGCACGTCATGTCTATTAACAACAATAGCGATGTCGAGCTCGAGTCCTCACCCATTGATGATGAAATACTGGAGATAGCGCCAGATGAGCTGATGCTGCGCTTTAGCACTTATGTGCGTCTCGTAAAACTCACATTGACAGACCCCGATGAGCAATTCGTCAACATCGGTTTTATTTACAACCCTAATGTAAGCCGGGTGTTTTTCCTAGATTTGCCAGAGTTAGAGCAAAAACCCTATTACAACGTCGAGTGGGCAGCGATTGACCCAGAAAACCTAGTCGCCCGCGGCACTTTTAGGTTCTCATTTGGCCCAGGTGCAGTACGGGCCTCCACCTTATTGCCCGAAGAAGAGGAAATCATTCCTGCCGTGATCGTGCCGGACTACCGACTGAGCGAGCAGAACTTTTAAGCTTATTGAGGAGTTCGTTAGCACTTACGCCTTTATTTAGAGCGAGCGATGCGCTATATTTTCGAACGCTTGCTCGATAGATCTTGTGAGCCTTACTAGCAACACATTCGAGTTGGAGCTACATGCTTAGCCACGATCAAATCACCAAAGATCTCAATACTCTTAAAGCTATAGGAGCCCGCCTCAGGGCACCCAACTCACCACTAGCGGTCACCAACCTGCTCATCAACGGTATAGACACTCCCGTGTTTTCCCAAGTCCCCAATAATCTATCGGGGATCTACAATTTAGGGCTAGAACAAGCCCACCTGCCTTTCCTGATCTATCAAGACGAGCGCTATAGCTATGGCGAAACCGTGTCGATGGCACGGAAAATGGCTAGTCAGCTGGTACATGAGTTCGGCATTAAGAAAGGTGACCGAGTGGCCGTATGCTCTCGCAACAACCCTCAATGGTGCATAGCCTACATGGCTATTACGATGATAGGCGCCATTGTCGTGCCAATGAACTCTTGGTGGCAAAGCAACGAACTTCTATACGGATTACAGGATAGTGGCAGCAAGCTCATTTTTGCGGACCCAGAACGCATCGAGCGCTTGCAACCCATCCTGGATCAACTACAGATCCAAATCATTGCCATCGCCCCTGCCAATGCAACCCCTTTCCCAGCCTTTCAATCACTGCTTGAGTCAGCGTCCCACGCCGATTCCTTTGATCCAGAAAAGCAGAACGTGCAGCCCGATGACGATGCTTCAATCATGTACACCTCAGGCTCCACCGGGCACCCCAAAGGCGTGCTCTCGACGCATCGAGCCATCATCAACGCCTTGTATTCCTGGCTATTTGCCAAAGAAATCACCGAAGAGTTACGGCCCGAGTTGAAGTCGCCCGAAGGGGCTCCCCAACCTGGAGTCCTCGCCAACGTGCCTTTGTTTCATGTCACCGGCAATCACGCGCAGTTTCTCTTAAGCTTTCTCTACAAACGCAAGTTCGTGATGATGTACAAATGGAATGCTGAACAGGCATTGCAGTTAATTGAAAAGGAAAGCCTGTCAGTCCTGCATGGCGTCCCCACTATGACCTGGGAGGTTATGAACTCTCCCCTTTTCGAAAAAACGGATCTCGGCAGCCTGCGCAGCGTGCAATCAGGAGGCGCGGCTCGCCCACCTGAGCACCTCACATTGATGCAGCAAAGGTTCCCAGAGCAAGCTCAGCCTGGCCTAGGCTATGGTTTGACCGAAACTAATGCCATTGGTGCCACTATCACTGGAAAGTTCTATTACGCCAAGCCAGAGAGCACGGGACGCCCCACCCCACCACTGACCAGTATTCGAATTGAAGACGAACATGGCAAAGTGCTTGAAAGTGGTGAGGTTGGAGAGATATGCATTAAGGGGGCGACTATTATGAAAGGCTATTGGCAGCGTCCAGATGATACAGCCGCAGCCATACGTGATGGCTGGTTTCATACCGGCGACCTTGGTCTATTAGACGATCAGGGTTTCTTGATCATTAAAGATCGTGCCAAAGACATCGTGATTCGTGGTGGCGAAAACATTGCCTGCGCCGAGGTTGAGTATGCGCTGGCCGAGCACCCTAACGTCTGTGAAGCTGCCGTGTTCGGAATCCCTGACGCCCGACTAGGTGAAACGGTCGCGGCAGCAGTTATGCTAATGCCCGACTCTCAGGTCAGCGAGGACGAGCTCAAGGCCTTCCTCTCCACTCGTATTGCTCAGTATAAAATCCCGACTCACTTTATCGTGCAGGCGGAACAACTCCAGCGAATAGCCAGTGGCAAAATTGCTAAGAAGCTTATTCGCGAATCGTGTATCGCCACCCTTAGCCATTAGCGCACCTTAGCCGCGCCGGATCGTCACGAGAAGAGATCCGGTATTACCATTATCATGATCAAAATCGAGCACTTTGTCGGTATGCTTTAGCCAGCTCAATTGCCGAATCACTTCATCGCGAATCAAACCTCTACCCACAATCACGCGCAAGGCGTGTGTATTGCCCGCCCAAGCTTCGTCCAAAACATCAGTGAGTTTATTCAAAGCCTCCGGGATCGTTTCGCGATTATGAGCGATATCGACTCGAAGTATAGAGCCATCCGTTTGTTGAGCGATGACCCCATCACACTTCGGACAACGATCCACACTAACACCCACTTGCATGCCACAATCCAAACAAGTTTTTTGCATATTTTCCCTGCTTATAATCTTTCTGTTAAATCGACACAAATATTCCAATAAAACGTCATAAGGATGACACATATAGCGTCTAATCGGCACCGTCGATTATCGCTACAGCCCCTTTGAAGAAAGGCTTCCAGCAAATTTAAAAATATTTTCACTTGGCTATTGCTTTCTAAGTTTTTATGACGATAATTCGCTTCGTAAACAGCCTGCTTTCACCGTCTTAGTAGACTCAAAAAAGGCGACTGTGACACGGCTACGTGCAAGCCTCAATCGCGTGCACGAAGCCAAAACATTGCTACAAAAAGCCAATTCGACTAAACGCGATTAAACGAGAGATTAATCAAATGAAAAGTCATCAGTGGGATGATATAGCCGATAGTTCAAAAGACTACCTTGATTCTGGCGCCTTTATACCAGATTCCGACTTTGATGAGCCAAATGACAAACGTGTTCAAAAGCGTCATTTGACAGAAATGCGAAGACGCACCGAAGAGCGTCTCGACTGGAAGCGCATGTACGGTGAATTCCAATTCGATGACGATGACAGCGATATCAATGTTAGACAAAGCCTCGATATCGATGATTATAGCTTTGACGATGACAATTTAGACGACCGTTAAGTCGCCTGCCTTTCTTGCAATAAGCCCCCATTCTTGTGGGGCTTACTCTGCTATTTTCGCATTATCAGCCACCCTAGCGATCGGCTTGGTTTCAATAAAGCATTGATGCAGCAATCACTTAGCAACGCCGCTTAGAAGGAAGTGAGATTTGTGTTCACCTACTTGCGGAACTAGTGTAATGTTTCGCCCTTAAACACGAGTTAGTTCAGTAATTTCCTTGAAATCCGGTTTACCTAATCATGACGTATTGTGTGGCAATCGCCGTCGATGCAGGCATGGTCTTTTGCTCAGATTCCCGCACTAATGCAGGCATAGACCAAGTTAGCACCTATAGCAAAATGTATCGCTTTGGCGTGGATGGACAACGCCAGTTCGTTATCCTATCCGCGGGCAATCTTGCCACGACACAAGCAACCATCTCTCAAGTAAAACGAGATATCAAAGACAGGGCCACCACAAGCTTATTGACTGTGGAAACCCTTGCTGATGCCGCTGATTACCTAGGGGACATCTCTCTTGCACAGCAAGAGAAGCACTCCAAAACAGGCGTGTCTTTTGAAGCCAGCTTTATCATTGGCGGGCAAGTGGCCAATAGTAAACACCGCATTATGCTTGTATACCCTCAGGGCAACCACATCACTAGCTCTAAGGACACTCCCTATCTCCAAATTGGAGAGAGTAAATACGGGAAACCGATCCTAGACCGCATTCTTACCCCAGAGCTAAACCTCGATACCTGTGCGCTTTGCGCCATGGTTTCAATGGACTCCACCATGCGCAGTAATTTAAGCGTAGGGCCACCCATCGAGACGTTAGTGTACAGAACAGACACAATGACTCTTACCGAGCCATTGCGATTTGATGAGGATAGTGAGTTTCTTCGAGAGTTGAAACGCAGCTGGGATCAAGGCTTGAAAGACGCGTTTAGACAAATGCCGCCTTTCGCATGGGCCTCTAGCTGGGATAAATCCTCTGATGAACAAAACGGAGCTTTTTAAGCGTCGTCTCTGAAAGAACAAATGGGTAAGCGTCCTGCAAACCCATACTGCGATTCAAGGCATTGATTGCCACTGAAACGTGATCCCAATTTTCTATACACAGTTCGATATCGGGCTCTTGATTCGGCTTTATAAGCGCAACTTGCAATAGACCTACTTGTGCGGCCGTTTCTAAACAATCGGTCATATGCAGATAATGCGCCCAACACTCCGCCCAATCCTCATGAGGATGCATTTGTGCATAAGCACTGACTTTGTCGCTATCGATCTCATTAGGGTCGCGGGCATAGTGTCTCTCTAAGGCCTCGTCATAATCTTCTCGCTCGTCGCCAAAAAGCTCTCTGAACTCACTTAATGCTTCAGGGGTATTCATCAATTTGTCGAAATAGTAGTGGCCGCTTTCGTGACGAAAGTGCCCTAACAACGTTCGATAAGACTCTCCAAGGTTCTGCCTTGTCTGTTCGCGATTCACGCCGTCGGCCTCAGCCAAATTGACGGTGATCAACCCTTCTAAATGCCCGGTGAGCACATGCTTTTCGTCAACGTGCGGATTCGAGCGCTGATCTTCAAGGAAGGAAAATGCTAAGCCAGTCTTCTCATGCTCAGTTTTGTTCTGTATAGGTAGCCCCAAGGCTAACAAGGAGTATAGAAGACGCCGTTTAGAGGACTCCATACGCCCCCACCACTTGCGGCGTTGTGCGGCTCGATAGCCGGAGTCTACCTCTGGCACGGTATCATTAAGCGAGCAGGCTAAACAAAAATCCTCTTCAGGACTTTCGACTAACCAATTGCAGACCTGGAACTCTTGGTCATTGCTGCAGCGATGGTAGAGTTTCCCATGCGCAACATCACGCCACAGCCCTTCTGGAGACTCCTCGCCTTCGTTCTCTGGCTCAAGGGTAAGCAATTCGGCCAGGAACGGATCGTATCCCAATCGACGCTCACAGGCATTGCAAATGGTGTTTTCAAAGTACAGGGTTTGCCCGCAAGCACACGAAAAGTCTCTCACACAGTTTACTCATTTAGATTAGGCAGATTGTTGCTGATCGCTTACAACTGGAAGGAACCACGTCTCGGCGATACTCGTATGAATGCTAGCAAATTCGACTTGTAGCTCATCGATATTTTCTAAAAGACCGGTTTCTAGCAGCGCGGCAATATCAGCTTCATCAACAAGCTTTATGGTAGCGGCCACTTGCGCCAACGCGGCCTCATGGTTAGGAAGGTACATCAAACAAGACTCTAGCTTAGACAGGCAGTGCCGAACCGATCTAGGGAACTGGGTATCCTGTAATAGAAACGTTACAACATCCTCACCATTGACTCGATCAAGCACATGTTGACGGTACATTTGGTAAGCACTAAGAGAGTGTAAGACACTCATCCAAATCATATTGGCAAAAGGACGTGCGGTTTGGTCGATAAGATTGCCGCCTTGGGTAAGGCTAGGCACTAACGTGATCGAGCCCACGTCAACAATTCGGGTAGTCATATCAGCGCGCTCTAAACTACGCGCGATACGAAGAAAGTTATAGCCACTGTTATGACTCATTGCGCCGGCTAACAAGCCGGCGATCTGTTGGCAATGAGCGATGATGTCTTGTAGTAATTGATGACGCGGGCCGCGCGCTGTCGCCTTGCCCATGTTCTCACGGGTAAACAAATACAGTTTATTGATCTGCTCCCATGCTTCCGTAGGGATGATTTCTCGGGTCGTTCGAGCGTTTTCACGCGCCGAACCCAATGAACTGATCACAGACGAGTAATTGTTTTGATCGGATAATAGGAAACGATTGACTGAGCGCTCATCAATATTCTGATAGGTCTTAGTGAACCCCTCTTGGTTACCGGTTATCTCTACCAAGGTATGCCAACCCACTTTCGCTCCACGGGGTAAATCTAGGAGTAGATTTGAATACACAGTTAAAAGGCGAGCTGTGTTTTCAGTGCGTTCTAAGTAACGCCCTAACCAATATATTCTCTCAGCGACTCTGGATAACATGGCTTAACGCTCCTCATCCGAAACAATCCAGGTGTCTTTACTCCCACCACCTTGAGATGAGTTGACGATATAAGACCCCTTCACCATAGCCACTCGCGTTAACCCCCCTGGGGTCACATAGGTATCACGGCCCTGTAAAATAAAAGGCCTTAAATCGATGTGTCTAGGTTCCACGCCACCGTCTACCAATACTGGTGCAGTAGAAAGTGAAATAAGCGGTTGTGCCATATAATTGCGCGGGTCCGCCTTAATCTTTTCTGCGAACTCCGCTCGTTCTTTTTTGCTCGCCTGCGGGCCCATCAACATCCCATAGCCACCCGATTCATTGGCGGGCTTGACGACCAATTTGTCTAAATTGGCGAGTACATGTTTGCATTGCTTGTCATCAACACACAGAAAGCTTGGCACGTTCTCGAGTAGGGGTTCTTCCCCTAGATAGTATTTAATCATTGCAGGAACATACGTGTAGATGACTTTGTCATCTGCCACGCCAGCGCCAGGGGCGTTCGCAAGTGCGACGTTTCCTTTGAGCCAGGCCCGCATCAACCCAGGCACACCTAATGCAGAATCGGCATTAAAGACTTCGGGGTCTAAAAATAAATCGTCTATACGACGATAGATGACATCGACTCGAGAAAGCCCATTAATGGTGCGCATATAGACGCAGTCATTTTCAACAACCAGATCCCCGCCTTCTACCAACTCAGCTCCCATGCGTTGAGCGAGAAACGAGTGCTCAAAATACGCCGAGTTATAGATGCCCGGTGTCAACACGACCACTTCAGGGTAATCTAATGGCCGTGGCGAAATAGAGGCCAAGGTTTCAAACAAATTAGACGTATACTCGGTGATAGGTAAGATATTGTAATTTTCAAACAATTCGGGGAAAACCCGCTTCGTTACCTTACGGTTCTCCATCATATAGGACACGCCAGAGGGAACTCGAAGATTGTCTTCTAAGACATAAAACTGACCGTTTGTATCGCGAATGAGATCGGTTCCACAAATGTGCGCCCAAACTCCGTGCTTTGGCTTCATGCCAATGCACTCTTTCCGGAAGTTAACCGACTTGGCGATTAACTCAGCGGGAACAACCTTATCTTTCAGTATTTTTTGGTCGTTATAAATATCATCAATGAAGCAATTCAAAGCACGTAGGCGTTGTTCAAGTCCTTGACTTGTCTTCTGCCATTGTGTTTCTGTGATGATTCGAGGAATAATATCGAAAGGCCACTCTCTATCGATATTGCCCGCTTCAGAATAAACGGTAAAGGAGATACCCATAGCCTTAATGGCGAGTTCGGCGGCAGTCTTTCGCTGCTGAAGATCCTCACTTTTAAGCGAGCTGAGATAGCGAGCCAGAATTCGGCCTGCTTTTCTAGGGTTCCCCGGCGAACTAATTAGTTCGTCATAAAAAGCGCCAGGGTTATATGATTTCCAGTCAATTTGCATATACGAGCAACATTACCTTATGACCATAAAAGTAGCAATACACCACAAGACAACGTATCAATTTGATCGCTTGGTGGAAATTTTGCCCCATGTTGTTCGCTTGCGTCCTGCACCACATTGTCGCACGCCTATCGATTCTTATTCGCTAAAAATTACACCAAACGATCATTTCATTAACTGGCAACAAGATCCTTTTTCCAATCACTTGGCACGACTAGTGTTTCCCGAAAAAGCCAAAGAACTGTCTATCACAGTTGAGCTTATCGCCGACATGACGGTAATCAATCCGTTCGATTTTTTCGTGGAAGATAGCGCGCAGAACTTCCCATTCAAGTACGACGCTCAACTAGCAAAAGACCTGGCCCCCTATCTTGAAATAAAAGAGTCAGGTCCGGCCATGAAGAAATGGCTTAAAGGCGTTGATCAAAGCGAACAGGCTATCGTTACTTTTTTAGTCAAAGAAAATAGCCGCACACAACAAGCTGTCAATTATGTGATCCGTATGGAGCCTGGCGTTCAAACCTGCGAAGAGACATTAACCAGCGAGTACGGCTCTTGTCGCGACAGCGCTTGGTTATTTGTACAAACCCTAAGGAATATGGGACTCGCTGCCCGCTTTGCTTCGGGTTATTTGGTTCAGCTCACCGCCGATGTGCTCTCGCTCGATGGACCTACAGGCCCGACCGAAGACTTTACAGACCTGCATGCATGGACCGAAGTCTACATCCCTGGTGCCGGCTGGATTGGCCTAGACCCCACCTCCGGGCTGTTCGCTGCCGAAGGACATATCCCTTTAGCCTGCACACCTGATCCGGTTAGTGCCGCGCCAATTACCGGCAGCACAGGTGTATGTGAAGTTAAGTTTCTACACGAGAATTCTGTGTCGCGCATTCACGAAGATCCGCGAGTCACAAAACCCTATAGCGCTGATCAGTGGAGTGAGATTGACGCACTAGGACTCAAGGTCGATGAGGACCTCAAAGAGCAAGACGTACGTCTAACTGTTGGTGGCGAACCCACGTTTATCTCTATCGACGACATGGAAAGTGAGCAATGGAATACCGCCGCGCTAGGCAAAGATAAACGTCGATTAGCGGGTGAATTATTACTTTCCATAAAAGAACATTATGGCCCCAATGGGCTGCTCCATATTGGTCAAGGAAAGTGGTATCCCGGTGAAGCTTTGCCGCGCTGGGCACTAGGCTTGTTTTGGCGTACCGATGGAAAACCAATTTGGCATAATCCCAAGCTCTTCGCTGATGAGAGCAGCGCTGGAAACGCGAATGCCTCGCTAGCCGAAAAGTTCATCAACACGCTCGCCAAAAAATTGCGTTTAGATACGCGTTATATTCTCCCAGCCTTTGAAGACAAAGCTTTTTACCAGAAGCGCGAGTCCGAACTGCCTGCCAATGTCGAACTATGGGATAGTAAGATTGTCGACCCACTTGAGGCGGCAAGAATTAAACGTGTTTTTGATAAAGGACTGGATAAAGAAAGTGGCTATGTTCTGCCATTGTCCTCCACCAACGTTGAGGACAAAATCACCTGGCTAAGCTGCCAGTGGTATTTCCGTAAAGAGCGGCTCACGCTAATCCCAGGTGACTCACCTGCTGGCTACCGCCTTCCTCTTGAAAGTTTACCTTGGGAAGAGCCAGACACTAATGACCAGGAACATGAGAAAGACCCCTTCTCCCCAAGAGAAGCTTTAGCTTATTCGCCCAAAACTAATGGTGACAAGAAAGCATTAAAAGTCACTGAAGCCGAAGATGGACGCATATTCCATACGGCTATTTGCGTTGAAGTCAGAGACGGGCGCCTGTATTTATTCCTCCCTCCTCAAACCGATCTTGAGCGCTATATCGAGCTCGTCAGCGCGATCGAGACCACTGCCGAGAAACTCACTTGCCCAATAATCATTGAAGGCTATGAGCCTCCCAAAGACCCTCGTTTGCAAAAACTAATGATTACACCAGACCCTGGCGTAATCGAAGTGAATGTTCAGCCGTCCAACAACTGGCCTGAGTTGACCAGCTTGGCGGAGACCTTGTACGAGCTAGCGCGCAAGCAAAGATTAGGGACCGACAAGTTTATGCTCGATGGGCAACACACGGGCACAGGCGGAGGCAACCATGTAACGCTTGGTGCTGCGAGACCTGAAGACAGCCCGTTCTTGCGTCGCCCCGATGTCTTAGCAAGCCTCATCCGCTACTGGCAGAACCACCCAAGCTTGTCGTATCTGTTCTCGGGTCAGTTTATTGGTCCGACCAGCCAAGCCCCTCGGGTCGATGAGGCACGCGACGACAATTTATATGAGCTAGAGATTGCGTTGCAACAATTGGACAGCGAAGACACCAAGCAAGTTTGGCTAGTCGATCGAATTCTGCGTAACTTTTTGGTCGACCTTACTGGCAACACCCACCGAGCAGAGTTCTGTATCGATAAACTGTACTCACCGGACAGTGCCAGTGGACGTTTGGGAATCCTAGAGTTCCGCAATTTCGAGATGCCACCACATTGGCAGATGAGCGCACTCCAAGTACTGTTGATTCGCTCGCTCGTGGCACATTTTTGGAAAACGCCATACACCCGCCCCCTCATCAATTGGGGCACAGAACTACACGATCGTTTTATGCTGCCGCATTTCGTTTGGGAAGATTTAAGCTGGGTGACCAAAGATCTCAATGAAGCAGGCTACCCTTTCGAACTGGATTGGTTTGCCCCTTTTCAGGAGTTCCGATTCCCCTACTATGGTTCGATTCACGCAGCCGGTATTCAAATCGATGTGCATAGGGCGATAGAGCCTTGGCATGTGCTCGGCGAGGAATCCAGCACACAAGGCACTTCTCGGTATGTAGACTCTTCTGTAGAAAGACTGCAAATTCGTGCGCGTAATATGACTGGCAACCGGTTCATCGTGACCTGTAATGGCCGCAAAGTGCCAATGCGCAACACCGGCACAGAAGGCGAGTTTGTCGGAGGCGTACGCTACAAAGCGTGGGCTCCTTGGTCAGCCTTGCATCCGACAATCAATGTGCACTCACCTCTCGTCATAGACATCGTTGATACCTATCACAAGCGCTCCTTAGGCGGTTGCACCTATCACGTGTCACACCCTGGCGGCAGAAACTACGACACCTTCCCCGTCAATGCTAATGAAGCGGAGGCACGGCGAGTGGCGAGGTTCTGGCAACACGGCCATACCCAAGGAGAAATGGACTTAGACTTACGTGAGCCACACAGCGCACATCCTTACACCTTGGATATGCGTTTCAATCATCAACCGAAAAAATAGGCAACTCGCATTAGGGGGTGGCTAGACGTAAACCTTAGACAAAAACGTCAGAAGCCCCCATAGATAAGCACCCGTCAGCACTACCGCGAAGCCTTTTTCCACCTTCGTAGATTTATAGATAGATTGTGCTTTGGAAAAATGCAGATACACCGCCATACAAAGCGCCCCTGCGGTAAAACCCCCAACGTGACTGTAAGAGTCGATTCCGCCAATAAAGTACTCCGTCGCCACTTGAATAACGATAACGGCTAAGACCATCCTATTAGATCGTTGGCTTACTGTGCCCGGTAAATTCTTAGTAAACTTCACTACGCAATACGCGCCAAAAAGGCCAAAAATACCACCCGAGGCACCAATAACGTACTCATAAGACGATAGGTAAAGGCTCACGATAGACCCAAGCAATGCAGCGAAAAAAAACGTAGCCAGAAACCTATAAATGTCAACGAGCCTCAATAAGGAGTCAACTAATAAAGCGAACATAACCGTATTACTGAGCACATGAACAGCACTGATATGTAGAAAAAAAGTAGAGAATATACGGTACATCCCCTCGCCTTCGCGGACACTCTTTGTTAACGCGCCGAGCTCCAAGGCAGCGAGATACTCAATTGAAGGGGGGAAATACAAGCAAGCAACTAACCCTAACCACACAATAAGAAAAACACCCTGAACCAGATAGATCGAATAATTTTTCCTATGTACATATATGCTCTTCGATTCATCAAGCAAACTACTATTTGTGGCCACAACGTTTGTAATTATGCGTTTAAATAGAAAATATTCCTCAGCCGATTCAAATTTGTTTTTGTCGAACACAACGAAACTACCATCTACCTCTCCTACAATAATTCCTTCAACTTTTTCAGTAAACCGCACGTTCTCCACACTGAAAATATCACGATTTAATAAGCATTTTTTCCAAAAATAAAAACTCGGAGATAAAACCTTATCGCTATACACTTCTATTTTTAATTGGACTTTTTTCATATAAAAATATGTACAGAGCAGGAAAAAAGACACACAAAAAAAAGAAAATGCGAATAGTCCGAAAACTGGAGATTCCGCCTGCAGCTTAGAAACATACAAAAAATAGAGAATCAGGTAGATTAGTAGAGTGAGAAGTAAAATGAGACGCACATGCTGAATTCTGATCTTCTGACTCGTTAATAGAAACTCGAAACAACCACCGCCTTGTAAGAATAAAGCTGCTTTCTTGTCGTCCCCGGCTAGATCTAGGCTAGACTCCCGCATATGTTTATTCCCGTGGACGAGATAACGAATATGATTTTCGCCACCTCGTCTCATTTCTTTTTTACCTAGGTAGCATCATTATTGCTACTTTCTCATTAATGCAACTCCACCAGCCAACGTTAAGCCTGCCATAACACCGACCGCTAGTGGCGCCACTGCGAAAGCCAAACCTACCGGCAATGCCCCCCAGGCGCTACCAAATGTTGCTGCCCCAATACCCAATGTTGCCGTAAAGTAGGGAGCAGCATCTAAAAACATCCCACCACTCACCTCATCGACCTCTACTGCACTAAGTTCACGCATATCAATCTCCTTTTTATTAAGTCATTCCGTTTTATTCCTTCTGATAAATGCGAGCCCGCCCTGCTTTGACTGATTGACTCGACGTCTCAAATCATTCAGCACACTATAAAATTAGGCCATGATTTGCAGTTACGCCAGTTGAGGAAGGTTTTTTTGACAAAAAAAATGAGCGCACCACTTTCTGTGGCCGCTCATTTTCTACTTAGCGTCTATTGATCGGGATATCGGCGAGTTTCAGCCCCTTTAGAGCCCTGCGCGCCCTCTAACTCAATCCGTAAACACACCCTTATCTGGCGTCTTTGCAAGGCTTTCTGCGCTGTAAACTGGGTCTACCTTCGGCATCTTTCTAAACAGCAAATCAAAATGTTTTTGCACGCGACCAATATTGATCACGCCGATACCGCTAGAGAAACCAAACCACACGTACAGGCCGTTCATATTTCTAAACATTTCCGGTATATGTTGCGGGCCTGTAATAGTGCCATCAAGATAGTGTTCGTACAAAATGGGCACGTCGTCGAGAGTGACCTTGCCAACAAACAACATCGGAATCACCTCTGGCACGCCAGAGTTGATGGCACTGCGAATGAAGTTCACGTTTTCAACAAAGCCGCGTAAGTAGGAAAGATCTTTGGTGAAAACTGAACCGCCATCGAGAGTTCCACCACGAAACACTCGCTGCGTGATCCGATAACTCGCACGCTCGTTTAAGCCTCGCTCCACAAAGTACCGGTAAACTTCTTGGAAATTGGCACCACGCTCGGCCATATCAATCGCAATGACGCGATCGCTAATTTTCAAGGCTCGATCCGGGTAGGAGCTAAAGGTGAGTGTTTCCATTAGTACCGCCAAGCCCTCTTGGCAGGCCGTGACGCGAGGAGAACCCACACTTAACCACGTGGCCCAAGGTTGATTGCGACCGTTGAGCGTGGTGCCCACGTGTACCCAGCCTTCGTGCACTTCGAGGATTTGCAGATCAAACTCAGAGAACTCCGAGTCTTGATTAATCTTGATGTAGTCACCACCTGCCGCTGCATCAGACACGATCCCGTCACTCAACATCACGCGAATATCGCCCGGCGGGAAATAGGGATTCAATTTTTGCTGCAATATCTGCACTGCCTCGGCAGCGGGAATGTCTTTGCCATAAGGCCGGCTAATATGGGCGGCAGAGGGTAGCGAGAATATCTGACACAGTTTCTCTCCCAAGGTGCGCAGGGTCTTGCGATCGCCGCGCATCTTGTCCGAAGCTGAGCCATAAAGTGATTTACTAACGCCGCCAAATGAAGGGGTGCCACGATTCACTAACAAATCAATCACCAATAGGTATTGATCAATAGTATCGCGTAATATACCGCCTAGCCCGTCATGCCGGCCGAGATCACGACGGACATCATCGCGCAATTCCTTGAACCGACTTCGTAGGATGTCGGGCTGGAAATTAAGTGGCATACGCTCGTAGTAGGCCCGATCTACTGGAGGAAGTTTCGTCCCTGCGCTAGCGATAAAGTCATGCTCGAAATGGGATGGCCACTTAATGGCATCAAGAATACGTATCGGTTGTTGCAACGCTAACAAGCGATCGGAGAGTACTTTTACACGGGACTGGTAGTCGGCTTGGCTCATAATTCCTCTAGCCCGCTGCTATGGGCCTGAGACACGAGCTTAAAACAAAATCCTGTGAGTACCTAGAGTTTCCGTCATCGACGGCAATCCCCGTTAACGCCGTACTACATACCGCTTTCTTCGCAAATTAAGCATCAGTTCACATTGCCACGGTTAATCTACAAACAAAGGTGTACATCGACCCACCTCCTTGTCTACAGTAGTGTCGAGTTTTAGCAATACAGGAGTATTGAAGATGACGGAAGGACTTAATAAAACACGTGCCGCGACACTCGTCGCAGCGGGTTTGTTAATGGCGAGTTGTACAACAATCAACCCTTATACCGGCCAGCAACAAGTAAGCCGAGCGGTGCAATATGGCGGGATCAGCTCTGTAGTCTGCGGACTAGTCGGCGCGATCGAGAACGGCCAGCATGCTCGTAATGCGGCGGCAGGTTGTGGGGCCATAGGGGCTGGTATTGGCGCTTATATGGATGTGCAAGAAGCCGAGTTGCGTCAGGAGTTACAAGGCACTGGTGTGCAAATACAGCGCGATGGCGATCGTCTCGATCTCATCATGCCAGGCAACATTACCTTCAACACGAATGAGTATTCACTGCGACCACAGTTTCAACCTGTACTAGATTCTGTAGCGACCGTGCTTTACAAGTACAAAGACACGCGCCTGCAGGTCAATGGACACACCGACTCTACTGGTAGCGCTGACTACAACTACAATCTGTCTAATCGACGCGCCACGAGCGTAGCCAACTATTTGGCCGGTCAAGGAGTAGATCAAGGACGGATTATTTCGCAGGGGATGGGGCCAGATCAGCCTATCGCTTCGAACAATACAGACTCAGGGCGAGCTCAGAATCGTCGCGTTGAGCTACAAGTGATCGCAGCACCGCAGTAAGCCTTACTTCATACAGGGTCTCTACTATCCTACGTAGAGATCCTGTTGTAAGACCCGCATGATCTCCACTTGTGAGATTCGTTGCTCCCCCACTTCCTTGACGGTAAAGAGAAAACCACGCAGCTCCAGAACGGCATCAACATCCGGAAGCTGGTCAAACTTGCTCATCAAAAATCCTGCAATCGTCGAGTAGTCTTCTATATCCGCGTCAAAAACGCTAGTTTCCAATACCCGTGAAAGTTCATGCAAGTCTGCATGGCCGGCCACCAACCACGTATTGTCATTGATAACCTCGATCGCGGGAGTCTCGTCTTCATCGGGGAACTCACCCGCAATGGCTTCAAACACATCAATTGGCGTTATAAGCCCTTGAATCGTGCCGTATTCATCGACGACTAGCACAAGCTGTCCTTTGGAGCGGCGAAGGGTTTCTATCAAGGGCAGCACCGAAATCGAATCAGGCACGAAGATGGGTTCACGCAGATTATCGATCATCGTGATTTGCCCGTTTGTGGCCAGATCATTCAATAGATCTTTTGCTCTGGCGATGCCGACGATGTCATCTAGGCCGCCTCTACAAACAGGGAAGAAACTATGGGGCGTATCAATTAACGTGGCGCGGGTAATACCAATATCGTCCGTTAGATTAACCCAAGACATATCCGTTCGCGGGGTCATGAGAGAGCGCACCGAGCGGTCCGCAAGCGTCAATACGCCTGTCACCATATTGCGTTCGGCAACATCAAACGCAGACAAATCTTCAGGCCCTGTATTTTCGACATTCGACTCGGGTTGATCATAGGCACGGCCACCAAGCAAACTCATGACGGTTGCCGCCGTACGCTCCCGCAGAGGCATACGCGCTTCGTGCTTCTGGCGATTAGCATTGCCTACTTGGTTAAAGAATTCGATGGTTATAGAGAAGCCAATGGCTGCATACAAATAGCCCTTGGGTATATGGAAACCGAAGCCTTCGGCCACCAGACTTAAGCCAATCATGAGCAGGAAGCTTAAGCACAACACTACGATGGTTGGGTGTCGATCAACGAACTCCGTTAGCGGTTTTGACGCCGCGAGCATGATACTCACAGAGATCACGACAGCCGTCATCATCACATAGAGGTTGTCGACCATTCCCACAGCCGTGATGACCGCATCTAGAGAGAACACTGCATCGAGCACCACTATTTGCGACACGACGAGCCAGAAGCCGGCATAGACCCGATTCTCAATCTCGGTGCGCATACTGCCCTCAAGTCTCTCATGCAGCTCTGTAGTGGCTTTAAAGAGTAAGAAAAAGCCTCCTATCAACAGTATTAAGTCGCGACCTGAAAATGCTAAATCGTACACTGTAAAAATCGGTGTGGTGAGGGTCACTAACCATGACACCCCACTGAGAAGACCCAAGCGCATGACGACCGCCAGCGCCAAACCAGTGATGCGCGCACGATCGCGCTGATGAGGCGGTAGCTTGTTTGCCAAGATGGCTATAAAGACAAGATTGTCGATACCAAGAACTACCTCGAGAACAATCAAGGTCAGCAACGCAATCCAAATCGAAGGGTCTAACAGGAATTCCATACTTTCTCTATATCACGCAATGGGAGGTGGAGTTTAGCTGTGTTTGCTTTCGAACGGAAACAGCATCTTTCGAGCATCGACTAGTGCGTCGAACTCTGAGGCGCTCATCAAATTAAGTGCTGCCACTGCCGCGCGTAAACTCAAATCATTTTCATCGGCATATTTGGCAGCCTTCGCGGCCTGATCATAACCGATAACGGGGCTCAATGCGGTGACAAGCATTAAGGAGCGCTCAACATAGTGAGCAAGATTCGTCGAAATGGGCGTAATGCCTCGCAAGCAATGGGTTTCAAAGCTCGCCATAGCATCGGATAACAGCTCAACTGATTCCAATATTGCACTAATAATCAGAGGCTTATAGACATTTAACTGAAACTGCCCTTGAGTCCCTGCCATCGCCACCGCGCTATTGCTGCCCATTACGCGCAAGCACACCATAGTCAATGCTTCCACCTGAGTGGGGTTCACTTTGCCGGGCATGATGGAGCTGCCAGGTTCGTTCGCAGGAATCTTGATCTCGGCCAAACCACAGCGCGGGCCGCTGTTCATTAAGCGAATATCACTCGCCATCTTATACAAAGCGGTGCACAGCACATTCAAACGGCCATGCAAATCCACAAGGGCTTCATGCCCTGCTAAGGCCATGAATTTATTGTCAGCCGAAACAAACTCATATTGCGCCAGAGTGCTTATGTGCTGAGTCACCGTTTCGGCCCAACGGGCATCGGTGTTCATGCCTGTCCCTACTGCGCTTCCACCGATCGCCAATTGTGAGATCCCAGACTGAACCTCTGTTAGCTGTTTTTGGGCATACATAAGCTGTGCTTGATATGCCCCAAACTCCTGCCCCAAGGTCACCGGCGTCGCATCCATCATATGGGTACGCCCGCTTTTAATCTGGGCCTCAAACTCAACGCTCTTAAGCCCTAGGGTGTCTATCAGGGCAGTCAAAGACGGCATTAGACTCGTATTGAGCGCGCGCATCGTCGCGACGTGCATGACGGTAGGAAACACATCGTTTGACGACTGTGCCATATTCACATGATCGTTTGGATGTAACGGAGCATTGCTGCCCCGCTGAGCTCCCGCTAGCTCATTACCACGATTAGCAATGACCTCATTCACATTCATATTAGTTTGCGTGCCGCTGCCCGTTTGCCACACTGATAGCGGAAACTGTCCGCGATGCTCACCCGCGATGATCTCATCACACACCTTAACGATCAGCGCACAACGGGTATCATCGAGCGCACCTAAGGCGTGATTGGACAATGCCGCTGCTTTTTTGACCAGTGCAAACGCATCAATAAAACCCGGACTGAATTGGTCACTCCCAATTTTAAAGTGTTGCAATGAACGCTGAGTCTGGGCGCCCCACAATGCCTCCACCGGCACTTGGATCTCGCCCATGCTGTCTTTTTCTATCCGAAACTGACCCGACACACTCATTGCAACACCCAGTTAAACAAGCAATTTATCAAGCACGTAAGGCATTATCCCACCACGCAAGTAATAGGCTAGGTCATCCTCAGTGTCGAGTCGACATAGCAATTCACAACGTTGTGTCTCACCGCCTTCTTGCTCAACTTCCATAGTCAGCATTTGCCCAGCCTGCAGATTTTCAAGCCCGAGAATACTGATTTTTTCACTACCGTTAAGCCCCAATGTTTTGCGTGAGACGCCTTCAGGGAATTGCAAAGGCAGCACGCCCATTCCGGCCAAGTTCGAACGGTGTATGCGCTCAAAGCTTTCGGCGATCACCGCTTGAACCCCTAGCAAACGAGTGCCCTTTGCCGCCCAATCGCGACTTGAGCCAGTGCCATACTCTTTACCCGCTATGATGACCAACGGCTCCTTGCGCTTTAAGTACTTCATTGCCGCATCGTAAATACTCATTTGCTCGTTCTCCGGCAGGAGCTTTGTGTACCCACCTTCTACGTCTTTGAGCATCTCATTGCGAATACGCACATTAGCAAAGGTGCCACGCATCATTACTTCGTGATTCCCGCGGCGTGCCCCGTATGAGTTGAACTCTAACTTCGAGACTCCACGCTCCAGCAAATATCGTCCTGCTGGAGTGGTTTTGCCAATAGCACCCGCCGGGGATATATGATCGGTCGTCACAGAATCCCCTAGCAACGCCAGTACTCTCGCAGCTTTAATATCGCCCGAGTGCGCGGCCATCTCTTTAGTGAAGAATGGCGGATTGCGAATATAAGTAGAATCCTCATTCCACTGATAGGTTTTCGATTTATTAACAGGAATGGCGTTCCATTCAGGGTTGCCATCGAACACCTGCGCATAATCGTGCGTAAACATCTCGCGACTAACTTGCGCCATAGCGGCACTGATATCCGCACTGCTGGGCCAGATGTCTTTCAAATAAACCGCCACGCCTTTTTTATCGTGCCCGATAGACTTACTGCTGATATCGATATTCATAGTGCCCGCAAGTGCGTACGCCACTACCAAGGGAGGCGATGCTAACCAGTTCGCGCGTACCCGAGGGTGAATCCGACCTTCAAAGTTGCGATTGCCGGAAAGCACGGAACACACAGTTAAACCGGCCACTTCTATGGCTTCTTCGATATCGTCATCTAACGGACCCGAGTTGCCAATACACGTCGTACAACCATAGCCCACAAGGTTGAAACCTAGCTCATCTAAAGAGCCCTGCAGCCCTGCCTTTTCCAAATAACTCGTGACAACTTTAGAACCAGGGGCTAACGAAGTCTTTACCCAAGGCTTGCGCTGTAGCCCTTTTGCTAGGGCATTTTTGGCCAGCAAACCTGCCGCCATCATCACTGCGGGATTAGAGGTATTCGTACAAGAAGTGATTGCGGCAATGACCACATCGCCATCATGTAGGGAATATTTTTCACCGTTGACTGCAATGGTCTTGCGAATATCGCCCTCTAACTGATCTTCAATCACCTTGGGGATATTGCCTAACAACACGCGGTCTTGTGGTCGCTTAGGGCCAGCCAAACATGGCAGCACTTCATCGAGGTTTAGAGTCACCGTACTGCTGTACAGAGTTTCCTCGTTTCCCGTTCGCCATAGTCCTTGCGCTTTGCTATAAGCTTCTACCAATGCCACCGTTTCTTCATCACGCCCTGTAAGCTCAAGATAACGCAATGTCTCTGCATCTACTGCGAAAAAACTACAGGTGGCGCCATACTCAGGTGACATATTGGCAATCGTGGCTCGGTCGGCCAACGACAGGCTATCCAAACCTGGCCCATAAAATTCGACAAACTTGCCAACCACGCCATGAGCACGTAGTTTCTCGGCAACGGTTAACACTAAATCTGTCGCTGTAATCCCTTCGCGTAACTTTCCTTCGAAGCAAAACCCAACAACTTCGGGGATCATCATCGCCATAGGCTGACCTAGCATCGCGGCCTCGGCTTCGATGCCTCCTACCCCCCATCCTAAGACACCAAGACCATTGACCATCGTCGTATGGCTATCTGTGCCAACTAAAGTATCAGGATAAGCAATCTGCCGGCCCTCTTTCACCGTAGTCCATACAGTCTTAGCAAGAAACTCGAGGTTCACCTGATGACAGATACCGGTGCCTGGCGGTACAACACGGAAATTAGCAAAAGCGTCTTGCCCCCAACGCAGAAACTCGTAACGTTCACGGTTGCGCTCCATCTCTATTTCAACGTTGGCTTTATAGGCATCACCAGTGGCAAACCGATCGACGGTTACCGAGTGATCGATGACTAAGTCAACGGGGCTCAGTGGATTAACTAATGCTGGATCGCCGCCTTGCTCCTCTACCGCGGCGCGCATCGCTGCCAAATCGACTACAGCCGGGACGCCAGTGAAATCCTGCATGAGAACGCGCGCTGGCATGAAACTTATTTCGTGGCTGGAGCGCTGGCTCTGCGTCCACGCCAACATCTCTTCGACGTCTGCGCGCGTGACACTCACCCCGTCTAAGCGGCGCAGGAGGTTTTCTAAGAGAATTTTGAGCGTAACGGGCAGTCGATCCGCGCCTTGTAAACCTAACTCTTCCAGAGCGGTAAGGCTGTGATAGTCATATTCTCGATCTTTGACACGAAGTGTGCGCAAGGTATCAAGATTGCTATTATTTGTACTGGATTGAAGCGTATGAGGTCCTTGTTCCGGTCTTTTAGTCATGATTAAACATCCTGATCAGAAAACTTTAAACGAATCGCAATCAACGAGTGTATACCGTAGCGCTGGGGAGGTGCGATAATCAAGTCGAGTAGTAACATTTTCCTAGAAACTATATGCCAATCCCCTTATTGATGAAGAGAATACCTAGAGTTCTTATGCGTAAAACTCTGCTGTCTATCGCCTTCATCGCGATCACGCAGCCAGCACTAGCACAAGATTCAAAACCACTCATAGAAATCAGTGGGGCCGATACTCGCCTTGAAGAAAATATCCGTGCGCTTCTCTCTGTCAGCGACGAGCGTTGCACTACCGAATTGAGGCGCCTTAATAGGCTATTGCCGCAAGTCTCACGAGACATCGAGCGAGCTGCCCAGGCGCTTGGGTATTACCGCTTGGATCAGAAAAATGAATTCAGCAAAACAGCGAGCTGCTGGGAGCTGAGCATCCAAGTCATTCCCGGGGCCCCCGTGTTATTTGGGGATATCAATATTCAAGTCGTGCCCGACTCCACACGAACCGTGGCTCAAAACGATCCATTTGCAGCGCTGATGACGGACTTACCGGTACGTACAGGCAGCCAGCTGAACCATAGCGAATACGAAAACCTTAAATCCTCACTCAGTGCCATTGCGGTCGAAAACGGGTATTTTGCTGCACGTTTCACCCGTTCAGAACTCTTAGTCGACGTGGATAGCAATCGCGCGGAAGTTCAGATTGAATTTGATCCAGGTGTGCGCTTTCGTTTCGGCAAGATCAGCATCACCCCAATCGAAGCATTGTCACAGAGCTTCATTACCCGGTTCCTGCCTTTTGCCGCAGGTGAACCTTACTCTACCGAAATGCTCATTGAGCTTAGAGAAAGCCTCAACAATAGTCAGTACTTCAGCGAAGTGGCCGTCACCCCACAGCTCAATGCTTCGCAGACTAGCAATGCCACGGGCGTACGCGAAGTGCCTGTGAATATTGATTTGAGTATGCGTCCGCGCCGCAGCTGGTCTACTGGCCTAGGCGTCACCACCGACATTGGCCCGCGTGTCACCTTGGCCCATGAGGATCGCTACCTCAACCGTTCTGGGCACCGCCTAAACAGTGACATCGCTTTATCTCCGCTGGATCAACGCGGCAATCTGACTTACAACATCCCCTTGAGCGAGCCCAGTACTGAAAGCCTAAGCTTTTCGACTGGTTACGTGGGTCAAGACAACGACACCTTTATTGCCGACACTTTTAAGCTCGGGGTCAGCTATCGCTCCAACGTAAACCCTTGGCTATTAGGCCAAGATTGGCTACAAAATATTTTCGTTAACTATCAGCGAGAACGATCCGAGATCAACGATGTCCGTGAGCAAAGCAATCTCACCATTACGGGGATCAACTGGACCAAGACTGTAGCGGATGATCCGATTTATCCCACTCAAGGGTGGCGTCTATTCACGCAGGTGAGCGGTGCGTCCAACGCCTTATTATCGGACATGAGTTTCGTGCAGCTTTACGCCAGCGGCAAATATATTCAAAGCATAGGGACAGGCCGATTCCTTGTGCGCTCCGAGCTTGCGACATCGATTGTCGGCGGAGTCGAAGACCTGCCAGTCTCTATTCGCTACTTCACCGGCGGCGATCAAAGCGTCCGTGGCTACAAATATGGCAGCTTAGGCGCTTTGAATGATGACGGCGAAGTGATCGGTGGTAAGCACTTACTAACTGCCAGTGTCGAATACGACTTCCCAGTGCGTGCGGGTTGGCGCGGAGCTGTCTTTTACGATGCGGGTAACTCCTTTGCCGATTACACCAATCTTGCGCTTAATACGAGCGTGGGATTCGGCGTGCGCTGGCTATCCCCCATTGGCGCTATTCGTGCGGATATTGCACGCGGTTTGGAAACCGGAGGCTTTCGCTTACACATCACCATGGGGCCCGACTTATGAGCGCTCCTGAGAACACCAACCCTACTCAGCCTAATAGCGGCGCAGCGCCATTGTCTTTTGGGGCGAGAATGCTACGACTATTTTTCCTAAGTACCGTCGTATTATTGATAGTCCTGCTTCTCGCTCTGACCGCCATTAGCACCTTGCTCAGCACTAATATTGGCAGCCAATGGTTGTTAAACCAGGCACTAGTTCGGGTACAGAGTGACAGTCTCGAACTGTCCATTGAGCATAGCTTAGGCACAGCGCTTTCTGGGCTCGATTTACAAGGCGTCCATCTACGGCTCGACGACAACACAGTGACTATCGACTCGTTGCAAAGCCGATGGAATCCGATGTCACTCTTAAGCGGCGAGTTTGTTCTCGATCTCCTAAATGTCAAAGGCCTGCACGTTGATTGGCATAGCTCAGAAGACGTTGGCGAGCCTGCAAATTTGAGCACCGACCCTTTCGCAGGCCTAGTACCATTGCCGCTCGACATCAGGTTCCCTCGAGTTGCCATCGACGACGCGACTCTGCAATTTGACGACACTAGCATCGACGTACAATCGTTAGTATTAGCAGGATCCTTGGTTAATAAGCACTTACAAATACGTCAACTCCAGGTCGTGTCAGCCCCTGTACAAGTTAATCTACAAGCCGAGCTAGACCTGATCGCGGCACTGCCTTTAGAGGGGCGCTTAAGCTGGGCTTACACCGGCCCCATCACCCAAGACTTTGAAGATGCTAGCGGTGACTTACACTTTAGCGGCAACCTCAACACCCTGCGCATCAACCACCAACTTATCCGCCCATTGGAGATGACAAGCGATGGCGAGCTCCTGCTGCATTTACTAAGTGAGGGCGTATCGCCAACGCCTAGCTTTGAACTGCATCATAATATTGTGCCGCAAGTGTTAGCCGCCAACTCCGTTAGCAGTAGTGAACAAATACGCATTGAGTCTGCCCAAATATCGACGATGGGCGACTTTAGTGCCGTGGATTTTGCCGGCAACGCTCGCTTGGCGGTGCAGAACGCTCAAGGCAACAACCTTGCCCCAAGCGTTGAGCTCAGCTGGGCGACAGCAATCCAAGGCCAACAACTCACCATCTCCCAAGCATCGGTCACTAGCAACACAGGCTCCGTGCTTGCCAGCGGACTACTGCAATGGGGTGACCCTCTGCAATTATCGATGCAATTGGACATCCAAGAAAGCGATGGCAGTCAATATCAACCCTTTTTACCCGAGGGAATAGTACTCGGCGCCTTGAATGGATCCGCACAATTAGAATTACGCCAGAGTAACGAACAGTTAGAAGGCAGCCTCTCTATTGCATCGCTTACGGGGGAGCTTAACTACTACCCCCTTCTCATCGATGGTGACCTGCGTTATGGCGCAAATGGCTTGGAAATCGATGAGCTCAATGCCCAAAGCGGCACCACGCAACTGAGCGTCGATGGCACTTGGGCAGACTTAATCGATTTTAATTGGAAGCTCGATGCTAATGACCTCAGCACTCTTTCGCCTTTATTGCAGGGCAGCATCAATGCAGAAGGGGCTGTCAAAGGCACACCCGAAACTCCACAGATCGATTTAACTGCAAACGCACAAGATCTAGACCTCGCCGGTATACGTGTCGCTCGCCTCTCGGCGCGAGGGGAATACCTCAATAACAGCAACACCTTGCAAATGACGGTTGAAGGCATCGAATACAGTGACAATGCCAACCAGCATATTAATACACTCAACATCACTGCCAATGGATTGCCTGCCGAGCATACGCTAGCCCTTTCAGTCCAATCCCCAATGGGCGAGGCGACGTGGGCATTGAGTGGAGCCCTGTTGAATGACCCAGCGCTGCACTGGGAAGGACTTCTTCAGAACGGTGAAATCAATAGCGAACTAGGGCTATGGTCCTTGGCACAAGCTAGCACAATGCGTTTAAGCCAAGACGCAGTCGATTTGCCTCAACAATGCTGGCAGCAGCTCTCTAGCACTCTATGTTTTGACGGTAATTGGCTGGCCGACGGCACCGTGAGCGCAAACATCACCCTAGACGACTACCCATTAAGCCATCTCAACGCCCCCCCTGCCGAATCCCCAGGACAAGCGCGTGTGGCCCCTCTATTGCCAGCACTGCCGGTGGGCAGTCGTGCAGACGGATTGCTTAACGCCAACGTCAATGTCTCCGGGCAAATAAGTGCGGACCTGAGCATGCTAACAGCGCAGTTCAATGTCAATGCAGGTGAAGGGCAAATAGAAGTAGAGCCGGCTCCAGCGCCTGTGGATGACAATCCCGCTACCGCCCAAGAGCCCCTTGAGACGCAAACTTTCTATTGGCGTGCAGCCAATGTCACAGGCAGCCTTGAGAACAATCAATGGTCGCTCAACAGCGGCTTAGACTTTTATCAACCCAATCTCGCTGACTCTGGAATGTCAGTACAAGGCAATGCCGACGCACAATTGTTAATCAGTGCGAATCGCGCCCTTGATGGTCAACTTAACCTCGCCTTCGACGACTTAAGCTGGATTGAGGCCTTTGTTCCCTCCATGCAAAACACACAAGGACGCCTACAAGGTTTAACTATTATATCCGGCACTATTGAAGCACCACAATTTGGTGGCAATCTTTCGCTAATGGATGCGGCGGTGGATATTCCAGAGCTAGGCCTAGAGCTGCGTGACATCGAAACAACCGTCACAAGTGATATTAGCCAAACCGTCCTGATCCAAGGCAAGGCCACATCCGGTGACGGTGATTTACGTTTTGTCAGCGAAATTCAAGACCCGTTGAGCGCAACCCGCACCTTCAATATCACCCTAGACGGGCAGGACTTTACGCTAATTAATGATCTGGAAATCTTGCTGAAAATAACTCCCGAATTGCGCTTAGTAGGCAATGGCGAGGCCATCCATATCAGCGGCAACTTAACGCTGCCTGTTGTAGATGTTCGTATCACTTCACTACCCGAATCTGCCGTTGATGTGTCGGCAGACACCGTCTTGGTGAGCAACGGATCGAGCACTATCCCAGTTCATAATGCGGCCGATGGTGATCCGAGCATGTTTGATGGCATTAGCATTACGTCAGAGCTCAAAATCGCTCTTGGCGATGAAGCGCGCTTTAGAGGTTTCGGTCTTGATACCGAGTTAGCAGGAGCGTTAGAGATCACACAACGTGAAACAGGCGGCCCGTTGACCTATGGAGAGCTGACGGTAGAGGAAGGTAGTTTCCAAACTTATGGCCGCACCTTGACCATAGAACATGGCAAGCTATTGTTCTTTGGCAGCCTTGATAACCCTGCGTTAGATATTCGCGCCGTCAGACAAGCCGAGGATGTCAAAGTAGGCGTTCAAATGAATGGAACGCTGCGTAACATCCGTAGCCAATTGTTTTCGACTCCGACACTCCCAGATGGCGATATCATTGCCGTCATGCTGACTGGCCGACCAATAGCAGAGATAGGCAGCCAACAAGATAGCAATGCCTTACTGGGGGCGATTACTAGCCTTGGCATCAATAAAGGCCAGTCTTTAACAAACCAAGTGCGCAACCAACTTGGTCTAGACACTCTCGCCATTACAAGTAGCGGTGATACAAGCAACAGCAGTCTTACGCTGGGAAAATACCTCACCCCGAAACTGTTTATCCGTTACGGGGTGGGCTTGTTTGAAACCGAATCCACTCTATCCGTCGATTACAGCCTAAGCGAAAAAATCAAGCTTGAAGCAAAATCTGGTAGCACCCAAAGCGTCGATATTAAGTACACAGTGGAGCGCTAAAACGGCGCTCTTTTGCTCTTGAAATCCCGCGCCAATTCCCTTATTTATACACTGCAAGCACGGCACTTAAGCGCCGGCATCCCGCAATTCATTTCGATTTAACACAAAGAGGTGATGTGATGCATACACGCAGACGAACGCTACTCCTTTCAGGCCTTTTCACGGCCTCTATTCTCGCAAGCCTTGCCCTAGGCGTTACTTTAGGCAGCTCGCAATTGCTTCGATCGAGCGCTGTGCTCGGCGAACATTCAGAAGAAGACCCCAAGGCCAGCCTACTCGAGAAACTTGAACACAGCGCCGCCCAGCAAGCACAATCGCAAGCGCCTCAGTCACTCATTAACGGCTTGGGGAGCGGGTTCTCAAATTCATTTTTTGGCAACCCAATGGCACAAATGCAGCAGATGGAAGCGGAGATGGAGAGAATATTTTCAAGCTTTAACGCACCCGGTTTGGGCACAGGTTCAAACCTTTGGGGAAGCAGTTTTGCCAATGTGGTTCAGCCGCAAGTAGATGTACAAGAGAGCGACGACGAGTTCCGTGTAGTCATCTCTCTTGCCGAAAACAGCGAGCTCGATTTGCAAACAGACTTAGCGAACAATACCCTTTCGATATCGGCTCAAGTGCAAACCGGGACACAAAATAGTAGTGGCAACCGACAGATGAGTAGCTCGTTCATGAGCCAATTTTCTCGGGATATTTTCCTCGATGCTCCAGTCGATCCGACCGGCATGCAGACAGAAAAATCCGACTCAGAAGTCATCATTCGAATTCCGAAGCTATCCTAATCGCGGAGGCTGGTCATTGCTGGCCAGCCTCTGAATTCGGTTTGCCGTTATGGCCTAGCCTTCAACCACCAATACAAGGTCGAGGACACTAGTTCAGCACCATCTTGTTGTACGAAGTGTCCTGCACCTGGCACCGTTACTATCGTTGTATCCGCATCGATCCAGTCCCACGTATTGTTCAATCCGTCCGAATGCAATGCGACATCCGCTAGGCCATGAAAAATCAGCACTGGCATTTGTAAGCGAGGCACTGGTGGCGGCGCAGGAATTTCATCACTTTGCTCGCGCAGCACTGGATAGTTGATTTTGTAATAGGCCAACATGGCGTCAAAGTCCGACTGCCGAAACGCTTCGACATAGCGCTTCTTAGCCTCGGCATCCGTGACCCAACTAGCCAACACTTCAGCTGTCATGGGTTGACCGAAGAAGATATCTGGATCACTGGGGGAACCTTCTTGAAAACGCTGTGCGTAGGCTGAGTTGGCTCGTTGCTCTGGGTTGATCGTCAACTCCCGGAGCTGCCCCACTGGATGAGGAAGATTCAAGATCACTAACTTATCGACCATCTGTGGATAGCTGAAAGCAAACTGCCAAGACACCGCTCCACCCCAGTCATGCCCTACAATAATCGCCTTCTCTTGCCCCATATGCTTAATGACTGCCGCGACATCAGAGGTCAGTCGAGGCATCGCGTATTGCTCTGTCCCTTTTGGTTTGTCGCTCAGGTTATACCCAC
The DNA here is from genome assembly GCA_051252515.1 of Gammaproteobacteria bacterium. Lineage (GTDB taxonomy): Bacteria > Pseudomonadota > Gammaproteobacteria > Pseudomonadales > Pseudohongiellaceae > UBA5078. The sequence continues at coordinate 60,625 of JBPOFS010000001.1, forward strand.
GCTGATCGATGGCCACCACTTGGTAGTCACCTTTAAGCGCCTCCATCTGATGCCTCCAGCTATACCAAAAGTCTGGAAAACCATGGATCATCACGACTAAAGGACCACTTCCTACAGTCGCGTAGTGGATCTTAACCCCTTCATTATCTGCGTAGCCGTGTTCGACTTCGTCCCAAATTTCTGCATTCGCCATCGACATTCCCCCACCATTGAATATGATCAACAACACTAATAATCCGGCACTTCGTAGTGATCTCATTGCCCCTTTCCCCCGTATTTTCTTAGAAGATTCATCATAAAGAGTTTGGTCTCTGCTGACCAATATATGCCTCAGCACAAAGCAAATTAGGGTAAGCTATAAGCTACCAACTACCGCAAAGGGACGCATGATAAACAACGCACAGACCGCCATTCAAAACTTCTTCCGTATGGAATCATCTAGCGGCATCCTGTTAATGATTGCCGCCGTGCTCGCGCTAGTCATGGCAAACTCTCCGCTGTCGGTTTGGTATGATTTATTCATTGATACCCCTGTCCAAGTTCGCGTCGGTCAGTTGGACGTCGCCAAACCCCTCTTGTTATGGATTAACGATGGCTTGATGGCGTTGTTCTTCTTTCTTGTTGGCTTAGAGCTCAAGCGAGAGCTCATCGAAGGGGAACTTTCCAATCGCCGTAAAATAATACTCCCAGGCTTTGGCGCTATTGGAGGGATGCTTTTCCCTGCCGCTATTTATCTCGCGATCAACTATGACGATCCCGATGCAGTCTCCGGCTGGGCCATTCCCGCAGCCACGGATATCGCATTCGCACTAGGAATTCTCTCTCTACTCGGTTCTCGGGTGCCTATCACCGTAAAAATATTCCTGACCTCATTGGCTATTTTCGATGACATTGGCGCCATTGTAATCATCGCCGCATTTTACACAGCACAGATATCACTGATCTCATTGCTGATAGCCGGTCTTTGTATCCCGATTCTGTTCGTCTTAAACCGCAAAGGCGTCACGTCGCGCAGTGTTTATCGAATGATCGGCATCATCATGTGGGTCGCCATGCTCAAGTCCGGTGTCCATGCGACTCTCACAGGCGTGATTTTGGCGCTATTCATTCCCATGCGCAGTAAAAGTGACCCCGATGCGAGGCCCCTTCACGAATGGGAGCACGATCTGCATACCTTAGTGGCATTTGTCGTACTGCCCATCTTTGCATTTGCCAATGCGGGGATCAGTTTAAAAGGTGTTGGTCTGGAGCAACTTGCTCACGGTGTCCCTCTTGGCATCACCCTAGGGCTCTTTGTAGGAAAACAGATTGGTGTCTTTGGCATGTGCTGGATCGCAATCAAATGCAAATGGACAGACATGCCTGAAGGGATGAATTGGACATCCCTTTATGCCACGGGAATACTATGCGGGGTTGGTTTCACCATGAGCCTATTTATTGGCTCCCTCGCCTTCGAAAGCACCGGCGTTAACCTGCTATTTGACGAAAGGTTAGGCATCCTTTTAGGGTCATTGCTCTCTGGCATTTGTGGCTATTTACTATTACGCTACAGCCTCTATAAAACGAGCACGGACGCGAGCTAATGATCAGCAAGAATCGCCTACATCGCATTGTGGGCATTCTCCTACTTTGTCCTTTAATAACCTGGTGCATCACTGGCACGATTTTCCTGATCCAACCAGGATACGGCTCAGCGTATGAAGCGCTTAATGTTCGACATTACCCCCTCGACTCACTAATTGAGATCCCTGCCAATCCTCAATGGCAGGAAGTACGGGTATTGCGAACAGTGCTTGGGACCCATCTTCTCGTTAAAACTGACGAAACCAACCTGCACTTAAATGCGCTAAACGGACAACCGTTTACTGCAGTCGATGACGCACAGAAACAACAACTTATTGCCGATACGATTGCAGACAAGCCTGCGCGTTATGGAGAAATTTCTTCGGTAGAAGATGGCCTGTACACCACCACGACAGGAATCGAGATCAGCCTAAACTGGGACACCCTCTCCCTACGACAATACGGCAATGATACGCGCTGGATTGACAGGCTTTATCAAGTCCATTATTTACAGTGGACTGGCAATGATCTCTTAGACAAGGTCCTTGGTGTTTTAGGACTATTACTATTAGTCGCCATCAGCATCACAGGCTCTATGATGATTTTCAAAACTCGCACACGATCGACGTAAGACCATCACCTGCCCCCATTACTTTCAAACACTCCTCGTTTCACCTCAACATTATTGACCTAGCTTTGAACCTCTAACCACTCATCTCAAAAAACCATCACTTCATTTACTTTTTGTTTACAAATTGTGGCGTCTTGTTATATTTCGCAACGGAGAAAAAAATGACTTTGATATAACTAAAATTTATACATCCGGACATTCGTGTGTAAAAGAGGAAACCCACAATAAGATAGATTTAACTAAAACCAACAAAAACAACGCACTAGCACCATTCATGAAAATGAATAGGCAGTTGTTAGGCGACCAAAAATAATAGAAATAGAGGTCAACCTATGAAGTTTAGTAATCAATTCCCCACAAAGAAATTGCTCTGTGCAGCCATTTCTATGTCTTTATTACAAATCAGCGGCGCTGCACTAGCGCAAGAGGCTGAAGTAGAAGAGGTTATCGTCACAGGCTCTTTTATTCGTCGAACCGAAGGCTTCCGTGCAGCCTCCCCCATCACGCAACTAACCGCTGAAGATCTCGCCTCTGAAGGCACGCCAAACCTAGGCGATGTCGTCAATAATTTGAGTTTTAACCAGGGTTCTACAGTGACCCAAAACTCACTAACGGGCGCATCCAGTACAGCCACTTCTATCAATTTGCGTGGTTTGGGCGAAGGCGCAACCCTTAACCTAGTAGATGGCTTGCGTGTTATCGGCACTAACGTCAACACCTTCCTACCGCAAATCGCAATTCAACGCCTTGATATCGTGACTGACGGTGCAGCCGCACTTTACGGCTCACAAGCGGTAGCGGGTGTGGTTAACTTTGTGCCTCGTTCTTCTTATGACGGCGTTAAGGTAGAACTCTATCAGCAAGGCGATAGCCGCGGTGATTACACAGATACAACGATGAGCTTCTTGGCCGGTACTGAGTGGAACGGCATTAATATCGTCGCTGCAGCCGAATGGCGTACCAATGGCCGTTTAAAAATGATCGATCGTCCCGATCAAATGAACGCAGGTTTAACCTCTTCTTCTACACCTAACCCAGGCCGTTACTTAGTGCCTTCACGAGATGCTGCCGGTAATTTGACTGGCACAACGGCGCTTAGATCTGACCCTAATTGCGGCGGAACTCGAGAAGATCCAACACAGCCTAGAAATAACGTCAACGGTTTCACATTCGGTGGCCAGTGCTGGTATGACTTTGGCGAGTTCTGGGATTACCGTGTGGCGCAAGACACAGGCACAGCGTTCTTGAATCTATCCTACGACGTAAGCCCAGACCTGAGCATTAGTTCGCAAACGAACTATTTCTCGCGTCGCAGCGAAAACCGTGGCTCACCAGCTAACCCAGGCGGTCGTGTCAGCGAGCTGCCAATGATTCGCGGTGAATTGCCAGGCAACCCATTCCCAGCACTAGATGCCAATGGCAACCAGCTATATGCACAAGACTCAAATGGCGATGGCGTACCTGATCGCAACGGTTCTGGTGTCGTAATTCTTGACCCTGCCGGTATCGCATTCAATGAAGATGTGACTTTCGGTGCGTGGCGTCCAACAGGTAAGCACGGCACATTGCCATCGCAGCTTGGTGGCGAAGGTGCTGGCCATAGTGATGATTACCTGCGCGGTGTGCGCCAAGTGTTCAAAGCGGATTTCGCTGTTCCTTTCTTAGAAGACTGGCGCGGTAATGCGGCCTACACTTTCTCTGTTCAACAAGAAAAAGACATGGCAAACAACCATAGCTTAAGCGCCCTACAACAAGGCTTGAACTGTGATGTAGTCAACGACCGCGAAGCGTGTTTCAACCCATTCGTTTCAACTGATCCATCCACGCTGAATTCTCAGGCAGTCGCAGACTCTACCTATGTGATTAACCGCGTGAATAACGTCGACAAGTTGCAAACACTTGATTTGGTATTCAGTGGCGCGATCTCCCCCGGTGGTTTTGAACTCCCTGGTGGTCCAATTGGGGCGGCTGTGGGTTACCAACGTCGTGACGACAGTTTCAATGATACGCCTTCACTACACAGTTTGACTGATGACGTGTTTATCGGGACCCAGCTGTTCCCTAATAGCGATGGCCGTACAGTAGACGCATACTTTGTCGAGGCTTCACTACCCATTCTAGACAATCTAGAGTTGAGCTTGGCAATCCGTGACGAAGCCTATTCGACTGGTCAGAGCTCAACAGATCCTAAGTACGGCTTGGTATACGTGCCATTCGATCGTTTGACTCTACGTGCAAGTGCTGGTTCCTCCTTCGTTGCACCATCATTGGGCGAATTAAACGACCCTGAGTCATGCGGACTAAGCAATATCGCTGATCCGTTCACAGATTTCGCGGCGTTCACGGCTAACTGCTCAAGCGGTAACCCAAATCTAATTCCTGAGTCTGCTGATACACTAAGCTTTGGCTTCGAACTAGAAGTGATTGAAGGCTTGATGGTTTCTTTGGATTACAGTGAAACTGATTTCACCGATCGTATCGTGACTTCAACCACTAACGATGTACTTGCCACTGACTTCTTCAACTTCCAGCAAGCCACTGGCTTCTCTGGTAGTGGCAAGCCAACGTTGGCACAAGTAGCGGCATGGAATGCTGACCCACGTTCGGATAAACGCATTCAGCGTGATCCAAACAATATGGCACAAATTAACCGCATCATCTCTGGTGACACAAACGCGTCAAGCATGTTGGTGGAAGCCTATGACATGAAGATAAGCTATCGTTTCGAGGTAGGTAACTTCGGAAGCTTCAATACAAGCTTAAGCGGAACGTTTGTTGATTCCTACCAGTATCAACTGTCTCCAGACCGCGCTGTTGTAGAGGCAGTAGGATTGCAGAACGACAACACGGGTGCGGTACCTCCTATGCCAGAGTGGAAAGCTAACTTGAACATCGGTTGGGTTCTCGGACAGCACAGTGCCAACATCACAGCTCGTTATATTGATGACATGGTATTTGATGCAAATCCATTCTCGTTCCAAGCATTTTTACCATTCAGCAATTACCGCACTGTGAGTGAACTTCACGCCTCGACTATCGTAGATGCAGCGTATAACTTCACTGGCTATGAGGCCTTAGGTGGTGAGTTTGCATTGACAGTTGGTGCGCGCAACCTTTTTGACAGATTGCCGCAGAAGGTCCCAATGTTGGGCGGTATGGAGTCTAATCTATACGATCCAACGGGCCGCATGGTCTATGCTCGCGTGAGTTACGAAATTCAGTAAGCCACGCTAGCCAGTATTACACTGGCGGAATAAGAAAGGGTGTCCACACATTGTGACCACCCTTTTTTTATGGACAACCCTTTTAGATGACTCATTAGATGACACACAAGAGTGTGGACTGCACCTCGTAAACTCGAGGCCTTAGACCCCGTAATAGAAAACCACGGCAATAAAAAAAGGCGGACTCTAAAAGAGCCCGCCTTTTTATTTCACTTTGTCAGCTAGGCTGACAATCGCGCGAAAGTCTTACAGTTCGTAAGAAACTCGTGCGTAGACCATACGGCCAGTTGGATCATAAAGCTCTGATTCCATTCCGCCCAACATTGGTACTTTTTGTGGCAATCTGTCAAACAGGTTGCGCGCACCAACTGTCAATGCAAACTCACCACCTAGCGCTTCATAACCAGTGAAGTTGTACGCTGCATCTATGATAGTAGAAGCGTGCAATTCAGTAGTTGTGCGGTAGTTGCTGAATGGTAGGAACTGCTGGAACGAGAATGGGTTTGCATCAAATACCATTTCATCAATATAACGAGCAGTGATGTTGGCACTGTGCTGACCACGGATCCAGCTTACGTTCATGTTTGCTTTCCACTCTGGCATTGCAGGTACAGCACCAGTGTTGTAGTTCTGCAATCCAACCGCTTCAACAACGGCGCGGTCTGCAGACAGCTGGTATGTGTAAGAGTCAACAAACGTTGCATCTACACCAACATTGAACATACCAAGATCACCTACCTCAAAACGGTAGCTCCACTTGATGTCGTAAGCTTCAACTTTCATGCTAGACGCGTTCGTATCACCAGAGATGATCGTATCGATCTGTGCAAGATTGTTTACGTTACGCTCAATACGCTTATCAGAACGTGGATCTGCGACCCATGCTGCAAGTTGCGCAAGTGATGGCTTCTCAGTGCCAGTGCCAGAACCAGTGAAGCCAGTAGCTTGCTGGAAGTTATAGAAATCAGTGGCAAGCACATCGTTAGTCGTAGAAGTCACGATACGATCTGTGAAGTCAGTTTCACTGTAATCTATAGAAAGCACCATGCCTTCGATCAAGTCTAATTCGAAACCAAAGCTCATTGTATCAGCTGATTCAGGGATTAGATTTGGGTTACCACGTGAACAGTTCGCTGTGAATGCCGCGAATGTTGTGAATGGGTCAGCAATGTTGCTCAGGCCACAAGACTCAGGCTCGTTCAACTGTGCCAAAGATGGCGCGATGAACGAAGAACCAGTGCTTGCACGTAGAGTCAAACGATCGAAAGGTACGTATACCAAACCGAACTTAGGATCAGTAGAACTTTGACCAGTTGAGTACTCTTCATTACGAACTGCTAGGCTCAATTCTAGGTTGTCTAGAAGTGGCAAAGAAAGCTCAGCGAAGTATGCATCTACTGTACGGCCATCACTGAACGGACGCTCTTGTGTACCAATGAAGATGTCGCCATTTTGTGAATGGTACGAAGGACCTGTGCTTAGACGCTCAGAACGTAGCTGATAACCAACAGCTGCGCCGATTGTGCCGCCAGGTAGTTCGAAGCTAGGCATAACGTCGCCGTTCAATACCAAGTCAAACGTCTGCATTCTGTCTTCGTCATTGATACGGTTTTGCAGATAAGTAGAATCAGCAACCGCTTGCGAAGTCATAGTAGAAGGATCAGTTGACACGAATGGGTTGAAACACTTATCCGCGTCATTGACTACGTCACAGTTCAGACCTTGCTCAAGAGCATTGAAGCTAAAGTTGTTAGCTAGGCTCTTATCTTGCTGGTAAGAGAACGTGTAAGTTGCATTACCACGCCAATCATTTAGGTAAGGAACAGCGAAGTCTGCTTTGAACGCCTGACGAATGCCGCGAATGTACGCGTCACCAACAGTAGAACCGTCGCTAGCTAGCTGTGTAGGCAATGTACCTTGCTTACCCCATGGACGCCATGCACCGAAGTTTACATCTTCGTTGAATGCGATACCGGCTGGATCAAGAATTACAACACCAGAATCGTTACGATCTGGTACGCCGTCGCCATTAGTGTCTTGTGCGTACAACTGGTTGCCATTCGCATCTACCGCTGGGAATGGGTTGCCTGGCAACTCACCACGGATAGTAGGAAGGTCTGATACGCGGCCACCTGGGTTAGATGGTGATCCACGGTTGTAGTTACGACGTGAGTAGTAGTTAGTCTGTGCGCTGATGCTGATGTCAGGAGACACGTCATAAGACAAGCTTAGGAACGCAGTACCAGTATCTTGTGCTACACGGTAATCCCAGAACTCACCAAAGTCATACCAGCACTGACCAGCAAATGTGAAACCATTTGGGTTGTTGCCGATTTGTGTTGGGTCTTGACGAACGCCGCCACAGCTAGGATCAGAGATCGTAGAAGTATTACCAGTCAATACGCCATTTTCGTCACGAGTAGGAACAAGGTAACGACCTGGGTTTGGAGTAGAAGATGACGTCAAACCAGCATTCATTTGGTCTGGACGATCACGCATTTCTAGACGGTTGTTAGTACGGAAGTCAGCAGCGGCAACAACGCTGATGCCATTCCACTCAGTACCAGCCAAGAAGCTGATAGTAGTGTCGTGGTAGTCACCACGGCTATCGCCTTGCTGATAAAGTTCAACTTTTACGCCGTCATATGCAGTACGAGGTACGAAGTTTACAACGCCTGCTACCGCTTGTGAGCCGTATAGAGCCGCTGCGCCGTCAGTTACGATATCAAGACGCTGAATCGCAATCTGTGGCAAGAAAGTGTTCACGTTTGTGCCGATAACACGCATGCCATCAACCAAAGTCAATGTTGCACGTTCGCCCAAACCGCGTAGGTTGATTCCTGTTGCTGTACTAGAAGCACCAGTGAAAGAGTTCTGAGTTACTGAAGAACCTTGGTTAAAGCTAAGGTTTGCAACAACATCACCCATATTAGGTGTGCCTTGCTGTGCTAGATCATCAGCAGATAGCTGCGTGATTGGTGATGCAGCACGGAATCCTTCGGTACGACGAATAAAAGAACCTGTAACAACAACTTCTTCTACTTCAGGAGCTTGCGCTAGCGCAGAGCCGCTGATTTGCAGCAAGGAAATGGAAATAGCTGCACATAAGAGCTTCTTCTGTGGAATTGAACTACTAAACTTCATATTTCGACCTCTAAAATTTTATTGTGGCCTACCCGACCTCGATCCCGCTTGATCAATCCTTTGGCGGTGTCGGGTGGTCGTTTGATCTGATGAAGATAGGTGCCTAATAACGTCATAGCTACTAGAGCGCTAGCTCTATACAACGTCACACGACCGTAAGATGTGAGACGTGCCTATAATTCTTCAAATCGATTTTTACTCTCTCCCTCAGCGTAACTATACCCATAGGCACAATACACCGGGCGATGAATATACCACCGAGGAAATTCATGTAAAGAATTAATTCAATTTATTGAACTTTGTCGTAGAAATATAACTGAAAATTATAACGGCTATATAATGACTTCAAGATGGCGCCTTCTAAAGGGGACGAGTGCCCCCTTAAGAAAAAGACGTCAGATACTCACTAAACCCCTGAGAGACATAGATATTTTAACTCTAGGTATTCGTCTATACCGTACTTAGACCCTTCACGCCCTAAGCCAGAAGCCTTAACCCCCCCAAAAGGTGCCACCTCAGTCGAGATAAGCCCAGTATTGATCCCCACCATGCCGTATTCTAGGGCCTCTGCGACACGAAAGACGCGTACTAAGTCTTTGGAATATAAGTAAGAAGCCAAACCAAACTCTGTATCATTAGCCATCTGGACCGCCTCTTCATCCGTTTCGAATTTGATCAAAGCTGCAACGGGGCCAAAAGTCTCTTCTTTAGTCAAAATAGCGTCTTGTGGCACATCTACAAGAATGCTAGGTTCAAAATAATTCCCACCCATCTCGTGAGAGATGCCACCAAGGGTCAGTCGCCCCCCTTTGTCTTGTGCGTCCTGTATATGCTCCTGCACCTTCTCCACAGCTTCTTTGTTAATCAACGGGCCTAGAGTCACACCTTCTTCAAGCCCATTGCCAACCTTGAGGCGCTTTACGGCTTTGTTTAGCTTTTCAGCAAATTCGTCATACACCCCAGCTTGCACATAGAAGCGATTGGCGCAGACGCAGGTTTGCCCGTTGTTGCGGAATTTCGACACGATAGCCCCTTCTACTGCCGCCTCAATATCGGCGTCATCAAAGACTATAAAGGGAGCATTGCCCCCTAATTCTAAAGACACACGCTTCACATCTTGGGCACACTGCGCCATCAATTGGCGGCCAACGTCGGTTGAGCCAGTAAACGACAGTTTGCGCACAATAGGGTTGCTCGTGAGTTCCCCGCCAATCTTCTTGGCACTTCCCGTCACTACGTTCAGCACGCCAGGTTCGATCCCAGCCCTCAAGGCAAGCTCGGCCAAGGCCAGTGCCGAGTAAGGAGTTTGCGAAGCTGGTTTAACCACCATGGTGCAACCCGCCGCTAAAGCGGGGGCCGCTTTACGTGTCAGCATTGCCGCAGGAAAGTTCCACGGGGTAATCGCCGCTGTAACCCCAACCGGCTGTTTAATAACAATAATGCGCTTATCTTCTTGATGCCCAGGAATTGTGTCACCGTAGACGCGCTTGGCCTCTTCCGCGAACCACTCAATGAATGAGGCGGCGTAAGCAATTTCACCCATTGCCTCACTTAATGGTTTTCCTTGCTCTAATGTCATCAAACGGGCCAGGTCTTCCTGGTTCTCCATGATTAAATCAAACCAACGACGTAGAATTTGACTACGTTCCTTCGCTGTCTTGGCGCGCCACTTTGGCAGAGCCCGGTTCGCGGCCTCTATGGCTCGCCGAGTTCCGGTTTCGCCCATATCCGGCACAGTGCCTAGTAACTCGCCATTGGCAGGGTTGCGCACTTCCAGCACTCGATCATTACTCGCGCGCTCCCACACCCCATCGATGCAACAACGTTGACGAAAAAGTGTCGAGTCTTTGAGTTTCGGTTCGGTGTTAGGCATTAGGTTTCCTATTGTATGTGGCTACGATCAACGAAACCGTCACGATTCGGCATCTCGATCTGCGGTAAATTGATGTTATTCAACTCCAAATCTTGAGCGATGATGCCATTCATGGCCAACACATAGGCCACCACCTGGTACACCTCCTCATCACTTAGCGACTTGGGCGCTGTCGCTGGCATGGCGCGCCGAACGTAATCAAACAATGTAGAGGCGTAGGGCCAGTAGTTACCAACGGTGCGCAGCGCCCCAGAGCCTTCGGAGGTGGGATCAACAAACAACACAGGGGCACCGGCTGCAAGCGGACCTGGCGAGCCATGGCATGCCGCACACTGCTGCTCGTACACAACCTTGCCTTGCACCCCGCTGCCTTTAGCTTCCGGCAGGCCCGTGCCGTCTGGCAGCACGATAAGATCCCATTCCTGCAACGCTTGTTCTGTGACAGGCTGGCCTAGTTGCACGTTATCTTGCGCCTCTAGGACTGTCATCGTGCTTCCGACTACCAATGCGCTGGCTAGCAACGCTTTAACGCCAACGTGTTTAAGCATAGACATTTTTGATCACTCCCTGTGCGGATACATCCCAGCTCTGAATACCATTAAAGTGGTAACGATTGGCGGCATCATACAAGGCGAGCACCGCGGCACGAGTCGGCTGCACATTCCCTGCACTGTCCGTCGCGCGGCTTTGCAGCACGGCAGGGCCGCCTTCCCACAACCAAGGCAATCTAAAGCGAGTCAGAGCAAGGGCTTGGCTTTCGCCCTCTAGCAGCGCATCTGCCCACGTCCGCCCACCATCGGCAGACACCTCAACCCGACTAATCGCCCCACTGCCCGACCATGCCAAACCGGTAAGCTCATGCACGCCAATACGTCGCAAGGCCATTTGCCCAGAAGGTGACGTAATCACAGATTTCACGCCCATGGGATAGGTGAACTGTAAGGCCTTACCGTCGGCAAGGAAGTCGGTATAACGCGAGGTTTCATCTTTAAAATTTGCAGGGGCGTCGGTCAGTTTGATTTGGCTTAGCCATTTAACACTAACATTGCCTTCCCAGCCTGGAACAAACAACCGCATGGGGTAGCCTTGCTCAGGACGAATCGGCTCACCGTTCTGATAAAGCCCTATAAACACATCTTTCAGTGCCTTATTCAATGGCACGGAACGCCCCATACTTGCGCCATCGGCGCCAGTGGCGGTAATCCAAGTGGCACCGTCGGCGATGCCAGCCTCCTCTAAGAGAGTTGAGAGCTGCACACCACTCCATTGCGCGCCCGACACAAGGCCATGCAAGGCAGCCGCCGAACTGTCCCCTGCTACCGCGCCTGTATTCGCTCCACTATTGCCAGAGCACTCCAAGAAGTACACTCGGCTGTGCTGTGGATAGGCCAATAGATCTTCATACGAGAAGGACAATGGTTGGCGCACTAAGCCGTGAATCACCAAGCGATGCTGCTCAGGATCAATGGCAGGAATGCCGGCGTGATGACGCTCAAAGTGCAAACTGTTTGGGGTGATCGTGCCTTGCAGCAAATGCAATGGACTGCGTGAGGCTCCACCACCGGGCAACGCCGGATTAGGGCCTCCCGCTAGACGTTTAAAGTCGCTAGCAAATGGAGAGGGGCTCCCATAGTCCGAGGGGCCCCGCCCTGGCACTTTAGACCATTGAGGAATGCTCATCGTGGAGTCCTCTGCTGCAAACAAGGGCTTTACAGCCAAGCTACCAGCGCCAATTAGTCCCAGGCCCAGCAAATGCCGGCGATTAAGCAGTCCATTTCCTGCCACATGCTCAAGGTCGTTATTCTTGTTATCTTTTTGAAAGTCGCTCATAGCGGCACGTACCCACATTTGTTTTATCGTTAGTTTTACTGCTAGTGTCTAGGGACACATTCACACTCTATTCTTCACAAAGATTAATTGATGAACCTACCAAAAGCTATAGCACTACTCCTACTCGCAACTAGCGCTGCAAGCATTGTGGCTCAGACACGAACCCTAGCCCCCCAATACTGGGATTTAATGACATGGGAGGCGCGCAGCTTTTTAGGCATGACAGACTATGCGATGGTCACATTAGATTCCGAAACTGTATTACAAGCCGATGCCGATGCCAGTGCTAGCGCTTTATATCGAGAGCAAAGTTTCGATTTAAACGAAACCCCTTACCTTCAATGGCGTTGGCGCACCGACAGCCCCTTTGGGGCAAACATTGATGAGACGCGCAAATCCGGCGATGACTACGTCGCCCGCCTCTATGTAGTGCGCTCAGGCGGTTTCGCCTTTTGGCGCACCAAAGCCTTGAACTATGTCTGGGCAAGCAATCAAAGCACTGGTTCGCGCTGGGACAACCCATTCGCTGGAGATAACGTACAAATGCTGGCCGTAGACTCTGGCAGCACTCACCTAGGTCAGTGGCGACATCATGTACGGGATGTGAAGGCAGACTGGTTAGCCGCTTTTGGAGAATCAATCGACAGTTTAGATGGCATTGCCATCATGACAGACACAGACAACTCTGGAGCCCAAGCCCGCAGTTGGTATGCCGATATTGGATTTAGTCAGCAGAAGTAAGGAGCGCTGCCAAGAAGTTAGCAGCGCTTCTATTAAAAGCCTACAGCAGGAACATCGTTGCCAATAAGCCCGAGATCGACATCGTAATGGTGTAAGGCAGGGCCAGCATAACCATTCGCCCATAGGAGAGGCGGATTAGGGGAGCCAGCGCGGAGGTCAACAAGAACAAAAATGCCGCCTGCCCGTTAGGAGTCGCAACCGACGGAATATTAGTTCCTGTGTTGATCGCCACGGCAAGCAGGTCAAATTGTTCGCGCCCAATACGCCCCGCTTCAAATGCCGACTGCACCTCTGTAATGTAGACCGTCGCCACAAACACATTGTCGGAAACCATCGATAACACGCCGTTGGCGATGTAAAAGGCTGAGAGCTGCACAGACCCTTGCAACGCCAGCACATAATCCACCACAGGACTAAACAGATGCAGTTGGTGGATAACCGCTACCACCGTAAAAAACACGACCAACAATGCAGTAAAGGGCAATGCCTCCTCAAAGGCATGACCTATACGATGCTCTTCAATGATGCCCGTAAAGGCTGTGGCCAATACGATCACCGCCAGACCGATAATGCCTACTTCGGCCAAATGAAACGCTAGGCAGAACACAAGAAACACCGCCACCAAGGCTTGAATCCAAAGATTCAACACATCGCTCTTCGTCTGTTTCGCCGTTTGCTCATCATCGTACTGCTGCAAAATGGCTCGCACTGTTTCGGGTAGTTTTGCCCCGTAGCCGGCAATGTGAAACTTCTCAACAAGAAACGTCGTAACAAGCCCTGTCGCCAAAACCACCATCGACACCGGAGCCACACGTAAGAAGAACTCAACGAACTCCCACTCCATGATATGCCCAATCAACAAGTTCTGCGGTTCGCCCACGATAGTGCACACCCCCCCAAGAGCCGTTCCGATGGCCGCATGCATCATGATATTGCGCAAGAAGGCCCGAAACTGCTCTAGGTCTGAACGGCTGCTTTCAAGCACGCTGTTATCGTCACCAACATCATGGTTTTCTTTATCGTTGCCAAATCCCGACGCCACTTTGTGATACACCGAGAAAAAACCAGATGCGACGGCGATAACGACAGCCGTGACGGTCAGAGCGTCTAAGAACGCCGACAACACCGCGGCCATAATGGCGAATAAAAGGGACAGGGCCACTTTCGAGTGCACCCGCAATAGAATCTTTGTGAACACAAAGAGCAGCATTTCTTTTAAAAAGGAAATGCCAGCCACCATGAAGATCAGCAACAAGATGACAGGAAAATTAGTGTATGCCTCTTCATAAACGGCTTCGGTAGAACACATGCCGATAACCACCGCCTCAAAGGCCAATAACCCCCCAGGTTGTAAGGGGTAACATTTCAACGCCATCGCTAATGTGAAAATAAACTCAGCGATAAGCATCCATCCAGCAAAGAATGGGTCAACAAGAAAAAAGAGTATGGGGTTTAGAATTAAAAAACCGATGATCGTTCGTTTATACCAGTCTGGCGAAGCGCCCAGAAAATTTCTTAATAATGTTTGACGATAAGTTGCAGTTGTCATGGCTATACCTCAGCACATTCTTTCTAACACAGTAATTACTTCTCAACGCCAGCCCCCTTCTAGAGACAAAGCTAGAGAAACCCTCGCGTACAACGCAAACGGAGCCACACCAAGTTCATACGCTATGAACTTGGCGGACTCCGAATTTTTTCTACTGCACTAAAAAGGGCCTGTCAGATTAACTGTACAGGCCCTTGGCATAAACGATTACATACTCTTAACTAGAGGAAGTAGATGGTAGCCAAAAGGCCAGCGATCGACATGGTAATCGTGTATGGAAGTGCAAGTATCACCATACGTCCGTAAGACAGACGAATAAGCGGAGCTATTGCAGAAGTGAGCAAGAACAGGAACGCAGCCTGGCCATTTGGCGTCGCTACAGAAGGAATGTTAGTACCGGTGTTAATTGCCACCGCCAATAACTCAAACTGCTCGCGAGTAATGCGTCCAGCTTCGAACGCTTGCTGTACTTCAGTGATATACACAGTGGCAACGAATACGTTATCCGACACCATCGACAAAACACCGTTAGCTATGTAGAACGCTGATAGTTGTGCGTGTCCTTCCATTGCCAATACAAAGTTCACCACTGGCGTGAACAAATGCAGTTCGTGAATCACACCTACAATGGCAAAGAACACCACCAATAGAGCGGTAAACGGTAGCGCTTCTTGGAAGGCGTGTCCGATACGGTGCTCATCAGTGATGCCGTTAAAGGCAGTCGCCAATACAATCACCGCAAGACCAATAATGCCGACCTCAGCAAGGTGAAGAGCAAGACAGACAACAAGGAATATTGCTACGGCTGCCTGAACATACATCTTCATGATGTCGGCTTTAGTCAGCTTAGCTGTTTGTTCGTTGTCGTAGTTCTCTAGAATTGTGCGCACGTTGTCAGGAAGAAGCGTGCCGTAACCGACAATCTTAAACTTCTCAACTAATACCGTTGTGGCCAAGCCAACGAAAAGCACTGGCAGCGATACAGGCATAACACGCAAATAGAACTCTACAAAGTCCCATTCCATGATCGTTCCGATCAATAGATTTTGTGGCTCACCGACAATAGTCGCCACGCCACCCAAGGCCGTACCAATCGCTGCGTGCATCATGAGATTACGTAGGAAAGCACGGAATTGCTCAAGGTCTTGACGGCTGTGGTCTTTCACTGTGCCATCTTGGGTTACATCATGGTCATCCGCGTCATGCTTAAGACCCGATGCCACCTTGTGATAAACCCCGTAGAACCCACCCGCAACAGCAATCACCACCGCTGTCACTGTGAGAGCGTCGAGGAAAGCAGAGAGTACGGCAGCCACAAAGGCAAACAATACTGACAGCATTGTTTTAGAGCGCACATTCAATAGTATTTTAGTAAAGGCAAATAGCAGCATTTCTTTCAAGAAAGAGATGCCCGCCACCATGAAGATCAACAGCAAAATGACGGGAAGATTGACTTCCGCTTCATGATAAACCGTCTCAGGTGAAGCCATACCTATCAATACGGCTTCGATAGCCAATAGGCCGCCCGGTTGTAGTGGGTAACATTTCAACGCCATTGCAAGTGTAAAGATGAACTCAGCGATGAGCACCCACCCTGCAACGAACGGATCGATCATAAAAAACAAGATTGGGTTAAGTATTAAAAACCCAACGATTGTCAGTTTGTACCAATCGGGCGAAGCACCCAAAAAATTCTTCAAAAAAGCCTGACCGTAAGTAGAAGCCATAAATATTATCCTTACCTTATTCTATGGGGGTATGTTGCAACCCTTGCTGATTTCGAACTGAATCTCTTATCTTTCAAATGCTTATTGACATTCTGCGCTAACTAGCTGCCCAACCACTAAGCGATAAGTTCTTGATAACTTTGTTGTATTTATAAGACACAGTTCATATCTGAGGAAACCTCTCAGGCCCGCATCATAGTAGAAATTCGAATAAAATTGCCAATGTTTTCGACGCCTATCGCACTTTTAACAAGTACTGCTTCTACTATACTGGCGGTAAGTAAGGCATTCATCATGGTGGATAAAGCCCCCCCAATGAACACAAACTACATGCGTCTAATTTACACACATAGAATTTGAAGGCAGAATCCCATAGAATCCGTGGCGATGTCCTACAAATTTGTCCTACAGGCTATTAGAAAGTAAATAATGCTAACAATAAGCCAAAAAGAAACCTCTGCTGAGCCACTGCTGAGCCTCTCTAATCGCAGCGTGTTGCTCATCAGCCTAATCGCGTACTGCGCTTTCGCTCAATTGGCGATGCTACTTAATTCCCCCGACACTAACGGTGGGACATTCTGGCCTGGCGCCGGTTTGAGCTTAGGCTTATTGCTAGTCCTACCTACTCGGCAATGGGCATTCGTGCTCTTAGGCGTGGCATTAGGTGAGTTTGTCGGCAACGCGGTACGAGGATACTCCCCCATTGGCAATGTGTTTTGGACCTTGGGCAACTGCCTTGAGCCCCTTGTGGCTGCAATATTAATTCGTCGCGCAGGCAACTCAAACGGTTCACTTACCCCCATCAAGAACATGTTTTTGTTCATCGGCTTTGGCGCTGTGGTTGCGCCCTTAGTTGGCGCCTCAATCGGAGCGATAGGGACCGCTCAGGCAATTGGGGTACCGTATATGCTGTCTTGGACTAAATTCTATGTCGGTGACGCATTAGGCGTCTTGGTCATTACGCCAGTTATTCTTTCTCGCGTTAAATTTGTCCCGTTACGACTTTGGCCACGTGAGCAGTTGATCTATGCTGCACTGCTATTAGTGTCTAGCCAATTCATTTTGAGAAACTGGGGCCCAGTACTGGATCTCTTGCTGCCGTTTTTATTCCTCCCATTGATGTTATGGAGTTCGTTACGCTTTGGCTTACGTGGGACGGCCCTCACAATATTGAGCATTGCGTATTTAGTCACTTTCGCTATCGAGTCGGGCTACGTTCCTTATCGGTCCGCGTATCTCCCAGAAACCTATGGCGTAACTATGATGCAGCTACGGTTGCTAATTGGCAGCTTCACAGCCTTTGTCGTTGCGTCACTCACCAATGAATTAATTCGAGGCATCAGCAACCAAAAGCGCTTATTGGTTCAAGCCCACAGAGACGAGCTCACAGGTTTGCTCAATCGCGCTGGTTTAAACTTCCGCCTCAGTAACACTGCCCAGCGCCGTGGAACCGATCGCACCCCACACCTTTTGATTTGCGACCTAGACTCGTTCAAGCCAGTCAATGATCGACATGGTCATTTAGCCGGCGACGACGTCTTGATTGAAGTCGCCAATCGCCTAAGTACATGTATTCGCGATGGCGATGCCGTTGCTCGCATAGGCGGAGATGAATTCGTGGTTTTACTTGATAGCAGCGATCGCGCCACCGTGGACGCAATAGCGAACCGCATCCTGGAACAAATGGCCACACCCATATTAGGCAGTTTTGGGAACGTCGAAGTATCAGTGTCCATCGGCATCACTGACTGGAACAGTGATATACCGATCGAAACCGCCATGCGCGCGGCGGATGTAGCACTTTATAAAGCCAAACATGCCGGCAAAAACCGCAGCGAATGGGCCGTCTCTCCTAGCGAAGCTTTAGCCTAAGGCAGTAAAGCCTGAACCCGCTCCGGCGGGCGACAAATGCACGCCCCCTTTGCTGTGGCCACAATGGGCCGATTCATCAATATCGGGTGCTCAACCATCGCATCATAAATTGCCTCATCGGTAAGCTGCTCATCGCCTAAACTCAGGGTTTTATAAGCCTCCTCTCCGGTTCTTAGCAATTCTCTTACCGGCACGCCCATGCGCTGCACTAGCGCCTTCAGCGCCACTTTATCCAACGGGGTCTTCAAATACTCAACAACTTGTGGCTCGTAACCAGCGGCGCTAATCAACGCCAATGTCTCACGCGACTTACTACAGCGCGGATTGTGATACAGAGTAATACTTGGGTGAGTCATAAAATTCCTTGATCGATAGATAGACTTTAAGCTTTGCCACAAGGGTATTGTGCTAGAAGATAAAAGCAACAAATCGTTCGTTTTTTTCTTTAAGTGATGTGAGACTAAACCAATCAATAGCCCATTGAGTGGAGCGACTAAAAATTGAAGATCAACGAAAAAATTGAACTACAGTTAATGACCCCGGACCACTGCAACGAGTTATTCCAACTGGTAGAGGCCAATCGACCCTATCTACAACAGTGGTTGCCGTGGGTTGAAGCCACCAAATCTAGCGCCGACACCTTGTCTTTTCTTCACTCCGTCGTCGATCAATTTGAGACAGGCAAAGGCCCTCAGTACGTCATACTCTTTGAAAACACCATGTGCGGCACCTGCGGCTATCACCCGTTTGACACGCACAACAGAGTAGGCGAGATCGGATACTGGCTAGGCGAGACCTATATGGGCAAGGGTATTATCAGCAAGGCAATAAAGGCGTTAGTCGAAATTGGATTCAATGAACATCACTTGCTGCGCATCGAAATAGCCTGCGCTAGCGAAAACTTTAAAAGCCGCGCAGTTGCACAGCGCTTAGGTTTCACCTTCGAGGGCATACTGCCTGGACATAAAGTTCTTCATGGAATACCTGTAGACCATGCTATTTATTCAATGCAGGCTTCGGAACTTACGAGTTCACCAATAGGAGAGTCTCATGGTACTTGAAGTGGCCGTACTCTATGTAAAGCCCGGAATGGAGACTGATTTCGAAACCGCTTTCAAAATCGCGCAGAAAATAATCTGCACGATGCCGGGGTACTTATCACATGAGCTTCAACGATGCTTAGAAATGAACAATCGCTACCTACTATTAGTGAACTGGGAAAAGTTAGAAGACCACACTATTGGATTTCGCCAATCCCCGCAATACGAAAATTGGCGAAAATTGCTCCATCATTTTTATAGTCCGTTCCCTGAAGTTTGGCATTTCGAATCGGTATTTTAAAAAAAGCCAGGCTCCAAAAAATATTTCCGAAGAGCTTCATGATGGTGCGCTATGCAACCAAATAGCGCATAAATTTCTGAATAATTCTCATCGAACGCAGTCTCTGGACAAGCGCTTAAGATGCTAGTACCTTTTATTTTCCTGCACACTTTCTAGATCAATTGGCAGTGCTATTTTGGAATCAATTCTCCGAATATAATTTTACGGAAAAGGTATGAGCGAAATTATTTCGATGTTTAGTCACCCAGTGATCACGCTGGATGACTATCCAGACTCCGCAGCGATCGCGGATAAGTTTTACGATAAAAGCATGGCGCTCATGGAAGAGTATCCCGACGCGGGATTAATCAGTAATGCGTGGCACAGCGGCAAGCGTGCTGAGTCTAAAGAAGATTTCAAACAACACGGCTTCACTTCCTATTACAATGTAAACCTCGGCTCGCGCGAAGACTTCGCCTTTATGAATCGTGCGGCGATGGATGCATTTGCTCAGTACATGCGGGTAGTCGGCAAATCTGACCTAGGCATGAAATTAGACAGCGCCTGGACATCCATTTACGGCAGGGATCATTTTGTCCCTCAACACACCCACCCGATGTCCCATCTCAGCCTAGTGTTTTATGCCGCGGCTACAGAGGGCACTGGCCAACTCGTTTTTGACAACCCTTCCCGAGGCCACTTCCAACACTTTTACCCACCTGAGATTAGTTGGATGCAGTATCGATTCTCGGTCCAACCTAAGAAGGGCATGTTTGTCGTATTTCCGAGCTACCTAGCCCACAACACGGAGCCACACGAGAGCGACGACTTTAGAGTGATCTATTCCGCTAACGCACAGCTCAAGTTCAGCAAACCTACGGATGCCGACAAGCAAGTACGTTGATAATCAAAATGTTGCTAATGCATTAAACGGACTCGCTGTTCCGGCAGGTATAGGGTTAATCTGAATAGACGTCAAAAATTCCCAACGCTTTAAACGCGCAGCGGTCTTCGCGACATCCTCTAAGTAACCATTATCAACGATAGGCAAACCTAGATTAACCTGTGTTAATTGATGAATGGGGCGACCAATACCAGCCACGCCTGAAGGTTGCACATCATTGACCGCATCTCCAATTAAAATTGCGACATCACGTGCTTTCAACCAAGGCAAAACCGACGCATGCAAACCAGCACCACCCTGCCCGTATTGCCACGGACCTTCGGCATCTCGCATTGCCCAACGCCCAGTGCGAACATAGAGCGCATCACCGCTACCGATCTTCACCCCTGCGAACTCCTCCCACGCCTCTAAGTCAGACACATAAATCGGCGTGCTTGGGTCCAACCAATCAAGCCCTCGCATAAGAGGGATATCGACTAACACGCCGCGAGTGACATAAGAGGTACCCATGCGATCGATTGCGAGGTCTTCGCATCCAGTAGCGGTTAGGTTCTGCGGGTAACCATTAAAAATTACGTATTCGCCGTCAACTTCGCTGCGATAATGGCAAAGTGCATCGATGTGAGACAGCATTCCATCATGTAAGGAAAAACTAATTTCGTCCAAGGCAAAGGTTGGCTCTCCTGTCACTGGGTCAAGGCGACTCATGCGATGCTCTGTTGGCCCAAAGCTTTGGCTGTCGATGCTTTTTTCAAGCGTCACAAAGTGTTGTAGAGTGACGGTCTCACCAACCTGTACTAGAGCAGCCGCCTGTTTAGTTTTCTCCGGCGTTATGAGGTTAAGGGTTCCTCTCTGATCGTCAGGCCCCCAACGCCCCCAGTTGGAAAGTTCTTGCTCCCAATCCGTTAAGGTATCAAGCGTTACTAAGTTAGCCGGTAGTTGGGTGGACGGGTGAGCTTGAAAATCCTGTGCGAAAGCGCTTGCCGAAATCGTCAGCGCTAAAGTGAAACTAAGTGCGGCCCAAATCGGGCGAGGCATTAAAGCGGGACGTCTTTTCATTGGCGTAGTCCTCTAAGTTGGTCTTTAGAGTCCTTCTTAGCACACAGGCTTTCAAACGCCTAATTCAAGGCGTGTAAAAATGAACCTTCAAGTCACTCTCATTAAGATCAACCCATAGGTAGTTACTCGCTCATAGACAAATACCACGCTCGCCAATCGTGCAGACTTTTATACACCGAGCTAACGAGCGCTATCTGTGCTACCCTGCCCGCTCTTCGTTTGACACATCAACGTAGCTTTTCAATCACACCTGTTTTACTACGCGCCCTATTTCTTAGGCCGCGCGATTCTCGTAGCGCAACATCGTTTTTCAAGTTTTTTCGTAACGGTTACATCTAAACGCTGCAATTTTGCTTTCAGCATGATTTCTTCATCTTGTTGGAAAATACTTTTACCTGCCTGATATCTTTACAGATTATCAAGCGTCGCTTACTGGAGTCTTATGACTACAAGCAACACCGAATCACAAAATGCACAACCTAGTATTATCTCCTATATCAAAGATGTTCCGAACCTTTGCTCACTCGCCGGTCTAGCCTGCACCACGTCATCCATTTACTTCAGCATTCTTGGTGTCTACTCCGCCGCGATGATTGGCATGGTATGGGCCGTCGCTTTCGATTGGGCAGACGGGCTAATTGCACGAAGAATGAAAGGTCGCTCAAAGATCGATGGCGTTTTCGGTGGGCAGCTTGACGTGTTGATTGATATCGTAAGCTATGGAGTCGCCCCAGCGGTGCTTTTAATGAGCTACGGAGCCTTCGAACCTATCTATCTATTGGGCGCATTTGTAATGTTAGCCGCGGGTGTAATTCGATTAAGTTATTTCAGCACCTACGGATTGTCTGAAGGCGCCAAATACACCGGCCTCGCTCTGGATAACAACAGCCTCATTCTGGTATTCCTGTTCTTATTTGAAAGTATGTTTGAGCGCGGAACTTTTACAGTTATTCTCTACGCCGCTTGCGTAGGGCTAGCGGTACTCAACGTCTCTCAGATCAAAACGCCGAAGCTTTCTGGCAACCCCCTCAATGTCTATATTCTTGCAATTTACACTCTTGCGATTTCAGGTACTTATGCGTGGAAACTTTTATAGAAGTGAACGAGATTAAAACGACAGACACCCATTTCACGCTAAGCAAGGAGTTAAAAGCATAATGATTGTATACACCGTAGGGACATTCGATTTATTACATGTAGGACACCTCGCGTTGCTTGAATACTGCGCGACATTAGGCAATACCGTGGCAGTAGGCGTTGCCTCTGACCAAGTGGTCAGGTCGTACAAACCCGAAACGCCTGTTATTCCCCTGGATCAACGATTAGAAATGCTTAAAGCTTTACGCTGTGTCGATATCGTGCAGCCCTACCATGAGCTTGAATATGTCTCTGGCTGCAAGGCTGTCAATGCGGACATCTTTGTTGTTGGTGAAGACTGGGGAGACAAACCTCATAATCTCGAAGTAGAAGCTTATTTAAGAAGCCGAGGTAAAAAAATTGTGCAAGTGGATTACAATTCGCGCACCTCGTCCTCACGAATCAAATTCAATACCGTCGCGCAGACTCACAGAAGACAGCATGCAGCCCTAGTTTAGAGAGGAGTAAGCAACATCGAACTATTAGCCGATTATCCATATCTGTTGGTACCGGTGATATTTTTTGCCAGAGTCGCAGACGTTTCTCTTGGCACCTTTCGCACCATTGTTGTTTTCAGGGGCAACAAACTCCTAGCGTCCTTTATCGGGTTCTTTGAAATCATGATTTGGTTAGTCGCCGCCTCTCAAGTTCTGGCTAACCTCGATCACTGGTATTTGGCATTAGCTTACGCAAGTGGTTTTGCTGTCGGAAATTACGTCGGCATCACCATCGAGGGCCGTTTCGCTATTGGCAATGACCTTGTGCGTTGCATATCATTCAACAGAGATGTCCTAGCTGGAAAATTACGCGAAGCAGGATTCAAGGTAGTGTCGTTCGATGGTGACATGGGCGAAGGCTACCCTGTAGAACTACTGATGATCGTTGAAAAACGACGTAGAATTCCTTCTCTTATCCAGAAAATTAAAGAGCTTGATAATACCGCCGTCTATTCGGTATCGGATGTCAAAAATGTTTATGACGGCCCAGACCTCGCGCCGAAACACAGTCTCTTAAACAGCAGGATCATGCTATTCGGAAAACGTTAACTCAGCGGTTAGAAACTATCGGACTCCCTCGCTTATTGACATCATAAATGGCTGAAAACATACTGATCTAAAGAGTTTGGCGGAGCCCAAAAATGACGATACTCGTTGCAGGAAAAATCACTGTAAAACCCGGAACCAGAGAACAATTTCTCACCGCTTCCAAGGAAGCGTTGTTGTTAGCAAGAGAAAACAAAACTTGTTATGACTTTTCAGTTTCACCTGATATTGTTGACCCGAACAGGATTAACATTTTTGAGAAATGGGCCTCTCGCACCGCTCTTGAGGCCTTTCGCAATTCAGGCCCCGAAGATGAGTCGTTCTCAATGATCACGGCCTTTGACGTGCATGAATATGAGCTAGCTACTTAACTAGTCACAGGAATTGTCATGTTAAATAAATACGCACCAACGCTATGGATTGTAGGAGGCATCTTACTAATGCTGCCAAGTATCTTCGGTAACGATAGGTCCGGATTAATCCCGGTAGGGATCGTGTTTATCGTCATAGGCATCGCCACAAAAGTAAAGAAACCTTAAGCCCAACCCTTTCTCAACATCTTGTCTCCCACACCCCTTTAGCATATGATTCGTATACGTTTCGTATATTCAAGGATTGTTATGGGTATTGTTAAAATTAGTGATGAGCTGCACGAAGATATTCGTAAGGCGAGCTCGGTGATGGTGCGCTCAATCAATGCCCAGGCCGAGTTCTGGATAAAAATAGGGATGTTGGCCGAGGCTAACCCGAACACGCCATTTTCCGAGATAGTCCGTGAGCAAATGCAGCTAGCCGACGTCGACGTAAGGAAGGTTGCAAGTGACTGATGTCATTATAAAAACAAAAGACGAGCTCATTGTAATGCGAGAATCAGGACGCCTTCTCGCATTAGTGTTTGCCTACCTCGACCAGCAAGTCAAAGCAGGCATCACGACGATGAACATCAACGATCTAGCAGAGCGTTATATTGTTGACGAACTAAAGTCTCGCCCAGCGAGCAAGGGCCAATACGGTTTCCAATATTCACTCAACACCTCCGTCAACCACGTCGTTTGTCACGGCGTGCCTTCAGACCACCTCGTGTTGAAGTCCGGTGACATCGTTAACGTCGATATCACCCTAGAGAAGGGTGGATTCATTGCCGACTCCAGCAAAACCTATATGATCGGTGACGTGGCCCCGCTTGCGAAGCGCTTGGTTGATAAGGCCTATGAGGCCATGTGGCAAGGTATACGCGTCGTTAAGCCTGGCGCCACCTTAGGCGATGTTGGTCATGCAATTGCGCAACATGCCGAAAAGAACGGGTATTCGGTTGTCCGTGAATACTGTGGTCATGGCATCGGGAGAGAGATGCATGAAGCCCCCCAGGTGCTGCACTTTGGTCAGAAGGGTAAAGGCCTCGTATTGAAAGAAGGCATGACCTTCACAATCGAACCGATGATCAACCAAGGCAAAGCAAAAGTTAAAACGAAGAAAGACGGATGGACTGTCGTTACCAGTGATAAGAAGTTATCTGCACAATGGGAACATACTATTGCGGTCACATCTGATGGCTATGAGGTTTTGACGCTTCGAGCGGAAGAGCAATTACTAGGAGAGTGAGCCTGTTGCTAGAACTAAAAACATTCGGACTTTTTATCGTCACCGCATTGGCTGAAATTATAGGGTGTTATCTCCCCTACCTTTGGTTGCGCGAAGGCAAGTCAATCTGGTTATTAGTGCCCGCCGCTTTCAGCTTGGCGATATTCGCTTGGCTGCTGACCTTGCACCCTGCCGCGGCAGGCAGAGTCTATGCGGCCTATGGTGGCGTGTATATTGTTATGGCCGTTTTGTGGCTCTGGGCTATAGACGGGATTCGTCCAACCCCATGGGATCTTGTAGGCTCTGGCGTAGCACTACTAGGCATGGCGATTATTATGTTTGCCCCTAGAGCGGCATAACAACTCTACAAAATCCGCATGCTCTATTTGCAATATTGAGTACGCTTTAGAGTTGCGCCCTACTGTAGTTACTCTGAACGATTCGTCAACACTCCCTATATTCAGCAGGGAATTAAGAAATGATGAAAATAGTATCAGCCAATCCAAATGACGCTGACTCCCTTGCGGACCTTAGAGCGTTAGCCATGAAGGAAAGCCTAGAAGCGCTAGGGCTTTTCGACCCTACTCGCGTCAGAGAAGGCCTCTTGTCCGGCTTCGATCCAACAATCACTAAGAAAGTACTCATCAATGGGCAATTAGCCGCGTTTTTTGTCGTTAAAGAGGAACCGGACTGGCTTTACCTTAATCACCTGTACGTGCTTCCCCGATTTCAGGCTGAAAAAATCGGCACCACTATTCTCTCGCTCATCATTGAGCGTGGAGACGAACTAGGTAAAAAAATTAAACTTCGAGCCCTAAAAGAGAGCCGATCTAACCAGTTTTACTTGTCTCACGGCTTTGTTAAAACACACGAAGAAGAATTCGACAATTACTATACGCGTGAACACCGCTAGGTCATCTACTTCAAGCTGTTGAAAAGCTAAATTCAATTAGCTGACGCGATGAGGCACAATGAGCGAACACTCGCTGGCGGGCACGGAGATAATATGAAAACGATAGGCCTTTTGGGCGGCATGAGTTGGCAGAGTACCGCAGGGTATTATCGCGCCATCAATGAAGGGGTGAAGAAAAGCCTCGGAGGATTACACTCTGCGAAAATTGCTATGGTTAGCGTCGATTTTGCCGAAATAGAAGTGATGCAAAATAAGGGCGATTGGGACGGTTCTGCCAAACTACTCTCTGAGGCCGCGTTAAGGGTACAAACCGCTGGTGCTGACCTCCTCCTTATTTGTACCAATACGATGCACAAGGTGGCATCGCAAATTGAAGACGCGATTGATATTAAATTGCTGCACATCGCCGATGCCACTGGTGAGGTCTTAGTCAATGAAGGGATTAAGACTGTAGGCTTGCTCGGCACAGCCTTTACTATGGAGCAGGATTTTTATAAAGGACGCCTCGAAGAGCGCTATGGCCTTAATGTGCTTATTCCCAATGAGAAAGACGTTCAAATAATCCATGACGTTATTTATCAAGAGCTTTGCTTGGGTGAGATTCGTCAAGAATCAAAGCAAGAGTATCTGCGCATAATTGAAGCCCTGGCAGCACAAGGCGCGCAAGGTGTTATTCTTGGCTGCACAGAGATCGGCATGCTCGTGAACCAACACGATACCAAAGTAACCTTGTTCGATACGACTGAAATTCATACTGAAAGTGCAGTGAGGTACTCCTTATGTCAAGATTAATTCTCGTGTGCGGCCCCACAGGAGTGGGTAAGACCACTTACTCGCTAGCACTGTCTAAAGAGATCAGCGCCGTTCGTTTTTCAATAGACCCGTGGATGCAAACACTGTTTTCAAAGGACATGACTGCGCTCGACTACGATTGGATGATTGAGCGAGTGAATCGTTGCTACGACCAGATCTGGCAAGTCAGCGAGCAAATTCTTGCGCTCAAAGGCAATGTCATTCTGGACCTAGGATTCACAACCAAAGCACAGAGAGCCGAATTCATAGAGCGCGCCAAAAACCTGAACATAGAAGCCGAAGTTCATTATCTAGACGCACCAACAGATGTGCGCAAGAAACGCGTCGATAAACGTAACACAGAAAAAGACCCTAATGTTTATGCCTTCGAAGTAACCGATATGATGTTTAATTTCATGGAGCCAAGATTTGAAGTCCCCGATAGCAAAGAGCTAAAAAACGGCTACAAGGTCAATACAGAGAATTGAGGTAGAATCATACCTAACGCTAGATAAACTCCACCAAGAGGGTTATTCACGATGATACGCCAATCGCTACTGTCACTACTGACCATCCCTGCCCTATTGTTGCCGGTCATTGCGACAGCGCAATCGACTTATCCAGAATCTTTGTTAAATACCAAAGGAATTTTCTCACGGGATGGCGCCGCCGCAATGGGCCAACCCTTCCTAGGAGTTGCCACTTCGCAAGGGATCATCGAAGGCTTGTTCCCAATGCAAGACACCGGCCTATCTACCGCCTCCTTAGCGGAGGCTGGCGCTGCGTTTCTTGCCTCTCTTGATAACATACACCTTAGTCGCTCTCATTTCCCCATAGACGACCCTGAGTGGCGCAACTGGTCCAATGTTGATGTGGGCATCTTTGCTCGCCACGGCGTCAGCTTGGAAGAGATGAATGACTCGCAGAAGGCGGCCGCATGGAATTTGCTCCGGGTGTCCCTCAGTGCCCAAGGGTTGAAAACCACTCAAGACATCATGAAAACCGAGCAAACCTTACTAGAGCTTAACGAAGAGTCCATCCGCTATGGCGAAGAGAAGTACTACTTCACGGTCATGGGCATCCCTTCGGCAACGGAACCTTGGGGTTGGCAACTAGACGGACACCACCTGGTAATCAATTACTTCATACAAGGCGGACAAGTCGTCATGACACCGACATTTCTTGGCGGTGAACCTGTTGTGGCACAAAGCGGTAAATATGAAGGCAACACGATATTGCAGGACGAGCAGGACTTAGGCCTTAGTTTCATGACCTCTCTTGATGCGGAGCAACAGCAACGGGCCACAGTGCAAACCGAGAAAACCGGCAACGCCACGATGGCAGCCGCCAATGAAGACAATATGGTATTGGATTATGTGGGCTTACCAGGCTCCGCACTTAACTCGGCGCAAAAAGCCAAGTTACTAGAGCTAGTGGCTCAGTACGTTGGCAATATGCGTGACGATCAAGCCGCTGTGCGTATGGACCAAGTGGCGCTGCATTTAGATGACACTTATTTTTCTTGGGTCGGAGCCGTCGACTCTGACGCTGTGTTCTACTACCGGGTTCATAGCCCAGTAGTATTGATCGAGTTCGATCACCAAAACCCTGTGGGCACGACGATGATCAACCCCGCTGGCACTCCCACTCGAGATCATATCCACACGGTCATTCGCACGCCGAACGGCAATGACTATGGCAAAGATCTATTGCGGCAACACCTAGAGACACACCCCCACTGATAGATGGAGTATAGGCAGCGTCCCTCGGTGTAGGGACGCTAAGCGCGCACTATCTCTTCCTCAAACCTCAGGTCGTCTCCCTCAACAATCGCTCTCACTATATGAATCTCCATTGCCTCGGTGCCAAAATCTTTGTAATACAGAAACATATTGGTATCACTGGGAGTGTTGCCACTTGATAGCGAGCCATTCTTATATTGGGTGAAGGTATGGTTGTGATACAGATCGGTTGATCTCATCAACGACAATTGATGCGTGTGGCCACAAAAAACATACTCAATATTATTTTTCCTTACGAACTCGACCACTGTTCTAGAGTTGAAAAGAGGGTCTGAATCAGTCTCTAAAATTGAGTGATGATTCAGCAGCATGATCTTATCGTAAGTTTGATTACTGATTTCATGGGAAAGTGTTCTGAGCATTTCAGTATCGACAAAACCTTTGTCTGAGTAGAGTGTGTTGGTGTCTAGACACACGATCAAAACGGTCTCACCATCAATCTCAATTTTTTTAAGAAAATTGATGTCGGTAAACTTTTCCTTAATACCATTGGTGTTGCCATCAAGAAAAATGAAATTCTTTTTACATTTGTCACGATCTAACGGACGAATGACAACGACGTCCTCGATATACTGACGAAAATAATCAGCGCTACGCATATTACGTTTGTCGTGGTTTCCAGGAATCGAAACAACGTGCTCACACGTAATCGAATTCAAGAACTTTCCTGCAGCTTCAAACTCATACTCAAGACCATCGGTCGTATTGTCGCCCGTGTTGATAACAATATCGGCCACATAGCTGTTCAATTTCTTCAACAATAATTCACTATTTCCAAGCCAGTGGCGAGGACCAAAATGCATATCTGATATGTGTAGTATATTCATCTTGTTTCGAGCGTACCCCATTTCCTAAGCAGGTGAGTGACAACCGACAAGCAATACTTGGGCTCACGATTTTTGATTTCTGTCTCTAGACGCGCACAATACACACAGTCCCTACCAATAGGCACTGAGTATTTCACATATATTGTGACAAGGGCCTGATTGGGCGGTGTTTCTATGCCAAGAGAGAGAATGCCCATTGGAACCCCGCCCTTTTAATGGGATACTGCACTGCCATCGCAACGAGGCAGCAGGCGATCATCGCTTCTATTTAAACCATTATGAAACCACAATCTCCTATCTCTAATAAGCTAGTCCTTATTTGCTCGCTCCTAGCGGGATCAGTGAGCACCGCCCAAGCCCAGGGGCTAACACAGCTTCCCTCTCCCTTCACCCAGCGAATATTTGATGAGGTTGCTGTTTTCGATGAGGCAACAGGCTTACTTGAGGTTCCAGTCTTAATCACAGGGCTTCAAACCACTCCGGGCCAAGTTTTCAGAAACGTCCGTTTCAAACTCGACTCCCAAGATCGACTAGAACTACAGTCCTATAGGGTTGTCGAGGAAGATGAAGAGTGCACACGCAAAGAGATTGAAAATGCATTTCTTTCGTTGAACTTGAGCATGTCGTTAAGCGAAATA
Organism: Gammaproteobacteria bacterium; assembly: GCA_051252515.1. Taxonomy (GTDB): domain Bacteria; phylum Pseudomonadota; class Gammaproteobacteria; order Pseudomonadales; family Pseudohongiellaceae; genus UBA5078. The sequence goes on from JBPOFS010000001.1 coordinate 90,795, forward strand.
GAAAAAACGATTGGATGCCCTGCTGTTGTATCTCTAGGGGAGGTTGATCTAGACAAAGGCTTACTGGCAACTGCCGACTGGGCCGCTGCCGATGGCGTGCCTTTCGAAGCTGTATTGGAAAGTGAAATAGCCACTCACAATATTGGTTTCTTTGAGCGAACCACAGGAATTGGCTTAGCCTTTTTCCCTAACTTACAAGTCAATCCATACCTACGCTCAGCCTCCAACGGCCCTTATATTAGCGCTGAGTTTCGTGAAGGCGTCGCTCAGAAAATCTCCTATAAGCCGAAGCAAACGGCTCCATCATCCAAATGCGAATATGACATTCTTCAACGTTTCGAGCAGATCAATACAGCCTCCAACATAAGCTCTGTCAATGCGTTGTTAGGATGCGACGGTAATTTAATAGAAACAGGGGTGTCATTGAGGGGCGAACTTGAAACTTTCTCATGGCAAGCCAATACATTCAGCTCACCGACATCCACGATTAGCGCGCATGGCTCATCTGTAATTATACAGGCGCAATTCCAAGACGGATTACTCAGAGAGTATAGCTTGATTGAACGCGGATCACTTCCCACTACAAACTCTTGCTCTATTGAGGCACTTACTGACGCAACAGCGGCCATAAGCTCGGGGCTTTCTCTTCAACAAGCAATAGAGATCATTCCATGCGACCCAAACGCCTGGCAGAAAGAGATCGTCAATGGTGTTGAACGGCTATCAGCTGATTGGCAAACCAGAATCCCCAACAATGGTGGCTCAACATTGTTGGAAACAAAAAATCGATTATTGGTGCTAAGTTTTATTGACAAGGTATTGGTGAAGTCCGAACTGGTTAGGCGCTAAAATAAATACGAAGAAATATAAAACAAAAAAAATTGCCAGCAAATAGAAAGCTCCCTATAACAGTGCATAAATATAAATCCCGCACCGTTATAGGGAGTGAAAAAATCATCGCACCATTATGAGGAACAAAAACAACTCACGCACTATTATGGGCGTTTTTATCGATATTTTTAGCACAAAAATAACAAACCTTACGTTCACGAAACATCTACTGCACTATTAATTAGTGACTACGTCCCTTTTAATCACTTACAACCTCCTCACAGTAAAAATCTTTATATAAAATCACATTTTCATTGCTAATTACATGCGCCTTTGGCGTCATAATTGGTTTATGATGTTGACGTCATCTCCGATAAAAATAGAGGAGGCCTTGTTATTTTGTCAGAATCAACAAAATCTAATTGCGGCTGGAGAGACAATCTAAACCAATGACTCTAGGGACAAAAGCGTCAACTCTAACACTAGAACCGAACTCATAAAAGGAGCAGATTGTGAAGACTAATATGCAGGATTTTTGCCGAGAATTTTCCAAAGAACTCGAACCCTTTGGCGAAGAGTTACGGCTGGCGCTATCCGAACTTCCCGCTCGCGCAGATTTAAAACAGATAGACACCAGTGTCCTAGGTCTTCAGGAAGTGCAGCAACGCCTGTCAACGTTACGTGAGAAAGTAAGCGACCAGAGCACGTTTTTGCTCATATTCGGCCCTCTGAAAAGTGGCAAGTCCACACTAATGAACGCCCTAAGTGGCGCCTATGTAAGTGAAGTCTCTAGCCTTCCGGCCTACCCCGCGCTCGTCTATGTTAAAAACGGCGAACAGCGCCGCTTCGTGGCAACCGACTATGTAGGCGGCACTCGTGAATTCCCCGACACCTTAGCGCTTGCCGATGCAGTAAAAGCTGATCACACGTTTTTGGCTGACGCCATTGTCGAGGCGGAGAACAAAGATGAGGGCTTCGACCCTCAGCAGCACTACCCTCAGGCTATACGCCGTATGGATATCGAAGTGCCTGCCATCAATCTGGCGGAATCCGGATCCGTGCTAGTGGACACCCCTGGGCTGTACAGCCGAATGAAATTTGGTTACGACCAGATGACACGTGATTTCCGTGATACCGCCGCATGCGCCATCTTTGTAGTCAAAACAGACAACCTCTTCTTCGAAAAAGTCTTCGAGGAGTTTGAAGAACTATTAAGCTGCTTTAGCCGTATCTTCCTTGTGGCTAACATCGACTCATCTAAGCAAGACTTGCGCCCCGATGGCACACTTGAACCTAGCTTAGAGAGCAGTGACCCACAGAAAATAATCGATTCATTCCGCTCTTTGTCGATGAGCGCAACTTTGCGCGGCGCGATAGAGGACGGCCGCCTAAAGATTTACCCCATCGACTTACAGGCAGCCGCGTCCAAAATTCTGCAAGAGAACGCCACTACTGCCCCCGTTGCTAAAGAGGCCGAATCAGATATAAGTGATCCTAGCAACGATGGTTTCGACGAGTTCGTCACTGACCTAACCGGCTACCTCAACAGCAGCGACTATCTACACGATTTCAAATTCGACAGCTTACGCTTAGCGCGGGACTTAACGGCGGAAACCAATGAGCTAGTTTCCGGCGACGCCTCATCACAGCTAAGCAGCACCAAACGACAAGCACAGGAAGATCTGGAGCGCGAGCGAACACGCCTTGAGTCCCTTAAAACACTAGAACAACAGCATTGGGATAAAGCCTTCCACACACTGCTTGGCACAAAGGATAATCTGCTTAGAGATTTGACAGAACAAAACACCGAGCACCTAGAAAACTGCTGCCAAGAACAGGTCTCGGCATGGATGGAAAGCGACGAAAGCTGGAATGAACTACTCGAACGCCTCAGTCCTCAACTCCAACAGGAGAGCAACCGACAAACAGAACTGCTTCTCCAACACTTGCGCAAGCAATTGGAAGGCGGTTTCGCCGGTGCAGAGTTTTCCCAGTCGCAACTGGCCGCTTTCCGTGACGGCGGCCTTCAGGTGAAAGTAGTACTGGCCGCTTGCCTGCAAAATCTCGGCGTGCAAACGCAAACCGACACGCCTGCGCTAGAGTTGAACATCGAGGAAATCCCAGTAGCACGAACCTTTGTCGATTATCTGCTGTTTCGCAGCCATCGCCGTGTGTGGCAGAAAATATTTGGCGAAGACGGAAATCGTAGCGTTAATGCCGCCGATAAGAAAAAGCGTCTAGGCGAATCTAGCCTAGAGAAATTGCGTGGGATCGCCCGTGACACTGTCGCAAAGCAAATGCCAGTGCTACAACAACGATACGCAGCCGATCTGATAGATGCGCATGTTAAGCAATGCACCCAAACATTGAAGCAGAGCATTACCGAGCTTAGAACGGGACTACAGAAATCCACCGCGCCTATGGAGGCAGCACTCAAACAAGTTCAGGTGACACAGGAAATATTTGAACGCATACAGAGCAGCTGCACACGCTTTAACGAGGAGTTAAGTCAACTTCAGAGCGAGTTTGATCTAGACCATGCTACTGGCGACGATAATACTGTCGAGTACCTTGATTTGGATATGGATCTAGTTGAGGAGGAAGATGAGGAACTGGCCGATGATCTAGCGTTTTTACCTAAGAGTAGTTTGGTGTAATACTCAGCGCGCCTGTCAGGGGTGAGGTATCTAGCCTTAACTAAATACCTCACCCTTTGAATCAGCCCACTTAAACTTCCGTGATGAACAACTCACGCGGACGACGTACCTTAGTTAAATTCACAAGCCAGTCTTTATCAGCCTCTCGGTAACCCAGTGGCAAAATGACAACGCTACGCAAACCACGCTCACCAAGATTTAGTATTTCGTCTAGTGCTTTGGGGTCAAACCCTTCCATCGGGGTACAATCCACCTCTTCAAAAGCGGCGGCCATCATGGCAGCGGAAAGGCCAATGTAAGCTTGACGTGCGGCGTGCTCAAAGTTCGCCTCGGCAGTACGTTGAGGGTACATTTTCAACAACATGTTTCGATAATTTTCCCAACCTTCATTCTTCATTCCACGCACTTCATTGGTCAGGTCGAACATCATATTAATACGTTCCGCCGTATAGTTATCCCAAGCGGCAAACACTAGCAAATGTGAGCAATCTGTAATTTGCCCTTGGTTCCAAGCGATAGGCTGGATTTGTTCGCGTACGGCCTTATTCGTCACCACGATAATCTCGTACGGCTGCAGCCCACTAGAGGTTGGTGCTAAGCGCGCGGCTTCAAGAATACGCTCTACTTTGTCTAGCTCCACAGCCTTGGCTGGATCCATTTTCTTGGCGGCATAACGCCAATGAAGGCTTTCGATCAAGGCATCGGATTTCATGGCATGGCTGGCAGATTCGGGGTTCGGTGTTGAGGACTGAGTCATCTAAAGGTTTCCTAGAGGTTTGTTTGGGCCCAGCTTGTTGGGCTTGACGCGATGCAGCGTAATGTAGAGCAAAGAGCCCTGTTTGAACAGGGCTTAGAACTCGACCGTGCTGCGTCTCAACCCAAGGTGAGGCTCTAGTCCAAATACCGCTGCGAGGACGCCACATCGCAGGGAAAGCTAAGAACTTCAGTCCCAGCGGCTGCTCTGAGCAAATTAACGCTCGTTTCTATTTCTTGGGTAAGAAACAAGGGATCTTCAATCGTAATGGTACCGCTAATCCTGCGCCCCGCCTCAGTGACTTGGTACACCTCTTTGATCGTTCGTTGAGCACTGCCAGGCGCATTGCGGGCAAGCGCACCTAGGCTCTCGGTCAGATTACTAGTCGTGATAGTTAACACACCGTTGGCAAACTCTCCTGTCGAATGACCTAACTGGGTAGGAGATGAAGCGGCAGAACGGCCATCAAGATAAATATAGCGGAAGGTATCAAACTCACCATAATGGATGGTGAGCACATCATCGGCTAAAGTCCATTCCTGAACATTGGGCACTTTAGCCAAGGTTGGCAAACCCGAAGACATACAATTATTGGTAGGAAGATCCCTTGGATTCATCGATGCGAAAGCAGTACGACCCGCCGTCGTCATGATTCTGAACACCGCACGATCGCCAACATCCAAGCCTTCGACGTCAGGCATTTTCACTGGGGCGCGATTTCCGGTTTGTCCGTGTCTTGGACTGCGCTCACCTTCCCCTTCTTGGCGCTTACGCGCTGGCCTTACGTCCCAAACGCCTAGCAGGCCAGACTGAACGAGACCGCTCTCGTCTTGAGCTTTAGTCTCGCCTCCATTGCCTAAGGCCGAGACGCCCAGTACGCAGCAAAGCAGCGTAAGTTTTACGATTTTTGAGTTAACCAGCTTGGTTTTTTTCATGCCTGCATCTTGTTAGGTTGCGAATAAAATAACGCGCTAATGGGGAATTGCTTGGCATGGGAGTTGGATTATTTTTGGACCATACTGACTCCCTCTTACATGATGAAAGCGGGAATCAGTATGACCAATCTTGAAGGCGAGGTAAAAGCCTCGCTAGCGGTGCACCAAGGGCTTAATTAAAAACCTGTAGCTCCAGTATCCTGTGATGATGCTGCTTGCTCCTCAGGGTGCACTATGTAGACCTGAGTGAGAGTCATCTCCACCGCGGAGGATATGGCCGTGTTGGCTCCGGTTTCAGGATCGGGATATCCATCTGCCATTCTTTTCAGCGCCACGTACTCCGATGCTGAGGAGCTTTGACCGTAGTTCTGATGATGCATCGCCCAGTTGGTTCTGAACCGGTGATTGTATTGCTCAATATCAACATATCCAGCCATAAGCCCTTGCGCCACCTGTGGCGTTAGCTTGAACTGAAACTGAAGATCCTTAAAGATGTGGTAGCCATCAGTCACGCCAGGCTGTGACCATGGGAATTTGGCCTGATCAATCGGTTCCGTGGTCAGTACACCATCAACGATCTTGCCTTTCACCTCATTAATGAAGCTTTGACCCCAACGCGCATCGACTCGTTGCGTACCGCCAGCGACAAAGCCCTCGCCCGTGGCATCTGTGAAGAGGTTATCGAGGCCTCGGTATGTGGTGACGGTGACGTCGTCGTCATTGGCTAGGTCGTCTACACCCGACACCTCGATCATCCAACGGTTATAACCATTATTAATCATGAAATCGTTTTCGAAAAACCAATACGGGCCATCTTTGCGGTAGCCTGCAATACAAGCCAGTGCTCGATAGAGTTGGTTATCGACTCCCGCTACACCATCCGGAGAGGTGTAATCATCAGCGTCGACTTCGCCATCGAGGTCCAGGCCGTAAGATACGTCTCCTTGCGCCTCCAAATAAGGTAAGGAGTCATAGATGTCTGATGTCGCTGTATCAGTGTGGTACTGATAGCCTTCTACCTTGAGTCGAGTTTCAAGAACTGTCCGCTCTACGTTACCACCCTCTGGAAACTCTTTTGCGATCAGGTCACGCGAGCCGCGAAAGTTCATGCCTTGAGGGCACTCTGTCCTCGCCTCAGTCTCATAGATTGCCCAATGTCTTTCGGTTAGCACATAGCCAATTCGCCCATCTTTTTGATGCGGCTGGGGCAGCTCGGCGGTTACCGCACCCGCGGCCACCAAGGTGGTGACCAACAGGGCTAAAGAGCATACTTTGCGTGTTTTGATATCAGTCCGAACTTGTGACATAGATAATCTCTCCTTCGTGGATAGCGGTTTCATCCCGCTTATCGTCGAAACTGGCTATTTTGAAATACGTCTCTCAATACGAACGCTTTGTAGCCATTGCGACGGCCAAGGAACTCGCCGAAGCTATCGCCATTGGTCACGCCAGGCTCGTGATCACCACCATAGGTGTACACCGGACGCTGGCGGTAAGCCCACACATTCAACGCGCCCTCTTCACCTGATTCGGCGTGACGGCCTGTGTTCGGATTAATCGTCATCACACTCCAAAGGCTGCTCTCACTCTTAGCATTAGCGTCTGCGACTACATAAGGAAAGGTCTCCAGACACATTTGCGCATTACCGTTGCCGCATATAGCCATACGATAATCCTGAACGGCGTCAGGGTGATCGCAGGCGAGTTGCGCAACAGAGTCATCATGACAGCTGTAATAATAGATCGTTCTGCCACGACTATCCGCCAGAACCTGGCCACCTAAGGCTGAGTCTTGGACTGTGAATGCATCGGGAGGAGTGACAGTGCGTTGCGTGTAGACATTGTGCCAACCGGGCACATCGCTACCGTCGAAACTACGTGGTCGAGTATCATTGTTATGGGTGTACAGCGGCTTACCCCTGTAGGCCCATTGATTGATGCCTGAGGGATGCTTAATGATGCTCCAGTCGCCGCTATCATCCGCGACTTGAGGTGCGCTAATAGGCGTCCATCTATCCAAACACTCCCCGACACAATTCGAAGTATTTGCCTCGTCGTTATCTGAGTAGTAGATCGAGTAGTCTTCGTCATTCAGTAGCACTCGCCCAGTGGTGCTGGAAAGTACTTGGAACCCTGGTGGAATATCGGGTAGAGGGCCCGCTGGCACTCGCACTACACCGCCATCACCGCCGGACGATATTTTTGTGCCACCTAGAACGTCCCCTGCTTTCTTATCCAGATTAGAGGTATACAAAGGAAAGCCATCATAGGCCCATTGCTTCGAGCCATCTGCGCGCTCGGCTAGGCTCCACTTGCCCACCTCTACTGCATCCTCAGACGCAATGACGGGAGGCCAAACTTGCGTACAGCTCACGCCTTGATCGGCATAGGGCAGAACCAAACCGGCGGGGTATGGGCTCATGAAGCCGACCTCAGTGCGAAGCACTTCGTCCGTGCAGTTAGAGCCCCCGTCCTTCCTGTCACCCGTTGAACCATTGCGCAGCGCAATCAACGGCCATGTATACAATGTCCGCCCTTGAGCATCGGCATACACAGGACCGTCCAATGCAGTCGCCACCACCTGAATACTCGGTGGCAGTTTCTCTTCAATATAGGCTTCCTGTGCGTTACTGGCCGCTGATTGCCAAAAATCCATATTGCTTGGCGTTTCAGCGACTGCACTTGCCATTGAGGCACTGGCAGTAACAAAAACAACTGTCAGAAAATTATTCAGATACATAGTAATGAGTTTCCTTAAATACTCGGACAGGCCCGATCAGACCACCACATCGCTAATTACATCTGAAGTCTCGTTGCTCAACGTGCCCCACGACGGCTTGTCCACACCCATAAGCTGGAGGGCGGTATAGCCAACCTGAGCAACCGAGCCACCCTTCAAATCGATGTGCTGACCGCTCTTGACCTTGCCACCTGCGCGACCTGCCAAGAAGACCGACATGCCATCGACCGAATGCGTGCGAGCATAACCCACGTCTGTCGTGCCCAGGATCAGGACATTGTCGAGCAGTGTGCCATCCCCTTCTGGAACATTTTTAAACACTTCCACAAAATCCACCCAAGACTCCATCGCACGGCGAGTGAAGAAGGAGGCGTTTTCCTGGTATCCAAGAGTCTCATCAACAGGCTCTTCGTGTGTACAAGTGTGGTGCGGCTTCTCATAGCCCGTTCGAATAGTGGAGGCAAAGGCCGCCGAATAAGTCATGTTGAACACTCGAGTCTGATCACAAGCTACGGCCATTGCCATCAGCTCGGACATCATTTGATGGCGAATCTTCACCGACTCTGTTGATTGATCCATGGCTACATCAACTGGGGCCTGGCCCGGAGGCACACAACTGGCAATCGGTTGAGGCTTGGTGAGACGCTGTTCGAACTGGCGCTCCAACTGGCGCAAACCAGTGAAGTACTGATCCAGTCGCGCCCGGTCCGCTATGCCAACCGTCTTCATCAGTGAGCTTTCCTGCTCCATGATGGCAGACAGAACGCTTTGACGAGCGATAACACGTGTATCTCTTTCGAAGGTATCAGCATTCGGGTTCTGGAAATCGAGCCCGAACAAGCGCTTGTAAAATGCTAGAGGCGACCACTCCGGTTCATTGGGCGTAGACGCGTTGTAGTAACTATAAGTGTCGCGCGCGTCGGCCGTGGCCGTGGCCGTAAGGTTATTAAAACGCGTGGCGCCACCAATCTGCTTGGCGATCGTCAGATCGATCGTCTCTGAGGGCCCACCACCGGAATCCGGTGCAATGCCCGTTCTAGAGACAACCCAACCAGTGTAATGGTTTCGATTCGGGGCAGCGTCTGGGAAAGCGTGTCCGTTCGTGAACAGATTGACATCATTTTGTATTGGCGCCCAGGAGGAGAGTTCTTCGGGTAAGTCATAGTTGCTACCAGTCTGTTGAGGCACGAACAACTTTCCTGTGCCGCCAAGACCGTAACCCCAGGTTCCGAAACGCACCGGCATCGGTGCCCCCGAAGCCAGCGCCGAGCCATTGCCGTCTAGGAAGTAATCAAGAAAAGGAAGCGCTACCGTTACTCCCACCCCTTTCACCATCCCCTTCAGTACTTGTCTTCTATTCCACTTACTCATGATGATTCTCCTGCCTCACAAATTTTTATTGATTTCCTGAACAGCACCACTGTGCAGTCAGCTAGCCATTTCACTATCGAGAGCTGTTTGTCGCTAGCAGTCTTTCTTCTTCGCTCGGGCTCTTCTGGATCAGCGAGAACGCCTTGCTCAGTGCGATCGTGCGCAACAGCTTACGCAACTGATAGCCTTGAGCGGCAAACTCGTCATTAAAGTAGTTCAGTGCGGCACGCGCTTCTATTTCGGGCGGTCCGCCAGTAGCGTAACTGTACACACGCTGCACGAGGCATCGTGGTAATTCCGGATTCAAACGAAGTGCTTCCCCCAAACCAATGGCCCCATCAAACTCAAAGCCATCGAGCCCGCCACTTACGTCAATCGTCGCCCCATTTTCAGTCAGCCGGTAACCGCCCGCACCGTCAAATTGCTCCAAGGACAAACCAATTGGATCTGTAATTCTATGACAACCGGCGCACGAAGGGGTTTCAAGGTGAGCAGCTACGCGTTGACGCTGCGTCGGGTAGTGCGCATCAGGATTGGACACAACAGAGAAATCGATTCCGGGAGGCGGCTCAGGAACTGTCTGGCACAATAATCGCTCGCGCAGCGCCATGCCCCGTAAGGTTACCGAGCTGCGTCCAGGGTGTGAAGTCAATGCCAAAAAGCTTACTTGCGTAAGCAGACCCGCGCGGGGACTGCCCTCTTCAAATGTGTAAGGGGCCCAACCAGGTTGCGCGGGCACGCCGTAGACAATGGCCAAGGCCGGAGACATAAAGGTGTCACGCGATGTGAACAGATCCCGGTAGTCTTTGCCCTTGTTGAGCGTGTGATCGATGATCGTGCGCAGAGTTTGTTCCCGTGCATCTTGTGATGTCACACTTGTGAACTCTGGGTAGATTGTCGCGTCCTTGGCGAGTGTCTTGAAGTCGTTGAAAACAAGCATGTCATCAAAGAAAGCTCTCATCCCCTCAACCAAGCGGGGGCTCTCCAACATCCTGTCAACGGAACGTTCAACACCGCCAGGGGACTGCAGATCACCGCTTTCAGCCGCGGCCAGCAACTCATCATCAGGGCTAGCATTCCACAGGAAAAAGCTCAGCCGTGAGGCGAGCGAATAAGCATCAAGGCGTAGTTGCTCGGCATTATTAGGGTCTTGCTCAGTGCCCTCTACAATGAAAAGCACTTCGGGGTGGATCAGCAAACCTTCGAGTACAACCTCTAGACCTGCGTAAAAGCCATCCAACTTCTCGCCATCCAACTCCTTGCCATCTAAGTCTAGAGCAGCAACACCGGCCTGTTCAACGAATGTCGCGACTTCGGCATCAGTTAACGCGCGTCTAAACAAAAGGCGGCCTATCTTCGACACGAACTGGGCCGCGCAAGCCTCATCCGGGCTATCAATCGACTCAGGGCGACACGCAACAAGGTGATTGCGATTCTCGACATCCATGACCTGCCTAGCAACGCTGGAGGCCACGCTCTGGATGGTCTGAACTTGTCCAACGCTTACACCGGCGGTCGCCAAGCTGTTGGCAAGCAAGCCCTCATTTCGCGCCACGGGCGCAAACTGTACTTGTGTATCAATGCCTGGGCCGAAAATATAGGTCAAGGAATTGCCGTACTGCTCAGCGGTAATGAGCTTGGTTAGCGGCTGTGTTCCTGCGCTTTCGGGCTCAGGATCGGCTGGCGCGCAGCTAGCAAGAGCGCCCAAGGCCAACAAACCCATAGCAGTTCCGCGAAACCCGCTGGCAAACCACTGCTTAAAACTCGGTGTCGAACGTCTCATTACCACACTCATCGCGCTAAACCTCTCCAACATTCTTATTTTTCATGATCAGCAATTGATTCATCGAAGCTTCTCAGACTTATACGACACATGTCAACCACAGCCAAGTGCCGTTTTGTATCAGTTCGTGTCATGAATAACTCTGCACTACTGACTCACAAAACTACCTTAAATCTAGACCCGGTAATGCCTTATTTTCTTTTGCAATCTGTGATCGTCATCTGATCACATTCCATACCACGCATCAGAAAACATCATAACTCAAGGCAGGATCAGACAGAAGATAATCATCCCTCCATAGCAGCGGCTATGCCGCTTAAAAATGCAGCGCTAGCGGCGCTTATCAACCACGTGCGTAGCCTTTCCCTCAGAACGGGGTAACTCGCCGATTTCCTTAACCTCGACACTCGCCGTAATGCCTACTAGAGATTTAATTTTGGTCTTTAGTTCCGCTGCCATGACTTGGATGTCACCTGTATTGCCTTGCACGCATTCGACCATGATTTTCACACTATCGAGATGGCCTTTCTTTTCTATTTCCATCAGGTAGTGAGGGGAAAGGCCTTTCACGTCGAGGATTTGTTCTTCGATCTGGGTGGGGAACACATTAACGCCACGGATAATCAACATATCGTCGCTGCGGCCAGTAATCTTCTCGATGCGGCGCATAGTGCGTGCGCTACCCGGCAGCAGCCGAGTCAAATCTCGGGTACGGTAGCGAATCATCGGCAAGCCCTGTTTGGTGAGCGTAGTAAACACTAACTCTCCTTTCTCGCCGTCAGGCAGAACCTCGCCCGTTTGCGGGTCGATAATCTCTGGGTAAAAATGATCCTCCCACACAGTGGGGCCATCCTTGGTTTCTACACACTCCTGAGCAACGCCGGGCCCCATGATTTCAGACAAGCCGTAAATGTCGACAGCGTCTATGTGCAGCTGAGACTCCAACTCCTTGCGCATAGCGTCAGTCCAAGGCTCCGCACCAAAAATCCCAATCCGAAGCGATAACTGGCTTGGGTCCACGCCCTGGCGCAACATTTCGTCGCCAATATTGAGCATATAAGAGGGCGTCACCATGATGATGTCGGGATCAAAATCCTGTATTAACTTCACCTGCTTCTCAGTCTGCCCTCCTGACATAGGAATGACGGTACAACCCAATCGCTCAGCGCCGTAGTGAGCCCCCAAGCCCCCAGTGAAAAGGCCATAGCCATAGGCGATGTGAACCTTGTCACCGGCGCGCCCCCCAGCGGCATAGATTGATCGCGCAACAAGATTTGACCAATTGTCGATGTCGCGCTTGGTATAGCCAACGACAGTGGGCCTCCCTGTAGTCCCACTGGACGCATGGATACGACTAATCTCATTCATTGGCGTACAAAACATGCCGAAGGGGTAGTTATCTCGAAGGTCCGCCTTAGTGGTGAACGGAAATTTACTTAGGTCCTCAAGCGATCGGAAATCGTCAGGATGCACATTGTGCGCATCGAACTTCTTCCTGTACGCGGCCGAGTTCGCATAAGCATGTTGCAAGGTTTCCTTAAGCCGAGAGGCCTGCAAGCCTCGAATCTCATCGATGCTCGCGTTTTCAATCTCTTCGTATGCTGTTTTGGACATGTCGATAGCCTTATTGGTTATTTCTATTTCAACTCGAATATATCCAGTATCCCCTGTATCCCGAACTCAGGCTAGGTGGCGGGATTACCCTCTTGATGATCTGGGTGTGCTTTGATAAAGGCACCTAACTCATTACAGCGTTTATAGACCGACATGATTTTGGGATAGGGACTCATCTCCATTTCAAAACGCAAAGCATTGAACACCTGCGGCACGAGATAGACATCGGCCATGCTCAAGCCATCCCCTGCGCTATAGGCTCCCTTCACCATTTGTTGCTCCAGTGCATCGAAGCCAAGCTTTATCCAGTGGTGGTACCACTGTGTTTTCTCCTCCTCGCTAACCCCTAACTCACCTACTAGGTGTTTCAATACTCGCAAGTTGTTTAGCGGGTGAATGTCGCAAGCAATAATATTGACCATCGCCCGAACCCGCGAACGCTGCAGCAGATCCGCGGGCAGCAGCGGTAACTCTGGTGATGTTTCTTCCAGCCACTCCAAGATAGCGGTGGACTGAGACAATATTGTTCCATCATCCAAGCGCAGTGCCGGCACCAAACCTAAGGGATTCACCGCCAGATACTCGTCGCTACTTTGTTCACCTTTTAACAAATTAACAGAGATCAGACTGTATTCGATTCCTTTCAAATTTAGCGCGATGCGCACGCGGTAAGCAGCAGTCGATCTGAAGTATGAGTAGAGTTCCACGGTTAGCTCCTAGGAAATTTGCCTTGCAGGTAGCACGGTTCCGGTCACCTCACCAAAACCCAGATGCACTGCATTGGGACTTTCGCAGAAGCCACGCAGAACAACCGTATCTCCATCGTCGAGAAAAGTGCGCATTTCTCCATTGGGCAATGTGATTGGCTTTTTGCCGCCGTGGCTCAGTTCCAAAATGGAACCATACTCCCCTTCCTCTGGCCCCGATTGAGTTCCACTACCCAGCAGATCTCCAGTTTGTAAATTGCAGCCATTCACAGTGTGATGCGATACCAACTGGGCGATAGTCCAATAAGAATACTTGAAGTTTGATCGCGACAAACTCACGGGCGCTTCACCCTCGGCCTTCATGCGTTGCGTCTGGAGCAAAACCTCTAATCGGATGTCCATCGCCCCGGCGCTGCTGTTCTGTTCGCCACTCAAATAAGGCAGTGGTTGGGGGTCGCCCTCCGGGCGAGTGAAAGCCAGCCGGTACGGCGCCAAAGCTTCTAGGGTCACGATCCACGGAGAAATAGTGGAGGCAAAACTTTTCGCCAAGAAAGGCCCCAAGGGTTGATATTCCCAACCCTGAATATCTCTGGCAGACCAGTCATTAAACAAACACATACCAAACACATGATCTTCCGCCGCCGCCATGGGAATGGGGGAGCCGAGCTCGTTGCCAGGCCCAATGAAAACCCCCATCTCCAACTCATAGTCTAGTCGCTTACTAGGCGCCAACGATGGCACCTCATCATTAGGCCCTTTGAGCTGCCCAAGCGGACGAGGAAAGCTGTGACCAGAAATACAGATGGAAGAGGCCCGGCCGTGGTAACCAATGGGTACCCACTTGTAATTAGGCAGCAAAGGATTGTCGGGGCGAAACAATGCCCCCACTGCAGATGCGTGATGAATAGACGTATAGAAATCTGTGTAGTCTGTAATCTTGCACGGCAGCTTGTACTCCACGTCCGCCTGACTTACCAAGCAATCCCGTAGGCTGCTTGCAAGCTCTGACCCTTCACGCAGAGCGCGGGACAAAGCAAGACGCAAACCCGACCACGCCGCTGGCCCCATTGCCATGAATTCATTTAGCTCGGACTTTGCTGCTGCCTCCACAATTCCCCCTAGATCAGCAGGCAACAGCTGCGCATTGCTTAATAGCAGTAGGTCGACAATTTGATTGCCTATGGCGACACCACCGCGAAACTGATCGGTATCGCAGCGACGAAAAATTGCGAACGGTAAATTTTGTATAGGGAAATCACTTACCCCATCGTTCGCAGAACTCACCCAGCTTTTCAACGCGGTATCGTGAGTTTCATTTAGTTTCAGCATCGTTAACTCCTAATCGTTAGCTCTAAGGATTTTCATCGAAGAGTTTTTGTATTCCAGACCAACATTTTGAATAATCACGTTGACGGTGCTCGGATTTCAGCGCAAATTTCGTCGGCGCTATTACGTAGCGGGACTCAAACATAAACGCCAAGGTGTTATCAAAACGCTCTGGTTTCAGATCTACCTTGCTCGCCTTTTCGAAAACCGCCGCTTCTGGGCCATGAGGAGTCATGCAATTGTGCAAACTCATACCGCCTGGCTCGAAACCCTTTTCCTTGGCGTCATAAGTCCCTTTTATAAGCCCCATGAATTCGCTCATGATGTTGCGGTGAAACCAGGGCGGCCGGAATGTGTTTTCCGCCACTATCCAACGCGGCGGAAATACCACGAAATCCAAATTTGCAACGCCGGCAGTATCACTAGGCGAAGTCAGTACGGTAAAGATAGAGGGGTCGGGATGATCGAAGCTGACGGTATTGATCACGTTAAATCTAGCGAGGTCGTATTTGTAAGGCGCACTATTGCCGACCCAAGCCACCACGTCCAAGACCGATCGGTCCAGAGTCGTCTGATATAACTGTCCGCAAAATTTGACGACCAGTGTGTGTACTTCTTCTTTATCTTCGAAGGATGCCACCGGATACTGAAAATCGCGATTATTAGCGAAACCGTTTGCGCCCACAGGCCCACGTTCTGGCAATTCCAAGGGAGCACCATAGTTCTCACAGACGTAGCCGCGCACTGGGCCATCAGGCAGTTCGATTCGAAATTTTAAGCCGCGTGGTATCACTAGGATTTCCCCGGGCGCCACATGAAGTTGACCCAATTCCGTTTGTGCCAGAATGGCTCCCTGCTGAGGGACGATCAATAGCTCTCCATCGGCGCTGTAAAAAAACCTCTTCCCCATGCCTATTTCGGCTCGATAAATGTGCACGCCCAAGCCTGTTTGCAGACTGACATCACCATTGACGGCAATCGTGGCCAGACCATCGAGAAAGTCACCCGTGGATTGATCTATCGGAAAGGGATCCCAACGCAGAACATCGGGAGGACAATTTAACTCCCTGCTAGGACCGGTTCTAATCAGGCCATTGTCGATGGATTCAAATTCGCCCTGCATCGCGACGCTGGGGCGCAACCGGTAGGTCCATGTGCGACGATTCTTAGCGCGAGGCGCTGTAAAGGCGGTGGAGCTGAATTGTTCAGCATAGAGCTGATAAGGGCATTTCTGCGGACTGAAACGACCTTTTGGCAACGCACCGGGCAATGCCTCGGTTTCGAACTCATTGCCAAAACCTGTCATATAGTTGAGAGAGTTCTGCGTCGCTTTCATTCGGAGATTGCTCCTATTTTTATTTTCACACTTTTGAAAAGCTAACTTACTGGGGTACCCGCCACCTTTTATTAAGCTACGGATTGCTTTCCAGGCTGCAATACGCCGCGTCGTACCTGATCTCTTTCGATCGATTCAAATAGTGCTGCGAAATTACCTTCTCCGAAACCCTCATCTCGCTTGCGCTGAATAAATTCGAAAAATATCGGCCCAACCATATTCTGCGAGAAAATCTGTAACAATAAACGCGGATCATTTTCCTGCGTAGAACCATCCAACAAAATACCGCGAGACTTCAGATCTTCAACCGGTTCGCCATGACCAGGCAGGCGATCTGATAGCATCTCGTAATAGGTGTCAGGCGGAGCCGTCATAAACTCCAAGCCATTTGCTTTGAGGCGGTCATAACAGACCAGCAGGTTATCGCAGGAAAATGCAATATGTTGAATGCCTTCGCCATTGTAGGCCATAAGGTATTCCTCGATTTGGCCATTGCCACCAGCCTCCTCGTTCAAAGGGATGCGCACCTTGCCGTCGGGGGCAGTCATCGCCCGCGAGGTCAATCCGGTGTACTCACCTTTAATATCGAAGTAACGGATCTGTCGAAAGTTAAAAAGATCTTCGTAGTACTTGGTCCAGTAATCCATGCGTCCACGATGGACATTGTGGGTTAAGTGATCGATCACTTTAAAACCACAACCCTCAGGTTGACGCTCAACGCTCTCGATGAAGTCAAAGTCGATATCGTAAATAGAAGAGCCATCTTGGTAGCGGTCGTTCAGATAGAGGAGTGCGCCGCCGATGCCGCGGATCGCTGGCAACTTCAACTCCATTGGTCCCGTAGAGATCTCTACTGGTTCAGCACCGAGTTCAATGGCACGCTTATACGCTTTCGCCGCATCTTTTACGCGAAACGCCAAGCCACAAGCCGATGGACCATGCTCTTCGGCATAGTAGGCTGCTGGAGACCCCTTCTCATAGTTCAGGAGAAAATTAATACCGCCCTGGCGCCAAAGCTCCACATCCTTTGAACGATGACTGGCCACATGAGAAAAGCCTAGAAGAGTCAACGCGGGTTCGAGCAAGCCTCGCTCCGGTGCGGTGAATTCTACAAACTCGAAACCATCGAGCCCCATGGGATTCTCAAACAGATCAGCCATCAGCTAACTCCTTCTGTAAAGTTGATTTCAGAGTGCAACAGCACTGCAACTACGAAGAAGTATAGCGACGCCTAGCAACAGTAATTCGCTCATTCAAGCGGGACTACTGCCAATATCGGAAGGATTTCATCGGATATATCACGTTTACAGACGACTTCCGCCTATAGCCCCAGTCTAACGCTGGCGCTTCACTCGGCTTAGCGTGTCGGCAATTAAGAACGCCAACTCTAGGGATTGGTCTGCATTAAGTCTGGGGTCGCAGGTTGTTTGGTAGCGCTCACCTAGGCCAGCCTCCGTGAGCTGATAGGCTCCACCGACGCATTCAGTGACGGAATCGCCTGTCATCTCTAGATGCACCCCGCCGGCATAACTGCCTTCCGCGCGATGGATTTCAAAGAACTGCTCCATTTCGCTTAGAATCGCATCAACCTTCCGTGTTTTTACGCCGGTCGCCGTGGTGACGGTGTTTCCGTGCATGGGATCTGAACACCAGACCACGTCGCTTCCCATCCCCTGAACCGCTTGCACCAGAGGAGGCAGTTTCTCGCTGATATGCTCAGCACCCATTCTCGAAATTAACGTAATTCGACCTGACTCGTTGTCGGGGTTGAGGAGCTCAAGAAGTCTTTGCAGGTCAGAGGGCACTGTCGACGGCCCCACTTTTATTCCAATCGGATTGCGAACCCCTCGTAAAAACTCAACATGGGCATGATCAGGCTGCCGTGTTCGATCACCAAGCCATAGCATATGTGCCGAACAATCGTACCAGTGACCGCTCAAATTATCTTGACGCGTTAGGGCTTGTTCGTAATTGAGCAGTAACGCTTCATGCGAGGTATAAATCGTTGTTTTATTCAGCTGCGGACTGTTGGCGGAGTTGATGCCGCAAGCCTCCATGAAACCCAGAGCCTTTTCGATTTGTAAGGCTAAGCTTTCATATTTTTGATGGTGCGCAGTTTGCGCTACGAACCCCTGATTCCATTGCTGCACATTACGCAGATCGGCAAAACCACCCGCCGCGAATGCGCGCATTAGATTCAAGGTCGCGCAAGACTGATGGTAGGCTTTCAGCATCCGCGCAGGATCAGGGCGTCGCGCGTCCTCAGTGAAATCCACGTTGTTAATAATATCGCCGCGATAGGCAGGTAGCTCAATGGCACCAATGGTTTGCGTGTCAGCCGAACGCGGTTTTGCAAATTGGCCGGCGATGCGACCAACCTTCACTACAGGGCAACTGCCCGCGAAGGTCATAACAACTGACATTTGCAACAGAAGCTTGAAGGTCTGACCGATTTTTTCTGCACTGAATTCAGCAAAGCTCTCTGCGCAATCACCGCCCTGCAACAAGAAAGCCTGCCCTTTGCTCACTTTCGCCAGATCAGTCTTGAGTCCGTCGATTTCTCCTGCAAACACCAGTGGTGGAAGAGATGACAACTCCCGCTCAGCTTCCTCCAAAGAGGCCTTGTCTGCGTAGACTGGCTGTTGTTTTGCTGGCTGTTTTCTCCAGCTGTCGACTGCCCATTGATGCATAATTTATTTCCAAGTCGAATTTGAGTGGACTCTGCAGGATAGCTGCTAGAATCTGACATATATTACTCTAGTTAAGCCTATTTGGCTGACCAGGTGCGTGTATTATGTCCAAGATAATATGAATGGAGGCGGAATCCACTTATGCAACTAGACCGAGCCGAACGTGAAATACTGCGCATCCTGCAAAAGGAAGGCCGCATCTCGACTGTAGAATTGGCCTCCCGGATTGGCCTGTCGGAATCCCCATCGTTTCGACGAATTAAAGCGCTCGAACAGGCCGGCGTGATCAATGCCTATTCAGCCCAGATCGATCAACGCAAGATCGGCTTACAGGTGACGGCCTTTGTTCAGATCACATTGGAGAAAGGGGAGGCCTCAAAGCTAAAGACCTTCCTAGCCCAAGTCGAAGCCGAAGAATACATCGTGGAATGCCACGGCATGAGTGGCTCCTGTGATTACTTGCTAAAGGTAGTCGCCACCAGCATGGATCATTTCTCGGAACTTTGCATGCAACGAATTCTGAATTTTTCAGGCGTCAAAAACATCGAGTCGCAATTTAGTCTATGGGCCGTCAAACAGGGAGCCCCCCTTCCCATTCCCGGAAGTTGAGTCTTCCGGCTTGGCTAAATAACACTAACGACCAGTCGCAGCTCTGCCCAAACGAATGGTTTCATCCGCCGCGGGTCCGTAGACCAACAAGCCAAGAAAGCCTTGCTCCACACGGAGCTCTACGGATTCAGGGTCGGCCGTAATAATATCAACCAATCCAGCACGCTGACTCTGCGCGAGAAGTTCCATGCTTAACTTCTCGGCAGCATCTCTGTCTCCGCCCAAGGCACCGGTGAGACTACCGATGCCGCAGACCAGCGAACTGTAGCCTGGAATATTAGCGATATCTTCAAGATTGGCAAACACATTAGGACTTTCGAGCAAGAGCATCACCACGAAATCACCCTCAGGATTAGTTGGCGACCACACGTTTACGCCTTCGAAGAACGACACTGCCGTGCGTGCCTCTTCAAGGCTCTGCACATGTGGGAACACCACGCCATCCACACCTAGGGCAATGAGCTCGTTGACTCGCGCTCGCGAGACTTCAACACCGGCTTCAGACATTGCCGGGATGCGAACCAACAACTCCATCGCGGAGTCCGCCCCGCCGCTTTGCAGCCCCTGCTTGATATCACGAGCTGAGTTTATAGTGTAATTTTGCTCTAAATTCAGAAACGCAAAGTCCAAAAGTGGGTTCGCCGCGAGCTCTCTACCCGTGGCAACTGTATAGGGCATCCCGGTTACGTAATAACCGAAAGTCGCCTTGTCTGCTGCCCACAGATCCACCAAAGCTTCATTGTCAGAAGACGTCGATACGCTAGCGCAACCTGCCAAAGTTGTCATTGTAATCAGCGCGCATGTCAGCGCCACGAGGGAGAAGTGCCGATCTTTCATATAGGGCTCCAACCTGAAACAGGGATAGGGTTTGCAAACATAATTTAGAAAAATGCATACATGCCTGAGAAATCCAGCATGACAGTAGAGGAAGAATCATTAAGACTGACCAACACCTAAAAAAACATCCCGCGACCTGTTCTAAGGTCGCGGGATGATTATTAAGTGGTTTGCACCATTGCTCTAGCACTCACGGTGCTAGAACTCGTAGTTAACACCAACTCGGATAATCCGACCCATTCGGTCGTAGTACGTCATGCTACCTGGACCTGACCAGAAGCTAGTAGTAGCTACTCGGGGTGGATCTTGGTCGAGAACGTTCTGGGCACTAAAAAACACCCTTCCGTTGTCGATTTGATAGTTGAAGTTGAGGTCGAAATACGTAATAGAGTCGATCTCGTTGTCATTAACAGTCGGGCGAGTTGCAGTGGCTGCGGGGCAGGACCCTGGAACACACTCAAGGTAGGAGTTGTTGTATGCGTTCTCGCCCATCCCACGCGCAGTCAGAGTGACATCCAAAGGACCATTCAGGTAGCTTAGCGTCGTCAAGTATCGAACCTTGGACGAATCCAACCCGAAGCCTGGGTTACCAATACTGGGCCCAGTCACACCGGCACCATCAATAGTCACCTTGCCATCACTGCTGTCCAGTTTATCGACAATAGTGACCATACCGCGCAACGACAGCTCGCCATCCCAAGCGGAGTTAAGCGAAGACAGTGGGAAACGATAGCTCGCTTCTAAGTCATAGCCTGCCGTTTCTTGAGACAGAAGATTCTGCGGTTGAGTGACGATCAGATCGATAAAGCCGTCGGCCCCACGCTGAACACTGTTACAAAGAATTGTGTCGCCTTCGAAGCAGCGGTCCACCACTTCCTGGCCACCGATTGTAAGAATGGCATCACTGATCTCGATGTTGTAATAATCCACCGACATGGCTAACCCAGGCAACCACGATGGTTGATAGATAAAACCAAGGCCCGTTGTATCACCGATCTCTGGCTGCACATCAGGATTACCCCGAGTCTGGCCTATAGTCTGAGTTTCAACATTCAGGAATGGATCAGTAGTTGTGCCTGTTCCAGACGTACCCGCATCAAACAAGTTGCCCAAGTTGGGAGCGCGAATATCTCGCGATTGCGTCGCGCGCAAACGCAGCTCATCATTCACACGCCAGCTAAGACCTACTTTCCAAGTCGTCACTTCTCCGGAAGTACTGTAATCCGTCAAGCGCACCGCGCCATTGAGGTCGACTTGCTGCATGAAAGGCATATCTTTCGCCAGTGGAATCACCGTCTCAGTAAAGTATTCCGTAACGTCGTAATCACCGAAGGTCGGGTTATAGTTACCGGCGAGAAGCGCTGTTTGTTGGTCCAACGCGCTGGAACTAGCACTCACTTCCTCAGTACGATACGCCGCGCCGAAGGCCAAAGATACAGGGCCCGCCCAAGTGTCAACCGGCTCGCCAGCCACACTCGCAGACAGAACTTCCTGCTCCAGGAGCTGCTTCATCCAACCAGTGCCGAAGGCATAATCATGCGCCGCTGGCGAAAGCACGCCTGTGCCCATATTGTTATAAGCAACACACGCTGGGTCGTCATTCGACGCATCGGCGTCAGCGTTAATGCGACAAACCGTTTGCCCCTGATCGTTCACAACCGCGTCAACCGCGTTCCGGTAGTTTCCAGTGATTAAATTATTAGGCGTGGCCTGATAAGTTTCGTTCTGGTTGTTGACATAAGATGCGTCCCAATCCCAACCACTCCCAAACGCTTCGAAATCACCTTCGATGCCAAGGACGTAGCGCTCTAGATTGCGCTCACCAGCGAACCTGATTTGACCCGCATCGCCATTTACAGTGCCCATTGTGAAGTCTGTTAAACCTTGAGCGTCCATCGCCGCCTGAACCGAGCTGGGTATGAATGGATTGCCTGAGTAAATAGTCACGTTGCCCAACTGGAAAGGCAGAGCGGTTCCAGGGTTATCCGAACGAGAATAGCCACGCATCAACTCTGCGTAAACCGACGTGGAATCATTAATCTCGAAGCTTGTGCGTAAAAATACGTTGTCACGCGTCTGCTCCAGCGCCAATCCTGTTTCCTGGTCAATTCTGGAGGTCTGCCAGTCTCCGCCGGACTGCCAAACACCGCTTTGAAGGCGTCCAAAATCGTATGGGAGGGGCGTGCCACCGGCCTGAAACTGTGTCCCACGGAGCGGGCCACTGACGATAACACCACCACGAGTGGCAACAGACAATCCCGCCTCTTCGATTGTCGTGTACAAGGGTTGGCTATTGTCAGCCGCATAAGCTGGATTACGAATAAGGGCATACGGATCTTCCGCCCAGTCCCGAGGTTTGCCCTCGATTGCCGCATCATAGCCACGCTCAAAGTCCACTAGGAAGTGTCCTCGACCATCGGCAAATGACATGCCTCCGGTAAACCCCAGTTGATAGGCTTCACCATCGCCGTGCGTTGTACTTGACCCCTGAGCCCTAACTTTGAAGCCTGTATAATCTTTGTTAAGTATGAAGTTGACCACACCCGCCAAGGCATCAGAACCATACACGGCTGAAGCACCACCTGTGTTCACTTCGACGCGCTCTACTAGCCCGCTAGGAAAGTTACTGATGTCTACCGCACCACCTCGGTCACCACCAATCGATGCCCCTACAACACGCTTGCCATCCAGCAGCACTAGAGTTCGGTTAGCACCGAGTCCACGCAAGTTCAGTAAGTTAGTGCCAGATGTCCCATCACTAATGCTGACATTGTTGCGTGAATTTTGAGAGCCCTGAAAGGCCGGCATGCGCTCCACAACCTCACCAATCTGGGTCACTGGCATTTGGTTCAACGCTTCTTCGCCCAGAACCGATACAGGGGCCGGAGTTTCATAACCGTCTCTGCGGATCATTGAGCCGGTTACCACTACTTCCTCAATTGAAGAGTCAGGTGCACTTTCCTGCCCATTAGCTGCCCCCGCAGAAACCAGTGCCGCAACAGTTGCGGCACCCAAGAGACTACTCGACTTGGATAACGAAGATCTCTGCGATCCGGCTTGCTCTCTCTTGTTCTTATTTTTCATAGTACTGCCCTATTTTATGTTCTTATTTAGGTTCTCGTTCAAATTGTACAAATCTGGGTTGTAACCGCAACCTCTGAGAGTCTGCGGTTATGCTATCCCTTTTCGCTAACCCAGGACCTTACTAGCGTCCTTCTGTTTCTACTCCTCGCTCGGGTGCAAGATGTACACCTGTGTGAGCTCAATCTCGGCGGCCCCAGAAATGGCCGTGTTTTCACCAGTTTCAGGATCGGGATACGCATCCGCCAACCTTCGCATTGCTCGGAACTCCGATGCCGCGGAGACTGTGCCATAGCTCTGATGATGGCTGCCCCAGTTCCTGTTCAGACGGTTAGTCCACTGCTCTGCGTTGACATAGCCTGCGAATATGCCTTCTGCGTTTTCAGGGGTCAGATTGAGTTTAAGCTGGAAATCTAAAACATCGTAATAGCCGACAAAACGCATTGCCCACGGTACTCTGGCCTTCTTAATCGGCTCTGTGGTCAACACGCCATCTACAATTTTACCTTTAACTTCCTCAATGAAGTCTTGGCCCCAACGCGCATCGACTCGTTGCGTACCGCCAGCGATAAAGCCGTCGCCGGTGGCGTCTGTGAAGAGGTCATCGAGGCCTCGGTACGTGGTAACGGTGACGTCGTCGTCATTGACTAGGTCGTCCACACCCGACAGCTCGATCATCCAACGATTGTAGCTATGACCGATCGCGAAAAGACTTTCAAAATGTACGAACTGACCGTCACTGCGCCAACCAGGCGTACAACCGATCGCGCGTTGCAGTTGGTTATCTATTCCCTCGACACCTTCCGGACTCTTGAAATCATTGGCGTCAGTTTTACCATCGAGATTTAGACCGTATGCGACGGTGCCTTGCGCGTCATTATACGGAAAAGACTCCTCAGAAGTTTCAGGGTGCCACATCCGCCCTTCACGCATGAGCCGGGTCTCACGAACCGTCCACTCTTGGTCGCCATCCATCGGGAATAGTTCCGCGAACTGCTGACGCACGCCACTCGCATTCAAGCCCTGAGGACACTGCGTCTCGACGCCGTCTTCCTCATAGACCACCCAAGCTTTATGCGTCAACACATAGCCGATTCGACCATCTTTTTGATACGGCTCGGGTAGCTCGGCTGTCGCTGCACCTGCGGCCGTCAACGAAGTGATAAATAGAGCTAAAGAAAGTACTTTGCGTGTTTTGATATCAGTCCGAACTTGTGGCATGGATAATCTCCCTTTCTTTGTAAATGCTATTGTCGAACTCATCGACGGAATGCGCTATTGCTATAAATATCTCGTAACACAAACGCTTTGTAGCCATTACGAGTACCGTAAAATTCGCCAAAGGCGTCAGCCTCTGTATCCCCGGGTTCTTGGTCACCACCGTAAGTGTATACCGGTCTTTGACGGTAGGCCCAAACATTCAGCGCGCCTTCTTCGCCTGCTTCAGCACGTCGCCCTGTGTTTGGATTAATAGCCATTACGCTCCAAAGACTACTCTCACTTTCGGCATTGGCATCAGCGATCACATAGGGAAAAGTCTCACGACACACCTCAGGGTCACCATTGCCGCAGATAGCCAAACGATAGTCCTGAGCCGCGTCCGGATGATCGCAGGCTAGCTGCGCAACAGAATCATCCCTGCAGTTGTATAGGTAAATCGTTTTGCCACGACTATCGGCCAGAACCTGACCACCAAAACCCGCATCTTGCACTGTGAACGCATCAGGCGGAGTCACTGCACGCTGCGTGTAAACATTATGCCAACCGGGCACATCGCTGCCGTCAAAACTGCGGCTACGAGTATCGTAGTTATGGGTGTACAGCGGCTTGGCTCTAAAGGCCCATTGATTAATGCCCGAGGGGTGTTTGATGATTGTCCAATCGCCGCTATCAGCAGCAATCTGCGGTGCTCGCACAGGAGTCCAACTATTCAAACATTCGCCAACACAATTGGAGGTGTTTTCTTCGTCGCCGTCCCAAGCGTATATCGAGTACTCTTCGTCATTCACGAGCAGTCGCCCAGTGGTGCTGGAAAGCACTTGAAACCCTGGGGGAATATCCGGTAGTGGTCCCACGGGCACGCGCACCACACCGCCGTCACCACCGGATGATATTTTTGTGCCGCCTAATACATCTCCTGGATTCTTATCGAGGTTGGAGGTATACAGAGGAAAACCATCGTAGGCCCATTGCTTCGAGCCATCGGCTCGTTCCGCAAGGGTCCACTTGCCCACGTCCACCCCGTCTACGGATGCGAGCACGGGTGGCCAAGCTTGGATGCAACTCACGCCTTCGCCGGCATACGGCAGAATCAACCCAGCTGGGTACGGGCTCATGAAGCCGACCTCAGTGCGCAAGGCATCGTCCGTGCAATTGGAGGGTCCGTTAGCCCTGTCACCGAGAGAGCCGTTACGCAGTGCACTGACGGGCCATTTGTACAATGTGCGCCCCTGAGCATCCGCGTACACTGGGCCGTCCAAGGCAGTTGCTATCACCTGTATACCAGGAGGCAGTTTCTCTTCAAGATAGGATTCTTGTGCGTTACTGGACGCCGATTGCCAATATTTCGTTTCGCTTGGCGTTTCGGCGGCAGCACTTGCAATGGTCACTATGGACGCACTGGCGGCAACAAAAACAACAGTCAGAAATTTATTCAAATACATATTAATGAGTTTCCTTAAATGGTCGGACAAGCCCTCTTAGGCCAGCACATCGCTAATCACTTCAGAAGTCTCGTTGCTCAACGTTCCCCACGATGGCGCCTCCACACCCATCAGTCTGAGAGCGGTATAGCCTACCTGCGCAACCGAGCCACCCTTCAAATCGATGTGGTTACCACTTTTGATCAGACCACCGGCGCGACCGGCTAAGAAGACAGACATGCCATCAACCGAATGCGTACGGGCATAACCCACGTCAGTCGTGCCTAGGATCAGGACATTGTCGAGCAGCGTGCCATCTCCTTCTGGAATCTTTTTGAACACCTCAACGAAGTCCACCCACGACTCCATCGCACGGCGAGTGAAGAAGGAGGCGTTTTCCTGGTATCCAAGAGTCTCATCGACGGGCTCTTCGTGTGTGCAGGTGTGGTGCGGCTTCTCATAGCCCGTTCTAATTGTGGAGGCAAACGCCGCCGAATAAGTCATATTGAAGACACGGGTTTGATCGCAGGCAACGGCCATCGCCATCAGCTCGGCCATCATTTGATGGCGAAGCTTAACCGACTCTGTTGATTGGTCCATGGCCACGTCGACTGGCGCCTGGCCCGGAGCCACACAGCTCGCAATCGGCTCGGGCTTAGTGAGACGTTGTTCAAACTGCTGCTCCAACTGGCGCAAACCAGTGAAGTACTGATCCAATCGTTCCCGATCGGCGGCGCCGACCGTCTTCATCAATGAGCGCTCTTGGTCCATGATCCCGGACAGAACGCTTTGACGAGCGATAACTCGTGCATCCCTTTCGAATACGTCTGCATTCGGATCCTGAAAGTCGAGCCCGAACAAGCGCTTGTAAAACGCTAGGGGCGACCATTCTGGCTCATTGGGCGTAGACGCATTGTAGTAACTGTAAGTGTCACGCGCGTCGGCAGTGGCCGTTGCAGTAAGGTTATTAAAACGCGTGGCGCCGCCAATCTTCTTGGCGATCGTCAGGTCGATGGTCTCTGAAGGCCCGCTACCGGACTCCGGTGCTATGCCCGTTCTAGAGACAACCCAACCAGTGTAATGGTTTCGATTCGGGGCAGCGTCTGGGAAGGCGTGTCCGTTCGTGAACAGATTGACATCATTTTGTATTGGCGCCCAAGAGGAGAGCTCTTCGGGTAAATCATAGTTGCTACCAGTCTGTTGAGGCACGAACAGCTTGCCGGTGCCGCCAAGGCCGTAGCCCCAGGTTCCGAAACGCACTGGCATCGGCGCGCCTGAAGCCATTGCAGTGCCATTGCCGTTCAAGAAGTAATCAAGAAAAGGAAGCGCTACCGTCACTCCTACACCTTTCACCATCCCCGTCAGTACTTGTCTTCTATTCCACTTACTCATGATGATTCTCCTGCCTCACAATTTTTTTATTAGTTTCTTGAACAGCACCACTGTGCAGTCAGCTAGCTATTGCACTACCGAGAGCTAGTCGACGCTAACAAACTCTCTTCCTCGTTCGGGCTCTTGTGGATCAGCGAGAACGCCTTGCTCAGCGCGATCGTTCGCAACAGCTTACGCAACTGGTAGCCTTGAGCGGCAAACTCTTCATTGAAGTAGTTCAGTGCGGCACGCGCTTCTATTTCGGGTGGCCCACCGGTCGCGTAACTGTACACACGCTGCACGAGGCATCGCGGCAATTCCGGGTTCTGACTAAGCGCTTCCCCCAAACCAATGGCCCCATCAAACTCAAAGCCATCGAGACCACCGGTCGCATCTATTGTCGCCCCATTTTCGGTCAAGCGATAACCGCCCGCACCGTCAAATTGCTCCAAGGACAAACCAATTGGATCTGTAATTCTATGACAACCGGCGCACGAAGGGGTTTCAAGGTGAGCGGCTACGCGTTGACGCTGGGTCGGGTAGTGGGCATCAGGATTGGACACCACTGAGAAATCGATTCCGGGAGGTGGCTCGGGAACTGTCTGGCACAATAATCGCTCGCGCAGCGCCATGCCCCGAAGCGTTACAGAACTGCGCCCAGGGTGCGAAGTCAATGCTAGGAAACTCACCTGCGTTAGCAAACCCGCACGTGGACTGTCCTCTGCAAATACGTAAGGGGCCCAACCAGGTTGTGCGGGCACACCGTATACAATTGCCAAAGCAGGAGACATAAAGGTCGAGCGCGATGTAAATAGATCACGATAGTCCATGTCTTTGTTGAGCGTGTGATCGATGATCGTACGCAGGGTTTGCTCGCGCGCATCCTGGGCCGTCACGCTGGTGAACTCTGGATAAATGGTGGCGTCTTTCGCGAGCGTCTTGAACTCGTTGAAAACAAGCATGTCGTCAAAGAAGGCTCTCATCCCATCGACCAAGCGTGGGCTC
This sequence comes from Gammaproteobacteria bacterium, assembly GCA_051252515.1. Classification (GTDB taxonomy): domain Bacteria; phylum Pseudomonadota; class Gammaproteobacteria; order Pseudomonadales; family Pseudohongiellaceae; genus UBA5078. Next base: position 119,084 of record JBPOFS010000001.1, read on the forward strand.
TCCAACATTCTACTAACGGCTCGTTCAACGCCGCCAGATGACTGTAGCTCGCCGCTTTCGGCCGCTGTCAGTAGCTCATCATCGGGGCTGGCATTCCAAAGGAAAAAACTTAGTCGGGATGCAAGCGAATACGCATCAAGGCGTAGTTGCTCGGAATTACTAGGGTCTTGCTCAGCGCTCTCTACAATGAAAAGCACTTCGGGGTGAATTAGCAACCCTTCGAGTACAACCTCGAGACCGGCGTAAAAACCATCCAGTTTCTCGCCATCCAACTCCTTGCCGTCTAAGTCTAGTGCAGCAACACCGGCCTGTTCAACGAATGTCGCGACCTCTTCATCAGTCAACGCTCGTCTAAACAAAAGGCGGCCTATCTTCGACACGAACTGGGCCGCGCAAGCCTCATCTGGGCTATCAATCGACTCAGGGCGACACGCAACAAGGTGATTGCGATTCTCGATATTCATGACCTGTTTGGCGACGCTGGAGGCCACGCTTTGGATGGTCTGAACTTGTCCAACGCTTACACCGGCGGTCGCCAAGCTGTTGGCAAGCAGCCCCTCGTTTCGCGCCACGGGCGCAAACTGTACTTGCGTATCAATGCCTGGGCCGAAAATATAGGCCAAGGAATTGCCGTACTGCTCAGCGGTAATGAGCTTGGTTAGCGGCTGCGTTCCTGCGCTTTCGGGCTCAGGATCGGAGGGCGCGCAGCTAGTAAGAGCGCCCAAGGCCAACAAACCCAAAGCGGTCCCGCGAAACCCGCTGGCAAACCACTGCTTAAAACTCGGTGTCGAACGTCTCATTACCAAACTCATCTTGTTAATTCCTTGCCAATCAATATTGTTATTATGTAAAGATCGCCTAACCAGCCAGTGCCGTAACGCGATACAGCAGAAACGATAAACCCACAAGCACGAAAAACCCCAGCCCTGTCCAGTTTAGTACTCGCATGCAAAGACCTGGCTGCAACGCCTCAGGCGTATGGATGGACGTAATCAGACGGTAGTTTAGGTAACCATAAACAGGCGCCGCTAAAAATGCAGCAACTGTGACTAAATCGATCAAGTCCGTCAGAGAGTCGACAAACAAGAGAATCAAGACAAAGGCCGCGAGACAAATTAGTGTCATCCACAGAGTGTAAAGTTTGGGCATGTCCTCTAATGATGCGAATAGCATCTTCGAACTCACTTCTAGCGATCGGGAGTAACCGTCTATCACCGTCAGCGTGGTCGAGAACATAGTCGCAAAAGCCGCCGCTGCAATCAACGGTCCGGCCATCAATAATCCAGGGCCTAAAGCATGCAAACCATTCCGTATATTAACGGACTGGAAGGGCTTGATTCCCAAGTGTGCTGTGCCGTCCAGTTCGGCGCTGGTCAGCTGTCCTCCAGATTGATTGCTCTGGATCATCTCTACTAGCCTCTGTTTTTTTTATTATTAAGCCACTGCACTGGCAGTCACTTAGGCATGCATATTGCGCTAAGACCACCTTTTTTTCCACTGTCTTGATGCTCACGTATAACACGCACCCAGTTCGCGCTTGTCGCTAAGGAAAACCCTCTTCATGGAGAGGTAGCTGACTTGTGCTCATACAGAACGCTATAAAACAAATGATCAATCCTCGCAGCCATGCTAATGCAATCGGATAGAATTTTTATTGCAATTAATGCAGCTTTTTATTAAAAATGTGCATGTTTAATGCAATTTACTACCAACAATTGCCTAACCAATACATTATCCATCTATCATAGCCCGGAGATACCCATGACTGACAAGCTATCTAAAACCGACCATCGAATCCTAGAGCTGTTACAACATGACGCCCGGCTTTCCGCCACAGACATTGCTGAACAGGTTGGTCTTTCGCAATCTCCCTGCTGGCGGCGCATCAATCGCCTGGAAGAGTCCGGGATTATTCGACGAAGAGTGGCGTTGGTCGACCGGGAAAAACTGGGGTTCGGGATGATGGTGTTCGTGATGGTCAGTCTGTCCGCTCATGGCCGGCAATTTCTAGAAGACTTTGAAGGCGCAGTGCGAGAGTTACCGGAAGTGCTTGAGTGCTTCACTATTACGGGCACAAGTGACTACATGCTCAAAATCGTCACCCGAGATACTCACCACTATGAGCGCTTCATGCGCCATCAACTATCGCACCTAGAAGCTGTGCATGAGTTTCATTCTTTCGTGGCACTGACCGAAATCAAGTACAGCACCGCGATACCTATTACCAGTAATTAGACAGTGCGACCCCGTGCAGTCAATGCAAAGCCTACCTTGGAAACGTTTTCTCTACCCAAGATTTCGCATACAAATTGGCCCGCTTCGACCAGCTTCGCCAGATCGATCCCAGTGTGAATCCCTAGTCCGCGGAGCATATACACTACATCTTCGCTGCTCACATTGCCGGACGCACCCGGCGAGTACGGGCAACCTCCCAAGCCGGCAATGGAAGCATCCACCACGCTCACCCCTACTTGCAGGGCGGCGAGAATATTGGCCAAACTTTGACCGTAGGTGTCATGGCAATGAACCGCCAGAGCTTTGATCGGGACATCTTGCGCGACCACCTCCAACATCGCCTGCATCCGGCCGGCAGTCCCGGCGCCAGTGGTATCGCCAAGAGAGATTTCGTAACAGCCCATACCATAGAGTGCAGCCGCCACCTCGCGCACTGCATCTGGCCTTATATCGCCTTCATAAGGACAATCCACGACGCAGGATACATAGCCACGCACCGGGGTATTGCTCTGCTTGGCCGCTATCAATATGGGAGCAAAGCGGTCCAGACTCTCCGCAATAGAACAATTAATATTTTTTTGGGAAAAACTCTCAGAGGCAGCCGCGAACACCGCTACCTCACTAACACCCGCGGCCATCGCGCGCTCAAACCCCTTCATATTCGGAGTTAAGGCGCTGTACACGACGCCCTCCTTGCGGTCGATAGCCGCAAATACGTTTTCGCTGCCAACCATTTGCGGTATCGCTTTGGGACTGACGAAACTGCCGGCTTCAATGTGACGAACTCCGGCTTCGGCTAGGCGCTCGATCAAAGACACACGCGCTTCCACCGAGATAAGTTTTTTTTCATTCTGCAAGCCATCGCGCGGACCGACCTCCACGAGCTTGACTGAGTTTGGTAGATTCATGGGCATTTGACTTCAAGACTCCTTATTAGGTACTGAGCTCAGCGCGATTAGCGAAATAAACCAACGCTTCCGGATTGGCAAGCGCATCTTTGTTCTTAACAACCAGTCCATGGATTACCTGACCCACGGCCAGCTCAACAATTTTTCCACTAATGGTGCGAGGAATATCCTCCACCTGCAAAATTTTTGCGGGCACGTGACGTGGCGTGGTGTTATTCCGTATCGTTTTTCTAATTAGATCGATAAGATTTTCGTCCAGTTTCAATCCAGAACGAAGGCGCACGAACAGCACGACGCGCACATCGTCCTGCCACGTTTGCCCTACCGCGATTGACTCCAATACTTCATCGACTTTTTCGACTTGTCGATAAATCTCAGCGGTGCCAATGCGCACTCCACCGGGGTTGAGCACGGCGTCCGAACGACCGTGAATTATCACACAGACCTGCTCAGGCAAATTGTCGACTGCCTTATGTGAAATCACCTCGCCATAATCACCATGAGCCCATACTCCCGCAAAACGTTCAAAATAAGCCTCATGAAAACGCTTACCATCAGAGTCGTTCCAAAATGCTACTGGTGTCGAGGGGAAAGGGCTGCGACAAACAAGTTCACCTTTGCCTTTTGGCAAGCTACGGCCATCATCATCTACAAAATCCACATCCATTCCCAAACCAATGCACTGCAATTGACCACGGTAAACTGGCAGCATAGGGTTACCTAAAGCAAAACAGGACACGATGTCAGTGCCTCCAGATATACTCGACAAACACACATCGGCTTTGATATCCCGATAAACGTAGTCGAAGCTCTCGTGGGAAAGTGGGCTCCCCGTAGACAAGACGGATCTGAGCTGACTTAAATCAAATTGTCGCTCTGGCCTCAGTCCCTCCTTTTCGCAGCTAGCGTAATACTTGGCACTAGAGCCAAACACGGTAACCCCTTCTTGCTCAGCCATGTGCCAGAGCGTTTCGGCTTCACCAGCGAAAGGAGAACCATCATAGAGCACGATCGTGGCACCCAAAGCTAAGCTACTGACGAGCCAATTCCACATCATCCAACCGCAAGTGGTGTAGTAGAACACCACATCGTTATCGGAAATATCGCAGTGGAGGGACAACTCTTTGAGGTGCTGCAACAACGTACCGCCGACACCATGAACGATGCACTTAGGTGCACCAGTAGTGCCAGACGAGTAAAGAATATATAAAGGAGAATCAAAAGAGACTGCTACAAACTCTTCGCTAGCTTCAGCTTCAAGAGCCTGCTCCCAGCTAAGTCCTTTACTGTCGTTTTCGAAAGCGTTATCTGGCCAGGGACAATCCTGATGATTGTCCACGCCTATCCAAGCCTGCAGCTCGGGCAAAGACGCCACTATTTTTACCATTCGCTCTCTTGTGTCGACGATCTTCCCGTTATACTCGTAACCGTTGATCCCGATCAGCACCTTCGGTTGAATCTGGCCGAAACGGTCCAGGACACCCTGAAGGCCAAAGTCAGGCGAGCAAGACGACCAGACAGCGCCTAATCGTGCGCTAGCAAGCATACCCACAACCGCCTCAATACCGTTAGGCAAAAAGCCGCCAACCCGATCTCCCTCGCCAACACCAGCCGCTTTCAATGTCCCTGCAAGCTGTGCACTGAGTTCTCGCAGCTCACGATAGCTTAAAGTGCGTCGTCTTTTATCTTCTCTATGCTCAATGATCGCAATAGCATCATCATCTCCACGAAGCATATTTTCGGCGAAGTTAAGTCGTGCTCCTTCGAACCACTTTCCAGAGAAATCGTCTTTGCTCAAGATCCTGGCCGTATCGTAACTACCCAATACTTGGTGGTACTGCCAAATCGCTTGCCAGAACGCTCTCTTATTGTCGATGGACCAGCGGTGGAGTGCTTGATAATCCTGCGGAACATTGACTCCTTGCTTACCAAGAAAAACAAGGAAATCACGGAGCCTAGAAGCACCTACGCGTTCCTGTGATGGTTGCCACAGTGGGCTTTGATCTTTATTCAATTTTACACCCTACCCATTCGCTTCGAATTCGACTAATGGCTGATCTGCACAGATACTGTCGTCCTGTGCGCAAAGTACTGACAGCACTATTCCATCCGCGGGAGCTTTAATGGTGTGCTCCATTTTCATCGCCTCCATGATCACCAGCGCCTGCCCCGCTGATACTTGCTCTTCAGCCGTGCATAACACAGCAGTGACGCGACCGTGCATTGGAGCGGTAAGAGCATGTTCGTCCAAGTCAGTTTCAATCGACACCGGTTGATTAATCAGGCTCAGCCAAGTCTCTCCGCCGGCAAACACCGTCCAAGTATCGTTTCCATCAAACCACCCAGAAACACGCAAATGTTGGCCTTGGTAACGCAAAGTGATGACGCCCTTGTGCGATGTCCACTCAAGCGCATAGTGTTGTCCGTTGCTCTGCAGGGTGGCTTTGCCTTGACCGTCAATTCGATAGATCAAATGCTGCGTCTCACCTTCTATTCGCACTTCGCAGCGCTGCATATCGGGTAACACCATTCTCCAGCCGTTTGCCTTTGACCAAGGGTCGTCAGACAAACCCTTGCCCTGTTGGTGGTCGTTAAACCATACCAACCAAGAAAGTACCGCCTGCAGATCATGATCGAATGTCGATTTATGCAGCTCGTCCTGATGCACTTCGACAAAATCCGTAGTCAGCTCGGCTCGGCTAAATGCATCGGTTTTCAGTGCGCGAGCGAGGAAGGGCAAGTTAGTGGTAAACCCAGCAAGCTCGGTGTTCGCCAGCGCTGTCGTTAAACATTGTCGCGCCGCTTCCCGACTCGGCCCCCAGGCGATGATCTTGGCGAGCATAGGATCGTAATCACTTCCGATAACGCTGCCAGTCTGAATACCCGAGTCCACTCGCACATTGGCCAATGCATCTGGCATTTGTAGATGGCGGACTGTGCCACTGGTTGGCAAGAACTCTCGATCAGGGTCTTCAGCGTAGAGTCGCACCTCCATGGCGTGACCATTGACTGATAGATCTTCCTGTTGCCAAAGGAGATTTTCACCCTGAGCGATACGCAATTGCCATTCCACCAGATCGAGCCCAGTAATGGCTTCCGTCACAGGATGTTCAACCTGCAAGCGCGTGTTCATCTCCATGAAATAAAAGTTTTGTTCGGCATCGAATAAGAACTCCACCGTTCCCGCGCCTTCATAACCGGTGGCTTCACCGCAACGCAGTGCCGCCTGTCCCATTGCTTCGCGCACCGCAGAATCGATGCCTGGCGCCGGAGCTTCTTCGATGATTTTCTGGTGACGGCGCTGCAGTGAACAATCTCGATCAAAAAGGTAGATTCCTTTGCCGTGTTTATCAAACAATACTTGGACTTCCACATGACGTGGTTTCAACAGGTATTTTTCCAGCAACAAATGAGCGTCACCAAAAGAAGACTGAGCTTCGCGTTTTGCACCAGCGATATGTTCGTCTAACTCCGAGGTATTCCATACCACACGCATGCCCTTGCCGCCGCCGCCAGCGCTGGCTTTTATCAGCACCGGATAGCCAATAAGTTCAGCTTGCGCTTTCAGTGTACTCAGTGCCTGATTATCACCGTGATATCCAGGTACCAATGGTACATTAGCTTTCTCCATCAAAGTTTTTGCCGCACTCTTCGACCCCATACTCTGGATAGCTTGTACCGGCGGGCCAACGAATAATATCCCCGCATTTTTACACCCTTCTGCAAGTTGAGAATTTTCAGAAAGAAAACCGTAACCGGGATGAATGGCATCCGCGCCTTCGGCTCGTGCCACCTGGAGAATTCGATCGACGTTCAAATAACTTTCCCGTGCTGGGGCCGGACCGATGCAAAACGCGGCATTGGCTTGTTGTACATGAGGAGCGTCACGATCCGCTTCGGAATAAACGGCAATACAACGGATCCCCATGCGCTGTGCTGTTCGAATAATACGACAGGCAATCTCGCCACGATTCGCGATAAGAAGACTGCGGATAGAACCATCCTTTGCAGCAAAAGGTTTTGATGAAAACTGATCGGTGGGAGCCATGTTATTCCTCATGCCAACGCGGAGCGCGTTTTTCCAAAAACGCGATGAGACCTTCTTGGCCTTCATCGCTGGTTCGCAAACGTGCGATTAGGTTCACTGTTTCGTCCAGCAGGTCGGGACTAGGAAGTTCACCTTCCACGTCTGCGATAAGTTGCTTGCAAGCCCGTATGGCTTCCGGGGCGCTGCGCTGCAAATGTCCACATAATTCATCCAGCAATTCATCCAACTTCGCTTCTAGAACCACCTCGTGGACGATGCCTAAATTCAGAGCAATCTGAGCAGACATCACCTCGGTAGTGAGAAAATAACGACGGGCAGCTCGCGCACCCATGGCTCGCACCACATAAGGGCTGATCACAGCTGGTGCCAAGCCTAAGCGCGCTTCGCTGAGACAGAAGCGCGCTGTATCGCTAGCAATCGCTATATCACAAGCGCAAATCAAGCCGAGTGCGCCTCCAAAGGCTGCCCCCTGCACACGCGCTAAGGTAGGTTTGGACAGTCGATCTAATGTGAGCACAAGGTCGGCTAGTAGGCGCGCATCGGCAATGTTTTCCGCCTCTGACATTTGCGCGGTGCGTTTCATCCACCCCAAGTCTGCCCCAGCCGAGAAATTCTTCCCATTAGCGGCCAGCACTACCACTCGCACTTGAGTATCCGCATCAGCTTCTCGAAGACGCTGCGTCAGACTGGCGATAGTCTTATCATCAAAGGCGTTGTTTTTGTCCGGACGGTTGAGAGTAATGCGTGCGATTCCTTGATCATCTACAGCGTAGAGCACAGCATTTGTTTCCATGATTTTGCTATCGTTCATTTAAAACTTCCCTACCGCTACATGCGGAAAACACCGAATTTGGTTTCAGGTATAGGCGCATTTAACGCAGCCGATAAAGCCAAAGCTAGGGTTGTGCGGGTCTGGGCTGGATCGATTATGCCGTCGTCCCAAAGTCTCGCGCTGGCGTACCAGGCTTGGGATTGCTCTTCAAACTGATCGAGAATAGGCTGCTTAAAGGCCGCCTCTTCTTCCTCTGTCCAACTAAGCCCTTTGCGCTGCAGGCCTGCACCACGCACCTGTGCCATCACCCCAGCTGCCTGCTCCCCCCCCATGACGGCAATACGTGCATTGGGCCACATCCATAAAAACCGTGGGTTATACGCGCGACCACACATTCCATAATTGCCTGCTCCGAAACTGCCGCCGATGATAACGGTCAATTTCGGCACTTTTGCACAGGCGACTGCAGTCACCAGTTTTGCACCGTTTTTGGCGATACCTTCATGTTCGGCCTTGCTGCCAACCATGAAGCCTGTGATATTTTGCAGAAAAATCAGCGGTATTTTGCGTTGGCAACACAACTCAATGAAGTGCGCACCTTTGAGCGCAGAGGCCGAAAACAGAATGCCGTTATTACCAATTATGCCCACCGGCATGCCATGGATATGGGCAAAACCACATACCAAGGTTGTCCCGTAGTTGGCCTTAAATTCGTCAAATTCGGAGCCGTCCACTAAACGAGCAATCACCTCCCGCACGTCGTAAGGTGTGCGCTGGTCGGTGGGGACCACTCCGTACATTTCCTCGACGGGAAATAATGGTTCCCGCGCTGCTAGCCGCTGTAGTGCTGGCTGTTTTACGTGGTTCAGATTACGGACACAGGCCCGAGCCCGTTCCAGCGCCTCTTCTTCGCTGTGAGCATAGTGGTCGGCCACCCCAGAAACACTGCAGTGCACATCGGCTCCCCCCAACTCCTCGGCCGAAATCACTTCACCGGTTGCAGCCTTAACCAACGGTGGGCCCGCAAGGAAGATAGAGCTTTGCTCTCGCACCATGATGCTTTCGTCAGCCATGGCGGGAACATAGGCACCACCTGCCGTGCATAAACCCAGAACAACAGCAATCTGTGGAATGCCTTGCGCCGACATATTGGCTTGTTTAAAAAAGATATGACCAAAGTCTTCTTTGCCCGGAAAAACCTCGTCCTGCTGAGGCAAGTTGGCCCCGCCCGAATCCACCAAATAAATACAAGGTAGCCGATTTTCTTCCGCAATGGTTTGAGCGCGAATGTGTTTCTTCACTGTCATCGGATAATAGGTTCCGCCCTTTACCGTGGAGTCATTGGCCACGATCATGCACTCCACGCCGGACACACGACCTATCCCCACAATGATGGCTGCAGCCGGTACGTCATCGTCGTAAACACCTTCCGCAGCTAAGGGCGCAATTTCAAGAAAGGGCGACCCGGGGTCCAGAAGTCGATTCACACGCTCGCGGGGTAGCAATTTGCCTTTGGCGCGGTGTCGCTCTTGAACGACCTCTCCTCCGCCCTCGTGAATCTGCTTGAGCTTTTCGCGCAATGAACCTACAAGCCCACGATGAAACTCATCGCGCTCACGAAACTCGGCAGAATTAGTTTGAATTTTACTTTTAAGCGTCGTCATTTTTACTCGCGTTTAGTCAATGGGACTCAACAATCGCCCCCTTTGAACGAAATGGATACTTGCAGCCTGAGAACAGCTTATTGCGTTTCTTTAAACAACTCGCGCCCAATCAACATGCGCCGAATCTCCTGAGTGCCAGCACCAATCTCGTAAAGCTTAGCGTCACGCAACAGGCGACCTGCGCTATATTCATTGGTGTAACCGTTTCCACCCAGTATCTGAATTGCCTCCAAGGCCAACTTTGTCGCTCTCTCTGAAGAGTATAGGATGACCCCGGCTGCATCCTTGCGAGTGGTTTCTCCGCGATCGCACGCTGCGGCGACTGCGTACAAGTAAGAGCGACTCGCGTTTAGCTCAGTGTACATGTCCGCAAGCTTGCCTTGAATCAGCTGAAATTCTCCAATAGATTTGTCGAACTGCTTGCGCTCGTGAACGTAGGGCAAGACGATGTCGAGACATGCTTGCATGATCCCGGTCGGTCCACCTGACAATACGACACGCTCATAATCAAGACCGGACATGAGGACCTTCACCCCCTGGTTCTCGCCGCCCAATATGTTTTCCGCTGGTACTTCCACGTTCTCGAAGATCAACTCACAAGTGTTCGAGCCGCGCATACCAAGTTTGTCCAGCTTTGGGCCTTGAGAAAACCCGGCCGAGTCCCGTTCAACAATGAAAGCGGTAATGCCGTGGGGACCTTTGTCACTGTCTGTCTTCGCATAGATGACATAAGTGTGAGCATCTGGGCCGTTGGTAATCCACATTTTACTGCCATTTAAAACGTAGTGATCGCCCTTCTTATCTGCACGCATTTTCATACTCACAACATCGGAACCAGCATTAGGCTCACTCATGGCCAAAGCTCCGATCTGTTGACCACTCACCAAACCCGGCAAATATTGTGCTTTTTGCTGCGCTGTACCGTTGCGGTGGATTTGATTGACGCAGAGGTTGGAGTGCGCGCCATAGCTCAAACCCACCGATGCGGAAGCTCGACTTATCTCTTCCATCGCCAGGACATGTGCCAAGTACCCCATATTGCTGCCGCCGTACTCTTCACTCACGGTCATGCCAAGCAAACCCATTGCTCCCATTTTTGGCCAAAGCTCATTAGGAAAGGCATTTTCGCGATCCACACTTTCTGCCAAAGGCGCTATTTCGCCGGCGGCAAAGGCATTGACGTGATCGCGCAACATGTCAGCGGTTTCACCCAGACCGAAATTCAATTGACGGTAATCTACTCTCATGGTCGTTTCTCTTTGTTATTGACTACTTTAGATTGATGCAAGGCGCTTCCTAGTCAGCTAATTCCACAAAACGCACGGGCTCTGGTTTTTCGTCCACTGCCTTAAATTGTGCTAATAAAGTTTGCTGGCGTTGTCGCGCATTTTTCACATTTTTTTCCTTTACGTGCCCAAATCCACGCATGTCCTGTGGAAGCTTCGCCAGTGCCAACGCGGCATCGTAATTACCGACTTGAATGTCCGACAATAGACTTTTAATCACCGCTTGGTATTCCTCAATCAATTGCCGTTCCATTTTGCGCTCGGCGGTGTAGCCGAAAATATCTAAGCGACTGCCGCGCAGGGGTTTAAATTTAGCGATTACTTTGAAAACTGGCATTATCCAAGAACCGAATTCCTGTTTTTTAAGATACCCCGTATGCGAGTCCCGTTTGGAAATTAACGGCGGTGCCAAATGAAAGGTCAAGCGTGGTTTACCGGCAAACTGTTTTTCAAGATCACGCCTGAAATCACCGGATGTATACAACCGAGCCACTTCGTATTCGTCCTTGTAGGCCATAAGTCTGAACAGGCCTTCCACCACTGAACGACTAAAAGCCATGTCATGAGCGCTGCCAAGCTGCGCTTCTTCCTTATCACATACTAACTGCACAAACTCGCGGTAACGGCGCGCATATTTTTCGTCCTGATAGTTCACTAAGAAATCAGCACGACGATCGATGAGTGCTGACAGAGACGCGGCTTCGGGTTTGAAAACCTTCTCTTCTGCTGCCTTGTTTTTGTTAACCATGGGGTCATGGGCCACACGACGCCCCCATTCAAATGCTTCAAGGTTAAAGCGAACCGCGACGTTATTCAGCTCGATGGCCTTCTCAATGGCGGCCAAGGAGATTGGGATCAAACCCTTCTGCCAAACATAGCCCATAAGAAGCATGTTTGCGGCGATAGGATCCCCCAACAATTCTTCGGCCAGACGGGTGGCATTCACAAAGCGAGCGCACGCTTCCCCGCTTTCCCGCGCAATGCGCTCTTTCATGGTAGCGGCAGGAAATACCATATCCCGGTTTTTAACAAAGCCCGCAGTAGGCGCTTCAAATTCGTTAATCACTGCGTGGCTGCGTCCCACGCTCACTTTCCCTAGAGCCTCATCACTGGCGGACACCACCAAGTCGCAGCCCATTAGCAAATCCGCATCGCCTGCTGCTACGCGAGGAGTATGAATATCTTCTGGCTGTGAACCGATACGCACATGACTCATCACCGGGCCAAATTTCTGTGCCATGCCGCTTAGGTTGAACACCGAGCACCCCTTACCTTCAAGGTGTGCGGCCATACCTAGCACAGCACTGACCGTCACCACTCCCGTGCCCCCAATCCCAGTCAGCACTATATTCCAAGGACGATGCAACGAGGGGAGTTCCGGTTCCGGTGGACGACTAGCTGTCGCTACTGCAGTCTGAACGGACCGTAGGTCCGTTCCTTCAACGGTCACAAAACTGGGACAAAAGCCTTTAACACAGCTGAAATCTTTGTTGCAGGAGGCTTGATCAATGCTGCGCTTGCGGCCAAATTCGGTTTCCTTTGGCAGCACAGACAAACAATTGGATTGAACGCTACAGTCGCCACAACCTTCACAAACAGCTTCGTTAATGACCACTCGTTTCTGGGGATCGGGGAATTGCCCCTTTTTGCGCCGACGGCGTTTCTCCGCCGCGCAGGTCTGATCATAAATCAATACGCTAGTGCCTTCGACCTCTCGCAAATCTCTCTGCACAGCATCTAATTCATCCCGATGGTGCACAGTCAGACCGCGGATGGGAGGCAGAAAGTTTCGCGGATACTTATTAGGCTCGTCACTTACCACCGCTATCCGCTGCACACCCTCAGAGTGTACCTGGCGCGCAACGTCGGCAACGCTGAGCACGCCGTCGACCGGTTGACCACCGGTCATCCCTACAGCGTCGTTATAGAGAATCTTATAGGTAATATTGACGTTGGCAGCAATCGTGGCGCGGATTGCCAACAGACCGGAGTGGAAATACGTGCCATCACCGAGATTCTGAAAAACATGCTTGTTACTAGTGAAGGGTGCCTGTCCAATCCATGAGGTGCCTTCTGCTCCCATCTGAGTAAAAGTTTCGGTTTCGCGATCCATCCACTGAGCCATATAGTGACAGCCGATACCGCCCAATGCGCGGCTACCTTCCGGCACGACCGTGGAAGTGTTATGTGGACAACCAGAGCAGTAGTAAGGCGTCCGGTCTATGGTCTCGGTAACTTGTTCGAGCGCTTTCTCCTTGAAAGCAAGGAAGTCCAAACGCTGTTTCATTTCTTCACTTTGATAATAGCGCGAAATGCGGCTGGCGATGGCTCTCGCGACCCCGGCTGGGGTCAGCTCGCCCAGATTGCCAAGCAGCACTTCGCCGAATTCATCAAACTCACCAATGACTCGCGGACGACGCTCCACTGGCATGTTGTAAAGTTGCCCTGTGAGCTGATCCTCAATAATACTTCGCTTCTCTTCCACTACTAGAATTTCATCCAGACCTTCAGCGAAATCGTGGGTCGCTATGGGTTCTAGCGGCCAAGGCATGCCCACCTTGAAAATGCGAATGCCTAAGCTTTCCACCTGCGCCTCATCGATGCCTAGATCGTCTAGAGCCTGCAACACGTCAAGATAAGCCTTACCCGTAGCAATAATTCCAAAACGAGCTTTGCTACTGTTTTGTACTACTCGATTGATATCGTTGGCGCGCGCAAACTCGCGCGCCGCGTAGATCTTGTGGCGATTTAAGCGTCGTTCCTGATCCAAGGGTGAGTCCGGCCAGCGGGCATGAACGCCATCAGCCGGCAAGTCCACGTTCTCCGGTCTGCGCACTTTCACACGCTCCGCATCGATATCTACAGAGGCTGCAGAGTCGCACACTTCAGTACTTAACTTGAATCCGACCCAGCAGCCAGAAAAGCGCGACAGCTCCCAGCCTAGTACGCCGTAGTCGAGGATCTCCTGCACATTGGACGGCGCTAGTATCGGCACCATGGCTGAAATGAAGTCATGCTCGGACTGATGAGGCAAGCTGGAGGACTTGCAGCCGTGATCATCCCCCGCCACCGCCAGCACGCCACCGAACTTAGAAGTCCCTACCGCATTGGCGTGCTTGAGCGCATCCATACTACGGTCAAGCCCCGGCCCTTTGCCGTACCACATGCCAAACACACCCTCATAAAGCGCACCCGGAAACATGGTCACTTCCTGAGTACCGCGCACGGCGGTCATGGCCAAATCCTCGTTCACGCCGGCCTGGAACTTCACTTGATGCTGATCTAAGTATTTTTGAGCCTTCCACATGGTTTGGTCCAAACCACCCAGAGGTGAACCTCGATACCCGGATACAAAGCCAGCGGTGTTCACACCGCGAGCTTCGTCCCGCTGACGCTGCAAAATAAGCAGACGTACAAGCGCTTCGATACCGGTCATGTAGGCATGACCATTACGCAGTTCGTATTTATCGCTAAGGGACACATCCTTCAGCTGAGGAAGGTTGGATTGCATACAGAGCTCCAGAGGAATATTTTCATTCTTATGGAGCCATGGTAATGCAATATATCGGAATTTTTTCTGCTATTTATGCTAACACTCTAGCTAAAATTGCATGATTAATGCTTATTCTCACGCATCTTTGCATAAGCAACACTTCATCATTTTTGCTAAAAACGAGTCTACCCCCTAAAAGACCACAGTTCGCAGAACCACGGCCTTCTAAGGGGAATAAGTATCGGAATTAAACAGTTTCTAGCGGTATCCGAACACTGCCGAATGGGGGATTGCTGTGCCAGTGTCACCGTGCGGCCAGGAGTCTCGATAGAACGAAACCCCTGCTCTCGGAAATTCGGGCGAGCCAAAGGACTCATCGAGACTCAACTGACCGTTGACTGAATCGAAATCGAACATTAATACGGTATAAGTAGGCGCTGTCCCAGAGGACGTCACCACTAGTCGAGAACCGGCAGGATCTGCTGCGGCCCAATGCGGCTGATAACCCGGCGTATCGAAGCGGCTGACTTCCTTGATCTCGGTTGGATCTGAGATATCAAACACCAGAATTGTCTCGCTGAACATGACCGGCAGCACCAAGAAGTGGTTTATGATTATTGGCACTGAACAGCCGAACAAATCTGGGTAGTTGAGCACCAACTCGATACTAGGCTCGTTGCTATCGACCCCATCAATACGATACATACCACACATCAGGGTGTTCATCAGAACAGAGCCATCACTCATTACGCGGCTCTCAAACGGCTGAGCCTCCGCAGGATATTGACCTGCCTCGCACATGTCTCCGATCCCGAATACGCATTCAGGGATATTGCCCGGCTCACCCCTTGGAACGCGCAGGGTATGCAAGAGCGCTAAGTCTGAGAGCCCCCAAATCTGGACCACGTCGGCTGCTTGTTCTGTGAAGATATTCATTGTTCGGCTGGTTGTAACAACCCGGTCTAACTCCGGAATCGCTTCAACAGAGTATGGCCGGATCTGCTCGCCCTCGAATGCTGGGTCTGCGGCACTGGTACTGGCGATCAAGTTAGCCTCCGAATCGAACCGGGCGAGGCCGCCAGGATTTCCAGAGATACTCCCATCACCGTACTGCATGGTCGCCAGCAGCTCCCCATCGTCAAGACGAATAAAGCTGTGCGGATATTCATACTCAGGAACAGGAGCCAGCTCGCCCACTAAACGCGGTTTTTCTGGCGCAGTCAGATCAAAGAAAAATGTTCTTCCGGCGGCGTAGCCATTCGCTAACAAAACCCCACTGGCTGGAACGACTGGTTCTGTATGATGGGGATTTGTTCCAACGACGCCGACACCTTCAGTGGCCAAAACCTCGCCGTATGATGGACTGTCTGGATCTGAATCGATCACGGCAAGAAAATCAGTATCGCTTGGACGCTTGTCGAGATCGCCAGCCCACACGTATAGAAGTGGGGCCGGCGCTAGAGGCTGCTCAGCACCCACCACGGCAGACGTTAGCATCCCTAAACTGAGTAACAATATTCTTGGTCTCATTTGATCATTCCTAAAACATGTTCAATGAAGCCGCTACGCGGCAAATAAGTTACTCATTTCTCCATGGCCAATAGTTAACGCTGCTCTGCGACCTGCTCAGGAGTGACTGCTCCTGCCTCATGTCCCCACGTCGCGCGGATGAAGCTTAGTAGCGCTGCAACTTGATCATCATCCAATATATTGTCGAAAGGCTCCATCCGTATCCATGTCCTTGCCGCCCATTCATCCGATGGAGAAATATGCGGAGTTTGAGCTCCGTATAAAGTGATATTGATCAGGGATGCCGGATTCACGTCCAGAACCACAGGGCTGCCTAGCAACGGTGGGCCCTGCTCTGGCGAGCCTTGCCCTGTTGGTAAATGACAGCTGCCACAGTGAATATCGTACTGTAATGAACCGGCCCGTAAGACATCGGCTCCAGCAGGCTCACCGCTGCCTTGAGAGTTAGCAGCCAAGCCCTTCAAGTAGACGGCCATCGCACGCACGTCTTCTCTCGACAAATGGCGTGTGCTGTTCACCACCACTTCGTTCATCGGCCCGAATACGCCAGCGCGATGACTCACGCCGAGTTTCAAATAATCCGTAATATCATCGACAGTCCACATCGCCAGACCACTATCGTCTGAGGTGAGGTTAGGCGCCGACCATGCTGAGAGTTTTCCCTCGAAGCGGGTCATGTAGGTTCCACCCGTCATTGCAAGATCACTGTCAGTTGCGCCCAAGAAGTTCATCGGGGTATGGCACATTGCGCAGTGCCCCAAGCCCTCTACCAAATAGGCACCACGGTTCCATTCCTCCGATTGCTCCGGTTGCGGCTCAAAGGGGGTATCGTCCAGGAACATCGTTTTCCAGAGACCTAAAGCCCAGCGCTGATTGTAGGGAAATCCGAGCTCATTCTCCGGCTGCGTAGTCCGCACAGGTGCGATCGTTTTAAGGTAGGCGTAAATAGCCTCGACGTCCTCATCGCTAACTTTCGCGTAGGAGGCATAGGGGAAAACAGGATAGAGGTGTTTGCCGCCCGGTGCTTCGCCGTGCCTCATCGCTTTAGCAAAGTCTTCAAGGCTCCACTGGCCGATACCCACTTCAGGGTCAGAGGTGATATTTGTCGAATAGATCACTCCAAACGGTGTTTCGAATTTGAGCCCGCCCGCAAATTCACTGCCGTCTTCGGTGGTATGACAGCTCACACAGTTGCCTGCCGCAACCAGATACTCCCCTTTTTGTTCCATCTCAGACAACGCAGCCGCATTGGCGGGACTAGAGAGATTCACCATAACAAAGGCAATACCCGCCGCCAGCATCATGCTATAAAATTTACCAGCTCTGTATGTACTAGCGAGCCGACTAGGCCCACCGCGTCTGAGTTGAAACGTCATTATTTTCTCCGAACTTCTTGCTAGATAGTTATCCACTAAAAATTATGTCATCGGAGCCAAAGCGCCGAAGTTTAACTACAAGGTAATACTGGCTCAGCCTTTCGCAAAACCTTATGATTTAACACTCCAGGAATCGCAATGGCCACCTGGATTCACCGGGTTTCCCGCGAACATTTCGCACGACCCACACCCACCCTCTTGTGCCGGAGCATGGAAGAAGGCGCAGCCTGTACACACTTGCGAAGAGTCAGGAGAAACCTCCGTATACTTCAATGTACGGCGAACACTTTCTTGCGCTGACGTCATCAAATTCGGGTCGGCACAGACCATTGCCGTACTGCTATCACTGTCACTGCCACACGCAGCTAACCCGAGAAGAACACTTCCTCCAAGCGGGATCTGTAAGCCGCGTTTGAGAATAGTGCGGCGAGAAATTTTCTTATCCATATTAACTCCTGTTAATCGTTTATTTGCCATCTGTACACAAACATGGCAATTCGCAAAAAAACTGAACGCTAGCGACCAGCGGCAACCCTACCCAAGCGAATGGTTTCATCCGCCGAAGGTCCGTATACCAGCAAACCTAGAAATCCCTGATCAACACGACTCGCTACTGAATCAGGACTGGCAGTAATCAAATCAGCCATTCCAACACGCAGACTGTGCTCGAGAAGCTCTAAATTAAGTTTCTCAGCAGCCTCACGATCGCCATCCAATGCACCGGTCAAACTGCCGATACCACAGGCTAGCGCACTGTATCCGGGGATATTCGCAATCTCTTCTAGCTCAGCGAACACTTCTGGTGTCTCGAGCATGAGCATCACCACGATGTCACCATCGGGGTTCGCTGGGGACCACACATTGACGCCTTCGAAGAAGGAGATTGCCGTACGTGCTTCTTCAGCACTTCGTACATGGGGGAACACCACACCGTCCACACCCATGGCAAGAAGCTCATTGACTCGCGCTCGCGAGGCTTCCACACCGGCTTCAGACATAGGAGGAATGCGAACTAGCAATTCCATCGCAGCGTCTTCTCCTACACTTCGAAGTCCCTCTGCAATATCGAGAGCTGAGTCGATGTTGTAATCGTTTTCTAAATTCAGAAAGGCGTAGTCCAATAGAGGGTTGGCGGCGAGATCGCGACCTGTCTCAACGGTATAGGGCACCCCAGTCACGTATTGGCCGAACGCCGTCTTTCCCGACTCCCACAGTTCAAGTAAGTCAGGTTCAGAGGTTTGGGCGTTATCGGATGCGTGAGCACCACCGGCGAAGGACGTAAGAGAAAACAGGGCGCATGTCAGCCCCACAAGAAGAAAATGTCGGTCTTTCATACAGTACTCCAAACGGGAACAGGGATCTTATTATCAAGCTGTGGATGAACAATTCCAGCTTGTCGATTTGGCACCGCTCAGACACAAGAGTCGCTGAGCAATACCTACAATAATAACCCGCAACCTCTAGTTGAGATTGCGGGTTGTTTTACAAGAGGCTAGTAACGCTGCTCGGCGTGCCGAACCCGTTACTCACTTTTTGCCTCTGCCTAGCTAAACAATCTATCGTTTAGAACTCGTAGTTAATGCCTACACGCACAATTCGACCCATGCGCTCGTAGAACGTCATGTTACCAGGACCTGACCAGAAGCTAGTTGAAGCAACGTCAGCCGGATCCGTGTCGAACACGTTTTGGAAACTCAAGTAAGCCCTGCCGTTATCCAAGGCATAATTGAAGCCCAAGTCATAGTAGGTAATAGAGTCAACATGGTTGTCATTAACAGTCGGATTGGCTGCTGTGGACACTGGGCATGAACCCGGAGCACACTCAACATATCGATTGTCGTAAACACCAGAGCCCATACCACGCGCAGTAAAGGTAGAATCGAAACGACCGTTCGCATAAGTGAGCGATGCTAGGTAACGAGACTCAGCCGAGTTCAGACCAAAACTTGGTGCACCAATACTCGGTCCAAGTTTGCCAACGCCATCCGCAACAATGACACCATCATTGGTTTCCAACTTATCGACATACGTGATCAACGTACGGAAAGAGAGGTCACCCTCCCAACCGGAGTTGAGGCTCGAAAGCGGGAAGCGGTAACTCATTTCCAGATCGTAGCCACTAGCATGTTGGAAAAGAGCGTTCTGAGGTTGATTAATAACCCTTGAGATTTCGTTGCTGATCGGGTCGCGTTCGATACTGCCACACACTACGGCGTTGCCGTCAAAACAGCGATCCACGACCGCTTGTGAACCAATCGAAATAATAGCGCCTTCAACATCGATGTCGTAACGATCCAAGGAAACTGCGAACCCTTCGAACCAAGATGGCTGATAGACAAAGCCAATACCCGTCGTGTCACCAATTTCTGGATTAACGGTTGGGTTACCGCGCGTCTGGGATACCAGTTGATACTCTCGATCATTCAAGAATGGATCGCGGATAGTGCCTGTTCCAGATGTGCCAGCGTCAAACAGATCACCTAGACTCGGGGCGCGAATGTCTCGCGAGCGAGTTGCTCGAATACGCAAGTCATCAAACGGACGCCAGTTTAAACCTAGCTTCCAAGTCTCGACGTTACCCGACGTACTGTAGTCCGTCCAACGATAGGCTGCATTAAGATCTAGCATTTGTGCAAAAGGCTGATCGGCAAGCAACGGAACCACTGTCTCGGTGTAGTACTCAGTAACGTCATAATCGCCGAACGTAGGGTTGTAGTTGCCGCCAGTGAGAACTCCTGCCTGGTCTTCTAAACTGGACTCACTGTCGCCTACCTCTTCAGTACGGTATGACGCACCGAAGGCTACAGACACAGGCCCTGCCCAGTTTTCGAACGGCTCACTTGAAACACTACCGGACACAACTTCCTGTTTGATTTTCATGTTCAGCCAGCCGGTGGTGTACGCATACGCCAACGCTTCCGGTGAGGCTACACCAAGACCCATGTTGTTATAAGGAGCACAAGCTGCATCGTTGTTTGTCGGATCTAGATCTGCATTGATGCGACAAGCAGGATTGCCATTACCATCTAAAACCACGTCGGTCGCCAGGTTGTACTTGGCGTTGTTCAAGTTGTTCGGGGTCGATTGCTTGATGTCGTTTTCGTTAGTAACGAAAGAAGCTTCCCAATCCCATGCATCATTGCCTAGGTCAAGCGAGCCCTCGGCACCAAGCACAAAGCGAGTCATTTTACGCTGGCTTTCAAACTGAATATTGCCGCCGTCGCCGTTCACACTGCCCATTCTGAACTCTGTGATACCAGCCGCATCCATCGCGTTCTGAGTTGCCAACGGAATGAATGGGTTGTCACGGTTAATAGTGATATTACCGAGTCTGAAGGCAAATGCCGTCGCAGGGTTAGTTGACTGAGAATCACTATAGAGCATTTCGCCGAAAACAGTTGTGGAGTCAGTTAACTCGTAGCTAGAGCGTAAGAAAATACTGTCACGCTCTTGCTCCATCGCCAAACCGGTCACCTGGTGAAGGGTAGACGTTTTCCAGTCTCCACCTGACATCCAGATGCCACTTATCGGATCTCCGAACTCAAAAGGCTCCGGCGCACCACCCTGTCCAAACTGTGTGCCACGAAGTGGGCCACTAGTGATCAAACCGCCATAGGTCGCAATCGACAAACCAGCTTCATCGATGGTGGTATAAAATGGCTGAGTGTTATCGGCACTATAGGCTGGGTTAGGAACCAAGGCAGACATAGGCTCGGCCCAGTCCCGCGGCTTGCCCTCAATGCCTTTATCATAGCCGCGCTCAACATCGATCAAGAAGTGTCCACGACCGTCGGCGAAAGGAACACCGCCGCTAAATCCCGCGACATAGGCGTCGCCGTCGCCGTGGGTAGTTCGAGAACCCTGCGCTCTGACTTTAAAACCGGTGTAGTCTTTGTCGAGGATGAAGTTAACAACACCACTCAGCGCATCTGCGCCATAGGTAGCTGACGCACCGCCCGTGATTACTTCAACGCGTTTTACCAGGCCGCTTGGTAAGTTACTGATATCTACGGCTCCGCCTCGGGTACCGCCAATGGATGCACCGACAACGCGTTTGCCGTCTAGCAGGATCAGAGTTCTGTTGGCACCGAGGCCACGAAGATCGAGCAAGTTGGTGCCGGATGTACCGTCACTGACGCTGACATTGTTACGTGAATTCTGAGAGCCCTGGAAAGCCGGTAGCCGTTCAACGACCTCTCCGATCTGGGTCACTGGCATTTGGCGAAACTCTTCTTCGCCAAGCGACGAAACAGGAGTCGGGGTTTCATAACCGCTTCTCGAGATAAGAGAGCCGGTGACCACCACCTCTTCAATAGTTGAATCGTCTGCATTTTGCTGAGCAATGGCTCCGCTCGCGGAAAGCATAGCCGCGAAGGTACTTGCTCCTACGAGGCAAGCCGATCGCGCTCGCATGTGTTTTTTCTTCATACCGTTTTCCCCTAATTTTTGTTTTCATTATATTAAGATTAATGATTAGCTAATCTTAAGATCAAGGTAAATCTGAGCGCCATCGAATATGACACACTACAAATATACGTTCAATACAAACCGTGTCCGTTATTAAGCTAGCGCAAAATGGGTTTCGAGCGCCATGAATCTTCACT
Source organism: Gammaproteobacteria bacterium (assembly GCA_051252515.1). GTDB lineage: Bacteria > Pseudomonadota > Gammaproteobacteria > Pseudomonadales > Pseudohongiellaceae > UBA5078. The sequence goes on from JBPOFS010000001.1 coordinate 141,000, forward strand.
CTATTTGCGAATCAAGGTCATACTCACCTAGCAGTTACAGCGAAGACAACTAAGCCCCCAAAACACTCTTTTTTACAGCCCGACCAGCACGAATACGACACACATTAAGCAAATCGACAACAATAAAAGTATCTGTTCACCGCCCCCTTTGAAGGTGTTGTCGTAACTCACATCAGCGGCAGAGTGCTACTTCACATCAGTTAAATCGCTCATAGAAGGAATAACTCGCTTTCGGCAACTGGCCTTCGGCGGATTCAAGCTCAGTTGTGATGAACTCTTCCGCCATAGGCGATAGCCGTGTGTAAAGGTTCACAGTCAAGTTTCGCGCATTTAAACCCGGCCAACCACTGGGCAACAGCTCAATTGGCAGATCGTGGTCTTTCAATAGTATTCTGCGATACTCGTGAATCAATAGTATTCGCAGCAAAAAACAAACTTCCGGATCAAGTTTAGTTTTCTTTATCATTGCATCCAAGACTGGGCGAAAAATCACAAGAAAACGCTTATACCTTCCCTCTAACTCCGCAATGTCCCATTTTTCCTGAGCCAGCGTCTTAAGCGCCATGCGGGAAGGGAATTCACGAGCCTCAGCGTGCAGGACTACAACATCATTTATCACAGACGTTTCATTCAGAATTTCATCTAGGGACTGACTGTCAAAGCGGTGATGTGCAAACAAGTCATGCCCTAACTGACCAAATCCTTGCCATAGAAGTTTCTTGCGCAATTCATCTTTCTTCTCTGCCGGCACGGAACTCAACACCAACAAGGTCCAGCCGTTATCCCATTCCTGCTGCTCTGCCTGATAGATCCGGCGAGCGACACGCTCAAACTGGCTCTTACCAGAATCAGTAAAGCTGTAGTAACTCCTTCGAGCAATCTTGCGTACGGACAGCCACCCATCATTGACCAATCGAAACACCGAGGTACGAACCAAGCGCTCGTTAATCCCTAGCGGAGCCAGTGCTCGGATAAGACTACCAAGCCAAATACTGCCGCTATGCTGAGACACACAGTCTCCGAACACTGTAATGATGACTGACGTACCGCTAAGTGACTGCTCCTTGTTGATATCAGCCAACACTCTGGTCAATACACTCCTCTGTGTCATCGATTCGTTCCCCTTTCAGCGATAGATTCTTCCCCCAAGCGCCTCCCACAGACGTTGACCGAGGAGGCCATTGATATTAAACGAAACAGCCGCTCACATCGAATCTATTTCTGGTCAAAATCCACAACCACATGATCACTGATAGGGTGGGATTGACAGGTTAGGATAAAACCATCTTTTACTTCCTGCTCCGTCAAAGAATGATTGAGATCCATTTCAACCTCTCCTTTCACCAAGCGGGCCTTGCAGGTGGCGCAGACTCCCGCCTTACAAGAAAATGGTAAATCGGCCCCATTACGCATGGCGCCGTCAAGGATGTTCTCGCCATCAGCGGTCAGGTCAAACTGGATTGAACGGCCACCTACCTTCACATCAATTTCGCTAACCCGGCCCGCTAAGCGTTTAGCTCGATCTTGATGTTTTTTGATCGCAGCTTGCGCATCCTCGGGGGAGGAGAAGAATAACTCATAGTGTATCTTGCTCTCGGCGATGCCGAAGTCCCGCAACCCTCTGGACACTTCAGAGATCATGGACTCGGGCCCACAAAGGAAAAACTCATCCGTATTGGCTATATCAATCAATTTCGACTTATTCAGCTCGCCGCCCTTTTTGTTATCAAGACGGCCAAAAAGCACTTCCGCATCTTGTTGCTCTCGGCTGAGAATATTGAGCCAGTTCAAGCGTGTCATATAACGGTTTTTCAGAAACCCTAGGTCTTCTTTGAACATGACAGTAGACGAGTTTCGGTTGCCGAGCAAAATGGTCACGCGGCTCTCGGGTTCGCGTGACAATATGGATTTGACTATCGACAGTATGGGTGTAATTCCGCTGCCTGCGCAGATGCACATATAGTTCTTAGCATTGCCGGCGTCCAGCGCGGTATAAAACTCTCCACGCGGCGGCATGACTTCGATGGTGTCTTTTACCTTCAGCTCGTTGTTGGCAAAATTTGAGAACACACCGTCCTCTATTTTCTTAATGCCGACCTGCAGCTTCCCATCGTCAACTCCTGAGCAAATGGAATAGGAGCGACGAACTTCTTCCCCATCTATTGTCGTTTTAAGCGTTAAATGTTGCCCTTGGACAAACTGAAACTTTTCTTTGAGCTCTTCAGGAACATCAAAAGTGATACAAACGGCGCTGTCAGTCTCAGGCCTTATTTGCGAGACTGACAAAGGGTAAAAAGTGTTATTGCTCATTATTTTTTGCCTTTCAAATGCATTTGAAATAATCAAAAGGTTCCAGACACTCGTTACACTTATGCAGTGCTTTACACGATGTTGATCCGAACTCACTGATTAGTGATGTGTCACTTGACCCACATTGGGGACACTGCAGTTTTTTCCCTGCAAATTGTTGAGGAGGGGCTATTCCGTATTCCCTAAGTCGTTCACGCCCCTCCGGACTCATCCAATCGGTAGTCCAGGCCGGCGCCAGTCGGCTAATCACTTCCACATTCGCATAGGCTGCCTGCTCGAGAACACTATGGATATCCTCTTCGATCTCACGCATAGCAGGACACCCTGAATAGGTAGGGGTAATAACGACGAATATTTTGTCGCCCTCTTTACGCACATCCTGCAAAATACCTAGATCCCATATCGAAATAACAGGTATTTCTGGATCTTTAACCTGATCTAGGAGCGCCCATATGGCCTGATTGTCGCTCGCCTCTCGATGCACGCAGCGCACATTGAACTCAGCGGAAACGATGGGAATACTAGACATAGCGCCTCACCATTCCAGCCCAGGATAAGCTCTTTGCAAAAACTGCATTTCTGCCAGCATATGACCAAAGTGCTCAGTATGAATACCTTGACGCCCTCCCGTAACCGTCCAGTCAATGCCTGGTTTAGTGAGGGTCGCCTCTTCCAATACCGCATCAACCTGCGCGCTCCAAGAGTCGCGTATCAATGTCCTATCAACAGCAACGCCCTCTTTAATCAGCGCTAGCTCCGAATCCGTATTCACGAAAAGTTCATCAATATAGCCCCAAAGCTCGTCAATGCCTTTTTGAGTTCGCGCATGGCTTTCCTCACTGCCATCTCCGAGTCGTACTACCCACTCGTGACTGCGACGTAAATGATAGCGACACTCTTTTACTGCCTTACCAGCAATGGCAGCGATCTCTGAATCCGCTGTTTCCTGTAATTGAGTCATGTATTGAACGTTGAATACATCGACAAGGAACTGCCGCGCCATTGAAAATGCGAAATCACCAATCGGCAACTCCATGATGAGTAGGTTGCGAAAATCACGACCATCTCTCATAAAGGCAATATCGTCAGCACTCTTCTCGCCGTCCAACTTCGATGCATACTCATAAAACATCTTAGCTCGCCCAACATAATCCAGAGCAACATTGGTCAACGCTAGATCCTCTTCCAGATAAGGTGCATTCGAGCACCATTCCGAGAGGCGCTGCCCCAGCACCATGGCATCGTCTGCCAGAGCGACTACAAAGTCGAAAAGTTCTTGTCTTGTTTCGTTCATCACCGACTCCAGATGTGTGGTGTTGACCCTACAGGCCATTACATATTATTGACCGCTTCGGGCAACTTGTAATACGACGCATGTCGATAAGGTTTGTCATCCATAGGATCATAAAAACTCACTGCGTCCTCTTCCTGCGAAGCCACGATATCGCTAGATTTTACCACCCATATACTCACCCCTTCGCTGCGTCGGGTATAACAATCCCGTGCGTATTCCAGAGCCTGCTCGTAATCCTTTGCGTGTAGGCTACCCACGTGCTTATGGTCGAGACCTCGATTGGAACGAATAAAAATTTCGAACAGAGGGAAATCACTTATTGTCGCCATTTTAATTAATACCTCTCACTGATTATTTCAGGCAGCTTTCGCTTTACGAGCCTTTTGCTTTTCATCGTAGGCTACTACCGCCTCTCGCACCCATGCGCCATTGTCTTGAGCGCGGCGATGATGAACAATTCGTTGCCGGTTACAAAGTCCGTTGCCGTTGATAACGCGATAGAACTCATCCCAATCAATTTCGCCGAAATCATAATGACCACGCTCTTCATTCCATTTCAAATCCGGGTCAGGGATTTTCAGCCCTAGGTACTCTGCTTGCGGAACCGATTGATCAACAAATGCCTGACGAAGTTCGTCATTGCTTTTGCGCTTGATCTTCCACTTCATAGACTGAGCACTGTGTGCGGATTCAGCGTCATGTGGCCCAAACATCATTAACGAAGGCCACCACCAACGATTAAGAGCATCTTGGGCCATCAGTTTTTGTTCCTTGCTACCAAAAGCAAGCACCATCAAACTTTCATACCCTTGGCGCTGATGAAAACTTTCTTCCTTGCAGACCCGTACCATGGCTCTTGCGTAAGGGCCATAAGAGGTGCGCTGCAGGGTAATCTGATTGACAATTGCGGCACCATCCACAAGCCAACCAATCGCACCGACATCGGCCCAGGTCAGGGAAGGATAGTTGAAAATCGACGCGTATTTTGCTTTTCCGTCGTGCAATGCCTGAACCATTTCTTCACGACTTGCGCCCAGAGTTTCGGCAGCACTGTAAATATAAAGGCCATGCCCAGCTTCATCCTGCACCTTGGCAAGCAATATCATTTTGCGCCGCAAACTCGGTGCTCGAGTAATCCAATTGCCTTCCGGTTGCATACCTATGACTTCAGAGTGGGCATGTTGCGACATCTGACGAATCAAGTTCTTGCGATAGGTGTCAGGCATCCAGTCCTTGGGCTCAATTTTCTGTTCATCATCGATTCGGTCCTGAAAAACTTTTTCCAGTTCTGCTTCGTTCATTCTGTAATCAGCCATCGGAGACACCTCTACTTATTCAGCTCGAACATAATGATACATCTTCTACATTTAATGTAAATATAAAGTATCGCAACCAATTTATACACGCTCGATGATAGTGGCGATTCCCTGACCGACACCAATGCACATGGTACAAAGAGCATAACGACCACCGGTACGGTGTAATTGATAGGTAGCTGTAGTCAGAAGCCGAGCACCACTCATCCCCAGAGGATGCCCTAAGGCGATGGCGCCACCATTGGGATTCACATGAGCGGCGTCATCCGACAAGCCCAGATCCCGCATGACAGCCAGACCTTGCGCAGCAAAGGCTTCATTTAATTCAATGACGTCCATATCTGCCAGAGTTAAACCCGCGATAGCCAATACTTTGCGAACAGCAGGCGCTGGACCAAACCCCATGATCCTAGGCTCAACACCCGCAGTCGCCATGGCCACCACCCGCGCTCTGGGCGTTAGCTTAAACTCTTTCGCCATCTCCTCTGATGCTAGCAATACGGCACAGGCACCGTCGTTGACTCCGGAGGCATTACCCGCCGTCACCGTGCCATTGTCACGAAACGGTGTTCCCAAGCGCGCTAGTGCTTCCAACGAGGCATCATCGCGTATGTGTTCATCATGCTCGACTATTAAGTCTTCTTGTTTGCGCCGTGCAATATGCACAGGCACAATCTCTTCAGCGAAGATCCCACTGTCTCGAGCAGCGATCGCGCGCTGCTGACTGCGAAACGCAAATTCGTCCTGAGACTTTCTGTCAATATCAAACTGTTCGGCTACGTTTTCTGCTGTTTCTGGCATAGAGTCGATGCCGTATTGTTTTTGCAGAAGCTTATTAACGAACCGCCAACCAATCGTGGTGTCATACACTTCAACATTGCGCCCAAACGCTGTATCCGACTTGCCCATGACAAAAGGCGCACGGGACATGGACTCAACACCTCCGGCGATGGCGAGCCCGATTTCTCCCGCTTTAATAGCACGGCTTGCGCTTCCGACAGCATCCATCCCAGAACCACATAAGCGATTAAGCGTGCTTCCTGGTACCGATGTTGGCAAGCCTGCAAGCAAGCTGCTCATCCTAGCCACATTGCGATTGTCCTCGCCTGCCTGATTGGCACAGCCATAAAAAACATCATCGACTCTTGACCAATCAACCGATGGGTTACGGTCCATCAAGGCCTTAATGGGAATTGCTCCTAGGTCATCGGCCCGCACAGCTGACAACGCGCCACCGTAGCGGCCGATAGGAGTGCGGACTGCATCGCAAATAAATGCCATTCTCATATTCTTCATGATTTCTCCGATATAACAGAACCTTCAATCCGCGCAGAACATCCTCTGAACTCGACTACCACGCGTTTCAATTAATTAACTACAGCAACTATATGGTCTACTCGCCTTTAAAAGCCGGTTGACGTTTCTCCAAAAAGGCGGCAACACCTTCTTGATAATCGTCACTGAAACCAAGCGTGCGCATCGCTGCCTTCTCGCTCTCAAGCTGCTCGTGCAAAGACGAATTGTAGGACTCATTGATAAGCCGCTTAATGCCCGCCAAGCCCTTGGTGGGTTGCGTCGCCAAATGCTCGCTCATCTCTATGGCTTGCTGCATTAGCGCTTCGTCATCGATGCACTGCCAAATCATGCCCCATGCCTCGGCTTTTTCAGCCGACAATTTGTCGCCTAGCAAAGCCAACCCTTTCGCTCTGGGCACACCAATCGCTCTAGGGAGATTCCAGCTACCACCAGAATCTGGAACCAGACCTATTTTGCAAAATACTTGCACGAAAATTGCTGAGCGCGCAGCCAGAACGATGTCACATGCCAGCGCAATACTAGCGCCCGCCCCAGCAGCCACACCGTTGACCGCGCAAACCACTGGCTTTTCCAGAGTCATTATTCCGCGAATAAAGGGGTTGTAGTATTTCTCTACCGACTCCCCTAAATCAGGGCGCTCATCACTCACCGTGACTGCACGATCATTTAGATCCTGTCCGGCGCAGAAGCCACGCCCTTCACCTGTAAGAAGAAGGCAACGAACATTGCGATTCTCACGCACATCCTTCATTACTTGCTGAACTTCTTCGTGCATCTGCGCGGTAAAACTGTTGAGAGATTGCGGCCGGTTCAAGGTGAGAGTTGCGACACCGTTTTTAACGTCGTACTTAATATTTTTGTAATGCATAATACTTTCCTTCCTACTATTATTTTTCATCACATGTGAACGGTGAGAATCTTTACATTAGAGCTCGCCGATACCAATTTACATTTAAGGAATCCAGTTAATGCCTTGTTACGCTATAGAAGATCTAGTCCCTGTTGTGTCGCCGACCGCCTTCATTCACCCCACTGCCGTTTTGATAGGTGACGTCATTATTGGTGACAACTGTTACGTTGGCCCTAACGCAGTATTACGCGGCGACTTCGGCAGAATAGTCATGGAAGCCGGCTCGAATCTGCAGGACACCTGCGTGGTCCATAGCTTTCCCGAAAAGGATTGCGTCATTGAAGCTAATGGTCACATCGGTCATGGGGCAGTTCTCCACGGCTGCCGTATTGGTCGAAACTCACTGATAGGCATGAATGCCGTAATCATGGACGAAGCGATCATCGGGGCTGAATGCATTGTTGCAGCGACATGCTTTATCAAAGCCAAGTTTGAATGCCCTCCTAGAAGCCTCGTATTGGGCAACCCTGGCACTGTTAAACGATCACTTACGCAAGAGGAGATCAACTGGAAAACCCTAGGGACTCAGGAGTACCAAGAACTCACCCAGCGCTCGCTAAGCTCAATGCGAGAGGCTGAACCATTGTCCAGCCCCCAGCCAAATCGCCCTCGCTTCACTCAAGGTCAGCACAAACTAAAGCACGAACCCTGACATTCAGTCATCAACCGTTTTTGCGTACTACCAGAGTCAGGATATCGTAGTCCGCGCACAACTGACCGTACTGGTTGGTGACCTGAACACTCCAGACAACCACCCCTGTTGCTGTCTCCTCTTCAGTGCGTTTTTCTTTGGCAATTTTTTGCTTAACTGTCAATTTCACCTGGATCGTGTCGCCTATCCCTACCGGTTCAATGAAGCGCAACTTCTCTAAACCATAATTGGCTAAAACAGGGCCAGGAGAGGGCTCAACAAACATGCCCGCCGCGGCAGAGATCACGAAGTAGCCATGAGCAACACGCTTACCAAAAAGAGAATCCCGCGCCGCAATTTCGTCAAAATGAGCATAGAAGTGATCACCACTCAAACACCCAAAATTAACAATGTCCGCTTCAGTGACAGTGCGTCGATGAGTCGTGAGGCTCTCTCCGATCAGGAGATCTTCGAAGTGTTTTTTAAAGGGGTGGATATCGGTGCTGAACGTATTGGCGCCGGGAATATATTCCTGAGCGATGTTCATCAGCATTGTAGGAGAGCCCTGCACCGATGTGCGTTGCATATAATGCTTGACCGCGCGCAAGCCACCTAGCTCCTCTCCTCCACCTGCCCTGCCGGGCCCACCGTGAACTAACTGAGGCAAAGGCGAGCCGTGTCCAGTGGATGTGGCCGCACAGTCTCGGTTAAGAACCAGTATCCTGCCATGATAGGGCGCAAAACCGAGCACCAACTCTTGTGCTTCGCGCACATCATGCGTGACCACCGAGCTCACTAAACTGCCTAACCCAAGGCTGGCAATTTGCACCGCGTCACTTATAGACTCATAAGGCATGATCGTGGCCACCGGGCCAAAGGCCTCAATCGCATGGGCGGGCGATGATGCGTCCAACGGATCTTTACACAATAAAATGGTGGGCGGATAAAACGCATCCTTACTGACACCTTCACCCAGCACTTCAAAATCGTCATTTGCACCCAGTAGCAACTCGCAACGCGCCAGCAATGCCTCAACGCTGCGCTGCACATCATTCTTTTGAGACGCCGTGATCAATGGGCCCATCTTCACGCCTTCGACACGAGGATCCCCCATTACTATCTTAGAGAGTCGCCCCTTCAAGGCGTCAGTGACGGCCTGTACTTTCGCTTTAGGGACTAGAACGCGGCGGATCGCAGTGCATTTTTGCCCTGCCTTGACTGTCATCTCTCTGACGACTTCTTTAATGAACAAGTCGAACTCAGGATCCGAGACTTCAACCGACTCACCCAACACGCAGCAATTGAGCGAATCTGCCTCCATATTGAAAGGGATACTTTTCTCAACAATATTGGGATCGTTTCGTAACATTTTTCCTGTGGTTGCGGAGCCCGTAAAACTCACGACATCTTGCGCGGTAAGATGATCAAACAAATCGCCAGTGCGGCCACAGATTAGCTGTAGCGCCCCGTCAGGCAGTAGTCCTGACGCTACAATTTCCTCGACCATTGCGGCCGTTAGGTATGCAGAGTCAGAAGCCGGTTTGACGACCACAGGAACCCCTGCAATCAGGCTGGGAGCAATTTTTTCCAGCATCCCCCAACAGGGAAAATTGAAAGCATTGATATGTACTGATACGCCTAGCTTAGATACCAAAATATGGCGAGCAGTAAAACTGCCGTCAGCGGACAAGCGCTCGGCACCACCTTCCACAATAAACTTTTCATCACCAAAATCACGACGAGCCATACTGGAGTAGCTGAATAAGGTGCCAATCCCACCGTCGATATCAACGGCATTATCACGCTGGGTCGCCCCGCTCCACGCCGAGATTTTGTAAAGCTGATCCTTTTTACTGGTGAGGTGTTTCGCAAGCTGCTTCAGCAATCCGGCTCTTTCATGAATAGTCATATTGCGTAACGCAGGACCTCCAACCTCTCGACCGTAAGCCAGCACTCGCGCGAAATCGATCCCTTCACTGGATACCTTGGCGACAATTTCACCAGTTACGGCATGGCGCACATCTTTGCCTTCCCCTTGCCCCTCAAACCACTCTCCATAAACGTAACTCTTGGTTTTCACTCGACTTCTCCAGTATTTTTATTAGCACATTACAGAAAGCTAGAATTTTAAAAACTGACCTCATGATACGCAATGATCCATTAAAGTCAATTTTATGTATTGCAATAATTAGAAGGAGATACACCATGAACGTGCCTGCATGGGAGAGACTTTATAGTCCATGAGAGGAGAGCGCCGCATGGCGCTAACCGATACGCAGTGACCCTCACGCATTGTTGACACGTGTCGTATAAGTCTGCGAAGCTCTAGCGGTTAATTACGGCCAGGCAGGCATGTAGTCATGCTCTGATATTTTATCAGGCGTGTTAATCGAGATGAGGCAATAATATGAATAATAAAGAGGCTTCTCAGCCAGAAGCGATTGAGCAAGAGAGTGAAGGATTGAATTTAAAGAAGCTCTGGGCGTACGTCGGCCCAGGCATGTTAATGGCAGGGGCAGCAGTCGGAACCTCTCATATTGTTCAGTCTACTCGGGCTGGCACCGATTTCGGTTTCCAACTGTTAGTACTTGTCCTGCTGATCAATTTATTGAAGTACCCTTTCTTTGAGTACGGCCATCGTTACGCGATCGCAACTGGCGAGAATTTGCTTGATGGCTATAAACGTATGGGCAAGGGGTTTCTATACTTGTTTATAGCCTTGGCAGTCGTCTCTGCCGTGGCATCCACAGCAGCGGTAACATTTCTTACTGTTGCCATTCTGCAGCATTTTATCGGACAAGCCTTGCCCGCAACAGTCTGGGCAGCCCTAATCATGGGGGTTTGCGTATTGCTCTTGAAAAGTGGCCAGTATCGTCGGCTTGACGGCGCAATAAAGCCGATAATGGCACTCCTTGCGGTAACGACATTGATAGCACTAGTTGGCGCTATCTTTAGCGAACCGGTAATAGCCCCCGATTTTGTAGCAACGTCTCCATGGACGCTTAGCTCACTTGCTTTTCTAGTGGCATTGATGGGTTGGATGCCAGCCCCTATCGAAGTGTCTGTCTTCCAATCCCTTTGGGTACAAGCCAAAGGTGCCTCTCGCGGTAACAAGGTTACAAAACAAGAGGGGCGAGTTGATTTCAACGTAGGTTATGGTCTGAGTACCATACTGGCCGTTGCCTTTCTCAGTCTTGGCGCATTGGGCTTGTACGGGACGGGTATCAGTTTACCTGATTCGAGCGGAGGCTTTGTGACGCAATTTGTTGACGTCTATGTGCAATTGCTTGGCAGCTGGGCAGGACCATTAATTGCGGTGGCAGCCCTTACAACGATGTTCTCTACGACAATTACGGTTATTGACGGTTACTCTCGATCTCTAGCAGCGGGAACAGAATTGGCGGCATCCGATACAAAAAAGGCCTCATGGCATTATATAGGATGGATGGCTTTTATCTGCCTAAGTGCACTGACGATCATCATGTTATTTGCGCAATCGCTTACTGGATTGATCGATATCGTTACCATCATGGCCTTCCTATCAGCACCAGTATACGGATACCTCAACTTCCGCTTGATCATGTCAGACCACACCCCTGATGATATGAAACCTGGAAAGTTCATGTATTTTCTCAGTTGGGCCGGCATGATATTTTTCGTTTTAGTCGGTTTAATATTCATCGGCGCTCGCTTATTCTCCTGATCGCACTCCAAAAACGAAAAATGCCCGATCACACAAAATGATCGGGCATTTTTTTTGAACTCGATTCCTGTGACTACTGCCCCCACTCCTCTATCGTTTTCACAAAATGTGCTAAGAAAAGATTAGTTTGATAGGCGTCTAAGGCGCGATGGTCAATGCTCAGAGACACATAACACATCGGTTTTATTTTCAGTTCGTCTTCACCATTAATCGTTTCTACAACCACTCGCTTTTCGAGCTTGCCTACACCAAGTATTGCTACTTGTGGTTGGTTGATAATGATGGGCGCCGCAAACAGGCTGCCACTGGTTCCGTGATTGGAGATGGTAAACGTGCCGTTGCGCATATCTGCTGGCGCTAGATTACCGGATCTGGCTTTCTCGGTCTGTTGCTGGAGCGCCTGGGCGATCTTGAATAACGACATATCCTGTACTTGCGCAATTACCGGAACAATCAGTCCCTTATTCCCCAGCGCCGTACCCACACCAATATTCACATCCTCAATAATCTCCAGATGATCATCATGGTAACGCGCATTAACCTCTGGAACTTCCTGAATGGCAGCGACCGACGCGGCAAGGAAATAGGCAGTGAATGTCAGATTGATCCCTTGCTCTGCATATTCCTTTTTATGCCATCGCCTGTGCTCGATCACATTGCTCATATTCATCTCGAAAACACTGGTTACATGGGGAGATGTTTCAAGCAGGCTATCGACCATGTGCCGAGCAATGGCCTTGCGCATGGTGGTGTGCGGAACTTTACGGCTTCGCAGCTCCGTGCGTGCTGACACCTTGGTCTCGGGAGTGGATGTTTGTGGCTGGCGCTCCAGAAACTGCAGAACGTCATCACGCGTAACTCGTCCGCCGCGACCAGACCCCGACAAGCTCTCTAGATCGAGGTTGTGCTCGCGAACCAAACGGCGCACGGCAGGACCCACTAAGTTGCAATTCTCCGCCTCAGGGTTAGAGCCTGCATTGGAAGGGCTGTGCTGCGGTGCCTCTGGTGCGGCAGCTAACACAGGCTTCCTTTCACTAGACGATGTCTGTGGTCGAACCGCAGACGAATCAGTCTGTATGCGCCCAAGCACAAATTCTGGTGTGATTTCCTGATCTTGCACGGCCAGCATCTCGACGAGTATTCCGTCAGCGGGCGCAGGAACCTCCATGGCCACCTTGTCGGTCTCCAATTCAAGCAGTGGATCACCCGCCTTAACGGTAGCCCCTAGCTCGACCAGCCACTGTGAAAAGCGAGCCGCGGTGCCTTCAATTTGACCGTCTTCAATGGTCACGTCCACGTGGCCAGAATTGCTTTGTTCACTCAAATTTCCCATTGCGAGATCCTCTATTCTTATATGGTAATAAGGTCGATGATTTTCGACACAATGGCTTCAACTGACGGCAATGCGGCATTGAGGAGGTTGATGTTGTGCGGACTCGGAATGTCCGGCATCGCAATGCGGGTTATCGGAGCATCAAGATCAAAGAATGCTTCGTTAGCCAAAACCGCGGCGATTTCCGCACCAAATCCAGCAGAGAGATTATCCTCATGGACGATCAAGCAACGCCCCGTTTTCTTCACAGATTCAAGTACACAGTCTTTGTCCCACGGCTGCAAGGTTCTTAGATCAATCAGCTCTACATGGCCGGATCTCAGGTCATGCTGCCGCTCGTATTCTTTGATAGCCGCCTCACACCGAGCCACCATCGCCCCCCAGCTTACGATCGTCAGTTTAGAGCCTTCATAGAGTGTTTTAGCCTTGCCGAATGGCACGACAAAATCATCGCCCGGATAAGGACGTCGCGCCCATGCATCATCCAGTAGAGTGCGGTGTTCGAAAAAGATGGTGGGATTATTGTCTCGCAGTGCAAAGCGCAGCAGCCCCACCGCATCTTCAGCATTAGATGGCATGGCGACTTGCCAACCCACTTTGTGTACCCATTCGACCTCATCACTCATCGAGTGCCACGGATCACCGCGTCGGGCAAAGCCGCCAGGGATACGCACTACCATCGGTGCCGCAAATTGATTGGCAGTGCGCCAGCGCATGATGCCGGTATCGGAAAGCTGTTCCGCTGCGGGCTCTGCGTACTTACGAAACTGTATTTCCGGCACAGGCAAAAGCCCCGAGAGCGCCAGCCCGACGGAACGCCCAATAATGCCCTCCTCAGAGAGACTCGTGTCAAAGACGCGACGGTCGCCGTACTTTTCATTAAGCCCCAAGGTAGCACCGTGAACTCCGCCTTTGGGGCCTACGTCCTGCCCGAAAACCATCATCCGAGGATTGATAGACAATTCATTATCGAGCGTAGTTCGAATGGCAGTCAGCATATTAAGCCGAGGCCCCGTGGGTGACGGAGTGTGCGTACCCGCAGGCATCACATGCCCGTCTGCTGCCAGCCCACCGCGTAGTTGGATCTCTGGTTTTCCATCCGCTGCCGTTTCCGCAAATGCATACCGTGTGAGACGAGCGGTATCGGGCTCTGGGCGCTGCTTAGCCAGCTCAACGGCGCTGCGAACTTCATCAATGACATCAGTTTCAAGCTTGTCCCATTGGCTCTTACTTATGATGTTCCTTTCAGCGAGGAATTTACGCAATTTCGGCAAGGGGTCACGTGCCTGCTCTTCCGCGATCAACTTCTCGGGCTTGTACTTCTGTGTGTCTTGGAAGGTGTGTCCGCATAAGCGTGGCACTTTCAGTCGCAGCAAGCATGGGCCTTCGCCAGAACGCACATGCGCTACCGCCTCGCTTATCAACTGCGGTGTCACTTCTGGGTCTGTACCGTCACCGTCGATGATTTTCAAGTTGCGATAGGAGGCGAGATTAGCGACTTGATCCCCGCCAGGGGTTTGTACTGTTTGCGGCACGGAAATCCCGTAGCCATTGTCTTCAATAAAAAATAGGTGAGGAAGCCGGTTGGTTGTGGAGATATTAAGCGCAGACCAGAATCCATTAGTAGACATGGAGGAATCGCCTCCCATGGACACACCGATTGCCCCTCGATAACTCTCGTCACCCAGCTCGTCACAATGGTACTTGATAGATTGCGCCCAGCCGGAAATCGACGTGTACTGTGCGCCTACACCGCCACACATGGGAAACAGAATGGCCCCATCTCTTTTGGGGTTGGGATAATTGCACACCACTCCGATATCACGGCCATCGCTATAACCGCCGGCCTTGGCCATGCAAGGGGCAATCGCATCTTCTAGCTCCAGACCAAGCGTCAGGACAAACGGGCGCGATCGATAATAGCCTGTGGCAGCATCGTGGGGGTGAGTAAGCAGAGACCCGAGTGCAATCTGGGCAAGATCGTGGCCCCGTGCGGAGAACTGGTTGAATACGAGTTTAGCTGGAACCAACTCGCTTTCTTCGATGTGGTCTATAGCCCGTGACTGGAGCAGAATCCGCGCGATTCGATGCCAGTCGAACTCGGGATGTGTTACAGAAGATGACCTTAAGTTCTTAGCGACTGTGTTCATTATTGGCCTCGTTGACGGCTTTATTGTATTTCCGGATGCAAATCTGGCATCGGTCACTTTTACCAGTACAGTATTGTTTCTGAACATATATGCCTTCAATACCGCAGACGGCTGAGGCGAGGTAAAAGCGGACAATCGAGCGCAAAAAGCGTAAACTTTTGTTTACACCGCGAATGCCTTTAAAGGAGCCAACATGCGAGTTGAAGTGATTTGTAAAAACAGGCTGGGGATACTTCACAGCATCATGGGCATTCTCGTGGAGTTCCGTATAAATTTGGCCAAAGGTGAGGTTGGGGGCGATGATGGCAATGCCATCTATTTCTATGCTCCTGGCATGTTGAAGATCCAGTATGCCAGCGTAAAACCCATGATTGAAAAGCTGCCGGGTGTTCGCCGAGTGCGGCTAATATCCCTAATGCCCAGTGAGCGACGGCACAGTGAATTGAAAACGTTACTCAGCGCCCTGGACCACCCAGTACTGTCGATCAACACACAAGGCAGCATCATCGCGGCGAATCGGGCAGCGGCAAGAGCATTTGGCCAACGTGTAGATGAAGTCCCCGGCTTATCTCTACAGGCTCGGGTTCAAAACATTGACCTAATGCCTATGATTGAACGGCACAATGCTCGCTTTCGCGCATTACCTCTGATCATAAACGGTAAGACCTGGTTAGCCGATATCACTCCCGTGTATGCCGATGACGTTATTACACACGATCCTGAAGCGACTCTGGCCGGAGCGGTCATTACGCTAAAAGAAATGTTGCTCATGGAGCAAGACGTCACGGCCCACGCAGAGCAACTAGCTGAAGGGTTCGGCGCACTCTACCCGCACGGCAAAGCCATGGAGGTCTTGGTAAAACAGGCCAAACAGTTTGCGAGACTCAACGTTCCCTTATGGATCAGCGGTGAGGAGGGAGTGGGCAAGGAGCGCTTGGCAAGGGGCTGTCATATGGTTGGCGATCAAGCGGCGCAACCGTTTCGTAAAATTTACTGCACAGGTAGTGGCGACCTAGAGTTTTTAGAGAACCTAAACCGAATCTCCCTCACTAACTCTGACATCACAGGAACCCTGTACCTTACCAATATTCACCGTTTGGGAATCGAAGCGCAGGTGCGCTTGGTACAATTCAATGATGAAAGAGAAGCGTCAAACAGCGGCCTCCAACTGATGGTTTCGGTGCAAGAAGGCGCTGAGGACCGCTTAATACCTGAGCTTCGGCGTGCTCTGGGCGGCTACCGGTTGCTAGTGCCATCGTTGGGGGAGCGCCATGATAGTTGGGATGCCTGTGTTCGGGATGTATTGGATATGGTGTGTAAACATACGGGCAAACCGATGCCGAACCTTGATGACTCAGCCTATAAAGCCTTGCGCGAGTATCATTGGCCAGGGAACCTGCGTGAACTGGAGACGATCCTCTTACAGACGGTTGTACTCGCAAAGGACAAAACGGTTTCGCGAACTGACCTGAAGCTGCCTGAAGCCAAGCGACTAGATGGCAAGTTACATTTAACATTGAATCTAAGAGCCGTTGAGTTGGGCTACAAGGAGTATCGGGAATATGTCGATAGAGAACTCCTAGGAGTTTTATATCGAGACTATCCCAGTGCGAGACTGTTGGGGCGCCGCTTGGGTTTATCGCACACCGCGATTGCTAATCGCTTGCGAAAATTGGGCATGGGCGGCAGTTAGCAGAAGGCTAATCAAGTGGTTTGCCCCCTTGATTACTATTGGCATTGCGCAAGCGCGATGGGATACTCTTACTCATTGCTTAAAAATAACGAAAAATAATTCTAATCAGACACGAGAATATTATGCGACAACTATCACTATTAACGGCACTGCTCCTGTTAAGTTCATCAGCAACTGTGATCTCGCAGGAATCCGCACATAATTCCAACCGTGCTAATCCCCTTATAGAAATGCACGAAGATGGCCAAGCCATCTTTGGGCTTTACGCCCCAGCCAATCGACCCGCAAATCGAAACCCGCAGAATCTTCCAAACAAATCACAGCCTGAATTGGCCAAAGAAACTCTTGGGGTTAGCAATAGTGATTTCCTCTTCAACGGAAGCATGGAGTCCTCCATGGAACAAGCGCTTCCAGTTTGGGTTGAATATGTGGAAGCTTTGGTCGAGGCAGGTGCCACCATCAACACGCATCCGGCTATCGTCAAAGCTCCTAAGATTGCCGATGACTACGAAGCGGCAACGCACAACATCGCACGGCAACTCGACACTGGCGTGGCAGGGATAATGTTTGTGACCGTCGAGAGTGCGCAAGAGGTCGAACACGGACTTCGAGCAATGCGTTACAAGTCCAACGGCGGACTACGACCTGATGAATCAGTTGGAATCGCTCCGACCTACTGGGGTTTGTCCGACGAGGACTACAAAGCGAAAGCCGATTTGTGGCCAATCAACCCAGAGGGTGAGTTAATTAACTGGACCGTCGTGGAAAGTGCCAAAGGGCTAGAGAATGTTCGGGAAATTGCGGCTGTTGATGGGATCGGTGTGCTATGGCCTGGTGCCGGCACACTTCGAGGGCTCTTCTCCACCGAGAACGAACAAGGGGAACGAGTCACTAACGAGGAAGAATGGGAGAATGCAATCCAACAAGTCCTCGCGGCTTGTAAAGAGTTTGATGTTCCATGTGGCTTCCCAGCGACCACTAATGATATCGAAATGCGGATGGAGCAAGGCTTTTCAGTTTTCGTAATGTCATGGGGCGAGAATGGTTTTGCCACAATCGATATGGGCAAGAGCGCTGCGCGTGATTGAGCCAAGGAACTAAAGCAAGGCATCCCCCGACTATTAACAGCTCAACGCACAATATAGTCTCTGCCTTCGAGGCAAGCACTGAACGCCCGGCGATAGGCTTGCGCCTGTTGCAGTAATTCCTTGTTTTGCGCAAGCACTCGCTCGCCTTTTTCGCGGGCCTCGGCTTCCACCTGACGCTGCCCCTCGGACTGAATTACCGCTCCGGTTGCCGTTCCCACACCGGCACCGATCACGGCTGCGCGCGAGGAATCACCGATCGCCACACCGACAATGGCACCGAGAATAGCGCCGACTCCCACTGCATTAGCATTGGGATTTTGTCCTACAGGAACGCGTACTATTTTCGATTCGCTTACATTCTCGGCAGTATTGGGATTAAACCCAGTTTCACGGTTTGCCCACACGAAACACTCGTAGCGATCTCGCTCCTGCTGAGCTTCGTCTTGGTTTTTGGAGGGATAGATATACAGATCCCCTTCTGCTGCGAAGGCGACACTGCAATTTACAAGCATGACTAAGGGTAATAGTTGTCTGAGTTTCATTTTACGGAATACTCCCTACCTTCAAGGCAAGCGGAAATTGCGCGCTTGTAATCCATCGACATATTGGTGTCCTGACCACTAGCACTTGGATCGAAACCGGTTTGACCCTTTGCCCACACGTGGCATTCGTAACGATCCTGGTCGCGCTGCTCTTCGGTCTGGCCCGCCATGGGATACACAAACACATCGAAATTCTCGACAGTGGCGGTTTCATTCATGACATTGGGCGAACCCTCTGGCGCCTCCACGACCACATAGTCTCGGGTCCGGTCATTCCATAAGTAATAGGTTGCATTGACATGGTAATAACGGCGATTACCGATGCCGAAGCTGACAAAGCCGACTGGCAAACTGCTCACTCGTGCACCGATCGGTGCCCCAATCACAACATAATCTCTGCCACGGCGCTCATAGAATGAACCCGAACTATAGAAGTAGTCTCGATTGCGCACCGAAATGACACTATGCTGGCGAGGGAGCGTGCGAACAATCGCCCCGCGGCGGTCGAATGTCTTGCGATCAGGCTGGGCATCTGCACTACTCGACCACAGGCAGGCGATCGTGACGGCGCTGATAAGAGCGGCAATAAAATTTATGTTGAAAGACATTCTGGTACTCCGAATTGCTGTTGGTAGTGATTTATACGTAGCAATTCCAAAAACCTTGCGCGAAGAATTAAAAATATATTGTCGGCATAAACCAGGGGCTTAGATGCGGAAAAAATTGTGGGCTCAACGCCTATTGGAATTCCGTTATTTCGATGGGATACTCGTGCTCACCTTGAAAAACAAGTACGCACACTATACAAATGTTATACCCCTACAAGGATATAAGTATGTTTAGTCAATTCACTAGGAATATAGAGCCATACATTGAAGCCGAGTTGACCTTAGCTCGTGAAGCAAATCAAAAGGGTGATTTTTCACAGTCATTTAAGCACTTAGAAAATGCTCATGTTATGGGTCAAGAATCTACATACTTTCATGTCAAAGTTCATATGCTTATGTTTTGTTGGGCACTAAAGCGAAATGACTTTCGAGAGCTTTTCGGCCAAATATTTCGAGTAATAGGGGCAGCCACAAAAACAGCTGTAGGTTTCATCCCTAGTGGTAATACTGGCGGTTCGAATGTTAGTCCATTTAAAGTGATGGCTATCGAGCCGGAGCTTCAAGAATGTATTACACGTGCTAAGTCAGGTGTGTAACAAGTCAATAAGAGGATAGGTGCACTTGGCATTGATGAGTGTTGAACAACTAAACAATAATTTCGAGATCAAGCAAGTGCTTGGCGCCTTAACAAAGATTCAAAATGAGGCCAGCACCTAGAAATTAGATCGATACAATGCCTCATCTCATTCAATACTTCATTGACTGAACACTTAAACCACGGCTGAATATTTATGAATGCAATAAAAATCATGATTGCAATGGCTGTTGGTGCTGCCCTTGGTGTAACTGGAACCCACGTAGGAAAAAACACCTCACAGGAACTCGAAACTGATATTGCTGAAACACTAAGGCATGGCGACACATTTCCAGTTCCTTGGTCAGAAACTGATCTAAATTCGGTCATTGAGAACGCTAATAGTAGCTTTATAGTTCCTAGTGTAATGCTCGTTGGTGCTTTTGGGGATTATCTATTAGTACCAAACCGTTTCAATTTACAAAGATTGAATAGTGATGGGGTGAGGTTTAGTGCAGGAGAGATTTTGGACTCTGAATTTGGCATGACCGAATTCCGATCTGGATCTATTGCTATATTCGACTTGAGTTCTGACAATTTGAACGCAACGGCTAATAGAGAATCACGCGATAGGAGAGCTGAGGACCTAACGAACTGTTACGGAATCGATATTGTGTTAGATCGCTTTCTTGCTCCTTCAAATAATATACCGGTAGTGGCAGCCTCAATGTATAAGGATGAGTTAATGGTTATCGTCGCGCAGGGAGGAGCTGATTCAGATTTCGACCTTTGGAAGAAACTACTATCTCGATTTGTCGACAAATCTGGCGACGAGGGGCAATGCCTAGACTCTATCAATTATTTCAACCTGTGAACTCCTTGACCTCTTCCCGTAATTTAGAACCAGTACAAAGGTGAGTTTTTCAGCACCACATCTTCAATTCGGGCGTTTTCTTCGCTACAGTTCGCTCTCCAATTATCCCTAAGCACTACTCTAACCTTCTGATATTGCGAAATTATTCCAACTTATCAAGCTTTCGACAATGAGACTGTCGTGGCGGTTCGAAGATATAACCCCTCACCAAATATTAGTTTTAAGAGCCAACAAGTTGTGACATTTCCAGAACTTAGAGTTGAGGTTAACTTAGTTGTGCGAATCTCTTATTAGTTCATTTCCAGAACATCCACTAAAACCACGAATTATTCTTTGTTGGAATTCCACGAATACAGTGGGATACTCTTCGATAATAGTGATAGCGTGCATGCACGGTTTTAACTGTGCATGCGCACTATACAAATGTTAGGGCTAAGGAGTAACCGACCATGTCATGGCAAGATGCTGGAGTAGTATTTGCGTTGCTTATCGGGCTTTGGAATCTGGTTGCTCACTTACGCGATAGCAAGAGAACTAGTTTCATTAATACAGTTACATCCGAACGTGTTAAGTGGATCGAGAAAACGCGCGATGCAATTTCAACCTTATGTGGACGCACGTATTACTGGGCTGCCACTCAGGACGAACTTTCCTCTGAAGATTCGAATTCCGTTAGGAAAGACGTGGATCGTTTAAAAATGCTGGTAAAACTCCAGCTAAACCCTTCTGAGGATTTATCGCAACGTCTATTTGCTTTGATTGATGATCTTTCAAGATTTACCCACGGCTCTCAGATAAGCAAACTACGTGAAACCCTGAATGAGATTGTTGAGGTATCTCAGCAGATACTCAAAGCGGAGTGGGATAAGGTGCGGGATGAAGCTACTTTTGGGGATTTAAGAGATTCTGGCATTTTCCCTAGGCTTCGCCCTAACAAGGCCACCAACAATGCGCCTACGGCGCCGGACGCGGCAAAACCACGCCAGTTGTGAGCGGCGTTATACGCAACAGAGGTCATTTATGGCAGATACAGATCCATGCGTAGTTTGCGCGACAACAAAAGCAGAAACGCTAAGTACATCCGGTTATGATGGTGTACATCAAAATTGCCCGCGTTGCGGCGAGTTTAAAATCTCCGGTAGTACGCTGGGCATGATGAGCGAGAGTATTGGAAAAGAAGCGCGCGCAAAACTATCTGGCTGGGTAAGAGATCAAAATCGTGCAGGAACAACGCCAGAAATAAACAGTTATATTTACAAAAGCGTTCTTGCCAGACCAATTCCATCTATTGCAGATCGTGCAACAAGGCTACTAATCGAGGCAGCCCATGGACAAACAGAATTAGGAGTAAGATTTAACATTAATGAGCCTAGATTTCTCGCTGCCACATACTCTTCGAATATCAATGATTTGTTTTTCCTTATGCGGCTTTTAGAGCGGCGTGCTCTTATTGAACATCAGGCGATGGGTGGCAACGCTGACATTTCTCCTGATGGTTATATAGAGTTAGATGAACAGCTAAGGCATCCGTCTGATTCTTTGCAGGGTTTTGTTGCAATGTGGTTCGATTCCAATCTTGATGAAGCTTACACCAATGGTTTTCAAAAAGGCATTATGGATGCTAATTACAATCCCATAAGAATCGACCGAGTCGAGCATATTAATAGAATTGATGATGAAATAATTGCCCAGATAAATGCCTCTCGATTCGTGGTAGCTGATTTTACAGGGCATAGGGGCGGTGTTTATTTCGAGGCTGGCTATGCGCTTGGCTTGAATCTGCCAGTGTTCTGGTCCTGTAGAAAAGATCATTTAAAAGAATTGCACTTTGATATACGGCAGTTCAACTGTATAGACTGGGAAACTCCGGAAGAGCTTGCTGAAAGACTAAGTAAGCGTATAGAAGCTGTGCTCGGCAAAGGAATGCAGTAGTAATGCCTCTTATAACAATGCGCTCCACTTATTACGAGATCTCATGGATAAACGATATCAAGTTTTTGTAAGCTCAACATATGCTGATTTAAAAAATGAAAGGCAGCATGTGATTCAAGCTCTTATGGAAATGGACTGTATTCCTGCAGGAATGGAGCTATTCCCTGCTGCTGATGAAGAACAATGGGAGTTTATTAAAAAAGTAATCGACGATTGTGACTATTATTTGCTTGTCATAGGTGGACGTTACGGTTCAACTACGGATGATGGAATAAGTTATACTGAAAAGGAGTTTGATTATGCAGTTGAACAAGGTCTTAAAGTTGTTGCCCTAATTCATGGCGCTACAGACAACATCCCTTTTGGTAAGTCAGAGACGGACCCAGAGCTTAGAGAAAAACTTTTCACGTTTAAAGATAAAGTTATGACGGGAAGGTTAGTTAAGTTTTGGCAATCAGCATCTGAGCTTCCAGGCCTTGTAGCACTTAGCCTAACTAAAACTATAAAAATGTACCCTGCCGTTGGTTGGGTTAGGGCTAAATATGCAGCAAGCGAAGACATCCTCTCTGATATTAATCAACTGAGGAAGAAAAATACTGAACTTCAAAACACAGTGTACGAACTTGGGAACCAACAAACCTCAGAAATTGAAGGAATTGCAGATATCGATTCTGAATTCACGGTCCATGGTTCTTATTACAACCGGCGACACGGTTCTTCTAGTAGAAATAAATATTCTTTTTCTTCCGCCATCACATGGAGAGATTTGTTTAGTCTTATATCTCCTTATTTAGTTGAAAACCCTAATGATGGTCTTGTTAAAAGTAAATTAGCCGCTAGCTTGCTAGAAAGAGAAGAAAAGACTGGTTCAACTATAAGTATTAACGATCAAGAATTTAAAACGGTCACGATACAATTAGAAGCATATGGTTTAATCACTACGTCTTTTAACAAGACTACTAGCGGTGGCATGGCTCTGTTCTGGCGACTGACAAAAAAGGGAAAGCAATTAATGATAGAAAGCAGAGTAATAAAGTAAATGCACCTAACAAACGTGTCAATTAGGACGCTCGCAAGCTCACGCCTATTTCGCGGGCGTTAGCTATCAAGGAGGAAAAAATGTCAGTAAAAAATGGTAGCTGCGGATGTGGGAATTTAAAATATTCTGTTGAAGGTGAACCAATAAATTCGCTGTTTTGTTATTGCAAAGAATGCCAAATTCTTACTGGCTCGGATAAATGGTTTGGGGTATGGATTCCAAAAGACAATTTTAAAATTGTTAGTGGTAGCCCCGTTATCTTTACTCGCAAGGGGCATTCAGGAAAAGACATGAATTATCTATTCTGCGAAAAATGCGGGGTAACAGTTTGCGCAGAAGTAACAGTAGGCAATTTTTACTCAGTTGCCGTATCCACTTTTGATAATTCCAATGACTTTGTACCCGCAATGGCAATTTATACGGCTTCAGCTCCAAAATGGGCTGTGTTTCCTGAAGGAGTGCCTAAGTTTGAAATATTACCTCCTAACTTAGGTGCTTGAATTGACCTATGTCCCTAAATTGGAATCAAGCCCAAGTTGATCTCGACGGGGCGGCAAATAAAAAAGGGCCCTTGTGGAATCTAACGAGTTTGGTGTCAGCTGCAGGGGAGAGATTGATTCAGGATTTGGCTTAGCCAAACCCTTCACCCGCTGGGCGACCTTACGGTCGTCTTTGCAGCTTCGCTGCCAATGATTCAGGATTTGGCTTAGCCAAACCCTTCACCCCTTCGGGGCAGCCTTTGGCTGTCTAAAACGCGATGCGTTTTATCGAACGGGAGTTAATCTCGACGGGGAAGCCAAATAAAAAAGCCCACTCAAGAGTGGGCTTTTTTATTTGGTGCACCCAGAGAGATTCGAACTCCCGACCAAGTGGTTCGAAGCCACCTACTCTATCCAGCTGAGCTATGGGTGCGTGCGGCGTGATTATATAGAAGAGAACTCCATAGGTCACTTGATTCTTGCGCCTGCGATGCCTTCCTAACCACATCAACGGGTTAGGGTCTCTTCCACCAAAAACCCCTAGCCAATATCTTTGGGGCCAAGTAAACTCTTGCTCCTTTGGAAATGTAACAGAATGTGTTTTGGACGCCTTCGCCGTCTAGCACCCTTCCAGCAACATCAATCTATGAACGGAAACCCCCACACTGTGTTAAATCGCCAAATTTCTATCGTCTCCATTTTACTTGTTTCGTCACAATCGCTATTTGCCGCGGACAGCAATTCACCGCTTACCGAGATCCTCGTGAACCCCACTCGTGTCGCCAATACCGAGCCAGCGGGGACTTTTGCGTCTGTCACCACCCTACTGCGCTTTGATCCGCAAACTGAGATCCAGTCACGTGGCTTGCCAGAAGGCCAGGCGGACATCACTGTGCGTGGCGGGTTGTTTGAGAACACCGGCTTTAAGCTAGGTGCCGCGACGATTGTTGATCCGCAAACAGGGCATTACGTGGCAGAGCTGCCTATCGACCCTGCCCTACTCTCTACTCCGCTAATTTTGACAGGGGGCGATAACGCTCTGGCCGGGTTCAACTCTAATGTCGCCACTATCTACTATGGCATCCCAGCGCTACGACAAAGTGCCGAGGTCAATCTGGGGGTGGGTACGGATTCACTTCTGTTCTCCTCTGCTCGCTATGCCGACACCGTTAACTACAACGGGGCGCAGTATGGCCTGCAAATCTCCGGGGCCGCATCTGAGGGCGAAGGCTCCGTCAGCAATGGTGATCACGAATACCAGCGCTACAATTTGCAGATTCAGCGTATCGAAGGCAATACGCAGTCGGACCTCATCATCGCGTTTCAAGATAAGTTCTTCGCATGGCCTGGGGCTTATACAGGTTTTGCATCTTTACCAGAAACGGACGAGACACAAACCACCTTATTGCTTGCCAACCATCGCGCTACTTTGAACAATGGCTGGGTGCAGATGTCGGGTTTCTATCGACAGCTCGTTGATAACTATGATTTTGATCGCCGCACTAAAGAATCAGGGGCGCCTGGCGCTTTTGAACACAAAACTGAAAATTACGGATTGGCTGTTGAAGGTGGTTTTGACTTCGTAAAGCTTAACTGGGAGTACAGTGCGCAAGTC
Source organism: Gammaproteobacteria bacterium (assembly GCA_051252515.1). Lineage (GTDB taxonomy): Bacteria > Pseudomonadota > Gammaproteobacteria > Pseudomonadales > Pseudohongiellaceae > UBA5078. The sequence goes on from JBPOFS010000001.1 coordinate 166,408, forward strand.
TCTAAAGATTCATTAGTGCGCTCAACAGACCTGAACACCGCGTTGATGGATAGCCGTCACTACGGCAGCTTTAAGATCGCGCCTTCCTATGATTTCGCCGTGCCAAATGATCAAACGGTCACAGTACGCATTGGCGCGGTGGCGGATACTTCTAGTCAGGACAGTAATGCGGTATCCCCGGTTTTCGACATCACCTTAACCACGCCGACAGTCTCCGGGCAGCGAACATTAAAAGCTGAATATGCGGGCACCAGCCAAGTACCAGGCTATACGGCGCTTAACTCTGCGCCTAATGGCTTATTCGGCGGCAACGCGAATCTTAGCCGCGAAAAGGCACGTCAGTTTATTGTAACCTTAGCGCAAGAGGGACGAGTGTGGATGGCTTCTGCAGCGGCGTTCTATCGCGAAGATGAGAACCTAGTGGACTGGACTTATGCCAGCAGCTCTAGCTCCGCGCGTCAGGCGAATGCTGTCAACATGGATGTCAGTGGTGTTGAGTTGTTATTAAGACGACAGTGGGAACGCCTAGACTTAAGTTTGGGATACACTTTCCTAGAGAAAGAGTCGGACTATGGCACGGCCAATGTCGATGCGAGTTTCTATGCGCTTAACTATGCGCGCGATCGCGCCACTGTGTCGCTTAGCTATCAGCTGAATGAACGTTATGTGTTGCGCCTCGACAATGAATATCGCAAGCAATTGGCCAACCCTTTGCGCACTAGCAATAACAGTGCGCTTTTAAGTGCGGCATCGCTTGGGTGGACATCTCCACAGTTTGAAGAGATCACGGCAGAGCTGCGCATCGACAACCTAACGGACGATGATTATCAGCCCTACCCCGGCACGCCGGCGGTAGGTCGTCAAATCAGTGTCAACGTGCGCTACCGCTTCTAAGCTTAATCGACGCTGGCACTCGTGACTTGTGCGCTCACCTGTCCAGCGCTCGGTGCTACCCCTGCAGGGAAGTTCAAGCCTGAATCCACATCGCCACTTTGCCCTGCATTGAGCAAGGGCAGAGCCACGGCGCGGGCCACTTCCTGGCCACTGATGATGGCACGGAACTCCACCCGCACATTACGCACTGGGATAGACGCGACGCTCTGCGCACGCGCTACGAGTCGGCCCTGCGGGGTCACATAGGCCTGTACGCTGACGTATTGCGCGGGGTTATCCGCTACATCCAATTGCATGAAGGCATTGCGTGAGCGCTCTCCTACGGCCCCCTGGGCTTCGGCGGCAATTTGGTAATACTGCTTGGCAACGGCGCGGTCATTGCTCTGTAGTGACAGGTCACCCAGTTCAGTCATCGCCAACGCTGTCGGCAGCAATTTTATGCTGGCCTGCAAATCTCTTGTAGCGCGTTGCTGTTGCCCCTGACGGGAATACGCCACGCCGCGCCCTAGATAATAATCAAAGTAGTTCGAGTCTTTCTCTATCGCACGGTCATACTGGTTAACCGCGGCTTCATATCGACGCTGATAGACAAGAATATCGGCCTGCAAACCAAGAAAGCGGGCTTCGTCTGGCACTAAGCTCAACGCCGTATCCAATCGTCTCGAGGCTTCTTCTAGGCGGTCCTGCGCAATGAGCTCTTCTGCCTCATCAAAGGCATCGTAGGCAGGCTTTGCGTCACGCAGAAACTGTGTGGCGGCTTGATAGCGCTCAACGCCTAACTCACCCCCGCTGATTCCCTCTGCACGTAGCTGCGCAACCAGGACGCGATTGTTCTGCACACGCTCTAGTGAGGGTGGGTGGCTCGCGAACAGTCCATCTAGCCAGTTGCTACTGCCGCGCCCCTCGGAGAGTCGTACGAAGGTCTCTTGCAGATTAATTGCCGCCACTGGGTCATAGCCTGCGCGGGCCATATAACGAATACCATAAGCATCAGACTCACGCTCGGCCTCGCGCCCATAGCGCTGGGTTAGCAACTGCGCGCCTAGTTGCGCACCACCAACGGCGTAGTCTGCATATTGGCTGCCTTGGACAGCGATCGCGCCGACGACCATCGCGCCTTGCAAGAGCATCCCGCGCTCCATTGCTTGTGCGCCATGTCGTGCCGCGGCATGGACAATCTCATGGCCTAATACGGCGGCCAGTTCTGCCTCACTCCCCAGCTCAATCAATAAGCCTCTATTCACCGCAATTTTGCCCCCAGGCAAGGCCCAGGCATTGGGTACTGAATTGTTCAGCACGACAAACTCATAGGGCAATTGTCGATCACTGACCGCCGCCAACCTATTACCAACTCCCTGCACATAGGCACTGAGTTGGGCATCGACACTAAGCTCGCCGCCTTGGCCTTGTTGTGACGGCACATATTGCTGCTGCCCGATCGTTAGCTCACGCTGCTCAGAGATAAAACTGATCTCACGCTGCCCTGTTACAGGGTTAACCGCACAGGCACTTAACACCGATAGCATGGCGGCATAGCAGATGGCTTGAATGGGCTTACGGCTAAGTAACATCATTGGTGAACTCTCTTTCTCATACATGAATGAAGCAGTGTAAAGGGTCGCTAGCCCTGCTGACTAGTCGGCGTCCTTGCAGATATAGGCTATGCTTGTGACAGGATCAACAAAAGGAAGAAGTTTATGAGTAATCGCTGTTCTTGGGCGGGGTCGGACCCTCTCTATGTCGCCTACCATGACACAGAATGGGGCGTACCCGTCCATGACGAACGCGCCTTGTTCGAGTTTCTTAGTTTGGAGTGCCAGCAAGCAGGTCTGAGTTGGATTACCGTTCTGCGCAAGCGTGAGCACTACCGAAAATGCTTCTTTAATTTCGACCCTAAGAAAGTCGCCAAGATGAGCGATGCGCAAATCGAGGAGCGGCTATTAGATACGGGGCTTATTCGTAATCGCTTGAAGCTCTATTCTTTACGCAGCAATGCCATTGCGTTTCTTGCCGTGCAAAAAGAGTTTGGGAGTTTTGACGCCTATATATGGTCGTTCGTCGGCGGCAAAGTCATCGATGCTAAACGCAAAACGATGGCGGATGTGCCAGCTAACACCGAGATCAGCGACGCGCTCTCCAAAGACTTAAAAAAGCGCGGTTTCAAATTTGTTGGCTCCACAATCTGCTATGCCCATATGCAAGCCACCGGCATGGTCAACGACCATGTGCATACGTGTTTTCGCTACAAAGAAGTCAAACAACTGAGCAAGACCTAAGCTGCACCGTTTAAGGCACGGGGCTAGAGCGATCCAAGCTCCCCACATCCAACAGAGGTGAGGCATCGATATCGCCAGCGTCCATCATCTCTGCCACGCGCTGCAATGACGCAAGAATCATGCTGCGCTCCCAATCCTTCAAAGCCCCAAACTGACGTATGAACGTATCCTGCAAAGGCTCTGGCGCCATATCCAATACGTCCACGCCCTCTGCGGTTAGGCGCACGCTAACTTTACGTTTATCAAGCGCCGAACGTTCACGTTTCACAAGGCCAGACTTTTCCAAACGGTCCAGAATGGAAGTCAATGTGGCCTGGCTTAAACTGATGTTGCTCGCCAGCTCACTAATGGTCGAGAGATTATTGTCTCGTACCACCTTCAACAAGATAAGTTGCGATGAAGTCAGCCCTGACACACGGGTGACTTGTCGAGAGTGTAAATCTGTAGCTCTGATAACTCTTCTAATGGCTTTTAACACTTGCTCATATTCAACTTCATTTTGGCGTTTTTCAGCCCCCGTCAAATTCGGCACAGACCGCATCAGCGCTTGTGTTTCAGGGAGTTGCTTATCAATTTTCACCGGTCACCTCGAGGGTCAAAGCCTATATATATTTAGACATCAAAGTATTTTTTTGCTAGTATGCGTTCCCACATCGAAAGCGTATCACATTAATATTGTTATTATTTTTATCACATAACCTTATTAAGCTAGCTCAACACATCACCAAGGAGATGGCGAGAAAAGTTAGATAGCCAATTACTTATTATGAAAAGTTTTCAAGAGAACAACAGTTCTCAAGAAAGACCTCGACAAAAACTTACTATCCGCAATCCTAAACCCACTGACGCAATTTCTGTGCATAATTTAATTCGTGCCAGCGCCTTTGTGGATGATAACTCTCCCTACCTTTATCTGCTTGTATGTTCGCACTTTGCGAAAACAAGTGCGATTGCTGAACGCAATGGCGAAACGGTAGGCGTTATCTCAGGATACATTCCCCCAGAACAACCCGACACTTTATTTGTCTGGCAGGTCGCCGTTGACCCTATGATGCGCCGCCAAGGTTTGGCCCGCACTATGCTTAAGTCAATGCTGCTTGGCGAAGCGTGTAAAAATGTTCAATTTATAGACACAACCGTCACTGCAGACAACAGTGCCTCGCGCAGACTCTTCACAAGTTTTGCCAATAAGCTCGATTGTCCTCTCAATGAATCCGTGATGTTCGATCGTAAAGAACATTTCTTAAACCTTCACGATTCGGAGCACTTATTGCGCATTGGACCCTTCTCAATTGCGCCACTCGCAAACGAAGAACTTAATAATCCTACTAAAGAGCTGGAGACATCGTAATGACTGACATATTTGACGAACTTGAATCAGAAGTACAGAGCTATGGCCGTGCATTTCCGGTCGTCTTTAACCGCGCCAAAGGCAGCTGGTTATACGACCAAGATGGCAAAGGCTATCTCGACTTTCTAGCCGGTGCTGGCACACTGAACTATGGCCATAACAATGACCATCTCAAAGCCCCACTGCTTGAATACATCCAGAACGACGGCATCACTCATGGCCTAGACATGCACACTGAAGCGAAAGAGGATTTCCTTAACGCTTTCAATGACTTAATTCTAAAGCCACGTAAATTGCAATACAAAGTACAGTTCACTGGCCCTACTGGTACCAATGCAGTAGAGGCAGCGCTGAAAGTCGTGCGTAACGTCACAGGTCGATCAAACATCATCGCCTTTACTAACGGCTTCCATGGCGTATCACTCGGAGCGATGGCGGCCACTGGCAACTCGCACCACAGAGACGCGGCGGGCATCAGCCTTCCTGGTGTAACGCACATTCCTTTTGACGGCTACGGCGGCCAAGACATCGACTCTATTGCTTTGCTAGACGCGCTTGTGTCTGACAACTCTAGTGGCATGGACAAACCTGCCGGTGTAATCGTTGAGACCATTCAAGGCGAAGGTGGCCTGAATGTCGCACGTAAAGAATGGCTGCAGAACCTAGAAAAAGTATGCCGCAAGCACGACATATTGCTGATCGTTGATGACATCCAAGCTGGTTGTGGCCGCTCTGGTCGTTTCTTCAGCTTTGAAGAAGCTGGCATTAAGCCTGACCTAGTCACTCTCTCTAAGTCACTAAGCGGCTATGGCTTGCCATTTGCTCTCACGCTTATCAAACCTGAGCTAGACACCTGGAAGCCAGGTGAGCACAACGGCACGTTCCGCGGTAATAACCATGCCTTTACCACAGCAGCAGCGGCGTTGAAGCACTACTGGTCGGACGATAAGTTCCAAACAGAAGTGCAAGTTAAAATGCGTCAGCTAGCGACTCGCTTGCAACGTATTGCCAAGGCCTATGACTCTTCATTGCTAGTCGCAAAAGGACGCGGGTTTATGCAGGGTCTTGAATTTAACAATGGCGATCTTGCTGGCCGTATTTGTCGCGAAGCGTTTTCACGCGGCTTAATCATCGAAACGAGCGGTTCTGAAGGCCAGGTAGTGAAATGCCTATGCCCACTGACGATTACACCAGAGGAGCTCGAGCAAGGACTGACTATTCTTGAGCAATCTGTTGCCGCTGTATTGTTGGTTGAACTAAGCATCGCGTCATAAGCAAAGGACACATTACATGATAGTTAGAAACCTAAAAGATTGTGAAAACTCCGAGCGCCGCGTGCGCGCGGAGACTTGGCAAAGTGTGCGTATGCTGCTTGCCAGTGACAAGATGGGCTTTTCATTCCACATCACGACCATTTATGCGAACACTGAAACCCATATGCATTATCAACAGCATTTGGAATCGGTGTACTGCATGTCTGGCAAAGGCCGCATCAAGAATCTTGCGGACGATAGTGTGCATGAGATTAGTCCTGGCACTCTCTATATCCTCGACAAGCACGACAAGCATATTTTGTATGCTGAAGAGGAATTGAGCCTAGCGTGTGTTTTCAATCCCCCTATTACGGGCAATGAGACACACAACGAAGAAGGCTCCTATCCTTTAGTGACGGAGTAACTCTAAGCGCCGACCGACGTTCAGCACCATTTGCAAGGATCTATCATGGTTACTAGTTTTGTCCTCTGTCTTCTTGCCTTTGTTCTGATCGGCGTCAGCGCCGCTAGAAAAAGTCGCGGTACCAGCCGCGACTATTATCTAGCGGATCAAAGTGTCCCCCCCTCCCTCGTCGGCCTTTCCGCCGTCGCCACTAACAACAGCGGTTATATGTTTATCGGCGCCATTGGCTATACCTATGCCACTGGTCTTGCTTCCGTATGGCTGATGGTTGGTTGGATTACAGGGGATTTTCTCGCCTCGTTATTTGTTCATCATAAACTGCGTGAAGCCGCAGCAAAATCAGGCGAGTCTAGCTATGCGGGCATGCTTGCAAACTGGGGCTTTGGTCGTCAATTTACTAGCTTACGTCGCGTGGCCGCCATCATCACTTTATTGTTCTTGTTGGCTTACGCCAGCGCGCAACTCATTGCTGGCAGCAAAGCCTTAAGCGTCTTATTTGACTGGCCTATTTGGATCGGCGCCACACTCGGCGCCGTGATTGTCGTTGCCTATTGTTTTTCCGGCGGCATCCGCGCCTCTATCTGGACTGACGCGGCGCAGTCAGTCGTCATGGTCTGTGCGATGGCCATCATGCTCTTCGTAGGACTTGAGGCTAGCGGTGGTTTCGCCGGTGCTAGTGAACAGATGCAATCGATTGATCACTTCCTCGATTGGTACCCACAGGACCTACCGTTTCCCGGCTTAGGGGGCGGCATCTTATTTGCCGCTAGTTGGCTTTTCGCTGGCTTATCGGTCATCGGCCAACCCCACATCATGATTCGCTTTGCGGCATTGAAAGACGCCGATCAAATGCGTCGTGCCCGTATTTATTACTATGTTTGGTTTCTAGCGTTCTATTGCATGGCCATAGGCGTTGGTCTTTTAGCACGCATTCTACTCAACAACCCTGCCGAATTTGATGCCGAGCTCGCACTGCCAACAATGGCCATGGAGTTGCTCCCTGGGCCATTAGTAGGGCTAGTGTTGGCGGGCATATTCGCCGCCACCATCTCAACCGCTGACTCGCTCATCTTAAGCTGCTCATCGGCACTGAGTAACGATCTGTTTAAACGCAAAATCGAATCGACACTATTGATTCGCTTGGCCACGCTCGGCGTCACCGCTATCGCGCTCGCCCTAACCTTTAGCGAGGAACAGAGTGTTTTCGCGCTAGTCATCATGGCCTGGTCGGCGCTGGCCAGTGCGTTTGCACCATTACTATTGGTGCTGTGCTTTGGTCAACGTCCTAGTGAGAAACTGGCGATCATCATGATGATCGGCGGTTTGCTTGTGGCGAGTGCTTGGCGCTGGGCGGGATTGGCGGACGCCGTGTATGAGGGGATGCCTGGAATACTCTTTGGCTTATTGGTATTCGCAATCGGAAGTCGACTAACTAAGTCCGCTCAACCCCTAACAGAGCAAAGCGGCACTTAAGTCACGGACTTCTAGCTTTCTGCTTCGCCGTTATCAACGGCTTCTAAGGCTTGGCGGTTCAACTCCGCCGCGCCCTTTTGAAAAACTACCTTGTGCAGCATGTCTGTGAGTGTCGCCCTGAAGTTATCAGGATGCAGATACCCACAGACATCACCATCGGCTGGGTCTAAGGCCCTTTTCTTCAAGTCCTCACGATGATCCTCTGTCACCACAATGACAGGAGTGCTCGTCCGCAAAGGGCTACTTTTCTCGATAGCCCGTAAACGATACAGAAACTGATCTCGCGGCTTCTTGTAGTTATTCCATCCCGTAATCACACACGAGAGTTTGTTCGTCAGAAAACCAAGCCCGCGATCGTATTGCTTGATCGCGTCCATGGCATTGGATTCATTATAGGTGTTGATACTGGTATAGAGCCCCGTGGCGCCAATTTCAGCGGCGATTTCATCTACCAGTTTATTATCTAAATCATAAATCAAGATTACGGGCTTAAAACTCATCTTCTAACCTCTTATTCTTCTAACGCAGCAATTGGCCGCCATCCACATCTACAGTGGTGCCCGTAGCATAGCCATTATTCATCAAGTAGATCAATGCGCCTGCAACCTCCTCTGGACGACCTACACGTTCAATCAGCTGCCCTTTCACCATACCGGCCACGGCCATGTCACGCTTGTCACCTAGCCCATCGAACAAGGCGGTGTCGATGATGCCAGGCGACACAACATTCACACGAATCGGTGCAAGCTCTATCGCTAGACAGCGCACTAGGTTTTCCACTGCGGCGCCCACGCAACTCAACACAGAAGAGTTGGCCTTCAGTTTGCGCGCAGGAGCGCCACTGACCAGTGTTATTGATCCAGCCTCTGCCATGTACGGCACGCCACAGCGCACAACCTTAGAATAGCCCCAGAGCTTCCCAAACGCCTCTTGAAATTGCTCGTCGGTTTGCTCCACAAAAGGCTTCAATGTGCGACTTGCACCAGTAGCGGCAGAGACTAAATGATCGATAGTGCCGACTTCTTCGAAGATCGCCTTTAGGGCGTCCTGATCATGCGTGTCGGCAGAGACTATACGAACCTGCTCGCCTAGTTGCGCGCGTGCCTTGTCGATATGAGCCGCCGAGCGCCCTACTGCCCAAACATTCGCACCAAGCTGTGCAGCCGCCGTCGCCGTTGCCAAACCTATGCCTGATGTTCCGCCAATCACTACGACGTTCTTGCCTTTTAGTCCTGCCAATTGATTAGTACTCATAACTGCTCCCCCGACTTGTTGAGTGTATTTTATGGGCCTACCGCGCTTAAAGATTGTCACAATATTTAACGGTACGCCAAAGCCTGCGGATGGTAACATAGTTCAACATTTACACTTGCCAAGCCCCGCCTACCTGATGGGTTTATTTCCGTGAATAGCTTTACCACGGTTCACATTACTGGCATGGTTAGCGGGCATTCGTTCGATACTGGAGATCTACATGCTTAGACCTGTTCTACTTATCAGCATTTGCACCGCTATTAGCGCATGCGGCACTTGGGTCAACGTCACATCAGCAGGGCAGCTAGTCTCCGTAGCCACTCCTCCTCAGGTGAGCAACTGCGAGCGAATTGGCAGCAGCACCACCAATGCCCTTAGCGAAATAGTCTTTGTTGAACGCGGTACCGCAAAACTGCAAAAAGAGCTTATCGACTTGGCTCGCAACGAAGCAGGCGACATGGGCGGTAATCGCATAGTCGTAGAAACACCTATCACTGATGGTCGACAAAGCTTTGGGGTATACCGCTGCCCATAAATTAGAAAGCTAACGTGCTTTTTAGAGCGACAAAAACGTCACAATAATAAAATCAAAACCTGTGCACTAATATTGCAGGGCGTTAGGAAATCTAGGATCGATGGAAACAAAACTATTGGCACTGAGCCGTTGGTTTGCGACTATCCCCTTGTTGGTCTTGAAAGTACGTTGGCTAGTATTGACGCTGATACTGGTCTCCACTGTATTCATGATCTATGGGGCATACACCCGCACCTCGCTCGACATGTCTATCGACAGCTTTATTGATCAGGACGATCCTGCCATTGAAGCCCTCAATGAGTTTCGCGAACAATTTGGCAGCGATGACTCTGTCTTCTTGGTATATCGAGCGCGCGACGGGGATGTGTTTTCTGCCCAATCGCTTGCCGCCGTACGCCGACTCACCGAAGATTTAGAGCATTGGGAAACCCTAGACCCTAGCGTGCTCCCCGATGTCGTCAATGGCACCGCGGTTGATGTCTCCGAACTTAGCAAAATCCGCCGTGTGCAATCACTCACTACCGTGCGAATACAACGTAGTGATGCGGACACTCTGCGCTCCGAACGTCTCATTCCTAACCCTCTACCCGACACCGCAGAACAATTACAAGCAATGCGCACAAGCGCAATGCAAGAAGATGACTACCGCTTATTGTTCTACTCCGAAGACGGGCAATACGCCGGCATATTAATCCAGACTATTTTTGGTGCGGAACCCGTCGAGGGCTACACACCGCAAATCGACTCATCAACCATCTCCCTAGATAGCAGCTTCAGCGCCTTCGATGATCCCGATAGCTTTACCTTAAGCTTCGATGAGAGTGTCGAGGTGCAAGACATACCGTTTCAAGTGGTCGATATGTTTGCCTATAGCCGCTTTTTCAATGCACTCAAGGCGGTCTATACCCCCTATGAAACGACGCTAGAATTCTATCCCGTTGGCAACCCGCCGATGATGGAGTTTGTTAACAGAACGATGGAGCAACTGGTCCTGCTTGGCGCGATCATGATCGGCATTTTCGTGGCGCTGTTATGGGCCCTGTTCCGCTCTCTCAGCGCCGTGGTTTGGCCAATCCTCACAATTGCTTTAAGCCTTGCTTGGACTTGGGGTGCTACATCTTGGATGGGCGTTGCGTTAACCACCATGGTGTCGCTGACTTGCCTGCTTATTTTTGCGGTAGGAATCGCCGATTGCGTGCATGTGATGAGCGCTTATTTTTCATTTCGCCATGGCGGTAAGAATCATGAAGATGCACTGTACAGCGCCTATGAGAAAACCGGCCTCGCCATCTTCATCACCACCATCACCACCATGGCTGGTGTATTAGCCTTAAGTTATTCTGACTTACTCCCCATTCGTGTCTTCGGAGTCATGTCCGCCCTTGGCGTCTTTATGGCACTGTTTTTTACGATGGTGTTATTGCCGATTCTGCTAAGTGTTTGGCATCCGGGCAATACTCAAAACAATAATGTTGGTTTTGCTCGGCTCAAAGGCTTCTGGCAATCCCTCTCTACCCCCATGCAGGGGCTCGCCTGGCTTATTTACGCCGTAGCGGTATTCATTGGCTTTGGTGGGATGATTGGAGCCTATGTCGCGCTCGTGACCGCACTGACCGCCATCGTCATTAACTGGCAACATACTATATTGGACGCTGTTCCGCGCATCGTTGCCAGACGTCCCGTTACCGTATTAGGCATCTTTGCCGCACTCCTTATTGTGTGCCTCTATGGCACCTCGCAAGTACGCATCGACACCAATATCACCGAACTGACCCGAGAAGGCAGCGATATGCGTGTCGCCTATGCCGTCGTCGATGAGAATATGGCTGGCGCACAAAGCATGGAGATCATGATCGACACAGGCGTTGCTGATGGCTTGTTGAACCCATCACTCTTACAAGCCGTCGACACACTGCAAACTCGCATTCAACAACGGTACCCAGAACAAATCTCTCGAACGCATTCGCTGGCCAATATCGTGAAAGATACGAACCAAATCATGAACAATGATGATCCTAATTTTTACCGTGTTCCTGACACCGAGGCGATGGTGTCGCAACTGTTGTACCTGTTTAACAGTGCCAACCCCGATGACCGCCGCGCGTTGGTCTCCGATGACTATAGCCGCTCCCATATTACGATCAATGCCTACAACGCAGGTTCGTATCAGTACCAACAATTCTTTAACGAGTTAGCCGTTGAGATCGAGGAATCTTTCGCTGGCTTAGACACACAGTTCCCTGCACTCAACGTCGAGATGACCGGGTCTATCCCTCTGCTGATGCGTGCCACCGATGAAATAGCGCAATCTCAATACAGTAGTTTTCTATTAGCCTTGAGCGTCATCTGTGTCATTATGATGCTGACACTAGGCTCGATTCAGGGCGGTCTCCTCTCAATCATTCCTAATATACTTCCTGCATTGCTAAGCTTTGGCTTAATGGGGTTACTAGGCATTCCACTGGACACCGATACCCTCATGATCGCACCGGTTATTATCGGTATCGCTGTCGATGATACTATTCACTTCATGACTCATTACCGCGTTGAGTTGATTCGCACCCGCAGCATGGCACTCGCACTCGAAAGCACCATTGCCGATGTAGGCAAGGCCGTGATGTACACGACTATGGTGTTAGGCTTAGGGTTTGCTATTCTTAGTTTCTCTGACTACTTGGGCATGGCGAAGATTGGCTTCTTTGGCTCGCTGGCAATTTTTGTCGCATTATTAAGCGACCTGTTTTTAATACCGGCTCTACTACATGTATTCAAACCCGACTTCGGGGTAAAAGACGCTGACCGTTCATTTGCAATCGTGCAAAACAACATAACAGCGCCAATGCAAAAGACATCGGGAGATACAGCATGACTCCATTGCCAACGCAAATAGGAATAGGCGTCCTGCTCGCCTTAGCACTACTGCCAAGCAGCCTAGCTCATGCACAGTTTGATGCACGCGAGATACTAGAAAAAGTCGATGATGCTCAACGTTCAACGACTAACTCCGCGTTCAATCGCATTCAACTATCTAGTTGCCAATTTGGCGTTCGCGACAGTCAGATTACCTGCACTGAACGGCCACGGGTTAAAGCCTTAGAATCAGTCGGCGTAAACTTCGGCCCTGAAAACAAAGACACTCGTAGCGTCTCGATTGTGACAGAACCCCCTGCCGAAAAAGGCATCGGAATGCTCAGCGTCACCTATGATGACTCTGACCTCGATAACGAAACGTGGCTATACTTATCTGCGCTGGGTACAGTGAAACGCATCGCCAGCGGCAACTCCGACGACGACACAGAACCTGCTTCTATTTTCGGCTCGGAATTTACTACCGAAGACCAAGACACCGGAAAGCTCGACGAATACTCGTTCACCCTTCTTGAGGAAGGCGCGGAGGCAGGCCGTGACGTTTGGATTATTGAAAGCATTCCCAATGCCGAGCGCGCACGCAAAACGCGCTATGCTCGCACCGTGCAGTACATCGACAAAGAGCGTTTCGTTGCCTTACGAGCCGACCTGTACGATGAACATGGCAGAGAGGTCAAACGTTTGCTTGCCTCTCGGGTAGAGCTTATCAACGATGTCTGGGTGGCGCGCTCACTCACCATGATGAACCTCGTCAGCAATCGTCTTTCTAATATGGCAATTTTGGAAATCAATACCGGCATCGATGTGCCTGAGGATTTCTTAACTCAGCGTACATTGACCGACGTCGCCTTCAGAGAAACAGAACTGCAGAAGCTGCGGGAGCAAATCAACTAACGTGAGTGCTGCATTCGTTTTCCGCCCCTGCGCACTAGCACTTAGCTGCCTTCTCGCCAGCATGACTGCAGCCGCTCAAGACACGCTAGATAGTCTTGATGGCGCAAGTTTTGATGCTGCCAGCTTTGACAGCATTAGTTTCGATGATGCTTTTTTCGACACAGAAGAAGACACCACTCCCGCCTGGTTGGAGCCGTTTAATTTTCGCTTAAGCCAACAAATATTCGCACAGGTAAACTCCCACTCCTCAGAGCTTCCCGACGCAAGTCAGCGCGAGAAAACAGCACGCACTGAGAACAATCGCTTGAGTCTTTTGACTCGCTACCAAAACCCTTTTGCGCCTGGCTGGCTCATACAAGCCAGTGCTCAAGCGAAAGTGTATTGGCAGGGCGACTACGAGTACCGTGCCAACGATGAAAAAATCGACACAGAGTTTCGTCTCAATGAATTGTTTATCCAGCGTAGCAGCAGCGACAATAGTCTAAAGCTTGGCGCTCAAACGGTTGTGTGGGGAGAGAACATCGGCAACTCGGTGCTCGATGTGATTAACACTAGCGAGTATCGCGATCTGACGATTATCGACATTGAAGATGCACGCTTAAACCAATGGTTATTGGTTTGGGATCATTACTCTGACAATCGACAAATATCCTCATTTTTGAACCTGTACCCTGAGTTCAATCCGCCCCCCGTGCGTGGAAGCCCCTTCTTTTTTGAGCCGGCTTTCAACCTCACAGATTATCGGCGCGACAAAGCCTTGTTCGAGATTGGTTCACAGATTCGTTGGAGTATTGCCGGTAGCGATATTTCATTGATGGGTGCGTATTTGTATGAGAACCAATTGCACTACTCCGCTGCACAGAGCGGCATAGGCAACGCAGAATCCGAGGCTAATGATTACCTGTTGCTTGGGCTCTCTGCGAACCGAGCCATCGGAAAACTACTACTCAACCTAGACATTGCCTACAGTCATGATGTGTTGGCTGATGTGCTCGATCAATCCGAACCAAGCCTCGCGGCACAAGTGATCACTAGCGCCATGAACAAACTCGGAGCCACAGCAGGCTTGGAATACGCCATAAACAATGACGAAAATATTATGCTGGGTGTGAGCGCTGAAACGCTACTGAACAGTAACGATACGCTTAAGACAGGACAGACATTGATTGGGGATTCGAGCAACGGCAATGCCTTGTTGCGCTATTCAAACTCAATGCGCAATGGAGATGCCCTGCTAGCCGTAACGCTACAAAGTGCGCTCGATGGAGCCTCGTTACTGGCTAGCGTCTCCTTAAATTACACGCTGACAGACCAACTCGCGATCATGAGCCAAGTCATTGCCACTCGCGCCGACCCTGACTCTGCCCTCGCCGTATTAGACGAAGACCTGCGTATGGGCATGACGCTTACTTGGTCTTTCTAAACGCTTAGTAACGATTAGGACCGTCAAAAACATCTTTATCGAACTCGTTTTCCCAATTAGCGACGACTGTTGCTACTGCAAGATCTCCCGCGACATTCACGCTGGTTCTTGCCATATCTAGCGGCCTATCAAAAGGAATAATAAAGCCCACCACCACGGCGATTTGCTCTGGCGACATGCCGATCGAGCCCATCACGGCGGCCATTAAGAAGACCGAAGCCCCAGGAACGGCGGCAGTGCCAATCGACACCAATGTCGTGGCGCCCATTACAATAAGATAATCGGCAAACGCCAAATCGATACCAAATGCTTGCGCCGCAAACACTGACACAATCCCCACATAGAGAGCCGTGCCATCCATATTGATAGTGGCACCCAACGGAATCACTGTCGTTGCGACTACTGGCCGAACGCCTAGATTGCGCTCGGCCACGGCCATAGTGACCGGCATCGTGGCGGAGCTAGAGGAAGTAGAGAACCCCACTAACATTGCATCTCGCGCACCACGAAAATACTGACTGGGTTTTAGTTTCAACACAAAGCGCATCAATCCGCCATGCACCAAGAACACATGCAGGAAGCACCCTAAGAACACCGCAGCGGCGAGGCGTATGACATCAAGCAAGGCCAATACGCCCTGAGTGCCCGATACCCATGCAATCAAAGCGAACACCCCGAACGGCGCCACTTCCATGACCCACCCGGTGATTTTCAACATAATCTCAGAGGCAGAATCGACGATATCAGCCACTGGCTTGGCTTTCTCACCTACGACCAAACCGGCCACGCCAACAAGCATGGCAAAGAAGATGATGGCGAGGATATTCCCTTCAGCCAACGCAGCCATAGGGTTGCGCGGCACAATACTCATTAATCGTTCAGACAGCGGCATTGCCTCTTGCACTACGCCCGGCACCGCGGAAGATAGATCCACACCTGCGCCAGGCTGCAGGACAACCGCTAAGATTATGCCTATCGTAATGGCAAAAAAGGTCGTCACCATATACAGAAGTAGCGTTTTGATCCCTAAGGAACCTAGTTTCTTAGGGTCCCCCATAGCAATGACGCCAGAGACAAGGGTAAAGAAGATCAGTGGGACTACCACCATACTGATTAAGCGTACAAAGAGGTCTCCGATCCATTTAATGGATACAGCCCCTTCTCCCCACAGACTACCAACGATCACACCGAGGACAAGCGCCAGTATAATTCTCTTCCACAGGGCAATTTCAAACCAGGCGCGTAACATACCGAACTCCAAGGATTAATCTTATTTGCAAATGGTGACGTATAGGGAACGTTAGCTATTGAGCGTATAGAAAAATCAGGCACAGCGCCAACTCTTTTCTGCGCACTGAACAGGGATAAAACCGTGGGAATGTGCGACAATGCGCGCCCAACTATAAATCAGCAATAGGCATAGGCAAGCAGTATGGCAGAGTTGAAGCCAGCGTGGATTGAAGGGGTCGTGGCATCTAATACCCACCGCACCCAAAATCTCTTTTCGCTGCAAATAGAGGCCGACTTGGCTCCTTTTAAGGCAGGGCAATATACATCCCTAGCATTAGACATTGATGGCGAGCGCGTCGGGCAACCTTATTCCATATTAAGCGCGCCTAGCGAACGGCCCCTAGAGTTTTTCTTCTATACGCAACTCGACGGTCAACTGTCTGCGCGCCTGTCTAGCCTTCAAGTCGGCGATTCGGTTTTTGTTCAGCAATTGCCTGAAGGCAGCTTCACCCTAGACAATGTTCCTCCCGGGAATGACCTATGGTTATTAGCCACTGGAACGGGTGTCGCCCCCTTTCTCTCCTTGCTGCGCACCCCTGAAGTCTGGGAACGCTTTGAGCACATCATCTTGGTCTATGCTGTACGCCAGTGGGATGACATCGCCTATAGCGAACTAATAGACAGCCTGAAAAAAGACTACCCAGAGCGTTTCCGATTTGTGCCCTTTGTGAGTCGCGAGAAAGTCGACGACACTATTCACGGGCATATTCCTGCCAGCATTACTAATGGCACGATTGAGCGAGTAGCCGGACGCATTCTTTCTCTGAACGACTCTCAGATCATGTTATGCGGCAACCCAGGAATGGTGCAGGACGCGTTGGCGGCACTAGAGCAAAAAGGCTTCTCCCGCAGCGTGGATGGCAAGACCGGCCACATTACTCTCGAAGCCTACTGGTAAAAAAAAGGGTTGAAGCGCAAGCCTCAACCCTTTCTTAATTTCTCATACCATTAGCATGAGAACCCTAGCCATTACGCGCCAGGTGACCACTCGATAGATGCCCAGAATTGACGGCCCCAAGGAGTGGAAAGACGCGATTCAAACCCGCCTAGTATCCCCATTCTTTGTGGTCGAACGTCGAACACATTGGTTATCCCCGCACTGATAGTAAACTCACTGTCCAAGTACTGATCCACGATCATGGCGTAACGCGCATCGACGCGAACTTCGCCTTCAATCTTACGTGGTGCAACCCAGCCTTGGCCGTAGAAGTCTACGATCTGATCATCAAAGATCACGTCATGCCAGTAGTTGGCAGAAATCGACGCACTTTGCTTATCAAGGAACCAGTTCAAGCGTAAGTTTGTTTTCACTTTTGGTAATGGCGGCACAATCCCAGTATTACCATTTTGATATCCAAGCGCATCCTTCACACCCCCGAACAGATCCTCATACTCATAGGTTGAGTAATAGGTAGTCTGTAGCGTCGTAGTGAACGAACCCCAATCACTAGTATCAAAGCTGTACTGTGTTTTCAGGTCAAACAAATCAATCCAAACTGAACTGATGTTAGCGGCCTGCGTGTACACAGTGCGTACCGAGTTATCAGCATAACGAATCACTGGATTACCCGCTTTGCCCGCAGTACTGGCGAGATAAGCATTTGCCGCCGTACGGCTTGCGGACCCAGGAGTTGAGTCATAATTTTCTGCTGTATACCCAGACTGCGCTAAGAACTGATTGAACTGATTAGCCACGGTATCTTGGCTAGTCAAAGTACGAATACGGTCAACATATTCGATCTCTTGATAGTCCAACGAGACACTCAATCCATCAAGCACACCTGTCGGCTCCCATGTGATACCCAAGTTTTGGATAGTCGATGTTTCAGGCTCCAAATTTGGATTACCCGATGAGCAGACAGTCGCCCCTACCAATAGAGTATTGGTCATGTCATCAACGCCGCTGAACAACTCACCACAGTTCTCATCGGCAATGAATGGACGAGCCTGTGTGGGCGTGGGTGCTAAGAAACTTTCACCCCAAGAAGCTCGTAAGGCCACCGATGCAAATGGCTCATAGCGCAAGGCAATCTTTGGCGTTGTCGCATCCAAACCAAAGTCTTTAAATTCCTCATGGCGCACAGCCAATTGCAAATCCAAAGTCTCTAGTAGCGGCACCTGTAACTCTAAGAATGCGGCCCGCACCTCAGACACATAAGTGTTGTCTGTTGGAGGCTGCGCTCCCACCACTGTGTTGTAATCCCAACCGGCTACATCAAAGGGGTTCGCGAACTCTTTTTGTTCCAAGTCTCGCCACTGATAACCGAAGGCTGTTTGCACAGTGCCCGCCGGTAACTGGAAAAGTTCACCGGTCAAAACGGTTTCGAAAATTTCCAAGCTGTCTCTGTCAGACACGCGGTTCTTGTCGACTTCAAACAACCACTCAGTGATATCAACAGAGTTGCTCGTCACGCCATCGATAAAGTAAGGAGAACGCGGGTCGGCAGACCCCATTGGATTCCAATACTCATTACCGTTCGGCCCACCCATGCCAGCAAGACCTAGCTGCAACTTCCCTAAGTGAATCGAATAGGAATCGTTCATCGCCTTACTTTCTTGCTTAGAATAATACGTGTAACCGGTCCATGTATCGGTCAAATCATACTCCGCACTGATGCGTGCACGATTCAAAGAATTATGAATTTCATAAGCACGTGAGCCGCCCGAATCTTCGATATAACTAGGGCGATGAGTGTAGGACTCAGTGAAGGGACGCCAGTTCCATGGGCTCACATCCACCCCGTAAGGGTTGGCTGGGTGATCCGCACGCATCAGCAATACTTCACGGTTATTACCACTCACGGCCGTAGTTGAAGTTGTGCGGCCCAAGGCCATGCGGTAGCTATTATTCAACGTAGCGTTGAAGCGTAACCAGTCCGTAGCCTCGTAGTTGAGTGAGTTATAGAGGTTATACACTTTCTCCTCGGTCGAATAAGCAAACTGTTTTGTATACTCAAACAAACACAATGAGCCAAGCTTCACGCCAGAAGGAATGCTGTACTTGCCCTCACCGTGACCAGGAGCGCCTTCGTTGAAGGTTCCACAGGATGGGTCGGTCAACACTGCACCGGTCGCCGTCCCTCCATGTTTTTCATACAAATTGACACCGTCGCGAGCGCCTGTGATCTGCCGATAAGTGCCAGGGTTACCCGATGAAGAGGAGCCGTTATCTTTTGCCCACTCGCGAGGTCGTTCGTATTGCATCAACGGGGTTTTCTTTTGCATTTCGAAAGCGCCCACATAATGCAGACCATTATCGAAACCCTTTCCCCATAATGCTGACGCGGAAATACTTTCCATGCCGGGCTCATCAGTGACCTGATAATAGGAGCGCACGCGCACGCCTTCGAAGGTTTTCATTGGGATAATATTCACGACACCCGCGACCGCATCAGAACCGTATAGGGCGGAACCGCCATCGAGCACTAGCTCCAGTCGATCAATCGCGATTTCGGGCAATGAGGCAGAGAGTGCAGGAGACAAAGTTCTTGTCCCGTCGATCAAAGTGAGCGTGGAGTTCTCACCAAGACCACGTAGGTTAAACGAAGCACCGATGGCGTCTTGATCCCCGTCCTGCGATGACAAGACGTTGGCGACGACATCGGTATTCTGTGTATACGTCAGGTCTCGAATATAGTTCGAGATGCTAGGCGCACCTGATTCAAACAGGTCAACCTGACTTACGGTATCCACAGGGGAGTTTTGGGCGAATGCACTGTTTCTAATATAGGAGCCAGTGACAACCACTTCTTCAACGTCAGCATCTTCTTGCTGGGCAAGTACTGTTAATGGAAGTGCGATTGAGGCGGCTAAACAGGATTGGATCAAATAGCGCAGCTTCCCGCGCCGGGTGATGTGAGGCATATTTCTCTCCGATTGTTATGCTACTTATGAAATTTATAATTTTTATTCAATCGATAAGCATTGCGACAACAAGGAATACATCCTCGAACAATCGTGCAATTTGCCTAAGCCTTTTACGGCTCCCCCCCGGGTAGCGACAAATTGTTACTCTTCCTTCACGGGCCTGAGTGTACCCGTCTTATTTTGATTTGAGCAAACACTATTTGGGAACTTTTTAATGAAAAAAACATTGTCTTTTTGAATGATGATTTTTCTATTCCTACAAAACTGTTTCAATTTGAAACTATTCCTCTGATTGACCAAAGCACTGTTTTTTTCGCAAAAACCAACAAGCTCCCATACCTCGCCTCTAACAGGCAATCGACTCCATTTTTTATAAAAACCTTAGGCGCCTCCCGGTGCGCTATGTGCAAATTTTTTCCTGCACGACTAAACGTCTCAAAAAAGTTCTAAAGCATCCCATCCTAAGTGCCACAAAAGATGCATTGCCCCCCCTTGAACAGCTACACTAGAGCCAAAACACACACAGGAAACCTCATGAGAACAACGATCATTGCGGCCATTTTTGTACTAGCAGCCATGGCAGTAGCATTTCTACAATTCTCAGCGGCGTTACAACTACGTTCCGAGCTGGCACAAACCGAGGCCGAACTGGTACAAAGTGAGGCCCAACGAGCCCTCTTGGAAACCCAGCTAGCGGAGAACACTGCCCAAACCACCCAAGTGCAGGCACAAATTGCCACCCTACAAGCCAACTTACAAAGCTCCTCCCAACAATTGATTCTATTATCTGAATCACTGCAGGAGGCGCGTCTACTTATACAAGGTGAAACCCCACCGCAAACACTTGAAACCCGCTAGAACCACACTCTGCCGTGCTTCTATTGGACTTCTGCGTGGAATTCATTACATTAGCTGCAATTGAAAAAGCGAATAAGCCACCGCTCACCTATTTGGAGAACACTATGTCTTCGTCTTGCTCTATCAGACGCTATCGAACTTTCACTGCCACGGCCGTTACCGCGCTTATAGCGCTCGGTCTTAGTGCCTGCAGCCCACAGGAGCCGACAACGCCGTCAGAGCCCGAAATTCGTGCACCAGAGCAAAGTGTTGATCTTGGTTATCAGCAGATCCATGCACCCGAGGCAGACGATCCAATGAGTGTGCATATCTATGAGCTGGACAATGGCTTGCAGGTATACCTCACAGAGAACCACCAAGAGCCACGTTTCTATGCCGAAATCGCCGTCAAAGCGGGCAGCAAGAACGATCCAGCCGATGCCACTGGCCTCGCGCACTATCTCGAACACCTTCTATTTAAGGGTAACCAACAGCTAGGCACTCTCGACTATGCCGCTGAGAAACCTTATCTTGACCAAATCACGGCTTTGTATGAACAGCATTTCAATGAAACCGACCCAGAGGCCCGCGCCGAAATATACGCGCAGATCAATCAAGTAGCCCAGCAAGCCTCGGCCTATGCGATTCCTAATGAAATCGACAAACTCTACAACAGCATGGGCGGCGCTGGCCTTAACGCTCACACCTCTCATGAGGAGACCGTTTATAAGATAGGGCTGCCTTCCAACCGACTACAGCAATGGGCGAAGATCGAGTCGAATCGTTTTATCGACCCAGTATTCCGCCTTTTTCATACCGAGCTAGAAACAGTGTATGAAGAGAAGAACCAGAGTGAAGATAACCGGGACCGCGTCTCTTATTACGCCATTAGTGAGCTGCTCTACAAAAAGCACCCCTATGGTCAACAAACGACGATTGGCGATGCAGAGCACCTGAAGAACCCTTCCTTGGTGTATATCCAAAACTATTTCGACACCTACTATGTTCCCAATAATATGGCGATCTTCATTAGTGGCGATATCGATATCGACGAAACCATAGCGACCATCAGCGAAGCCTTCGGACCATGGCAAGCCCAGCCAGTCCCAGAAGTAGGCCCATGGATCGAAGACCCTATCCAAGGAATTGAGCGTATGACAGTGCGCTACCGTGGCGAAGAAGAAGTCGAGCTAGCCTTCCGCACCGTGCCTAATGGTCATCCAGACAAAGAAGCCTTGATGTTGGTCGACATGATTTTGGACAACCGCACAGCAGGGCTTATCAATCTTAATCTAAGCCAAGCACAAGCCGTCCAAGCCGCAGGCTCATCTCCTGAGTTTCTTAATGACTATGGCTCGCAGCGCCTATGGGGCATCCCTAAGCAAGGCCAAACGCTCGAAGAAGTCGAGCAACTCTTACTGGATCAAGTGGCATTAGTGAAAGCGGGCGAGTTTGAAGACTGGATCATTCCAGCCATCGTCAACGATTTCAAAAAGACAGAGAAACTGGCACTTGAATCCAATACTGCCCGTGTAGGCAATATGAGATCTTCGTTCATTCAAGGCGCGCCTTGGGATGAATACAGCGCCGAGATAGAGCGTCTAGAAAGCGTCACTAAAGAGGACATCGTTCGAGTAGCGAACCAATATCTAGGCAATAACTTTGTGGCCGTGCAACGCATTGACGAGCAGCAAGACATTCCTCACGTAGAGAAGCCGCAGATCGACCCCGTATCGATCGACCCAACACGTCAATCTCAGTTTGCAGCGTCTATTCTGGCGATGCCTTACGACGAAATAGAGCCCATTTATGTACAACCCGGCCAAGACTACCAAGTAGTTGAGTTCGCGCCCAATGTGCCTCTGTACTACGCGCCAAACCCATTGAACGACTTATTCTCGTTCTCGATTAGCATCGACGTGGGCACGGAAGAAAACGACGCACTTGGTTTAGCCACTGCCCTGCTCAACAAATCCGGTGCTGGCGAGCTCAATGCTGAAGAGTTGCAAAAGGAGTGGTATCGCCTTGGTAGTGATTTTGGCATCGGCGCTGGTGCCAATGAATCCAGCATCGGGGTCTCTGGCTTAGATGAGCAGTTCGATGCGTCCTTAGATTTGATGCTAGAACTGGTGCGTAACCCTGTAACGGATGACGCCACGCTAGAAGAGCTCAAAGCGATTATCCTGAAATCACGCGAGGATCAAAAACAAGATCCGCGCGCCATCAGCCAAGCCTTGTTCTTATATAACCGCTATGGCGACGATTCGCCTATGCTGAAGGCTTTAAGTTCGGAGCAGATTCAAGCGGCAACAGTAGAAGAGCTGCAAGCGCTGATCGGTGGTCTTTTACAATACAAACAAACCTTGAGCTATACCGGGTCTCTGCCATTAGAGGAGCTGCTAGAAAAACTACATGCTCGCTACGAGGTTCCTGCACAGTTACAAGACACGCCAGCATACCGTTTCCGCACGGCACGAGAGATCACTTCCAACGAGATCTACGTGGTCAATCAAGAAACGGCGCAAGCACAAGTGCGTATCGAATTTCCTGATGGCACCTACGATGAAGCACTTGTAGTGCCTGCGTCGCTCTACAACTCCTATTTCGGCACTAGCATGTCCAGTGTCGTGTTCCAGGAGTTGCGTGAGGCACGTGCACTGGCTTACTCAGCGCAGGCTCAGTACGCGCAGGGCGGAAGGATTGATGCAGAGAACTTAGGCCTTGGCGTCATCAGCTCGCAGAACGACAAGACTGTCGATGCGCTTGCCGCGTTCCTTGATCTTTTCGAGAACATGCCGGTCTCTGGCGAGCGCTTTGATGAGGCACAGAGTGCGCTGGCCAATCGCTACCGCACCTCGACTATTGGTTTCCGGCAGATCAATGGCACAGTGCGCAGCTGGGAACGCCTTGGCTTGAATAACGATCCACGAGAGGAGCGCTTTGCCCAGTTACAAGGCGCCACCTTAGAGGACATGCTGGCATTCCAGCGTCGCAATATCGCCGGCAAAGCAAAATTGATCTCCATCGTGGGCGACATGTCCCGTATCGATGAAGAAGCCTTAGCTGAGTTCGGCGAAGTCACCAACATCGACGTCGACACACTCTTCGTAAAATAATTAGGGGCGCATAGTGTCCAGTGCTGCAATAAGTAAAGACGCACCATTACGAGTGCAAAACCTCAGCAAACGCTTCGGTGACTTCGAGGTATTGAAAGAGTTAAACCTTGAAGTCAGCACCGGCGCTATTCACGGCCTAGTAGGACTCAACGGGGCGGGCAAAACGACCACCCTAGAGTGTCTACTAGGCATGCAGTCCTTTGGCTCTGGGGATATACGTTTACTAGGGCATACGCCCAATCATTTGCACCGCAGCCAGGGCGGGGTCGTCAGTATCTTTGACAGCCCTAGCCTGCACCCTCAGCTTACTGTTAGGCAAACCTTAGAACACGCCCTGTTACTTTGCGAAAAGCCTGTACGCAGCCCTGAAGAGGTAGAGTCCTTATTAGGCATTAGCCAATACAGCCAGTTTCGCATTCGCACACTATCACTCGGAAATCGCCGTCGTGCCTCAATCGCGCAAGCACTTCTTGGCAGTCCACGCTTTGTGATTCTAGATGAGCCCTTTAATGGCCTAGATGCGGGCGGCGTTGAAGATGTGATGGCGCTGATACGCAAGCTCAACCACGAAGAGGGCACGAGCTTCTTACTCTCTAGCCATCAACTCGCCTATCTCGAAAAAATCTGCACTCACTTATCAATCCTCCATCAAGGCAAAATTGTTGTGAGCGACAGAGTGGAGCGGCTTTTCAATCAGCAAACGAGTCGCCTGCAAGTGCACTGCGACGATGTCGTTCGTGCTTGCTCCATTGTGCAAGGCATCCCAGGGGTGACCATCGAGGACAATAGTGACGCCGGAATACTGACCTTACAATTGCTGCAAGTCGATTCCGCGCTCATCAATCAACAGCTGGTGCAAAAAGGCATCATGGTCAAACAGCTCCTATGGGAGCGCGCTTCATTGACTAGTTTATTTCACTCAATTACGGCCCGTGATACCGAAATCGAGTCGAACGGTCAGGTGAGTGTATGAAGGGGTTTATTGCCGCTCTTAAGGCCGAAATCTATGTCACTTTGCGCAGCCAAAGCGCCCGCATTATTTTTGTTCTTCCCACGCTGATCATCTTGGTGCGTGCCGTCGTAGTGAAGTTATCCGAGTCAGGACAACAAGCGCGCGACGCACTATTAGGCCAAGGCGACGACCTTGCCACAGGCAGCAATGCATGGGGCCAGTTGGTCGACAGCTTCTCCGTGGGCCTGACATTTCTGACACTGTCTTTGCTTGCCTACGCCGCATGGACCTTTGCCAATGACAGGGACACCGGTGCAATCCGTCATGCTCTGATTCGACGCGTTGGCCGGCCATGGTACGTACTTGCCAAGCTAGTGAGCGTTCACCTACTCGCCTTATGCACTTTGATTTTATTGAGCGTGAGCATAGGAATCATTAGTGCATTGCTATGGGATTTCGGGCCAGTTGTAGAGGACGGATACGAGCTGATAAGCAGTGCAGAAATTCAAGAAGAAGTGTTGCTCGGCTTACGACTAGCCTTGCTCCCCCTGCCTGCTACCTTAGCCTTTGGGATCCTAGTGTCTGTGCTAGCGCAATCGGCCACACAAGCGGTGACTAGCGCCCTGGGGATTAGTTTAGCCTTCGATGTTTTTAAAGGAGTGCTGGGCGAGCGAGCTTATTATATTTACGCGAGCTTTCAACCGTCTCTCATCGATCAGTCTTACCTACAAGATGTCAGTCGACTCGTGCGCGGCTACTCAGATGTCATGATCGATAATCGCATGTTACAGCTCAATGAATGGGTGCCAATACCGCAGATGTTACTGTTCGTTGTGATTGCACTCGTGTACGTCCGCAGGAAAAGCCTATGAAGAACAAACGCCCAGTCTTAGCAACGCTTATCCTATGCTTTAGTTTAGGCGCCTGCGTGAGTAGCGAGCCTCGTCGACTTGTTCCCAGCATTAGCTTATCACCCGAAACAGTCAGCTTAAGTGACGCCCAGTCTATCGGTGCAGGTCTTAACCTTGGCATGGAAACTGCGCTCAATGAAAGCGACTCACTAAGCAATATAACGGTCCTGCCCGGTGTGCGCGTGCGCAGCATAACTCCCAACGGGCCAGCAGACTTGGCAGGCATCAGAGCTGGCGACGTACTGCTAGAGATCGATGCTCAAGAGATCAACCATCCAGACCAGTTAGAGGCCTTGGCACAGCAAACCGGCAGTGCCAGTACCTTTGTGTTGCATGTGCGTCGCAATACCACCGTGTTCGAAACCACCCTAAATGCACGCATGATCAATGATGAACGCGCGGTACCTGTCGAACTATATCGAGCGGACCCTATAGCCACTCGCGCGGGCTACACCACTGAAATATTTGAAACCCCACAGGGCACTCGAACATCAGGGGCACGCATCGTCACATTATTTGCACAGAGCCCTCTGCCCGATGCGGACCTTGAGGTTGGCGACACGATCTACGCCTTAGACGGCCAAGCGATTCAATCCGCGCAAGATCTCATTACACGTGTGAATACTCAGTACCAACTTGGAGATACCGTGCGCCTAAGTGTCGCGCGCGATCGCCTTACAGAGCTGGACACTTTCGATGTAGAGCTCGCTCTTTGGGATCCAGGTCGGCGAATTAGTCGTATCTCAGTTGGACCACTATTACAGTACGAGACGAGCCTTAACCCCTCTCAGACCCGCTTGTCGGTGCTCGACCTTTGGTTATTCTCTGTCTTCTCTTACCAACAAGTAGAGGGCGAGAAGGAGTACAGCCTCCTTAGCCTGTTCCGTTTCGCCACGGGCTACGGCGAATTGCTTGAGGAATAAACAATATGAAGCGGCGCTTTAGTGCACTGGCATTAACTTCTCTACTCCTGCCTTATGCAGGCGATGCTTTCGCGCAGGCGCAATTTACCGCCAGTGAGATTGTATTAGGTCAGTGGCCAGAAACGCTCTATTTCGAAGATATGGACGGAGACTCGCGCAAAGATCTCGTCATTCCTCAGTGGCAGCAAAGCACTGGCCGAGAACTACAGATCTATCTCCAGCAAGACAATGGTCGCTTCCCTGACCGCCCCTCTCGCTTAGTTGAAATAAAACCCGAGATTATCGCGATCGCCTTCGCAGACGTGCGCGATGAACCAGGGCAAGAAATTCTATTGATTGCTGCCAATGCCGTTTTCAGCTTGTCTAGCGCCATTCCCAGCTATAGCGCCAACCTACAACCATTGTTCGACTGGGACCTTGTGGCGGCGGTACCAGAGCGACGAGAAGTGCATGTTCTGCCCCCATTAGAAGACTTCAACGGCGATGGTTATAAGGATCTGCTATTACCTGGTACAAGCGACTATGGCATTTTCCTCGGCGGCCCTGAGGGGGAGTTCTCGTTAAGCCATCGTTTTAATACCGTAAACGAAAGTTTAGACCCTTCCGAGATCCCATTAGGCAGCGGTCGTTTAAACACTGACCTGTCCATTAATGAGCGCGACGGGATTGTGCTTCGCGTTACGGCTAGAGGCACCTCGGCATTCGAGGAGTTCGTCACGGGCTGGGAGCATAATAATCAAGAAGAGTTACTGCGATCTCGACATTGGCGCCCTGCCGCCGTCAGCCGCCAACTCAATGCCGATTCGCGCCCCGACATCGTCTACATGAATATCGGCAATGATCTTTACGGGCAAATCAATATTCTGACCCAGGACGATTCCGGAGTGTTCGGCGCCGAACCTCAGTGGCAAGGCCCTATAGATACGCGCGGTGACATCCACCTCATAGAGGCCAACGATGATGCTCAAACCGACATCGTTCGAATCGTCAATCGCTCCAACGAATGGGATGTTCAGTTCTTTTTGAACAAAGGGGGCCGTTTTGATTTGCAAGCGCCCGACCAAGTCATGAAATTCTCAGGCTACGATCTCGATGTCTCAGTTGTCGACATCTTTGGTGACGGACAAAAACAACTAAGTGTCAGTTATTACACTATTCCAGTGATCAATGCCGTTCGCAATGCGAGCATCGTGCGCTCGCAGCTGTTATTCAATCACGGCAGTGGCAGCCAAGTGTTTAACTCTCGCCCAGACTTCAAACTTGATCAGAATTTTTCCGCTGAGACTCTGCGTGGACTTTCGGCGCCTATGAACTTGCAGGCCGATATCGACAGTAATGGCCGTAAAGACGCGGTGTATGTCACTGACGAAGGCACCTTGGCGGCCAAGAGTATTGACGAAAACCTACGCATCGCTGACACCCCATTTTGGCAGTTCGTCCCACAACGCAGCATTATGAATTTCGGAGTGGAAGACATTAACGGCGACGGCATCAGCGACTTTTTCTTGCGGCATTCATCGGCATTAACCGTACTGGTGTCACAACCATGAACAAATATTTTATCCTTTTAGCATTGAGCGTATTGGCAGGAAACTCCAATGCACAACCGGCAAGCTCTAGCCTAGAAAACTACCAGAGGCTCGACTTCACGCTTCCGGGAGATATCGAACGCCTCTTAATCGTCGATGCCAACAACGATGCCCTTGCGGATATTCTCAGCATTGCCGAAGAAAGTGTCAGCCTGTATTTACAATCCGCCGATACAGGATTCGACTTCTCTGCGCCGAGCACCACAGTGACTTTCGAAGGGCGCAGTATCGGTTGGGATCTTAGCGATAACTATGTTGATACCGATGGGGTGGCGCGATTTTCAATGCTCGCGCTTGTCGATGGCAACCGAGTCATGCAATGGCCGGTTATAGACGGTGAGTTCGCAGAGCCCATAGAACTCCTGAGCGGTTTAAGCGGATTCTCGGGTGCGGGCATCAATCGATTACGGTTCTCGCGCGACCTTAACGACGACAACAGAGAAGACCTCATCATCCCTAACGCCGGCACCCTTCAGCTGTTTATTCGCAATGCAGACAATCGCTATCAACCCCCCATTAGCGTGGTGTCGGATATGCGTAATTTCACTAACCTCTATATCCAAGACTCCTTAGAGCGCGACGTTGGGCAGACCATAAGCATCCCCTCTATTGAGTTGCGGGATGTGAACAACGACGGGCGCCCCGATTTAATATCCGAAACCGAAGAGCGCTTTGATGTCTCACTCGCCAATAGCGACGGAGACTATTTCCCGCAAATGCCCACCTACACAGTGGACCGCGAAGAGATTAGAGACCGGCTCGGCAATTTCGATTTCGATCAGCTCGATTTTGCCAACCTCACGGGGATTCTGGCACTGACTCATGAAGAGTTATTGCAAGACGTTAACGGCGACAATATCGATGACTTTGTCATGCGCGAAGGCGGCAAGGTTTCCTTGTTTGCCGGCACGGCCACAGGAATGGATTTCTCGCAACCCAAGCAAGTGCTGCGCTCCGGTGGTAACGTTTTAACCGTATTCCTTCATGACGAAGATGGTGACGGGCGCAAAGACCTTTGGTTGTGGCGAGTTGAGCCCATCTCGGTTGGGGATATTTTCCTATGGCTCGCGATCTCGGGCAGCATCAATGTCGAAGCCTTCGTCTATCGCAATGAGGGGGAAACGTTTGCGCGACGCCCCGCTCGTCAAGTCACCGTGGCACTAAAATTCCCATCAGCCGTGCGTATGCTTAGCTCAGTGATTGATATTCGTGAGCAAGCCCAGAATGTACGTGAAGCCCCGCACATTCCCACTTTGGCCGCCAATATCAGTGGCATCGGCAACGCCCAAGACCTGATCGTATTGTTAGACCAACAAGTACAGGTGTTCCACAACAGCATTACGCCAACCCCAGCCCTTGCTGAGGATCGTTTTCTAGCATCACTAAACTATAGCCAAACCCGCGACGATTATGAGATCGACATACGTCGCATCATCGACGAGTTTGAAATTGAGCTCAATAGCGAGTTAAAAGAAGTACAAGGACGTAATCCCGATCAAACGATGGCGTTGGATCAAGCCCTTAGAAATGGGGATGTTATGAGTGCGACGCTCAATGGCGACGGTTTCGATGATCTGTTTATTTTCTATGAACGCACTAAGGAGAGCATAGCGGGGACATTGCTTTTATCCACGCCATAAGTGCAGAAACAACCCCTTAAACTGCACTGACAAACCGGAGCAACAATGAGAAGAATACTCCTGGTCACACTTATAAGCGCCATTATTATTGTCAACGCTCTCGCCTACCTAGTAGAGGTCTATGGCGATGTCCCTATCGCGCCTATGTTCCGTTTTGCGTTGATCGTTGGCATCATGTTCATTACCGCTATTTTTGCAGGTGCGGCGGCCTTGTTGGGTTTCTTCGAGAAAGAAGAGCCCAACAATGACTCGAGCCGCAGCCAAAACCCTAGGCGATAGGCACTCGTGACGTTAAACTGCGGAGCAATAGGAAATCATAGGGGACCTGCTGCATGAAATCGTCTTTAGGGCTGAGTACAAGTGTGCTATCGATAACGCTCGCCAGCTATTTATTCGGCGACATAGCGAACGCACAAGCAAATGACTTTTTAGACGTGAGCGTTGCTGTACAGCATGATGACAATATTACGCGCGCGTTTCTTAGCGACGATCAACTCAGTGACAATAGTGCCCATGCGACGCTTTCGGCAGGTCGATTATTGCAACTCCCCAACCTGGACACCTTAAGCTTATTCGCCGAGCTTGGCCGCCATCACTTTGATTCGCTCAATGGCCTCAACAGCAGCCACGTCACTCTAGGGGCAAGTTATCAGCACAAGTTTGGCTTAGGGGCGTTTGCTCCGACCTTGAGCTCTACTATTAGTTGGACTCTTGAGGATAGCCGCACAGAGATTCGCAGTCGTGAGTTCAATACACTAGATGTCAATTTCCGCAAAAGGCTCAGTAACGCATGGGATTTTTCGGCCGGAGCGAGCGTCGAGAACAGTGACGGAAAATACGATGGTGCCATGTACGCCAGTATGTACAGCCCTGACAACGACATCTTCGACTTCTCTCAAACCTCGGTTTTTACAGCACTAAATTACACGTTTGCCAATTACTCAACGCTGAACCTTAGTTATAACTTCACTGACGGTTATACAGTATCAAACGCCCTTGCCCCGAATCCTACATTGCTAGCAATAGCTGACGCGCTCACCATTGATGCGGCGATACCGGCACCTGCTGGACGCAATATAGTGGCTTATTCTTTAGAGACCAATGCCCATATTTGGACTTTAGATTGGAGTTATCCGATAGGGCGAGACACTTCGATCTCGGCGGCTTATAGCTGGCAGGACATCTCGGCCCGGGCGGGCGTAGATTATTCAAACAATCGCACTAGCCTGACTTTGGTACACATACTCAAATAGTCAGGCTAGTGCGTTCTTGCATTACTCTTTGACGAATTTCATCGTCAAACGATCACTTTCACCAATTGCTTCGAACTTAGGACGGTCAGCGTCCGAGACTCCACGAAGATTAGGAGGCAAATTCCATACGCCGCCTTCGTGATCTTTGGTGTCCATTGGATTGGCATTGATTTCCGATTTGGCAGCTAAGGCAAAACCGTGCTTAGTCATAAGGTCAATCAACTGCTGCTCATGAATATAGCCAGTGCCTGGCTGGAAAGGCTCATCGGCATCACGACGGTGATCGACAATCCCAACAATACCACCCGTTTTAAGCGCTGCATGCCACGCCATCACGATGTTGTCACCGCCTGCAGGAATCCAGTTATGAGCATTACGGAAGTCGAGAATAAGATCGACTGAGCCTGGCTCAGCGATGACTGATACTCGCTCTGAGACTTGCTCACTGACCTGCACATCGCTATAGACAGGATTGCTAGCCAAGAACGCATCGTAGCCCTTCACCGCATTGCCCATATAGGCCGCAGGAGGGTTATCCGAACGATCAAACGTCGCCGCGATTAGCTGACCATCAGCCTTCAAGTAGGGAGCGAGGATTTCAGTGTACCAACCAGAGCCTGGCCACATCTCTACCACTGTGAAGTCTTTCTTAATTCCAAAGAAGCTCAATGTTTCATAAGGATGACGGTACACATCGCGAGCCTTGTTAGCCTCGGTTCGATTTGTGGCATCAACAGCCATCATAAGGTTGTGGTCATGCTGAGCGATTGCTGGCATGGCCACAACGCTAAAACAAAGTGACGCAAGGGCTAGCATTTTTTTCATGAGTAGAGCTCCTGACAAATAAGTAATTTTTAATGATTATAAAGTACGCCAAACAAAAGGAAAGATTCCTAGCCGCAAGCATGTCTTGTATAGCGTTGGCATCATAACCCAGTATCTGTTAAAAACAGCGCGACAACTTACAAGACAGGCAAACAAGAGAAAAAATGACGAATTTACGGAAAAATAGTCCAAGGATAGGCTACACCCTATTAACCACCTTACTTTTTGCAAGCTTCAGCACGACGGCCCTAGCCCACGATGTTTCGGATGCGGCGCGCGAACGTATGCAAAACGGCGGCATATTGGATTATATCTGGACCGGCGCGGAGCACATGCTCACAGGCTATGACCACCTCCTATTCCTATTAGGGGTGATGTTTTTTCTAAAAAGTTTCCGCGACATTCTTAAGTTCGTCACCGCCTTTACACTTGGTCACACCCTTACCCTCGTTTTTGCCACCTTTGCGGGTATAAGCGCCGATCACTACCTCATCGATGCAGTAATCGCCGTCACTGTTATGTACAAAGGCTTTGAAAACCTCGACGGTTTTCGACGTTGGATTGGCACTGCCGCGCCGCCCCTACTGTTCATGGTGTTTACCTTCGGTTTGATCCACGGCTTTGGACTTTCCGCTCGCTTGCAAGATCTTACGATTGGCGAGGAGCAAGGGCTGCTCAGCAAAATATTGTTTTTCAATCTTGGTGTAGAGCTTGGGCAAATTGCCGCGCTACTCGTCATGGGTGTGGTGATACGCGCCTGGCAGAAGACCACCGTTTGGGAACCCATTACACGAGTCGCTAACGGAGCATTGGTGTTCTTTGGCTTTATATTATTGCTGTTCCAACTACATGGGTATTTGCATGAAAGCGGACACGTCCATGGCCCCGCAGAAACTGAAGCCGCCGCTGGCGAGATGCACAGCCACGATGGAGGAGAACCCCATGCCCACTAGTCGACTACTGGCAGTGCTCACAATAGTTTCCACTTTATTTGCTAGCACAGCACTCGCGCAGGCTCCCCAACTTGACCTGCTCAACGATGGCAACTTAATCATTGGGATTGTGAATACGGCGCAAGGAGCCCCTGCGGCGGACACTGCCATCACTGTGCAGAACCTCAGCCAGAACGGCACCATCACATCGATAAGTACCGATGCCGCGGGCGTGTTTATCATGACGGGGGAGTATGAAACTGAATATAGTTTTCACGCGCAGATTGCAGGTCAAAGCAACACGGCGACGATCATCACCGCCGCTGCACCAGCGCAGCCGTTTCAATGGCCTCCCATCTACATCACTCTAGCCGCGCTAGGGCTGCTTTCGTTGATTCCTGCACACTTCTTACGCCGCAAAGACTTAGCGGCGTAAGAGGCTCGCTCAGGGCTGCCAGGCGTAACTAAACTTCGCGAACAGAGTGCGAGAGCTCGTTTCAATCGAGTTCAAGTCATCGTTCTGGAAACCCGAATCTGAATAGCCCACAAAGAATAGCGTTTGCGCACTCAACTTATAACTGTAAAGCAGTTGGGTGGATAGCTCTTTGGCCTTGGCCTGTACTGGGCGAATATAAAGCGATTGTTCTCGCTCTGTGTCCGCATATTGTAGGATCAAGCGCACAAAACTGCGCGTACTGAACTGGTAAGTGGCCTTAAGTTCCGTCAAATTTGCCGTAAACAAACGCCCGCCGTTTACATCAAAGGTTTGATAGACATGTTCTAGATCAAACTGCAGGTGGCGCCCATACTGAAAGTTTATCTCGGGCGTATAACGCTTCGATTTTCCCAGGCGAGTGTTGGCAAAATCCACCACATCTTCGACACGTACTTGCATGCTAGCGTAGACATTGCTGTGCGGACGTAATGACAAAGACAGTTGATTAAACTGTTCATCGAAATAGAAACCATTGAAGTAAGTCTTGCTGCCACCAAATAAACCAAACAGGCTTGATTGATACGGGCCATCCAACTCAAGGAAAACTTCGAACTCTTCCTCTAGCTCGAAACCAGATTGATCATGAGTTTTATCCCAGTCTAGCGCGATGCGAATTCTATCGAAGAAGCTCTCGTTTCCATAACGCCAACTATGGCCTACTCGCAGGGTATTGCGATCGAAATCGACACGATTGATGAAGCCCATGTCCGCTCGAAAGTCTTTGCCATAGCTGATGTGCTCCGCCCAAACATCCCAACGACGGTCGTTGTGCCGATACTCTAGAAAGGTTGTATTGTCATCAAGACTATCGTCTTGTCCGTAACGGGTTTGAATCGCTAATGGGTAATCGGACTGTGAGCGCAAATACTGCACGTTAATGACATCGCTATCACTCAAACGCAAGCTTCCGTCTACCCCTGCCACTGTATTGGAATAGCCCCCGCCTTCCCGACGAGTTAATACCGTACCGAAGCTTGAGTTATTCCAAACGTCTTGGCGATAGCGCAACACAGAGACATTACTTTCGGTGCCCATAAGATTAGCAATCTGCGAGCCTTGGCTATCAGGGATCAAAAAGCTCGTTGACGTATCATTGAGCTGCATAACACCGTAGTTATGATTTCCGCTTTTGCCGGTAAGTTTTATTCCGTAATCTGGATCGGCAATATTACGCGTGTGAACAATATTCAAATTAGTGTTGAAATAGTCCGCGCCATCTAAAAAGAAGGTGCGCTTCTCTGGGTAATAAAGCGAGAACGTATTGTTGATGTCCAGCTGGGCACTGTCGGCCTCTACTTGAGAAAAGTCAGGGTTCAAAGTGGCATTCAGGTACATATCCTGATTAATGCCCCAACGCAGATCCATCCCTGCTTCTGTCTCATGCTCAGTATCACCCCAAGAGTCGACTACGGGGTTAGGGCGTGAGCGTTGCACACGAGAGGTGATTGTTGGAATGACTTCGATATTGCGGCTTGGCTGTACATTCGCAAAACCACTGGCCTTTTGAAACTGACAAACGAAGCAGGAAATATCTCGCTCTACATTGGAATCTGAAAAACGGTAACGACGATCACGAGGATAATCTCGGATAAATCGAACGCCCCACACTTTCTCCTCTGCACCACTAGGGAACCGCAGTTGCTTGAAAGGTATCGCCATCTCTACCATATAACCGGTATCGATAATTCTCCCCTCACTCTCCCACAAGGCATTCCACGAATCATCTTCGCTATCATTCAAGTCATCGGCAATCGCATCGTATTGCACGCCAAGCGGGCTCACCAAGAAGTTGAATGAGCGGACACCGTCATTGAAGGTATCCAATGACACGCCGACGTAATCAGTGCCGCCTATCTGATCTCTATCTCGATAAAACGCTCGAATCTGACTAGGGTCAGGGTCTTGTGCAATAAAGCCTATATATAAATACTCACCGTCTTCCATGATGAAGGCTTCGGTTTGTACTGGAGCAGGAAGACCTGCGGTGGGATTAAACTGTGTGTCGAGCATTACTTTACTTGCTGCAGCCCACTCATCGGCGCGCACGTCACCATCGATCCGAGGCGCGACACTGACTCGTGGAATGTGAAACGCAGGAGAGTCCTGAGCACTTACCGAAGACGTCGCCAATAGTGATGCGAAAACTGCACAGATTCCTATAGACGAACGAAAATACCTTGCTTGCCACACTGATTCCAACATAAAGCCTCTCGTTTTTATTCTTTTAAATTTCTATGGTCATCGCGGCCAGTAACAGCGATGTATCAATGGGTATGCAGGATCTAGACCAGAAAAATTCCCATAGAATTCAATGCACCCGCAAAAATTTCTGGCGAATTTTGTCAAATAAGAGCGGAATTAGCTACAAAAACACTAACCACCCTGTATCAAGAATGACTCAGGGTGGTTAGTGTCAATGACTAGAAGGAAAGTTGTGTTTGCAGATACGCGTAGTGAGTCATCGAAGGGGTTTGCCCTGCCGATACAGTCTCGGCAAATTCACCAGCACTGAGCCAGGTAAACCCGCTGTCCACTGCAAGGTTTCCAGGAATCGCATTCCAGCGTAGACGAGTCTCAAGTTGCTGGCCAAGTTCGGTTCCCGAGTTACCCGTGGGGTCGCGCCAGCCTGTGCCACCCCAAGAATCACGATTACTCGCTAAGTCAAAGTCGCGCAGTGTTGCAGTAAGGCTTAAGTTCTCATTAAACGTTAATGCGACGCGTGCCCCAACAGTCGAAACATTCGTGCGCCAGAACGGACCATAGATAGAGGTTTGACCGAAGTCCGCGCGACGGGCACCAAAAAGTGTATCGAAGCGATTGTTCTCACTGTCGAAAGGATCATCATCACCGGAGGCGTAGTCGTAAAGTATCTGAGCTCTAGGCTGTAGTGGCGAATCAAAGGTATAACCGGCTTCGACATGATAGAAAGCGGCACGATGATCGAGGTCACGAGTGTCCGAAGAGCTAGAGGTCGCACGAGACTCCCCCACCTGCCATGCCGTTTGCACTTCGAAATCAAATTGCTGCACTTGTGCAGGCTTATAGATACGAGTGCCAAAAGTCGTCAGCGCAAGATCAGCGTACTGTTCATCGCCGGTGTCTTTCTCTACTAAGTGAAATACGTAGAACTCGCTACGCAGATCAGGAAAGACGTTGGGCAGAGTCGCAAACAAACCCGATATCCTTGCGCCTTTACTTTCCTCGTTCCACTGAATTTTATTGTCGATTATATCCGCACGGTTATTAGGGAAACGAATGACTTGTGCAAAATGAAACGCCTTCCAGTGATCGCCATTCTCACGCAGTAAGTCGCCAGAGGCGCCAGTAAAACTATTGGGTTCTACGGATATTGTGCGAGACATTAATCGACGCGCTTCAAGATTGAGCGTTTGTCGCCCGAGTCGCAACTCAATATCGTCGCTCCCGGCAATGACATCATCCCAGCGCCAAGTGGCATACAACTGCTGCAGATCCAAAGCGCCAACGGTGCGTGAGTTAACAGGCGAACCATCATCAGCGAGCGCCTGACGAGTGTCGGCAATTTCAAAGTTCAGTTTGAAGAAATCATTGCGATATTGCCCATCCATTAAAAACCGCGACGTAAACAATTGATCAGAGCTGCCGTTATTCGAGCGGCGAAACTGACCATCCAAAAACTCGATACGGTTAAGCAGAGAAAACTTAAGCTCAAAATTCTCGCTCGGCTCCAGCAATCGATAAGCAGTATCAGATTGAGCGTAGGTATTGCTACTCAATGTAATGAAGAGGCCTACTAACGCCAATAATGCGCGATTTCCCGAATAATTCATTGCTTAACGCCCTGTTAGCTAAAAGTCGCGACAACTTTAACGAGTTTGATGAAGGGAAGCAAAAACAAATCAAGATCAACGCATCATTGGGTACATCGACAGTAATAAAAGAGCCGCCATCACGTAATTAAACCGTTGCAAGCGCTGCCCTTGTTGCAACCACCCCTTCAAGGCTACGCCGCCAATATTCCAAGCAGAGATCAAAGGCAGCCCCATAAAGAAAAATATTACGGCAATACGCAGCACACTGACGGCAAACGACTGGCGATCCGCAAATGTCGCGATCGCGGTGATGATCATTAACCACGCTTTTGGATTAACCCATTGGAACAGCGCGGCCTGCCAAAATGTGAGCGGACGCAAGCCCTCTATTGTTTCAATCTTTGCAGGTTTGGGGCGCGCCAATTGCACCGCCATATACACTAAAAACAAACCGCCCAACACTTTAAGGGCCAAGGTCAATGCAGGATACGTCGCCAGCAATTGACCAAGCCCCAAGGCAATGGCCAACAATAGCACCTGACAACCAACGCTAATCCCCAATATGTGAGGCACAGAGCGACGAAAGCCAAAGTTGGCGCCAGCACTCATCAACATAAGATTATTAGGCCCTGGTGTTCCGACCATGACAAAGATAAAGGCCAAAAGGGGCAGTGTTTGTTCCGGGTTCATGTGGGTCTCCTTGATGGAAAGGCAGTTTAAGCAGACAATGACCAGCGGTACAGTATCAATATTTTTAAATTGAAGCGGTACAGTTTTGTTTTTATGAAATCTGTACTGCTGGCAAAATCCATCCCTATATTGCTCCCAACCCGCTACGAGCCGTTATCCTAGCGTTCGTTGACGACTGACCAAGAAGAGACAAGGGCATGTTATACCAAGATTTAGCCGATCGGCTGCAAGGTTTAATCAAGACACAGGTGTACCCTATTGGTTCGGCTTTACCCGGTGTCCGACGCCTTAGCGAGCAACATGGCGTCAGCGTATCGACCGCGGTCAATGCCTGCCAAGAGCTAGAACGTCGAGGCTTGCTAGAGGCCAAACCGCGCTCGGGATTCTTCGTTCTACAACCACCGGTATTGCGTGACCCTCCTCGTTTAAGCCTTGTATCTCGCACTCCTCGCCCCGTGACTGGCCAAGAGCGTATGTTGCGACTTGCACAAGCGGCCAACAATCCCGCCATCGTCAATTTGGGAGCCGCTGTCCCCAATCCCGACTTAATGCCTGTGGCAGGAATCGAACGGGCTTTTAGAACTGTCCTGCGAGAACAGAGGCGGCGCTGCGTGGGTTATGAGTTCCCTCCTGGAGCTCCGGAGTTACGCAGTCAGATCGCCCGACGACTTGCGGCAATGCAGTGCAATGTGACAGCCGACCAAGTCCTAATCACCAACAGCTGCCATGAGTCATTAAGCATTGCGTTAAAGCTCATCACTAAACCGGGCGACACCGTCGCCTTAGAATCGCCGACCTATTATGGATTACTGCAAGTAATCGAATCGCTAGGCTTAAAAGCCTTAGAGATTCCGACTGACCCCGTACAAGGAGTTTCGATAGAAGCCATGACCCTGGCTCTGGAAAAGTGGTCAATTGCCGCCTGTGTGCTAATACCCAATTTTTCTAATCCATTAGGCGTGTGTTTGTCTGACGAACGCAAACAGGCCCTTTTAAAACTACTCAGCAAACACCAAGTCCCTTTAGTAGAAGACGATATTTATGGCGACCTACCTTTCTCGGGCAAGCGTCCCCGACCTATCAAAAGTTGGGACACCGAAGGGCTTGTCTACTACTGCTCCTCCTCTTCGAAAACGCTGTCGGCCGGAATGCGTGTTGGTTGGTTAGTGCCCGGGAAAAACAATGCGCG
Organism: Gammaproteobacteria bacterium; assembly: GCA_051252515.1. Lineage (GTDB taxonomy): Bacteria > Pseudomonadota > Gammaproteobacteria > Pseudomonadales > Pseudohongiellaceae > UBA5078. The sequence goes on from JBPOFS010000001.1 coordinate 205,354, forward strand.
GGCCGAAGCCTTGCAGTACATGAACACCGTAGCGGTCTCCACGCCCTCCCAATTAGCATTGGCACACTATCTTCAACACGGGCGTTACGATCGTTTCCTACGACAAGTCTGTGGTGAACATGCGCGCTCAGTAGCACGAATGACTGACCGGGTGACACAGTTGTTTCCTGCACAAACCCGCGTGAGCCGCCCAGATGGGGGATTCGTACTTTGGGTAGAGCTGCCCGAAGAGGTGGACACGATGATCTTGATGGAGAAGGGATTAGAGGTGGGTGTGAGTTTTGCGCCTGGGTCGTTATTCTCTGCCACAGGAAAGTACGGCAATTGCTTGCGTCTTAATTGCGCCGTGCATTGGGATGCTCGTGTTGAACGTGCGTTGATCGCTTTAGCCAAACTAATTTAACGACAGGGGAGTTCATTGAAACGCCCTATCATAGGCTTATACAATGCGATGTTATGACTAATACGCCACGCCCTATTTTGTATTCTTTTCGACGTTGCCCTTACGCTATGCGTGCGCGGCTAGCCATCGCTTATGCGCAGCAGTGCGTAGAGCTTCGAGAAGTAGTACTCAAAAACAAACCACCTGAAATGCTGGCGATCAGCCCCAAGGCCACCGTGCCAGTCCTGCAACTTTTAGACGCTAGCGTGATCGACGAGAGCCGCGATGTGATGTACTGGGCACTGCAAAGCAATGATCCTCATGGGCTGCTCGCGGGCGAGCCTAACGTGGTGACTACGGCGTTATTAGATGAGAACGATGGCGATTTCAAACACTGGCTGGATCGCTACAAATATGCGGACCGTTATCCTGAGTACAGCGCTGAAGAGTATCGCGCGAAGGGTGAGGTGTTTTTACAGAAGCTGGAATTGCGTTTGCAGGAGCACGCCTATTTGGGTGGAGATAAGCCCCACATTACCGACATCGGTACGATGCCATTCGTGCGTCAGTTCTCGATGGTGGATAAGGTTTGGTTTGATCAGGCACCTTATCCGGCTTTGCGGGCTTGGTTAGAGTGGTGGCTTGCCTCGGAGGTGTTTGTGAAGGTGATGAAGAAGTATTCGCCTTGGCGGGTGGGGCAGGAGCTTGTGTTGTTAGATTTTGGCGACTTAGGACATGGACTCACAACAGGCTTGCGTGACACGCCGTGAACATATCCCTATGGGCTTGACGCCAGCATCCCTGCTGGCGACAGTCACGCAAGCCTGTTGCGAGCCCATGTCTTCCGGTTTTGTGGGGCGCGGGGCTTGGTTTAGAGTGAATATTCGAAGCGATATTGTACATTCGTCACTATAGAGGGAACTCCATTCAGGGTGCTGGGAGTAAAAAGAAAAGTTTGCACCGCTCGAATGGTGGCGCTATCGAACATACCTCTCGGCGCCGCATCCACAATATCTATAGAATAGTTTATTACCTCACCGTTCGTATCGATCTCAAAACTCACCTCGATCCAGCCGACAATCCCTCGATCTAATGCCCTTGTGGGATACCTTGGCTCTGCATTTGAATCGAGAACAACGTCACCCTTTATCATTTCAAAATTGATCTGCGGCTGTGCAACTGCGCCATGGCTGCTGATTAAAGCAACGACAAAAATTATGATGATTTGAAATCGATTCCAAAAATTCCTTTGTGGCTTTTTACTTTGAATATTACTTTTCATTATTTTGCCTCGTGATCAAAGGGGGCCAAAACTGTTTATCCAAGTTAACAAATTCATGTGCTTGAGTATATCGACACTCTAGTGTCTGACATGAGCTCCCAACCGGCTTGCGTGACACGCCGTGAACATGTCCCTATGGGCTTGGCGCCAGCATCCTTGCTGGCGACAGTCACTCAAACCTGTTGGGAGCCCATGTCTTCGCGCTATGTGGAACGAAGTTGTTAGTATCAGACCTCTTCATCGTTCATTTTGTAGCGAAACACATATTGCACATTGGGCACCGCTACAGGAGAGCCATTCGGGGAAGTTAGGGTGAAGCGGAACTTCTTAGCGGCAGCGATCGCGCTATCATCGAAAACACCCAATGGTTCTGCGTCTACCACTTCAACTGTATCCTCGGCTATTAGCCCGTCAGTATCGACTGTGAATTTCACTTGCACCCAACCTTCAATCCCTTGATCGGCAGCAGCCTTTGGATATACCGGTTCGACAAAGTTTATCGGTAAAATTTCGCCCCTGCGCTCAACATTAGCAACAGATGGTTGTGCTGATACTATCTTTATATTCGCCATAGTGACGATCAGGAGTGTTGATAATAGTGCAACCGTGAAAAGTACATTACGGCGTTCTTTCTTAAGCTCTTTTGTTTTCATTTTTTTGCCCTCAAGTAAATAAACGATTCTGGTTTCTAAGGTACTGCGTTCCAACATGGATTGAGCAAACCGTGGCGGTAAAGACACGGCTTTCTGACAACTACGTGCGACTGACACAAGGGTAACGGCGTAATCCGCACTATCATTTTCGAGTGCAGCGGCCTGCATGTCACAAGCAGACTCCGCACAAGAATCTAGTCGACGCAGCAAGCGCCAGGAAAGCGGATTCAACCACAGCGCACTGGCCATGACGTAACATAGGAGTTTACTTACCCAGTCACCTCTCTGGACGTGGCTGAGCTCGTGAGATAAGACATGACGAAGTGTCTGCTCGGGCCATTGCAAGGCTTCTGGAGGCAAAAGCACTAGTGGGTTCAGCCCGCCGAAAGAGAGCGGCGAGTGAATCGCCGCACTTGTACAGACATCGACCCTACCCGAGATCCGCAGCTCCTCTTTAAGGCGCGTCACTTCACACAGAATCGATACGTCCTCAATGGAGGAGCTCCCACCACGAAGCCGACGTAACTGCCATAAACCCAACAACAAGCGAGACATTAATAAGAGCACTGGAACCAGATACAGTGTAAGCAGTAGTTTGCCCCAATCGAATCCACTCGACGCGAAAGCACTGGGGCTTACGGTCAGCGTGACTAACGCAGGCATTGCCCTCGAGTCACTAACAGATGACAAATCAAATTGAGAGATAGCCAAGAAAGTAAATGTGCTAGCGAAACCGCCCAAGATTAATAAGTGCCGACTTTGCGCTGAAAGCCGTTTATGCAATGCAAGATCAAGCAATAGGAATACGGCAAACACAAAAAGTGAGATTAATAAGGCTTCGCCTACCACCTGAATTGCCTTATGGGAATACCAAGCATTCGCGAATGTATCCAAGAACGAGTCCATCATGACAAGCTCCTTTATTTTTGGTTGTCCAATGTCTTTATTTTTGGTTGTCCAATGTCTTTCTCTTTGCCTTAATCAACAGTTCTAGCCGACTAAGCTCTTCTGCAGAAAGTGAGTTAGTGGATTGATCTAACAAGGAGTTCACAGCAAGAAAAGGGGAATCTTCAAAAAAGGTTTTCACGACATTACTAAGCGCAGAGCGAGACGCCACATGCCTTTTCACTAATGGAAAATAGACGTATTTCAAACCGCTCTCACGGTGATCGATGTGTCCCTTCTCGACCAGTTTTCCTAGCAATGTACGCACCGAGGAATAACTAGGTGCGTCTTCAATATTGTCTTGAACATCTTTCGCGCTCGCCTCATTAAGGCGATAAAGCACATCCATTATTTGTCGCTCTCGACGACTGAGTTGATTAGCATTAGTCATTACGAACCCCGACGTGTTAATTTATTAACATAGTGCTAATAATTTAGCATCTAAGGGCGAATGTCAACAATTGAAATATCGAATTTTGAATATTGAGGACTTACTTACACAGACAAGCGACTACTCGGCAACAATAGTGTTACGAGCGTTCCTTTCTTATCGTTACTGCTGAAGCTTAGGGTCGCGCCGATATTACTGGCCCTCTCGTGCATCCCTAGTATGCCCAATGATTGCGACTCCACCTCAACGATACTAAAGCCTTGACCATCATCTTTGATCTCGATTTTTAGCGCGCCATCTTCCTCTACATCAAGGGTGACTCGCGCAAAAGTGGCATCGGCGTGGCGGACGACATTGGTGAGTGCTTCTTGGATGATGCGAAATATTTGCGTGGTTTGTACTTCATCCAATGGGGGTATTTTGTGCAGGAGTTCAATCTCACAATCTAAGCCTGTGCGCGATGCGACCTCTTTTGCGTGCCACTCTAGGGCGGGGACCAAACCTAGAGCATCAAGAATTTCAGGGCGTAGGTCTTGAGCAATACGCTTGACGGAGGTAAGAGTCGAATTAACGAGGGAGATTATCGAATCGACATCGCCAAACAATTGCTCATTACCCGTCGCATCGATATCACGTCTCAACAAATCTAGATCGATCTTCAACGCGGTAAGTATCTGGCCTAACTCATCGTGAATTTCTCTGGATATTCGCGTGCGCTCCTCTTCTCGAATATCTTGCAACCGCGCAGCCAGGCGCCTTAAGCCGCGTTCGGTGTTGCGCGACTTAGTCACGTCTCGGCCGATGACTATCAGATCATCCTCTTTTTCATGTAAAGCACCGCTCCAGCGGATGTCACGATACTTGCCATTATTGACACGCATGCGAATTTCCAAAACTGGTAGAATTTCGTCGTCGTCATTCAGGCTCATTGCTGTCAATGCGCGTTGCGTTTTAGCCAAATCTTCAGGATGAACAAATTTGGCAATATTCATATGCTGAAGCTCTGAATTGGGGTAACCGAAAACGCGCGAGGCAGCAGGGTTTGACTCTACAACTTGTCCATCACGTTTTATTATCACAATCATATCAACTGATTTTTCGAAAACCTGATCTCGTTCTTTCTCTGCGGCTCTTTGTTTCGAAACATCCTGAATAAGCACCATCGTTTGTATGGGCTTACCACTCTTATCTCGAATAGCGGCCACGCTCGCCCGAGCCCACACATAAAGTCCGTCCGATCTCCGCATGCGCACATCGCACACAAACCCAGAGCTACGCCCAATCAACACATCGGCGCGTAATGCACTTACCTCTCGCAGATCATCACTGTGCATAACACTCGCGATTGATTTGCCGATTAAGTCTTGCCGGCTGTAGCCCAAAAATGAACAGACCACTGGGTTAACATCAACAAACACTCCCTCTAAATTAGCAACGGTACAGCCGACGGTTGAGTTCTCGAATAGAGCGCGATGTTTTTCTTCACTAGCGCGCAAGGCAGAATAGGCGCTGTTCAATTCATCTGTGCGCAGATTAACTCTAGCATCTAAGGATTTAATAGAGTCCTTAATCTCCATTTCCGCGAGTTTGCGGGCAGTGACATTATGATGTGAAATTATGGCAAAGGGCTGATCGTTTACAATGAGAGCTGCCACGCTCGCGATGAACCAGCGTTGCTGTGTTGGGGAATGGCAGGCATATTCAAATTTTTCCCCTGCAAAACCAGGGTCCTTCAATGCGGCTCTAATTGTAGCGCCTATAACGGCGCCGTCCTCATCCCCTTGCGTAGAGGAATAATCACAAACAGCTAAATAATTAGCGCCTAACCCTAAACTAGTAGCCCCGCCATCAGCGCTATTGAATAGTGCGAACTCATGCCATGCTCGATTGACATAAACGATTTCTCCGGAGCCATCCACGATCGATATATGATCCGGGATGGCATCAAGTGAGCTTTGCATAAACTGCTCGGAGCGCTGCTGCGCCTCTTGAAGTTTTTCCCGCTTTTTTATTTCGGCGGCAAGCGTTTTTCTCGCCTCTTCAGACTCCATCAACGCGCGGCGAAGCTCAAATTGCACAACCACATTGTGCGCAAGTGCTTCCAGAGCGGCTATCTGCAGTTCAGTCAATTTTCGCGGCTGCTGGTCGAAGACACAAAGGGTGCCGACATTGAGTCCTTCTGGGGTGGTTAACGGGACGCCAGCGTAGAAACGAATATTAGGGCTATCTGTTACCAGAGGGTTGTCACGAAACCGGCCATCAGATTTAGCATCTTGCACTTCCAAAAGTGAAAAAGATTTAATGGTTTCACGGCAGAATGTGGTGTGGTGAGGAGTATCTTTGATTTCAAAACCAAACTGGCTTTTACACCATTGTCTTGATTCATCGATTAAGGAGATCAGCGCCACTGGAGTATTACATTGCTGCGCGGCCATTCTTGTGAGGTTATCGAACTCTAACTCGGGCTCTGTATCTAAAACTTGGTAAGCCTTAAGAATACTTAAGCGTGTCCGTTCGGTTGATTCTGAATTCGGAGTCTTTGATCCTGCCATGGTGCTACCTCTACAGGTGGCTTCCTAAGCAAGAAGCATACAACGATAAGCTTTCTACATACAACAATCCAAAGCCCCGGCAAAACCTAATGGAGTTCGCCGCTATTTTGATCCGCTTTGGTTCCGTATAATACCTAGCATCAATCAGAGTAAAGGAAGTAGAGATGGACCTAATTGAATGGGCAGACTTTCAAAAAGTTGAGATATGCGTTGGCACTATCACTGCGGTAGACCCTTTTCCTGAGGCGCGCAAACCCGCCCACAAACTTACCGTGGATTTTGGCGAAGTGGTGGGTGTGCGCCGCTCTAGTGCGCAAATTACCGATCTGTATAGCGCACAGGACCTCATCGGCAAGCAAGTGGTGGCCGTGGTGAACTTCCCTCGTAAGCAGATAGGACCATTTATGTCGGAATGTCTTGTCACAGGCTTTCATCGAGACGATGGTGCGGTAGTGCTGGCGGTTCCTGACTCGCCGGTACCGAACGGGGCGCGACTAGTTTAACGGCGCCGCCACTAAACTCTACCTTTTAGTGCCAATTCCTCCTACACTCCGTGTCATCTAACGTAGTCCCGACTCTAGTCATCAAATCTCGTTCCACTAGGAGAACAAGAATAATGTGCGACAATCATACTGAAGAAGAAAATGCTTTCATGCTCGAGAAGAGCAAAATCAGCCGTCGTCTGTTCGCCAAGCTTGGCGTTACTGCTGCGATAGCTGCCTTACTGCCGCCTCTAGCCAATGCCCAAGACGTGATGGAGATGGAAGTCACCATCGAAACGCCTGATGGCACTGCGGACTGTTATTTCGTACACCCTAGCAGTGGCAAACACCCTGCTGTCTTGATGTGGCCTGACATTCTTGGCTTGCGCCCTGCCTCTCGTGCCATGAGCAAACGCCTCGCGCAGTCTGGCTACTCGGTGTTAGTGGTTAACCCTTTCTACCGCATCCAACATGCCCCAGTGATTCCTGATGGCGCCTCGTTCGCTGATCCCGAGATCGCTGGCATTGTGCGACCTATGATGGCCTCATTGACAGAAGCGTCCGACGTGACAGACGCACGCGCTTTCCTCACTTGGATCGATCAGCAAATGGCTGTCGATACCACCCGTAAAATAGGCACAGTGGGCCACTGCATGGGTGGCCCGCAAGTGATGCGTACCGTCTCTCATTTCCCTGAGCGAGTCGGAGCAGGCGCTACGTTCCATGGCGTGAACCTTGCCACGGCAAATGCCGACAGTCCTCATCTCGACATCCCTAACATGGATGCCAGAATGTTGATCGCAATTGCCGAAAACGATGATGCCCGCGACCTCGAAGTGAAGACCACATTGCGCAACGCGTTTGCGGCGGCGAATATCCCTGCTGAAATTGAAGTCTATGCTGGATCACTGCATGGATGGACTATGCCGGACTTCCCTGCCTACGAGCAGACTATGGCAGAACGCGCTTGGAGCCGGCTGCTAGACACTTACGCAAAAGCGTTGGTGTAAAAAAAGGATCGACCAACCCTACAGGAGATCGAAGCGATGTGTGACGACCATACGGTAGAAGAGAACGAAGCGTACCTTGCATTAGAGAAAAAAATGAACCGACGCGCGTTTAGCAAACTCGGAGCAAGCGCTGCGGCGATGATGATGTTGCCAGCCGTATCCAATGCCCAAGACGTCATGGAAATGGATGTAAATATCCAAACGCCTGATGGCGTCGCCGATTGCTATTTCGTGCACCCAAGCACAGGCCAACATGCAGCCGTTATAATTTGGCCCGACATCCTTGGCCTGCGCCCCGCTTTTCGGGCAATGGGAAAACGCTTGGCGCAATCAGGTTATTCGGTGTTAGTGGTTAACCCGTTCTATCGCAGCGCCAAGTCTCCCGTTGTTGGTCCTGGGGCGAGTTTTCAAGACCCTGAAGTCGCTGGCATTGTGCGACCGATGGCCGGTCAACTCAACGCCACGACTCATGTCAGCGATGCGCGCGCCTTTATCAATTGGGTGGATCAACAATCCTCTGTCGATACAGGACGTAAGATCGGCACTACGGGTTACTGTATGGGTGGGCCAATCGTGATGCGCACAGTTGCCAACTTCCCTGAGCGTATCGGTGCAGGTGGCACTTTCCATGGGGGCGGTCTCAACACGCAAAATCCTGACAGTCCGCATTTAGGCATTCCCAACATGGATGCCCATATGTTGATCGCCATCGCTGCAAACGATGATGCAAGGGATCCGGAGTCTAAGAATGTACTAAGAAATGCATTCGATGCCGCGGGTGTCCCCGCTGAAATAGAAGTCTACGAAGGGTCCATGCACGGCTGGTGCGTGCCTGGGTCGGCCGTGTATAACGAAGCTCAAGCAGAACGCGCTTGGACACGACTATTGGCCACGTTCGAAACGGCTTTAGCTTAATCAAGCCATCAAGCTCAGGGGTATTAGTTGCCTAGTACCCCTGAGTACTATTGAGATATATGTCGATCTTGCAAACGAACTTCGGCGTATTTCGCTGATCGTTGCAACTCTTTAACAGCCTCTAAAAAGCGCTCGCAATCGCTGAAATCCAATTCTCGTAACTGCTTCCAATCACAATCCCACCACTGGCTAGCCAACAGCGCATCGCGCACGTCTTTGTCAAAACGATAGCGAATCGGTTTTGCCGGATTACCACCGACAATCTGATAGGGTTCGACATCTTTGGTGACTACCGCATTGCGCGCAATTATGGCGCCATGTCCCACCTTTAATCCTGCCATCACCACAGCCCCATGGCCTACCCACACGTCATGACCAAGGCTGGTGAGTTGTAGTTCGGGTTTGTATTGATGGCTGACACTCAAGCTGGTGGAAACCCAATCCACTGGATGGTTGCGCGGAGTCTCCCCCAAGGTCACCCCACGACCAATACTGCAATAACGCCCTATTTCGCTTACATGCAAAATACGGCTTCCGGAGCGGACATAACTATACGCTCCCATGCGCAAAGGGATCGCAGGGTCAGGCAACTCCACATTGACGTAACGCAGCTTCGCATGTGCCTCGAAAAGAATATTGGAATCATGAGAAATAAGTTCCAAGCCTTTAAGTACGACATCCCATCGACGCGCTTTGCGTTGCATAAAAAAATATCGAATCCGATTAATCAACGAAACTCCTTGTCATATAAAGTGCATCTAGGGGAATATCCTCCGCACACCTGTTATAAAGTACGTTCATTATAACTTAGTGGGCTTGGAATGAATTCTTCTTCCCAGTTTTTAGCAGAAAACTCTTGTGACGAGCGATTTCAACTTATGATGCCTCACTATGCTTAATGTTCTTTGGCTTAGCTTTTTCTTTCTAGCCTTTATTGCCGCGCTTTGGCAGTGGCTTTCGGGAAGCAACCCGGAAGTGTTTAGTGAACTCGTCGCCGCTAGTTTCGACATGGCCAATCTTGCCGTCGAAATTGCCCTTGGCTTGATCGGCGTGATGGCTCTGTGGTTAGGCCTTTTTCGCATTGCTGAGCATGGCGGTCTGATCGCATGGATCTCCAAAGCCATGGCCCCGCTTTTTAAACGGCTCATGCCAGAGGTTCCTAGCCAGCACCCTGCACTGGGTTCTGTGACCATGAACCTTGCCGCCAACTTTCTTGGACTCGACAACGCTGCCACCCCCATGGGCTTAAAGGCCATGAACGATTTGCAAACCTTGAACCCCCATAAAGACACGGCGACCAACGCGCAAATTCTCTTCCTCGTACTTAATACGTCTTCGGTCACTTTATTGCCAGTGACCATATTCCTCTACCGCGCACAACAAGGCGCGAGTGAACCCGCCGCGGTATTTCTGCCCATCCTCATGGCGACTTCGGCCTCTACGCTAGTAGGGGTATTATCCGTAGCATGGGCGCAAAAACTTAAACTTCTCGACCCGGTTTTGTTCGCATGGTTCGCTGGTTTTGCAGGGCTATTGGCGGCCGCCTTGAGCTGGATTGTCACCCAGCCTTCCGAGCTGTTAGCGGTGCGCTCTGCACTGATCGGCAACCTGCTACTGTTCAGCATCATCGTATTGTTTCTGCTAGCAGGCGTGCAACGCAAACTCGATTGCTACTCTCTTTTTATAGAGGGAGCAAAAGAAGGATTTGGTGTGGCGATAAAAATCATCCCCTTCCTCTTAGCCATGCTGGTAGGCATTGGAGTTTTTCGCGCTAGTGGCTGTCTCGATATTCTATTAAACGGGATTCGTGCAGGGGTTAGCGCCATGGGCTTTAACACGGAGTTTGTCGAAGCGCTGCCAACGGCGTTCATGAAGCCCCTTAGCGGCAGTGGCGCTAGGGCGATGATGCTAGAGACGATGAATACCTACGGCGTCGACTCGTTCCCTGGGCGAGTCGCCGCGACTTTGCAAGGCAGCACAGAAACCACCTTCTATGTGCTAGCGGTTTATTTTGGCAGCGTTGGCATTCGCAAGACGCGTCATGCGATCACTTGCGGACTGGCCGCAGACCTTGCGGGAATTGTGACGGCAATCCTCGCCTGTTACTGGTTTTTTGCTTGATTACTGCACAGCGCTGACCACGGCGGTTTATTTGTGCTTTCCCATAATATATGTTTTCATCAAGCGCCTCTGAAGGGCACGGATTGCACCTTCTAGAGCGCCATAAAACGCCACTAGAATCGCGTCTTCGACCAGACCATTCGCACCTAAAAAGAATAATGCACTATGCACAAATTTATGCCGAGTCAACGCAATCCAATACGCAACACGCTGTCGCTTTCGTTCCTGCGCCGCCCCTTTATTATCTTAGGCTGCCTGTTCCTATTAGCCGCTTGTTCTGACGAACTCTCTACCAATCGCCCTTACATCTTAACCACGGCAACCGTAGGGGGAGCCTACTATCCCATCGGGGTGGCTATTGCCACAATTTCCAAGTCGCAGCTACAAGCCGAACACAATATTTCACTCTCTGCGATCAGCTCTGCTGGCTCGCTTGAAAACGTCAAGCTCCTACGAGACAACGAAGCACAGTTTGCCATCCTTCAAGGCATATTCGCTGCATGGGCCTGGGAAGGCGACGGGCCTATCCGTAACCCGCAAACGGGCATGCGCAGCGTCAGCGCACTATGGTTCAATGTTGAGCACTTTGTACTCCTTAGCTCATTGGTTGAAAGCGGCACACTGAGTGACTTTGGCAACCTACAAGGCGAACGTGTCGTTTTAGGCGCTCGCAACTCGGGGGCAGAACAATCAGGCCGTTTTATTCTGGAAACCCTTGGGATCGACTACGAGCAGGGGATGAATCTGGCTTACATGGGCTATGAGAGCTCGGCTAGCGCCTTACAAGACGGCAATGTTGTTGGCATCAACGTTCCCGCAGGAGCGCCCACCAGCGCCATTACGCAAGCTTTCGCACAGATGGGCGATGCCATAACGCTTCTGACCTTCTCTCAAGAAGAACTGGACACTCTGAATAGCCGTCACAACATCTGGGACTGGTACGACTTTCCCGCCGGCACCTACCCTAATCTGGACTTTGACACGCGCTCGATTGCCTCACCCAATGTGCTAGTAGTGCGCTCCGACATTCCTGACGAGGCGGTCTACCGCATCACAAAAATGATTTGGGAGAATCTTGGCACCTTGCAAGACATCCATGCGGCAACAAAGGATATGCAATTAGAGCTGGCGCTACGCGGCTTGAAGGCGCCTCTGCACCCTGGGGCATTGCGCTATTACCGAGAGATCGATCTCGAAATCCCCCCACACCTGATATTGGAGTAAGCCATGACCATGAACTCTCCAATGCTTAGGTGGGCGGCATTTCTATTTGCTGTTTTCCATGTGTACACCAATCTATTTGCTGCGCTATCAGAGCTTTGGTTTGCGGCCATTCACTTTGGCGGTTTCTGCGCATTGTGCGCCTTTAGTGCAAACGAAAGCATGCCCGCCGACCAGTCCGGTCGCAAATTCAAATACGGCCTTAATATAGCCTTAGCGATACTCGCCCTGGCCGTGCCGGTGTATTTGATTCTCTTTGAGAATGCACTCTATGCCCGTGAAGCCGAATTTATATTCAGTGATTACATCGTCTCCGCCATGGCCGTATTGCTGGCCATCGAGTTCACAAGAAGGACCACTGGCTGGTTTACGCCACTGCTAATCACCATCGCATTAGCCTATATTTTGTTCCTAGGCCGTTACATCAGCGGAGTATTCTCCTTCCCAGGCTTGAGCATGGAGACAGTGCTCTACCGAAGCTTCTTCAGCTCCGAGGGCATGTTTGGCAACACAGCCAATATCTCCGCCACCTATGTGTTCATGTTCATTCTCTTTGGCGCCTTCTTACTCAAGTCAGGAGCAGGAGAGTTCATCGTTAACCTGGCACGCTGCTTGGCCGGACGTTTCATTGGTGGTGCCGGCATGGTGGCCGTCGTGGGCTCGGGTCTTATGGGATCTGTTTCCGGCTCTGCCGTAGCGAACACCGTATCCACTGGCGTCATTACAATCCCGATGATGAAGCGTTCTGGATTTCCAGCGAAGTTTGCTGCAGGCGTGGAATCGGCCGCCTCCACTGGCGGTGCATTGATGCCCCCCATTATGGGCGCTGGGGCGTTTGTCATGGCCGGCTACACGCAACTGCCATACACCCAGATTATTGCCGCCTCGGTGCTCCCGGCTTTACTGTACTTTTTAACCGTGGCGTTTTTTGTGCGCATCGAAGCAAAGCGTCTCGGTTTGTTGCCCGAAACGATAGAGCAAACAGAGACCGTCTCAACGGTATTAAAAGAAGGGTGGCACTTCATCATTCCATTAGGGGTGTTGGTGGGCAGCTTATTGATTGGCTATACCGCGCTGTTAGCCGCCGTATTTGCGATAGCCGCCACGATTGGCGCCTCGTGGATCTCCCCTAAACCGATGTCTTTGCAAGACTGCTTTGATGCGACCGTCGATGGCGTGCGCAATATGACCGCCACAGCGCTGTTATTGGTCGCCGTTGGCTTGGTCATCAACGTCGTCACAACCACTGGAGTTGGCAACGCGTTCTCCTTGATGATCGTGGAATGGGCCCAAGGCAATCTTGTAATTACCATCGCATTGGTCGCCCTTGCCTCGTTGATTCTAGGAATGGGGCTTCCTGTGACGGCCTCCTATATCGTGCTCGCGACCCTGTCCGCGCCCGTGATCTATGACCTGATTGCACAAGACTATTTGCTGCAAGCACTGCAAGCGAATGATCTGCCGACCTCTGTGCGCGCGACCCTGAGCTTGTTTGGTGGTGACCCAGTCATAGCACTGCGGGAGATGCCCTTAGAGATGCGCCAAATCTTGCGCACAGAACTGCTGGACCCCGCCATACTCGGCGGCATGTTGCTCAGCGCTCACCTCATCATTTTCTGGTTATCTCAAGACAGCAACGTCACGCCTCCTGTATGCCTAGCGGCCTTCGCTGCCGCAGGGATTGCAGGGACCAAACCCATGGCGACAGGCCTGACTTCATGGAAACTCGCCAAAGGTTTGTATTTGATTCCAGTGCTGTTTGCCTACTCGCCGCTGATCTCCGGGACTTGGCCGGAACGGTTCAGTGTCTTCGCATGGTCTTGTTTGGGGCTGTATGCTCTAGCAGGAGTCTTGCAATGGCGCTTAGATAAGCCTTTAAACTTACTGACTGCCGCTATGCTAATCGTCGCCGCCGGATTATTGATGTGGGCGCCACTGGCAACCCCTTACCATATCGTTGGCGCTGGGTTACTCTTTGCAGTCATGTTCTGGCAGAAACGTACTCTTGCCTTAGCGTAAGTCTAATTGAGCAGCAATCAGCATGTTTTCAGAAAAAGAGTTGAACTTAGAAGAGACTGAACTGCGTGAGCAGGTGGGCCTCCTCACGCCACAACAGCAAGAGGCTTATCGTCTCTGCGAACAAGCGTCCTCCAAGCGCGCAAGCACCTATGCGGCGCTGAACAGCCTGTTCTTTCTAGGCGCTCATCACTTCTATCTCCGTCGTTGGTTACGAGGCATTATCAACCTGCTCCTCGGCCTTAGCGCTATATCATGGATCGCGAGCGGACAGCTCCTCTATGGCAGCGTCATCTTGCTGTCTGTGGCAATTGTCGAGATCCCTCAGCTGCTTAACTATGAGCACTTGGTCCACTCCCATAACAATCGGGTAATGCGCCAATGTTTGCAGCAGTTCAGAAAATCCCCTCGTTAATCCCAATACGCTCATGATAGGATGCCCCGCCTAAACTCGTTGTGTGCATGGCTTCATTCACACCCCCATCGACTAATGCTTTAAAGCAAAGCAGGACAGTATATTGTGGGATTGACTCTGGTTTTATTTGTAGCCGGCCTCCTGATCTTAGTGGGTGGGGCTGAAAGCTTAGTCCGCGGTAGCTCAGCACTAGCACTACGTCTTGGCATCACACCTTTAGTCATCGGGCTTACCATCGTAGCCTTCGGCACGAGCAGCCCTGAATTAGCCGTCAGCCTAGAGTCCGCATTGAGCGGAAACAGCTCTATCGCCGTTGGCAATGTCATTGGTTCCAACATCGCCAATATCGGCCTTATTCTCGGCATTACCGCGATGATACAGCCGCTATCAGTTCAACCCTCTTTGCTTAAAGAGCAAATCCCTCTAATGATCGCGATCTCTTTCGTCCTGTGGTTTGTCGCCGCAGATATGAGCATTAGCTTCTGGGATGGCCTGATTTTAATGGCTGCACTCATTGGTTTTCTTGCGCATAGCTATCGCAGCTCGAAGAAAAACAGCGACAACGACGAAGAAACATTACCCTGTGACGCCTCGGCCCTTAAAAACAAAACTTGGTTTTGCGTTATGCTAATCGTTGTTGGGCTGGCGGGCTTGGTTGGCGGCGGAATGCTTTTCGTGGACAGTGCTGTAGAGATTGCCCGCATCTTCGACGTCGATGAAGCCATCATTGGTCTCACGATCGTGGCCATTGGCACTAGCATGCCGGAGCTAGCCACCTCGGCGGTAGCCGCCATTCGCAAAGAATCAGATATCGCAATCGGCAATATTGTTGGTTCGAATATTTTCAATATCTTAGCCATACTAGGCATCGCCGCTCTAATCAGCCCATTATCTAGCGCCGACTTCAGTAGCGCCGATTATATCGTCATGATTGGTTTTGCCGTGATCCTGTTACCTATGGCATGGAGTGGCAAAACATTGAGCCGGCCCGAAGGAACAGTCCTTCTGTTAGGATACTTAAGCTATATGGCCTACGTTTGGCCCTAAACTGGCATTAGAGATGCCGATTCATTGCAACAGGCCCGCTCTTAACAAGGTCTTGATTTATGCCTAGGTCAACAAGGGGCGTTAATGTCAGTGAACTCAAGTAGCGCAGCTTCAACAGCGCCAAAAGCTTCGCAAGCTATGCGCAGCCTTCGCGGTGCCCTGCGCAAAACCTTCTTACTCTTGCGTGAGCGCTTTCCCCTCACCAGCCAAGGCGTCATCGTGCTCGTCGTTGCGACACTAGCTCTGCAGCGATTTGCCTATGGTCGCATGGACCTCGTTGTTTTCGCCCTCGCCGTTTGCGCGCTCGCGATCGTTTGCTTCTCAACGGTTATAGTTCTTCTGGGCGGGCTGATCCTGCGCCACCAAATCCGCGACCAACTGGAAATGGAAGCCTTAAAACGGCGTCATACTCCGCGCATCAAAGTGGAGGCCGGCTACCCTAACGAGACGGGCTTTCGCTTATCTACCATGCCTTGGTTACCGCTTATTGGGGTGACGTGGGAGATAGTGCAGCCTGATGCGATCACCTCACGCAATCACCTCTCAGAAGACGAAACGCACTGGGAAGAGGAGATCGTCCCAAGCAAGCGTTGCCACACGCAGCATATTACGCGTCGCTATACCGTGCGCGATGTTCTCGGCTTTAGTCGTTTCACCTGGCGCTTCACACAAGAAGGTGAACTGCTGGCCTTGCCGCAGTCTGGCAACATCAAGGCACTACCGTTGCTACGCTCCCTTACCGCAGAAGACGGCATTCCAGATCCAGGCGGCAATCCAGAGGGTGACCGCATGGAGATCCGCCCCTATGTGCTAGGCGATTCAGTGCGCAATATCATGTGGAAGGTCTATGCCCGCAATCGTCAATTGAACGTGCGACTCGCCGAGCGCAGCGTATTCCATAGCAGCCGCACCTTAGCGTATATGCTCTCTAGCCCCAATGACGAGGCAGCGGCAGCTGTCGCACGCGTCGCTGTGGAATCCGGAGCCCTAGGCGAAGACTGGCTCTTTGGCGCCGATGGCAGCGACAAAAGCACGCAACACATTGACGAAGCCTTGGAGTTGATCGCAGGGTCTCGCGCACTCGATGGTGAGCTTGCGTACGGACTCGATAATTTCCTAAACGCTCATGCAGCTCAGAGCAATGTCCATTGCATCATTTTTGTGGGCGCTGAAATGTCACCAAATCTGGAGCGTCTACGAGCCAGCATTAGTCGCTTCCGCGTGCGCTTCTCAGTCGTGCTAGCCACCGATGGCCTCACCTCTGACGTACCCGTAAGCCCTTGGCGGCGCCTTTTGTTTCGCACACAGCGACAAGATGCTCAAGCCAATGAGAGTACGGAAATCGCACAATTGAGCCGTTTGTTGACGCAAGTCGGTCAACTTGTAGAATCGCCCCTAGTTGTGGATCGCCAAAGCGGACAAAGTTTTGACAAGCGCATGAATAGAATCTGAGAGGCCGCTAATGTGCGGTCCCTACGTAAACCACTAGCAAACGCAGTATGATGGCCATGTGATGATTAAAAAAGAATCAATAAGTAGCCAAATCCTTCCCTCGAGTTTGCGGGCGCTTATTATCGCGTCCAGCTACTGGGTGCTGAGCATTTCGCTTACGACGCAATACGGCTCAATGGCCGCGTTTGTAGGCTGTGCCATGAGCTGTCTATTGGTCGATGCCTTTATTGATCGCTCACCACTGAAACAATTGCGTCTCGGCATCATCGCCCTTGCCGCGCTGCTGCTCCTTATTATGGGAATAGCGCTAAGCGCCGTCCTCACCTCCAGCACTTTGTTAGCCAATCTACTAAGCCCCATGGGAGCCTACGAGACGAGCGAAGTGCTGCAGTGGCTTGTGTTCAGCGCAGGTCTCAGTACGATCATGCGCAGCATTGCTCAGCGCAATGATTTTGGCCGTGTACTGGAGATTCTATTCGTAGCCACGGCTTTTGTGATCACGCTAGCCGCCCATCGACAGGGGATGATCCATCGCCCCTTCTTTATTGGCGACTTCGCCCTGACTCGTGGCATCGACCCTAGCTCAATCCTTATGGCCTTCGGCTGTGCAGCAGTATTGTCACTGGCGGCCCTATTAATGGTGGAACACAACCATCGCCGACTTCCCTACCACTTCACTGTCTTGGGTATTTTGTGTTTCTCTCTACTGATTTATGTTCAGTTTTTTGGAATGCCCACTCCTCGTATGACTGACGATCTCGGGCTTACCGGAGCGGCACGCTCGGAGGGTGGCGCTCAAGATGACAACCCTTTCCGCGACGGGGAGAACGACACCAGCGACATGCAAGCGCCCGTCGCGATTGTGCTCTTTCGCGATGATTACGAACCGGCGAACGGGGCTTATTATTTCCGCGAATCTGCGTATTCAGAGTTCAACGGCACCATGCTGACCTTTCCCAATCGCGAGGACATGGACGAGGACTTAATCGACTTCTTTACGCCGACACGAGTCGACATTAGTGAGCCCTTACCTGCCCCCGAATTACGTAAAACTGTGCGCACCACTATCGGCCTTCTCGCCCCGCATCGCACACCATTCGGCTTAGACACACCCGTGGCCTACGCCAACACCCCTAACCCCAATAACCTTCGCTTTAAGCATACCTATGATGCCTACTCTATGGTGCCGGAGTATGAGTTTTCGAATCTAATTGGCCGTGAAGCGGGAGATAGCGACTGGACGCAGGAGCAGCGCCAGGCCTATTTGCAGATGCCAGCGGATCCTCGCTATAAGCAGCTAGCCGAAACAATCATCCAAGATTTGCGTCCCGAGTTCGCCAACGATCCCTATGCCAAAGCATTGGCGATCAAAGACTACATGGACCGTAATGGTATCTATAGCCTTAAGAACGAACACGCCTATGCCGATGACCCGGCGGCCTCATTTCTATTCGGGGATTTCACCGGTTACTGCATGCACTTCTCGTTTGCCGCCACTTACCTTTATCGTAGCCTAGGCATTCCCGCGCGAGTCGGCATTGGTTACTCCGTGCCTGCAAGCCATCGTGCCGGCGGCTCCTCTTTATTAATCCAAGCCATCAACGGCCATGCATGGCCTGAAGTCTATCTTGAGGGAATTGGCTGGGTTATCGTCGACCCGGCACCTTCGCGCACATTGGTAGACATGTCGGTCGACCCACAAAATAGTTTGCAGCAGTTGCTCGGCGATATGCTGCGCGATGAGGCCTCATTTGATGAATTCATCAGCGCACAAGAAGGCAGCGCAATTTCATTAGTCGCGATAGTCCGCGCTCTATTATTCGCTTGTGCAGCCCTACTGCTACTGGCCTACGGCGTAAAAATCTATCGCCAACGAGCTCCCTATCTCGCACGCCCGGCGCAGCGTTACCGATTGAGCTATCGCGCCACACTCGACACCTTGAGTGCTTTTGGTTTGCGTCGACGTTACGGGGAATCCCGCGAAGGATTTGCTCGACGGATAAGTGACACGAGCCCTTCTTTTTCTGCCATGACTTATTCACACTTATTGGCAGCCTTAGGCACGAGCCCAAACACACCTGATATCATTACTGTTGATATGGCCAAAGAACCCGACTGGTTGGCATTGGACAAACAAATTCGACAGGAAGTGAAGCAACATACCCCTTGGTGGAAACGCATTGTCGCGTTCTTCAATCCGATCTCGTGGATGAAGACTCATTAAGCACACACCGACTTTATTTGGCCTATCCTGCAGGCGAAGTTTGCAGAAAAGTTTTGGAGAGAAGCAATGACATTGGAAGCCCTAAATGAAGAAACTGTCGCTGATTTAGAGCCGGCACCGTCAGATTCACCCGTAGCTCAATCCGAGTCTTTGCAACAAGCGGTGAGCGTGCTCTCAAGGCTTTCCCAAGCGGTAAAGCAACAAGTACTTGGACGTGACGATGTCATCGAACTCGTCATCATTGCGTTAGTCGCCGATGGTCACGTGCTTCTTGAAGACTTCCCAGGTTCGGGCAAAACAACACTCGCCAAGGCTCTCGGCGAGGCGATCATAAACTCAGCCCAAGACAGCCAGAGCGCAGATCTGGACTCGATCGTGCCTTTTCGTCGTATCCAATTTACTCCCGACCTCCTACCCTCCGATGTGACTGGCGGATCCGTCTTTGACGCCAACGCCAATCATTTTCATTTCCGCCATGGGCCCTTGTTTGCCTATGTGGTCCTTGCCGACGAGATCAACCGTACCTCGCCAAAAGTGCAGTCTGCAATGCTAGAGGCCATGGGCGAGAAACAAGTCACCGTCGACAATGCAACGTATAAGCTCGACAAGCTATTTTTTGTCATCGCCACGCAGAACCCCTTGGATCTTGTAGGCACTTATCCCTTACCGACGCCGCAACTCGACCGCTTCCTTTTCAAAATCACGATGCAACATATCGACCGTGAAGCGGAGCTGGACGTGCTGGATAGTTATAAGCAACGTCGTGACTCGCAGGACAGTGAAAAAACACAAGTGACTCGCAATGAACTACTACAGGCGCGCGCGACAATCGATCAAGAAGTGACTATTGGGACGGAAATCAAAACGGCGCTGGTCGACATCTCTCGTAATCTTCGTACTGATGAGCGCGTCCTGCAAGGTAACTCCACTCGCAGCATGGTGCTTATGTTGCCAGCGCTGCAAGTCTTGGCAGCCAAGCGCAACCGTAACTTCGTTAGCGCCGAGGACATCGAGACTCTATTGCCACGCGTGCTAGGCCATCGTGTCGAACTTGCCCCAGGGGTAAGTGATCTAAACCGTGTCCTAAAAGATTGCATGCGCGAGCCTATGGAACAACTGGCCCGCGCGACGCTACGTTAAGGCCACTGTTGATGTCCATGCTGCCAAAGCTTTCACATACCATTGCGGCAACGGCTTTATTGTTTTCTCTAAACAGTAATGTTGTTGCGCAAGACGGACTCGATGGTTTTGATTTACCCGGGGCCGCCACGGTGTGCTTTGGCATGCTGGGCATTACAGAACAACGTGCGCTGCAGATCTGCGATGCGCTCGCCTTGAAAGAAAACGTCAAAGCACGAGAGCTGGCACAACGCTGGATTGCAGACCAGCCTGGCTCTGCCGCCGCACAGTTTTCTTTGGCGGAAGTGCTTGTCCGTGTAGAAGGCAATTTGGCGCGCGCGCTCTTTCATTTGAATCGCGCCGAAGCGTTAACCGATTACGCCTCTATGGGACGAGCCATCGCTGCGGGAAATGCTGAATGGCACTACCTCACTTTGTCGCAACTCTCTTATATCAATCAGTTGATGGGCAACCAAGAAGTCTCCTTAAGCTACCTCGATAAAATGGAAACCATTTACGGTCAAGAAATGGAGTCTTTTCGGGGCTGGCCACTGATTAAGATGCAGCGCTGGGACGAAGCACGTGAGAGCGCCAATAAGGTGCTAGCCACAAGCGATGATCCGCGCGAGCGCAGTCGAGCTTGGAATACACTATGTGCGGTTGAGCTGGCCAGTTTGCGCCCATCGGACTCACTAGAGGCTTGCGATAAATCAATCAGTGAGGACGAGAATGAGCAAGAGTCTAGTAGCGACACCGTATACCTATTGAACTCCGCCGAAGTGGCCTTGAGCCTGCTACGATTCAGTGACGCAGAAGACTATCTGACTCGCGCCACACGCTTTCTGAATCCTGATAGCGTCGGCGATCCTTGGATCAATCTTTTATACCTGTACATGAATCAAAGTCGTTTTGACGAAGCGCGACGGGCATTAGACAATCTCTTAATTTGGCGTGACCAACAAGAACCTATCGTGGCCGTCATGAATCGAGCCGAACACTTTCTAGTCAGTGCGAGTTTCCTTATGCTGGCCGGCTACCCAGAAGATGCTGCCACATTGAGCGCCACCGCGTTGAATCAACCTGACCGCACAGGCTCTTTCAGCGCCGATGAAGCCCAGAAAGATTCAATCGCAGCACTGATCAATCATATTGCCAACCGCACGGCCTACGAACACAAGTTAGAGCAAGCGGCGTGGTTAGACTTCCCCGAATCACTCTATGCTCGAGCCGATGCGATGGGCTTTTGGTTCAAATCCTGGCGCTCAGGACGTCATGCCGCCTCGTTGTTTGCTGAGCCACAAATACTCAAGAACCGTCTTCGATCTTACGCTCCTCTGGATGTGCATATCCCAGAATGGATTGAACCCGAGCTCGTCGCCCTGCTCGGGGAAGGCGTCATCTCTTCTATCCTTGAACAGACTCACACGCAGGGCGCCTTCGTACTCAATGAAGGCTATTACTTTGCCTATCACGCAGAAGCGAGCGTACTTAAAGGGGACGACGAGGCAACATTAGAGTACGCAAATCGAGCCTTAGCGTTGCTACCAAGCGAGGAGAATATGCTCAGAGCAAGACTGTCGGCTCGCGTTGCGGCAGTGGCCTGGCGCATGGGAAATACGGAAGTCGCGTTAAATAATTACGAGGTCGCCTTGCAGTCGGACCCTAGCATTTTCAGGCGTCTAGGACTTGAGCTCCCAGTCAATATTACTGGGGTCGACGCCCCTTTCGAACGCCAAGTGATTGATTTTCTAGAAGCCTCACCTAGATTCCGTGCCAGCCCTAACGGATTGAATTTAGAAGTGTTTCCGCAAAACGAACTCACCATCTGCCTAAGCTCTCGCGGTGGGGCGCCATTGTCTTGTGTCCAGATGGGGCCAATAGATGAAACCCTTGCACTGCGACCGGAGCAGCAACTCGTACAAGAATTCCACGAAAAAACCTTCGGTTTAGGGTACGATATTAGCCAATCTCAACGGATGAGATTACTTGGTTCCAGCGTTATTCTTAGTTCTCAAAACAACACCGATGCGCGGCAAAACCGCGATACTGTGCTGCGCCCTTAGCAGCAAAGGTCCCCTATGACAGTTCCAATTACGAGTCTTTCCAAAGGGCTCATTTTGCTGCTTGCTGCCGTGTCAGCTCTCGGCCCTATCGCCATGCAAATTCTGCTACCCGGCATCCCCATCATCAAAGAGAGTTTCGCCGTCAGCACGTCAGTGGCGCAATTGACGCTAAGCCTCTCAATGGCCGCGATTGCTGTCGCAACACTTGCCTATGGGCCGCTATCGGATCGCTATGGCCGTCGCCCAGTCCTGATTGCCGGTATTAGCATTACGATAGTAGGCTCTTTGCTGTGCATCATGGCTCCCACAATAGAATTGCTGATTGCAGGGCGTATCGTTCAAGCCGCTGGTGGTGCGGTTGGGCTAGTCGTCGCGCGCGCCATCGTAAGAGATGTCTACGATGCCCGTGAATCCGCCTCAGTGATTGCCACGCTGGTCATGGTGATGGTCGTGATGCCTATGCTCTCCCCTGCAGTAGGCGGAGAACTAATGGTGCAGTTTGATTGGCATGCTGTCTTCTATCTGGTCGCCATTGTCTCAAGCATTATGCTCGTGCTTTTGTTTCTTACACTGCCTGAAACTCTACAAGAACCGGTCGCCTTCACTGGCGTGGGTAACCTCGCACGGGCCTATGTCGACTTGTTGAAGAATCCAATCTTTAGCGGTTACGGTTACAGCGTGGCGTTTGTCTCGGTGGTGTTTTTTAGTTTCATCTCGGCAGCCCCAGAGATCATGGTCAGCGTATTGGAGCGCCCCACGACGGAGTATGGATACTATTTCATCAGCATCCCTCTCGGGTTCATGATCGGGAACTATGCGACACGACACCTTGGTCGGCGTTATGGAATTCATCGCATGATCGATTACGGCTCACGGATCTCTATCGCGGGTATCGCCTTGGCCATCGTGATTCAACTTGTAGGCATCACACATCCGGCAGGCTTGTTCTTCCCTGTTGCCATCGCGATATTTGGCAATGGCATCACCTTGCCCAACGCACAAGCAGGCGCCATCAATGCGGCGCCTAAAATGTCAGGGACCGCTTCTGGATTAACAGGATTTATGCAGATGGGGTTTTCAGCGATAGCGGCACAAGCCGTGGCCTTGATCTTCAACGGCACGGTTTATCCCATGCTCGGATTGATGCTTGGTGCCTCAATCCTTTCGTTGGTGTTCTTTAAAGCGTTAGTCCCTAAGGGGCATGAATAGGACGCTAGTTGGTATAAGCCTCAAGGATATTCACGGCGTGATTCTTAATGTGCCGCAGTGAGACAAACATATCACTGTAGGATTGCGCCGGAATCGACTGACAAGTGCCAGACTTCAAACGATCTAGGTGATCGTCACGCATATCATTCGCCATGCGGTTGAGACGCTTAGACTCTTCTAGCAGGCTTGTGATTCTTGTGGAGTCGGCACGCTTCTTACGCGCACTACACACTCGACCGACGAAGCTATCCACTTCTTTGAAGAACTTCTGTAGATCAGCCCAAGCCTCTGGACTCAACGACTCTTTTTGTTTGTACAAACGAGCGCGATAGATACTGAAAGACTGCAAGCTGTCCGCAATACTCTCTAACTCATCGGCCATTCTAATCAGGGTATACGCACGGGCAGACTGTCCCTGGCTTACCGAGTCTGTCAAAAGAGTCGTGACGAAGTTAATCATCTCTTCTTCGATGTTATCGGTAATATCTTCAAGGTGGTTGATGCGTTCAAACAAGTCTTTATCGTGAACTTCTTTGGCATTGTATTCGATAGTGAGATTGAACATCTCGCGGGTAATCTCAATCAGATTATCCATCTCAAGGTCAGCCTGCTGTAGCGCTACCTCAGGAACCATTGTAGAGCGATTACCAAGATATTTGAGCTTGTGTATCTCTTTTTCGCCTTTGCTCGGCACTAGCCATGTCACGAAGCGAACGAGGAAATCAATCAATGGAATCCAGAACAATACATTCAAGACATTGAACATGGTGTGTGCCACGGCAATATGCCAAGCAATATTAGGACGCGAACCGTCAGCCTCAACTGCATCGGCAGGGTTTGCCACGAGCCACTCTATAAAATCGACATAGTAGGGGAACATAGCAATAAAGATTAATGCTCCCAACAGGTTAAAGATGGCGTGCGCACGGGCCGTTCGTACAGCAGAAGTATTCGCGCCAAATGCGGCCAATTGAGCAGTGATTGTCGTGCCGACGTTCTCACCAATAATCAACGCAACGGCGGTATGGAAATCAATAACCCCAGTTGATGCTAGGGTAATGGTGATCCCCAGCATCGCTGAGCTACTTTGAATAATAACGGTTAGTAAGCAACCAATCGCGACACAGGCTAATAAGCTGCCGAGGGTTTGTGCATCAAAAAGGTGCAGATAGGAAATGAAGTTTTGATCAGTTCGTAGTGGGGTAAAGGCGCCACTCATGAACTCTAGACCAGTAAAGATAAGGCCTAATGCGACAAATGTTTTGCCGATCGCGCTAGCACGCGGTGTTTTGCCGGCCATCATTGGGTATATACCCAATCCTATTAGGAGAAGGCCATACTTGCCGACTTTGACCGATAGTATCCAACCAGTAACGGTTGTCCCTATGTTGGCGCCAAGAATAACGCCTATGGCCTGCTTAAGCTCAATGAGCCCCGCATTGACCAGACTTACGGTCATGACCGTGGAAATACTGCTAGATTGAACGAATACCGTGATGCCTACACCCGCCAAGACAGCGAGTACACGGTTTTTTGTGAGCGTGGCAAGAATGCTCTGTATCGCTTCGGTGCTACCCGATTGCAAGCCCTCAGAAAGGAACTTGAGGCCCAAGAAGAAGACCCCTAAGCCACCGATTGCCGTATATGAAATTTCAAAGTAATTCATTGCCGCGAAGTCTATTCAAAGCGCAACAACATTACAATTTCTTTGAAAGTTTTTTACGATCTAATGGTCCAGTTTTACCAGAAATGGCCTTCGGCTACCCCATCAGATGATCAGGACCCGTCACAGTGCTCAGAAGTGCTGTCAAAATGAGGACCATCGCCGCAAGGCACATTTCCCCTTTGATAGACCGCGCAAGAGGCTGGGTTCCGGCTGCGCTCAGCGCTGGCACTAAGCGAAACTTATTCAATGCCGCCAATCCCAGCAAGCAAAGTACGCATAGCACCTTAAGCAACATCAATACGCCGTAAGATGTGCTTATAAGCTCTATCGGCGAAGATAGAAGCTGGGTCAATAGGTATCCCCCAGCAACGCTCAAGCTTAGAGTGATCGCCCAACCCCAATCTCCGAAACGCTTCATCAATGGCAATACTCGTAGGCCCTGTTCGGTTTGGCACAAAAGGAAAAGCGGATAAAAGGACCCGACCCACAACGCAATCGCTAACACATGCAATGCCAAGGCGAGTTGCTCAAACAGTCCAAGGCTGGCGATATGACCCATTTCGGAAAACCCAGCGCAAGCTAAAGCCACAGCCAGCGTCACTGAGAAAGTCCTTAAGCCTTTGCTATGAATAGCGGACTTGCGTTTGTGCGTCACAAACATCGTGAGTGTAAGCCCAACAAACAAGCCAAAACTCGCGGCTTTTAATCCCACGCCAGTCCCTATAGCGCTCTGCATGACGATAGTGGTCATGAGCCAGTCAAACATCCCAGGGATGCCATTTTGATTGATTAAACCCACTTGCAAGAGGAAGTACAGAAGGACACAGACAAGACCAAGCACACTACTGGTCAGCAGAAAGGGCAATAAGCGTTGTTCAAAAGGGGGAGAGTTGGAATGACTCAAAACGCCAGAAACAGGGTTTCTAGCATTTTGAGTGTCATTAAGATAAATGACGAAAAAACCACCGGTAAGACTGGCGAAGCTGATGTAAGCGATGAGCTTGCTCAGCAATATCGCCAGTGCCCAGAGGTCGAGTGCCATATTAATTAATGAGTATGGGCTTCACCACCGCCATGACTATGGGACTCACCATGATCCATCACTGCCGCAGGAGCACTAGGGTCAACAGTAAAGGTAAAGTCATCACTGACTGTATGGCCATCGTCACCAATTGCTGTCCAAGTGACAACATACTGACCTGCCGCCATGAAAGGCATCGGCATATGGAAGCGCGCTTGTGCCGCTGCCACTGGAGCAAACTCTATATCGACTGGGCCTGCACTGCCCTGTACTTCAACTCGTACTAGTCGAACCTCGCCACCAAAAGTCAGCATCATGACTGATGGAGAAGAAACCGTTTCACCGCTTTTAGGAGAACTCATCTCTAGGTGCGTGTGTGCCAATGCTGACATTTGTACGCCCAAAGCCAAAACAGCTGCCATAATTAATTGAAATACTTGTACTTTTTTCATGATAGACCTCTAGCATCCTATAAATTGCATCATCCATTGAGGAGACGCTCTAGTGCACGATTTTCAAATGAGTGCTCTGTGTTTCGCAGTGTACCCGAGCCCGCTCATTTTGCTAAGCAAATGCGCTATGTCACGCTGCGACATTTTGTCGCGCTTCATCACATAGTATCCTTTTTATAACAGGCCCACTATGAACCCCTGCTTAATTAATAGTCACTCGGCAATTTGCCAATTCATCTGCTAGACTCGCCGCCATGAAAGCATCCAGCACTAAAGAAAAACACGTCCTCATTGCCAATGAGTTCCATCCCGAAACAATCGCACTACTCGACTCTCTATACACGACCCACAAGCTATGGCTTTTGGAGTCCACAATAGAGCAAGAGGCACTCATTGCCGAAATCGCCCCCTTCTGCGAGACCGTAGCAACCGCCTCTTGGACAACCAACCCTTTGATTTACCAATTACCGAACCTCAAGCTCATCAGCTGTTTCGGCGTTGGTGTCGACGGGATCGATTTCGAGGTTACCGATTCGCACAATATCCAAGTCACCAATACTCCTGAAGTATTGAATGATGCCGTTGCCGATTTGGCCATGAGCCTAGTGCTCGCCACGTCTCGCGATCTCATCAATGCTGATGCCTATGCCCGCAGTGGGCACTGGCCTCTAGCCCCCTTTCCGTTTGGTCGCAGCCTAAAAGGCAAAACCTTAGGCATTATTGGCCTAGGGGCCATTGGCGAAGAGATTGCACTAAGAGCCTTAGCGTTCCGCATGAAGATCGCCTATCACAACCGCACCCCCAAAGATCTGCCCTTCCCCTATTACGACAGCATCCTAGAGCTCGCGCAGGACAGTGATATCTTGCTATCCATGCTGCCTGGAGGAAATGCCACAGACAAAATCATCGACAAAGAGGTGTTCGAGGCTCTGGGCCCCCAGGGGATCTTCATTAATGTCGGCCGCGGTAGCGCAGTCGATGAACAAGCGCTTATCGACGCCTTGGACTCGAAACAAATCGCTGCGGCAGGGCTAGATGTTTACGAGCAAGAACCTCACGTTCCCGAAGCGCTCGCAAAACAACGTAATGCGGTCCTATTTCCGCATATTGGTAGCGCCACCATAGAGACTCGCCGAGCCATGGGGCAATTGGTGGTAGACAACCTCAACGCCCATTTTTCAGGCCAAACGCTTTTAACACTCGTTTAGTGGCGCCGCTTAGTTGCTGCTCTTAATACGAGATTTCGATACAATAGAACGCTATTCGACTAATTCAGGACAGAAAATGACAATGAGAACCTTAACGCAACTCCTCACAGCTGCACTCTTTACTGTGGCCCTTCCCTTTGCCTCCGTCTCCGCACAAGAGCAGCCCGGATTCAAAGTAGAGAAAGTCGTTGAAGGCATCGATATCCCTTGGGGAATGACATGGCTACCTGACGGGGACATGCTAGTCAGCAATCGTGCCGGTCAGCTTTACCGCGTCCATGATGGCAGCCCGAGCGCTACTATCGGCGGCTTGCCCGAAGTGCATGTGAACGGACAAGGCGGCTTATTAGATGTCGTTCTACACCCTAGCTATGCCCAAAACGGTTGGATATACATCAGCTATTCAAGCCCGGAAGGCTCAGGCGAAGGCAGCCACACAGCAGTGATGCGCGCCAGATTACAAGGCGACACGCTAGTGGATCAGGAAGTCCTCTACAAAGGCGAAGAAAACACAACTCGTGGCCAGCATTACGGCAGCCGCATTGCCTTTGACCGTGATGGCTATCTCTATTTTTCAATCGGTGACCGTGGCGCGCATTTTGAAAATGCCCAGCAACTAGATCGTGATGGAGGCAAGGTCTACCGCTTACATGACGATGGTCGCATCCCTGCAGACAACCCGTTCGTCAACACAGCGGATGCTAAAACCGCAGTGTACTCATATGGTCACCGTAACCCACAAGGGCTTACCATGAACCCAATGACAGGACAGATCTGGGAGCATGAACATGGCCCAATGGGTGGCGATGAAGTCAACATGATCGAGCCTGGCAAGAATTACGGTTGGCCAATCATTGGTTATGGAATCAACTACAACGGTCAACCACTAGCCGTCGCCACTTCTCGTGATGGCATCGAACAACCTAAGTTCTATTGGGATCCTTCTATTGCTCCTTCTGGCATGGCGTTTATCGACAGCGATAACTACGGCCCTGAATTGCGCAATCACCTACTTGTAGGATCATTGAAGTTTAATTACATCGTCCACCTTGTGTTGGAAGGCAATAATATCGTCGCTGACGAAATCACCTTTGACGGCATTGGCCGCGTTCGCAACATCAAACAAGGCCCTGATGGTTACATTTATGTTGCCACTGAAGGCAATGGCATCATGCGTATTTTGCCAGAGTAAAAAACCCAAGAAGAACCGCGCACTAAAGAGGCAGATTGGAAGATGACTGACAAACTTTTAGAGGGTTACCAACGCTTTAAAGATGGCTATTTTTCTGAGAATCGTGACAAGTTACGCCAGCTTGCTGAAGAGCAAAAGCCCAACCATGTGTTGATCACTTGTTGTGATGCGCGCATGGAACCGGCGTTGATTTTTGACACCGAGCCAGGCGAGCTATTTGTGATTCGCAACGTGGCAAATCTTGTGCCTCCGTACGAAGTTGAAGGCTCTTATCACGGCACGAGTGCCGCATTGGAGTTCGCCATCACCGTATTGGAAGTCCCTGAGATTATCGTACTCGGACATTCACGCTGCGGCGGCATTCGCTCCTTGGTCCTTGACGCAAAAAAACTGCCACAAGACACCTTCATCGCCCGATGGATGTCTATTGTGGCACCTGTTGCTGATCTAGCCGACCCAAACCGTCTCAATGATTACGCAACCTTCAACTACTGTGAACAAGCCGCTGTTGGCTTCTCTTTACAGAACTTGATGAGCTACCCGTTTATCAAAGAGCGAGTAGAGGCCGGAAAACTGACGCTTAAAGGCTGGCATTACAATATTGTCACCGGTTCGCTAAAGCAGATCCACGACCAAGACACTATCTCCACTATCGTGGAAGAAGCGCAAGACTAAGCACCTTCTTGCGCTTAAGAATGGGCCGCTCCACTGCCTAGTTGGAGCTGCCCATTTTTTAACACAAAGACTCTATCAGCCATTTGTAGCGGCGCCGCCCTATGCGACACCATTATCGTTGTGGTCTTTAATGAACGAATCCCCGCAAGCACCTTCTGCTCCACCGCCATATCCAGATTAGCGGTAGCCTCATCCAGAAATAATATTTTCGCTTGTTTGTAAAATACTCGTGCCAGCAATATTCGTTGCGCTTGACCGGCAGACATAAGCGCCCCCATGTCCCCAATCAAACTGTTGAAGCCCATAGGCAGCCCCAAAATAAAATCGTGAATGCCTGCAAGCTTTGCCGCGCGAGCAAGACGCTCGTCATCGATCACATCGTCATACAAGGTAATGTTCTCTAACAAGGTCCCGGACAACAACTGATCGGACTGCAACACGCCAGCACAACCTGCTCGATACTGACGAACGCCAATCGTTTTTATACAAACATCATCCGCTAACACCTGCCCTTCGTTTGCCATCACTAGACCCGCCATAATTTTAAGTAAGGTCGATTTGCCCACCCCAGAGGCCCCAGTAATGGCCACAACCTCACCCGGCTGCACCTCCAAATCGAGATGATCGAGCACCGGCTCATTGCTCCCGACATAACGAAAGCTCAGGTCACGAACGCTCAGCCTGCCCTGCCAATGGCGCGCATGAGAGGGCAGCGACAAATCATCAAACTCAACCTCTGCGCACGTAATATCCGACAAGCGCTCTAATTGCAGCCGCACTAACCGGATCTGTACGATCTTGTCGATGAACGAACTCACCGATTGGGAGAAATTGGCTTTAAGCGCCAGGAATGCAGTCATAAAACCCAGAGTGATATTGCCGTCCAACACAGACATCGCTGCGAGATAAATAACAAGCAAATGCTCTACCCCTGATAACAGGCCATTGGCCAACTCCACTCGAATACCAAAACGCAGCAATTGAACATTCGCGTTGATCTGTCGAGCGTAGCGATTACGCCATGAGTAAATGCGAGGCAGTTCTCTACAATAGAATTTGATCACTTCTATCGCGCGCATATTCTCCATTAACACGCTGTTCGCAGATGCTTCAGCCACAATCTGAGATTCGGTCAAATTTTTGATAGGTTTGATGAGCGCTAATTTAAAAATAGTTGTCAGTAACACAAACAGGAGTACCACCAAACTCAAGGTCACATTGAAATAGAACAACACTGTTAAACTAACGATCGCGAACACGCCATCAAGCACGACTGTAATCATATCTTCTGCAAGAATTTTTCGGATCTCCTGCACCGCGCCGAATCGAGAAACGATATCGCCGACATGACGCCTAGAGAAAAACTCCACTGGAAGCTTCATCAGTTGCACAAAGACATTGCTCACCATTTGAAACCCGAGTTGGTTGGCAAAATAAAGCTGCACCGTATTGCGGAAAAAGGTCATAGTCACATTGATCAACACCAGCAACAAAAACCCTAGGAATAAAACCACCAGAATATCTTGGTCGTTTTTGGCGATGCTTTCATCTATAACAAGCTGCACATAGAACGCGCTCACAATCGTGACTATTTGCATGAACAGCGACAGAACAAAGAGCTGAGCAACCGAAGAGTTGAACCCGGGGTATCGAACAAATAACTCACTTATTTTACTGCGAGGGGCGTTGCGCACTTTGACAAAGTTGGCCGCAGGCATGCATTCCACCGCAACCCCAGTGAAATGCTGCCCTACCTCTGCCCATAAACACCGTTTTTCTCCGATCGCCGGATCGTGAATTACGACGCCCTTGTTATCCACACGCTTGAGCACCACGAAATGCATCATGTCCCAATGTAGAATGGCAGGGAGTTGAAGCTTAGGAAACTCCTCTAGCGCCAATCGCAATGCGCGAGTGTGCAGGCGCAGCACCCCGGCCACATTCAGAATATCATTGAGGCTAGCCCCTCTTGCAGACACAGGGAACTGCTGACGCAAGGCAGTAAGATTGGTGTGATAACCGAAGTAGCCCGCTACCATTGCCAGACACGCCAAGCCACACTCGGTGCGCTCGGATTGCAGAACAATAGGAAGCGAATGGCGTCGCGCAAATAACGCCGCTCTCACACTCGCTCCCGCAAGGTATGCAGAGGCGCCGTAAGCCGTTCAAGTAAAGTTTGTTCACCAACAACCAAATGAGCGGTGAACTGCATACCTGCCCGCAACTGACGCCGCTGTTCACGCTCTGAATGCGGAGAGGCTTTTACAAGGTAGAAAGGCTCCTGCATATCAACGGGAAACAGGTGCTCTCGCGGGTCTAGTAGAGACTGGGACACCTCAACCACGCGGGCCGAAAAATACCCATAGGTTCGAGCGGGATAAGAATCATAATCCAACATAACAGTTTGTTGGGTTTTAACTTTCGCCAAGGCTCGCGAAGGGACATATAACAATGCCTCGAACTCAGAATGCTCGGGAAGCACAGTGGCGAAAGGAGTGCGCGAGTCGATCGCGGTACCATGTACACCAAGTATATTATCGACTACGCCATCACTAGGAGCGATCAAACTGAAATGGTCTGTAACTTCCAACTCTTTCAGCTGTACTTGCAGCTGAGAAATTTTGCTATTGCTAGCGAAGAGTTGTTGTTCTAATAAAAACGGTGCCTGTGCTAATTCGTTTTCCAGTACCAATAAATTGCCTGCCCGCACCTCTTTCTGAGCGAGCAGTCCGCCTAGACTTTGCTCGAAACCGTACAAAGCATCAAGCGCAGCCTCATGATACGCAGCGGATACTTGTTTATTTTCCAAAAGAATTTTTTGACGCGCAACTTGTGCCGCACTTAAATCACGGCGCAGACGCAAGGAGTGCAATTGTAGCGCCATTCCCTCTAGCTCTTGTCGCAATACCTCTTTGCGCGCTGTTAAGCTCTTCTCGCTCAACTGTGCGCTGCGTATCAAAGAGCTTTGTAGATGTTGTTCCTGTAGGAGCTGCGCTTGCACTTGCGCGATGGAGTAAGACAGTGCCACACGTCCCTGCGAGTCGAATGCGGCTTGACGCACTGTCGCAAGCACGTCTCCGGCTTTAACAAGAGTGCCATTTTGTACAAATATTTCATCAACGGTACCAGAGGAAGGACTAAAGACTCGCAGACTCCCCTGCGTTGCATTTAGATGACCGCGCACCAATTCAGTTTGCGTGATAGGGGCAAGCGCCGCAAAGGATAGTAGCGCCACTATCACTACCAACAGCGCACAAGACGCAAACCGTAAACCTAAAGGTTGATGAAAGACTAATTCGCCCACACTCTGATCTTTGACAAAGTTCAAAGCCTGAGCCCGGAACAAGGGACGGGCCATAACGAAATCCTTTTCGTTGTTTAGTCCTTTGACTATAGAAACAGATTCCTACACCGTCAAACCTACAGAGCCTTAGCCACGCACTAAGAGCGCCGCGTACTTACTCCCACACACTGCGCGACATGAGCTTTAGATTACTCATCGGGCCATCACCCTGTTCCACATGAATCGTGAAATTATCACCATCTTTGGTATAGCCGAGTGTTTTCATGCCGCCAGGGGAGGCTGCTTTAAAGTGAACATTATTGGCCCCTATAGCCGTCAGCTCC
The DNA here is from genome assembly GCA_051252515.1 of Gammaproteobacteria bacterium. GTDB lineage: Bacteria > Pseudomonadota > Gammaproteobacteria > Pseudomonadales > Pseudohongiellaceae > UBA5078. The sequence continues at coordinate 238,694 of JBPOFS010000001.1, forward strand.
ATTTTTTGCGCACGTTCGCTACGAGGGACAAATCCCGGATCAAATTGCTGAATATGCAGCACTAAGGAGCCATCGACCTCTTCGATCGTAATCATTTCAAACATACTGGTGCCACCGTTACCTGTCATGCGCACCATTGCCGCAATAGAAGACCCTTCGGCTTTAATCCAGTTTTCCTCTAATTGATTTGGGCCTAGCGCTCCTGCGTAGTTACCCGTTAGCCAGGCCACATCCTCTATCGTTGCAGCAGGACCGGCGGCAAAGCTCATAGTGGAAAAAGTACAGGCAACGCTTACTCCAAGTGCGATCAGTGTTTTTATTTTGCGCATCATTAACTCCCAAAAAGGAACGGAACAAAGGGCTTGCTGTGTTGGATCTCTGCCGAGCTTAACACCACTTTTTCTAGCACTCATCTTAAAAATCGAGCACTTGTACGATAGACGACTCATTGTTGTATCATCCCTTCATCATTTCACCTTCGATAGTAGGAATATCAACATGGATTATCGTTACATCGGTACTAGTGGCCTACGGGTCAGCCCAATATGCATGGGCACTATGAGTTTTGGTACATGGACAGACGAGAAAGAAGCTTTCCGCATATTGGACAAAGCTTATGATCGTGGCATCAACTTCTACGACACAGCGGAAGTCTACCCTGTGCCCCCGACCGGTGAGCTAGCGGGCTTAACAGAGACCATTTTCGGCAAATGGGTTAGAACTCGTGATCGCGACTCGCTCATCATCGCGACAAAAGTGGCAGGTGCGGCATCTGGCTGGTTCGTACCGCCAATTCGTAGCGGATCTACGGCCATTGACCGTCATCACATCGAACGCGCCGTAGAGGGCAGTCTAAGACGCATGGACATCGACTATATCGATCTCTACCAAGTGCATTGGCCGGATATGATCGTGCCTATGGCAGAGTCTATGGAAGCCCTAGATCGCCTCGTTCAGTCTGGAAAAGTTCGCTACATCGGCACCTCTAACGAGAATGCCTACGGATTAACGAAATCCAATACCATTGCTGAATACGAAGGCTATGCGCGCTTTCAATCGATTCAGAACAATTTCTCGCTTCTGCATCGCCGCTTCCTTGATGAGCTAGCAGACGCTTGTCGACGTGAAAAAGTGTCTCTATTGCCTTACTCGCCAATCGGTGGCGGTATGCTCAGTGGAAAATACAATGTTAAAGACATTCCTCCGCGCAGCCGCTTTGGTGAATACAAGCAGCTTCCCACGGCTCGTCAACGCGCCATGGCCGATCGTTTCCTCAACAAAGGCACATTGGATTCCACAGCACGTTATATCGAGATCGCCAAAGAGGCGGGCATGAGCCCGACTACCCTTGCCACCGCGTGGAGCATGAATTTCGATTTTGTGGCGTCGACGATTATTGGGGCGCGTGATGCATCGCAGTTGGATGATTCGCTAGCCGCGCTTGATGTCACCTTAAGTGCAGAAACTCTAAAGGCTTGTGACGAAGTGCATAAAGATATCCCTTACCCAATGGGGTAAGCGGTTCTTGCCGACGGACTATTGCTTAGCCAGTAGTCCGTCGGCAGTTTTATGCGATTGCCATGAAGTTCTTTATGCCCGTGAACATAATCTGTGCCGACAGCGCCGCCAGAATAATGCCGGTAATTTTAGAGATGATAGCGATTCCTTGTTTACCGACTGATTTTTCAATCAGATTGGAAAAATACAGCATCAAACCTACCGCCAGAATCGAGCAGGTCATTGCGGAGCTCTCTAAGAAGAACTCTCCCAATGTATCGTTGTCCGCCACCATGACTAGCAGCACACCGATCGTCGCCGGGCCGACAGTAATAGGCAGCGCCAAAGGCACCACGGCAAGCTCGGAGAGTTTAAATTCCGCCATTTTTTGACTATCTTTATTGCCATTAACCAAACCCACTGCCGACATAAATAGCAGGGCACCGGCACCAATACGGAAGGCATCGAGAGTCACGCCAAAAATGGCAAAAATATAACGACCAAAATACATCAGTATGAGACTGATAATAATGACAGAGATCGTCACTCTTATTGCTAAATGGCGCTTCTCCTCAAGAGTCGCATCGTTGGTCACGGTCAGGAACACTGACAGCACGAAAAACGGCGTCATGACGAAGAACATCTTGAGAAATGTAGAGATAAAAAAGTCCATAAGGGCTTCCTTTAAGCGAATAGGCTTTTGAGGGCGCGCATACTAACACTGTCTTAGTAAGATTGATCATTCCACTAGAAATAATTTAACGATAATTAGGAAATTTGCATGAGTATTTGGACAAGGGCTCTCGATATTGAGTCCATCAACAACGGCAATAAAGGGTCGGCCGTCGAAAGCCTAGGGATCGAGTTCACAGAGATTGGCGATGATTATGTCAAAGGTCGCATGCCGGTTGATTCACGAACCATTCAACCTTATGGAATTTTGCACGGCGGTGCCTCGGTACTGTTAGCCGAAACCCTTGGCAGCATTGCCGCCAACTATTGCCTTCGTGGCGAAGGACAGCAGGCAGTAGGGCTTGAAATCAATGCCAACCATCTACGCTCGGTGGCCAGTGGCTGGGTTATAGGCACCGCACGCCCTATTCATATCGGCGGCAGTACCCAGGTCTGGGAAATACGAATCGAGAATGAAGACGGCCAGCCAACGTGTATTTCACGTATCACGATGGCGGTCATCTCCCCAAGAACTTAACGTATTTCGTAATTACGGCTGATACACAATATCGCCATTCACAATCGTCATTAAGACTTTGCCAGAGAGTAAGCTGGCAGGGTCTTCCTCGACCGCCGCAAACACATCTGTATCCAGTACAGTGATATCCGCCCACATTCCTTCGGCTAACACCCCTGTATTATCTTCTGTAAAGTTGGCGTAAGAAGCTGCCACGGTGTAGCCGCGAATAGTTTCCTCTGCTGTGAGTTTCTCCTCAGGAAACCACCCCCCTTCAGGAAGCGAGTCGGTACTCTGGCGCATAATCGCTGAGTGCAGGCCATAGAAGATACTCCAGTCATAGCCCATCAAATCAGAGCCAAACACCAAAGGCACATTGTGACGACGGAAGGTGCGCCAGGCGTAAGCGCCCGCTGCACGCTCCATTCCGATACGATCGACTGTCCACACTTTGTCTTCTGCCACAAACGGAGGCTGCACGGCGGCAATGACATCGAGCTCATCGTAAAGCGCAAAGTCATCGGGATGCACCACTTGTGCATGCTCTATGCGATGACGATTGTCTTTAAGGGCAGAGTTCTTAGCAAAGTTGTCCGCGAAAAACTGCAAGACTTCACGGTTTCCCCCATCGCCAATGGCATGGATATTGACTTGAAAACCGCCTTGCAGCATTTGTGAAATTTCATCAGTGAAGAAACCATATTCCTCACCCGACACGCCAAAATGACCAGGCCTATCGCTGTACTCTTCTAGTAGTTTCGCCCCTCGCGCCCCTAGTGAGCCGTCGTAATACCCTTTGACTGAGTGAACAAAAAGTTTGTCACCCGCAAAACGGGTCGGACCACGTTCAAGCCACTGTGTCATTAAGGGTTTATCGCGACCACTGACCATCGCATTCACACGGATGGGCAATCGATCTTGTGCCGCCAAGGATTCATAGGCGGCCATTTGCCCAGTATCCACTCCCGCATGATGCACGGCAGTAAAACCTGACTCGCTCATAATGCGCAAACCATTAGCGAGTCGAGTCTCCATGCGCTCAAGTGTTAAAGGAGGAACGGCTTCCCGGTACAATGCCACACCACGGTTACGCACGGCTCCTGTAGGTTGGCCGGCTTCGTCGCGCAAAATCTCGCCACCGACAGGGTCTTGCGCCTCAGCGTTAATCCCCGCCGCATTCATTGCCAGCTTGTTGCCCCAAGCGCCAAAACCATTCATTCCATCCATCAGGACGGGATTAAAGGGCACTCGCGAGGTGAGAAGTGCATGAGTCGGAAAACTGTCAGCCCATAGGCCTTCATCCCAACCTCTCGCCACCACCCACTGCCCTTCTGGAACGCTATTAGCCGCGATATGGTCCACAACCCGCATCACCGCTTCTTCTTCGTTCTGCACGCCCTTAAGGTCGACCACATCAAGTGTGGCCCCAAGCTCATTGATATGAGTATGAGTGTCTACAAATCCTGGCATCACGGTGGCGCCCTGGAGCGCAAGCACTTGCGTGCCTGTCCCTATGAACTGCGCGACGTCCTCGTTTGATCCTAGCGCGAGAATCATTCCGTCTTTGATTGCAACAGCCTGTGCATCTGGGCTCCATTGGCCATTGCGATAAGGGGCATTATTCGCTGGCACCCCTTCCACCGATGGCGCATCCCAAGCAAAGGAGTAGACGCGGGAGTCCGTTAATACCAGGTCCGCGATGATCTCTGAATCAGAGGGCTCCTGCGGCCCATCAGAACACGCCGCCAGTAAAACCAGAGAAGACACCGCCAGCAACGCTCTAGTGCGAATGATTTTTTTAATTGAGATCACGATAAACAAAACTCCGAGTAGCCAAGCAAAAAGGAAGGATAGAAGTTTTGCGGGCGCAAGTAAAATAAGAAAGTACCGACTTGCGGTGCGTTAGCACTAACGCGAGACACTAACCACTAAGGCGCTACCGTGGAAAAGTATCTGACGATATTCTCCTGCGCTTGCGTGTGCTCTTGCGCGGCAGCCAATTGAAAAAGCCTTAGGGCCTCGTCTTTGTCTTGCTCAACCCCTTCACCTAGCATATACATTCTGGCTAAGACATTTTGCGCATTGGCATGGCCTTGCTCGGCGGCCAACGCATAAAAGCGCATGGCATCTTCGGCGCTTTTGGGGACGCCTCTGCCATCGGCATATAACACACCCAAATTAAACTGCGCATCTGGGTCTTTACCCGCGGCCGCTTGCAAGTACCACCGTACGGCCTGATTGTAATCTTGCGCAACGCCCTGGCCAAAGTCGTACATCATGCCGAGGCTAAACTGCGCGCGGGCATAGCCTTGTTCTGCCGCCAATAACAACCAATGCCGTGCGGCTTCGAAATCTTGCACGACGCCCTCGCCATTGCGAAACACAATGCCGAGATTGTTTTGCGCCCGCGCATCGCCTGCCTCAGCTAAGGGGCGCCAAATAGATAAGGCTTGCAGGAAATCTCCCTCATAGTAGGCATTACGAGCATTCTCCATCGGCTCATCCCATGCGGTATAACTTGCAGCCTCACGCAAAATACGACGATTCTCATCGCTGGCAGCGGGCTCGGACTCACCAAAAATCGCCGCCAACCATTGGCCGTCTGTCGGGTTTGGGAAGATGACATACTCCTTGCCGAACTTGTCTTTGTCCTCAGACATCAGCGCAATACGCCCTTCTATGTCATCACGTAGATAGTATTTACGACGAAAGTCATTGAGATTGTCGCCTAGGAAGGTGACCACTTTGTATTGCTCCATGAGGGCATCTTGGCGTGGCTCTTTGTTGGAGCTCTCGCGCAATACAGTGACATGCTCAGCATCGACGTAAGGGAAATCCTCAGAGCGCAAATTGTTCAACGCTAGCTCATGGGTGTTCTCCCCTTGATCGCGACTGGTCACATAGAAAACCTCCACATCATTGTCCGCACAAAACGCTAGAAATTCAGCTGCCCCAGGAGTTGCCGTGACTTTGTTGGACTCAACCCAACGATCCCATATCGCATCATCAAAGAAATCCATATTGCGCTGCACCAAATGCCCCCAGTAGGTGAGGGAGTGCAATACCGTGTCATCAACATCCGTGACAATCGCCAAGGGTGGTTCTCCGGGCTGACGAGCATCTAACGCGGCCTGAACATGCATGCGCGCAATGTTAAAGCCCTGGTAATACAACGCTTGGTATTCCGCCGCGGTCTGTTTCCAGGCCAAGGCATACAATAAGGCATCGCGCTCAAGGGAGGATTGCTCCTCTTGGGCGCTACTATGGACGCTTTGCAATAAGAGCAATATAAGGCCGAATACTTTAAATCGATTCATCATTTATTCTCATATAGTTTCTTTTAGTCGCGCACTTGCTTCATAGACTGACGGTTCGCCTGCCGGCTGTATAGTGAGCTCTTCTGGCGTAGCCAATATAACCTTCGTATTTCGGATATAGCGATCCAGATAAACAGCCGCCTTACTGCCTTGGTCCGCAATGCGGCGAAGCTCGCTTAAGCGCTCCAACGCACTCGCCATCACTCGTGGCACTAGTAATCCGTTGGTGCCTGCGGTCAGAAAAGCCGCCTTCACTATTTGATACTCGGCTTCAAAAGCTGCTCGAGATTCTTCAAATGCCGTCGCGTCCCATTCAGGCCCTACACCGGTTGCGCGCTCCAGAAGGTCCACCACTTGAGCTCGCAAGCCATTGCGGGCCGCCATCAACTGTTCATCCCGAAGCTGCTCTACCGTATGCATCGACGCTAAATTTCTAGCATGTTCTACCACATTCACTAGATATTGAGCGACACGCTGCGCATCAGGAATCGCCGCTATTTGCTCTGCTTTCATGCCTGCACGCGATATACCGCTGGCAAAATCCCCAATTTCAAAACTCAGATTTTCAAGCGCTTGGTGCTCCTCGTCTAACACTTCACGGTGGGCTTTCTCACTGCTGATCGTCGCCGTTGCCGAGGCACAGGCAATTCGATTCATGCGGTACAACTCTTGGGCTAAGGCATCCAGTGCGAAACTGGGAGTTCTTTGCACATTGCTATCCAAAAATTGCGGCTTACTGACATCCTCTAATGCCGACTTAAACCGGCGCTGCAAGAATGCCTCTAGCTTATTCGCCAATGGCCACATAATGACAAGACCTAGCAAATTCACAAGTGAGTGGAAAATGGCGAGCGACATGGCGAGGTTTTCAGCACTCCCCATTACCTCGGCCATTTCATTCACAAGCCAGAGTAAAGCGGGTAGTAGAACAAATGCGACACAGCCAGTGACCGCATTGAATAACACATGTGCCATAGCCGCCCTTTTAGCCGGAGCGGTGGCCCCTAGTGCAGCAAACAGGCCTAGCGATGTGGTGCCTACATTAGCGCCAATCACCATTGCTGCCGCCGCGGGCAGAGGAATCAGACCGCCAGCCGTAGCGGTAATGGTTAACGCCAATGTCGCACTAGAGGACTGCATCAAAGTCGTAAGCAATGCACCGATAAACAGAAACAGCAGCAAGCTTAAAACTCCCTGCCCCGCCCACTCCTCAAGCGCTACCACGTCGCCGACGCCCTCGAAGGCGCCACGTAAAACATCTATACCAAGAAAGAACAAACCAAACCCAGCCAAAGCACGACCTAGGGCGCCATATCGCCTAGCACCGGCAGTCACCGACAGCGTCATCCCAATGCCAATGGCTGGCATTGCCAAAGCTTGCAGGTCGAGATTAAAACCAATTAACGCGACGATCCAAGAAGTAAAGGTCGTACCAATGTTGCTGCCGAAGATAATTCCTATAGCCTGACCAAGACTTAAGAGGCTCGCATTCACAAACCCTACCGTGGCGAAGATGACAGCGCCGGAGGATTGCACCACCGCCGTGATCCCAATGCCGGATGCGATTGCTCGGGCTCTACTGCGGGTCGCAGAGGTCAGGATTACACGCAAGGTGCTGCCGGCCGCACTCGTCAGGCCATCCGTCATCAAGCGCATCCCTAGAAGAAAGAGCCCAACTCCCCCTAAAAATGTCAGTATCGCCGATACGCTCATCAATACACCTAGGCATTTTAGCCTGTCAGAAAGTCATAAATATCGTCCAATTAGAGTACAAACAAGCTCCTTTAAGCGCAATTAGCTTTTGTCTCTATTGGTCTGCTTCGCCTAGCGTGGCGTAGATAATAACGGTGTGTCAGTATTAGGGACTTAAACGAGGTGTGCAAACTATGACAATCAAAATCGCCATCTTCGATTGGGATGGCACCATCGTAGATTCAATAGACCATATCGCCGATAGCTTGCATAAGGCGGCGGCAGACCTTGGGTTTCCGACACTCGAGAAAGCTGCGTACAAAAATATCATTGGGCTCGGGATGATTGATGCGTTAAAAACGCTTTATCCCGATGTGCAGGACCCTGACATCGAGTCCATTCGACAAGCCTATAGTCGCTACTTCTTTGACAAAGAGGCCAAGCCAACGCAAATTTTCCCTGGGATGGCAGAACTCATCGAAGGATTACGGGTGCGCGGCATTGGCCGAGCAGTCGCGACAGGCAAAAGCCGCCGAGGCCTCGATGCCGCCTTCCAGTCGAGCGGACTGAAGCCACAGTTCGATGTATCGCGCTGTGCCGATGAAACTCGCTCCAAACCCCACCCTCTCATGTTGGAAGAAATCCTCGATTTTTATGATTTAAAACCCCATGAGGCCGTGATGATAGGCGATACGACTTACGATCTTGAAATGGCTCACCGAATCAACATGCCCAGCATCGGAGTGCGATGGGGCGTGCATGACGACGAGAGCTTATCGCGCTTTTCGCCAGCGGCATTAGTAAGCACCGCCACTGAGCTCGAAGACATTTTGGCTACCCTATAACCTCACTGAGAGCATAAAATCCCATGAGAATTTTGATCAGCGGTGGTAGTGGCTTTTTGGGTCAAGCCTTATGCACCACTTTGCTAGCGCGTGGCGATGAGGTTATCGTTTGGAGCCGCAATCCTCAGGACAATGCTCGACATAAAAGCGCAAGCGAATGGGTCAGCACTCTTGATGAAATTACAGAGCCTGTTGATGCCGTGATCAATCTTACCGGGGCGAATCTATTCTCCGGACTGTGGACAACATCACGCAAGAAAACCCTCCGTGCTAGCCGCATAGAAATCACAAAAACACTCATGAGTTGGTTAGCCTCGCAAGAGAAACCACCGCGAGTCCTATTGTCCGGATCTGCCATAGGTTATTACGGAGATTGTGGCGAGACCACTGTCAATGAAACTGCCTCTCAAGGGGACGACTGGGCCGCGCAGCTTGTCGCCGATTGGGAGGCCTCCACAGTGACTGGCGCTAGCTCACTTCACGCAATGCGCACCGTTTATCTACGTACAGGCTTGGTATTGGGCAAAGGCGGATTGCTCCAAGCCTTGCAGCCGGTCTTTAAGCTAGGACTAGGCGGATCATTGGGAAAGGGGCAGTTCTGGTATAGCTGGATACACATTCAAGACTGGGTTAACGCCACCGTGTTCCTGCTTGATACTGAGTCAGCGACAGGCCCCTACAATCTAAGCGCCCCAAATCCAGTGCGTTATGGACAGTTCGCTCGTGCATTAGGCCAAGCCTTACACCGACCGGTGTGGCTAAGCCCGCCCGCTTGGTTTTTAAAACTCTTGCTCCGAGAACAAGCAAGCTTGCTAATGAGTAGCACCAACGCAGTGCCTGAGCGCTTACAGCAAGCAGGATTTCAGTGGCGTTATCCAAAGATCCGCGAAGCCTTAGAGGCACTTTCCTAATTACTTAGGCTTCTATCAAATAATTTTGCATCATGCCCAAATCTTCATGCTCAAGAATATGGCAATGGTATAGATAAATGCCTGTGTAGTTCTCGAACTTCATAAGCACCCGCACTGTCTCGCCCGGCAACACGACGACCACATCTTTTAATCCGTAGTCCGTAAACCCCGCGCTCAACTGTTGATGCTCGGCGCTTTGCTGCCCGGCACGCGTTCTCGATAACACTTTAAATTGGACATTATGCACATGCATCGGATGGGCCATTTGCATCATCCCTCCCATGCCCCGTCCCATCCCCATTCCCATGGAGGAGTCGTTTTTAAACTCCCACACCTCCGTGGTGCCAAGTTTCACTTTATTTTCTTCAGGCACATCTTGCATCGCTCCGAAGAGTCGATTATTCAAATAAAAACTACCTCGCATCATGGAAATACTAACCGGCCGCGGCGAATCGGCATTCACTGCGTCCTCTTCGCTAAGTGGGTCGTACTGACTCAGCTGCTGAGGAGGTGTGCCGAGAACTGGCGTATCTGCGGAGAGCTGAAAACTTGCGATTGGCCGGGCTCCATCTTGTAACTCCCTGCCACCTTGTTCGGCGGTAAAATTTTGCAAAGAAGGCGTGTAGGATTCAGCCAAAAGATGCACTTCATCTCCGGCGTTGTGAGCAGAAAAGTCTACCCAAACCTCAACACGCTCGCCGACCCCAAGGGTCAGAGTCGATTGGGTGCGCGATTGTTCAAGCAAACCACCATCTGTTGCGATCACCGTGAAAGGACTACCGTCACTCCAGCGTAATTGGTAAAGGCTAGCATTAGAGGTGTTGATGATGCGCACTCGATGGGCGCAGCGAGAGACAGTACGATTATAATCGGCACGGCCATTGACCAGCACGTAGTCGCCACGAAAGCCCATCATCCAATTCATACGCATAGGCCCGATGTACTCGAGCTGGTTATCAGAACTAAAACTGCGGTCTTGAATCATCAAAGGAATGTCTTGCTCCGCCGTTGGCAAAGCCACTAAGTCTTCCTCCACATCATGCACAATGAGCATACCGACGAGACCTTGATAGACCTGAAAAGAAGTGCGCTCATGTGGATGCGGATGAAACCAGTAAGTGCCTGCGCGATTATCGATCGCAATCTCATAGACATAACGCTCACCGGGAGCAATCGCGTACATGGGGTGACCATCCATTCGTTGAGGGATATTCAATCCATGCCAATGCACGATGCTGCTCTCGGGCAAATCGTTTTCAAAATGAATTCGGATTTTTTGACCGCGACGAACTCGAATAATGGGGACATGCCCCGAACCGTCGAGAAACGCTAATGCGTTCGACTGCCCTTTCATTAACTCGCCATTGAAACGCCAAAGCTGAGTAGGAGCACCTTCTCGCAGACTCACTTCGTCCACGACAGCCCGCAGTAATATTTCCACATCGGGCATAAAACCCGGAGTCGCAGTGGCAGGGGCTAAGGCCTCCATAGACTGTGCGCTCAGTACATTGGGCGATTGGCTTAGCAATAACGATGCCGCTGATAAGCTCTTAACGAATGACCTTCGTTTCATAATATCTCTCGAGTGTTATTGTTACTGAGGAGGAAAGACGCAGGAGCAGAACAGCAATATTAGAGGGCTTGGCGTGTGGCCGCACTTATGTACGGCCACAAATAAACTTAGTTAACGGCCAATACGTCGCAATCGAGTTTGTCTAAGATTTTCTGAGCAGTGGTGCCCACGAGAACGCCCGTTGCACCGCTGCGCTTGGAAACCCCTAGCACTACGATATCCGCTTTACGCAAATTCGCTTGTTCTGGGATCACACGCTTTGCATCGCCACGAACAAAATGGAAATTCGCACGGTCAACGTTAAAGGCGTGGGCGAGAGCCGCTTCATCACCATCGGGATGCGCTTCTTCACCAGCGATTAAATGACTAAAGTCAGGTTTACGCGAAGTGGCTGCGACGACGTGCAACGGCAAGCCCGTAAACTCGGCCATTTGATGCGCATTTTTCATCACGGCATTGTTCAGACCGATATGGCCTTCGTCCTTAGACTCAATATCCAGCGCCGCGAGTATCACCTTGCCACTAAAACTTTTACGTTCACGGACTAAAAGTACCGGCGCTGGGCTGTGGCGCATAATTGTGAAATCTGAAGTGCTATGTAGCAGGCGCTGCAATTTTCCGTGACGAAAAGTCGACTTAATGACGATATCGGCGTCGGCACGTAAGGCTGCTCGGCTTACTGCGGCATACCAATCGGAGGTCCAGAAACAATCCTGCACTACTCGCAGGCCTTTTTCCTTATAAGGGGCTGCCATTGCAGTGACCTTCGATTTCCATTCTTTCAATACTGCTTGCTTACCTGATTTACGCGATGTCGCATCGGTCATCTCGTCTATTGATTTATAGACCGCAGAGAATGCTGTGACTTTCCCTTTGTTTTTAGCCGCCATGTCGGCCGCACGCGCAAGCGCTGGTTGTTTTGTAGTAGTAGGGTCGATGACAACAAATAGTTTCTTATAAAGGCTCATATGGTCCCGTCTCTTGATGTGACTAAAATGTAGTGTTCAGAGAATAAACACTCTGACCACAGGTGTCTAGCGCATCCGAGCAAGCTCAGAAACACATTGATGTAACGCAATAATTGCGCCGCTAAATTGTAATAAATCCTCGCTTAGTGGGCTCTAAGAGCACCATAATGTTCAATCGGCTTAGCGCTGCCCACTAAGCAAAGAAACACATAAATCACACCAAAGGAGAGTGTAATGATCGAACCCAATATCGCTGGAGGCCTAATAGGCGGTAGTTTGATCGGCATCGCCAGCCTCATGATGTTGTTACTACTTGGCCGCGTAACGGGGATCTCTGGCATCCTAACGGGCGTTATTACCTGGAACACTCAAGATGGCCTGCCTTGGCGAGCCGCCTTTATAGGCGGACTAATACTCGGCGCGGTTATCTACCAAGTGGCATTTGACCGCCCTCTGCCCATCGAGATGCAAGCTAGCGGGCCACTGCTAGTGGTGGCTGGATTATTAGTGGGGATAGGGACTCGCCTAGGGTCGGGTTGCACATCTGGTCATGGTGTATGCGGTATTGCACGTCGGTCACCGCGATCGATTGCCTCTACAGCCACTTTCATGGGCGTTGCCGTTCTAACAGTTTACGTGACGAGGCACCTGTTCTCATGAAATTATCATTAGCCGCATTGCTAAGCGGAGTCGTGTTTGGACTAGGTCTCGCGATTTCTGAAATGATCAACCCCGCTAGGGTCACTGCGTTTCTCGATGTTACGGGCGACTGGGACATCACCCTGTTGTTGGTCATGGGTAGCGCTTTAGCCTTTACCATTATTGGATTTCCGCTTATCACGCGTAAAGCTCACCCCATTTTAGCGGAGAAGTTTACGCTTCCGACCAAGACCACATTGGATATGCCTCTAATCAGCGGCGCCGTACTATTTGGAATAGGATGGGGTTTAGCCGGCCTTTGCCCAGGCCCGGCCATCGCCGGACTAGCCTCTCTAGATCCCAGTATTTTCCTATTCGTCGCCGCGATGATCGTGGGGCAGTTTGTAGGGGTTGGTATAGAGAAAAAGTGGCCCTAACCACACACGACACTGTTAAATTCCCATAAAAAAATCCGATTAGAGAAACTCTAATCGGATTCAAAATCACCATATACAAGGAATAATGGTGTTTAACCTAGCCTAGCAGTTTGGCTCAAATGCCAGAGTTCATAATACGCCACTTCTCATTATTTCCAATGTGGCATAGTGTCGCATGAGCCACTAAGTGGCTTTACTCAATAAGAGCGCCATAACTAACAGCTTTAAAGGTATTGCGTAATGGCACCTGCACATTCATGTGCTGAACCATCACTATTCCAATTAAGTCCTCTACAGGGTCGATCCAGAAGATCGTGCCTGCCGCCCCGCCCCAGTAGAACTCACCAGGGGAGGTAATACCGCCAGCCCCTGCAGGATCCTCTACTACAGCGAACCCTAGACCAAAGCCTGTTCCGCGTGACATTCCGTATAGATCCGCATCAGTATTCAAGGAAGGCCCGCCGAAAATGCCAGGCAAATGATTTTGTGTCATAAACTCTATAGTTTTACGGCCTAGGATTCTGGCACCATCAAGCTCGCCGCCATTCAACAGCATTTGCGAAAACCGCATATAGTCTTCTGTGCTGGAAACAAGCCCACCGCCACCAGAGAAGAAAGTCACCTCATTGGCAAAAGCACTCGTTTCAGGCCGATCGCTGACCACGAGTGTTTTCGTGCTCGGATCGAAACTATGGTTGGTTCCAAAGCGTGGTTTTTTATCCGCAGGGACTTCGAAGAAGGTGTCCGTCATCTCCAAAGGCGTGAAGATTCGTTGTTCGAAAAATGCATCCAATGACTGTCCAGAAAGCACCTCAACCACACGCCCCAATACATCAACCGAAACGCTGTAATGAAAGCGAGTGCCGGGTTGATACTGCAAAGGGATTTCGCCTAAACGACTCGTCATTTCGGCCAGATCTGTGTTGCTTAGAATATCGGCATCTCGATACTGTCTATCCACCAAGGTATCGCCGAACACACCATAGGTTAAACCCGCGGTATGGCTCATTAACATTTGCATCGTCATTGGTCGCTCGGGGGCCACCCTCGAGCCGCCCTCCCCCATGACTTTCAAATTGGCAAACTCAGGAAGAAACTTAGACACAGGATCGCTTAACTGAAACTTGCCTTCTTCATACAGCATCATGGCCGCGACTGTTGTGATGGGTTTACTCATCGAGTAAATACGGAACAAGCTGTCTTTCTCAATTGGCGCCCCCGTATCCTTGTCGAGAGTGCCATAATTATCGAAATGCACTATTTCCCCGTGGCGGGCCAACATGCTAACAACGCCCACCAGCTCGCCGCTGTCGACATATTGTTGCAATAAAGGAGCAATCCTCTCTAATGCCTCAGAGGACATCCCAACGGACTCAGGAGAGGAGTAGGAAAGGTTATCTGCGCTTACTAGGCCAGAAATTAAGGCGCTTGAAATAATCGTCAAGGTACTGAGTGTAGTGCGTGTTGCTGAAAACATTTTGACCCCCATTTTTATTGTTAAATCGAGCGTCGCTCCCTGCGCTGTTCGACAATGTAAGAAGTAACAATGATCCTAAGATCATCCTAGCACTGCTTTCACCACCCGTGATACTCAGTTTATAGGCCAGTCCGTTAAGTGGTCTTGTCTGTGCGGTAAACGGCTTTCATGAATACAGCTCATGGATCTATGAATATTTACCAATTTTTTCACGCCTCCAACCCTCTTATGATGCCAACCCCGATCAGGCTTCGCTTGATCTGCCTATTGCACAGCCGACATGAAAGGGATCTCAATGGTTACTGCCGTACAGTCTTTGCAGGAAAGTAAGCGCCGTATAAATCAATACCTAATTCAGAAGCCTGAATTACGCGAGCGCTATCGCCGTTCAAAGTTAATCCGCAAAGTCCTCCGTAAATCCAACAACTACGATCTGACCTCGCGCTGCAATCTGTTCTGTGAAGGCTGCTTCTATTTCGAAGGCGATGATTACAAGCAAGCCACTGAAGTCACCGATCTAGAAAAATGGGGACTTTTTTTTAAGCAACAGGCGGAAGCCGGTGTTAGCTTTGCTTTCTTCGCAGGTGCAGAACCCGCCCTTGCACAAGACCGCTTAATGCTCGCCGCTCAACACATTCCACGGGGCTCGATTCATACCAACGGCACCATTCGCATACGCCCCGAAATCCCCTATTCGATCCAGATATCCGTTTGGGGCGACGAAGACACCACCAGTCATTTCCGTGGCGGCAATGTCTTTTGGAAATCGATTCGCAATTTTGCCAACGACCCTCGTGTGCGCTTTGTCTTCACGATTAACCCCAATAATCTTTCTCAGCTCCCTGGCGTTGTCCGCATCATGGACGATTACGGCCATAAGATTATGTTCAACTATTTCTCCCCCACCCAATCTTATCTCGACAAATTGGTGAGCGGCGCGAGCAATGACAATGGCTATTTCCGCATCAGCTCGGATGAAAGCAATATGCTATTTGATCCGCAAAGCCTGGCCAAAGCACGCGAAGTCGTGGACGCCCTCATTCAACAGTACCCACGCACCGTGATTCAGTCGCAAGCCTTTAATAATGCGCTAACGACTGAAGAGCCTTTGTATCAGTTAGACCCAGAAACAGGCATTGCCCAGAACTGCAACGGCCGCAATTTTGCATGGCACCAAGGTTACCGCGTCGATCTACAACCCAGCGATGCCAAGTGCTGTATGCCTAACGTCAATTGTGAACAGTGCCGCCTGTACACCATCGCCATTGCCTCCTTTATCTTTCAACCCGAACGTTTTCTGGACTCGATTGCTGGGTTCGAGGATTGGCTGAACATCTGCGATCAATTCGCACATGTGTGTTTACTAGAAGGCGATCCGGAGTGGCCCACACCGTGCCCATAACGATTCGCCCTTATCAATCTGGCGACGAAGAAAGCATCGTATCGGGGTTCAATAAGGTTTTTAATCTATCGCGCGACACGGAGTACTGGCGCTGGAAGTTTCAGCACCTCGACGCCACAATCGCTAGTGTTGCTGTGGATGAAACTCAGACCGTACAAGCCCATATTGCGGCTCATCCCGTAACCTGGCATTGCAACCGAGAGCAATGGCAAGTGGCCCATGCTGGGGACGCGTATTCATTGCCAACCGCGGCTCTTATTCATGGCCGTGCCATGCTCAAAACCCTAACAGGCTTGCACAAAGAACAGCGTGCTAAAGGAGAGCTAAAACTTTTGTTTGGATTCCCTAGCGGGACGCTAAACGCCTTACACAACACCCATAGTCCTTTGCACGACACGCCCAAAAGCATAAGACGATGGCGTCACCCCTGCACTGAACAGGACATCGAAAGCGACGCATCACAGTATGAAATGAAACTCGCCATTCCAAGCCCAGCGAGCATCGATGCATTTTGGCAACGCACATCTTCTCGCTATGCGCTTCTAGCACAACGTGACTGGAAGTGGTTGAACTGGCGCTTTATTCAACGCCCTGACGTCAATGATTATGAATTTTTGTATTGCAAAGACAGCACCGGCACGTTGCGCGCATGGGCAGTGCTGCGAGAGCTCGAAGGCAGCTTGTGGATCTGTGATCTACTATGGGATGGCGCCAACTCTGCCAGCCTCGCCGCCTTATTACGCTACACCGTGAACATCGCGGCGACGCGCAAGCTAACTCAAGCGGCTCTATGGCTACAGGGGGATGCTCAGGCTATTGAGGTGTTAGAGACTCTAGGGTGGCAAGACGACTCACAGGCCCATGCGGTGCGTCTCTCCATGCATCCCTATGACGAGAGTTTGGACTATGCTTGGATTCGCGACTCTTTATATGTGACCAAAGCCGACAGCGACCTCATTTAGAAGCGGTTTGAATGGTTGCGGCCAATTCAATGAAACCACTGAGATACGCGAGGGACTCGTCCGTACGACGAATGCCAAGAAATATTTGCTTCGCGATGCCCTGCTTGCCCAAACTCATAGCACTTAACGGCATTGTCTGCGCATACTCGTCCACCAACCATCTTGGCAATGCCGCTACCCCTCTTCCGGCGGCCACCATTTGTAGCATGATATTCGTAGCTTCGATTTCCTTATGCTCTTTAGGGGCACACTTGGCAGGGGTCAGAAACTCAGAGTAAATATCGAGACGCTCACGCTCTACCGGGTAGCTGATCAAAGTTTCTTCGATGAGGTCTTCGGGTTTTACATAGCTTTTTTTCGCTAAGCGATGATCTCCGTTCACCACCAGCACCTGCTCATAGTCGAACACAGGGGTATATAACAATCCACTTTGGCGCAAAGGATCCGGGGTCACCAATATATCAATATCGTAGCTAAACAAAGCACCGATGCCACCGAACTGAAATTTTTGTTTTACATCAACATCGACATCTGGCCATTCGCTTAGAAACGGCGCAATCACTTTGAGCAGCCATTGATAACAGGGATGACACTCCATTCCGATGCGCAGAGTTCCTCTTTGGCCACGGGCAAATTGTCGTAGGAGTTGTTCAGTATGTTCGAACTGTGGAAGAAGCCGTTTTGCGAGTAACAACATCTGCTCGCCCGCTTGGGTTAAACGGAGTAAGCGCCCCTCTTTCTCCCAAAGCGCAGTGCCCAGTTGGTGCTCTAGTTTTCGAATCGCATGGCTTAGAGCTGATTGACTTAAATGCAGGCTCGTAGCTGCCTCCGTTAATGTGCCTCGGGCATCGACCGCCGCGATGATTGCCAAGTGGCTTCGTTCTAACATTCCCAATCCTTTTTAAAACCATGAGAAAAATTCATCATTACATGCATTTTAACCATTTTTATTCATTGATTGAAAGCCCTACTATGCGCGCACAGTTTATTATCGGAGATCAATCTAATGCCCCTTATTCACAACTTAGGCTTTCCGCGTATTGGCAAGGCGCGAGAACTCAAATTTGCACTAGAAGCCTATTGGCGCGGCGAGTCCAACGAGGAATCCTTGGAGTCTTGCGCGGCATCGCTGCGCAGTGAGCACTGGCAATTACAAGACACGCTCGATCTAGTGCCAGTAGGGGATTTCTCGCTTTACGATCAAGTCTTAGACATGAGCTTCTTACTAGGCAATGTCCCGAAGCGAATACGCGATTTGGAAGGCGACGAGTTACAAGCTTACTTTCGCCTAGCTCGAGGGCGCGCGCCAAAAGACCCCGCCTCACAAACGGTCGCAGCAGGCGAGCTCACCAAATGGTTCGACACTAATTATCACTACATCGTTCCGGAGTTTGATAAAGACACTCGCTTTGAGTTAGACGTGTCCCGTCTTCTCAGTCAAATCATTGAAGCCCGTACGCAAGGCCACAATGCCAAGCCAGTCATATTGGGCCCGTTAAGTTATCTGCGCTTAGGAAAGGTTCGTGATGACAGTAACAAACTTGATCTATTGCCACGCCTACTCACAGCCTACAATTCTTTGTTTGAAGCCTTACAAGCCAGTGGCGTTGAATGGGTCCAACTAGACGAGCCCATTCTCGCCACTGAGCTCGATGCCCAGTGGCAACGAGCCTTCACGCGTTCCTACCATGAGCTGCGCCCCGGTAGTTTGAAACTATTATTGGCGACCTATTTTGGTGAGCTACAAGATAATCTCTTACTGGCCTGCGAGTTACCTGTTGACGGCATTCATATTGACGCGGTCAACGCCCGCGCAGAACTCATCAAAATTATTGATTGGTTGCCGGCTCACAAAGTCTTGTCACTTGGCGTCATTGATGGCCGCAATATATGGAAAGCTGACATCAATGCCTTACTCGATTACTTAGAGCCCATCCATAAGCGTTTAGGAGACAGGCTCTGGCTTGCCCCCTCGTGCTCACTTTTACATGTACCCGTTGACCTAAATAATGAAACTGAACTGCCCAGCGATGTGCATTCGTGGCTGTCATTCGCGGTGCAAAAACTGGGTGAGCTACACTTGCTTGGCCAAGCACTCGAGCAAGGCAGAGAACATCATCACGAGGCACTACAACGCAATGCTGACGCCTTGCAATCGCGCCGTGATTCTAGCAAAACAAGCAACCCGAAAGTGCGCGCTGCTTTATTAGCATTGCGTCCGGAAATGTCCGCTCGTGACACGAACTTTACCTCGCGCTCGGCGGTGCAACAGTCGCTCTTTAATCTGCCATTGTTCCCGACCACCAGTATTGGTTCGTTTCCACAAACCATAGAGATACGTCGTGCTAGGAAACTATTTCGTGAGAAAAAACTCGACAAACAAGAGTATGAGCATTTCTTGCAGCGCGAAATTCGCCACTGCTTACAACAACAAGAATCCTTAGGTTTGGATGTGTTGGTGCACGGTGAACCCGAGCGAAATGACATGGTGGAATACTTTAGTGAGCACCTAGAAGGATATGCCCGCAGCAACTTTGGTTGGGTACAATCTTATGGCTCGCGCTGTGTTAAACCGCCTATCTTGTTTGGCGATGTTGCAAGGCCACAGCCCATCACTGTGCCCTGGGCACAGTACGCGCAGTCGCAAACGTCGAAACCCGTTAAAGGCATGCTGACAGGCCCAGTGACCCTATTGAACTGGTCGTTTGTACGCGATGACCAACCTCGTTCTGAAACCTGCCGCCAGCTAGCACTTGCAGTGCGTGATGAGGTGTTGGATTTGGAGCAAGCTGGCATCAACATCATTCAGATCGATGAGGCGGCACTGCGCGAAGGGCTCCCGTTGCGACAAAGCCAATGGGCACATTATCTTGATTGGGCCGTCGCGTGTTTTCGACTGTCCGCCAATGGTGTTCAAGACAGCACGCAGATTCACACCCATATGTGTTATTCCCAGTTCAATGACATTATGGAAGCGATTGCGGCAATGGACGCCGATGTTATTACCATCGAGACATCGCGCTCAGATATGGAGTTACTAGACGCCTTCGATCAGTTCGCCTACCCTAATGGCATTGGCCCTGGCGTCTATGACATTCATTCCCCCAATATTCCGCACATTGCTCATATTGTGGACTTGATGCAGAAAGCCGCGCTGAGAATCCCCGCTCAACGTCTGTGGGTAAATCCTGACTGCGGATTAAAAACAAGGCATTGGGAAGAGGTCGCACCAGCACTGCGCAATATGGTGGACGCTGCCAAACAATTACGGGCCGAATTCGTCTCGTAAATAACAACGCTGCTCCAAATGCCTAAAGCTGGCATTTGGAGCAGATATCATGATTCTCCCTATCAAAGCGTTAAAGTGGTTTTAGAGAAGAAAACGCAACACAAACGGAAGTCCCAACACCGACTTCACTCTCAATTTCGATGCCCCAGTTGAAGCGATCACAGATCCTTTTGACCAAGTTCAATCCCAGGCCAGTGCCATCGCTTTTAGTACTATAACTACGCTCAAAAACTTGCGACAAATTTTCAGCAGGAATGCCTTCACCTGTATCAATGAAACTAATTCGATCACCCTCTATCTCAATAGTAATGACCCCATGATCGGTATGTTGGATCGCATTTCGCAATATATTGCCCATCGTAATTTGCACAAGGCTCAAGGGTTGAGTCAGCACAGGGGTACCCAAAATGCGCTTCTCGATTCGAATCGACTTTGCTTCTATCGCAGACGCATTATCTTCTAGTAAACGTTCGACCACGACCGCTAGATCCGCGGGGCTACCTTGGTCAATCTGAGTACTGCCTTCGCGCGACAAATACAAAGTTGCTTCGATAAATGCCAGCATTTCATTACATGCACGTTTTATCCGCGCTATCGCCCGCAGCGATATGGCAGATTGAGTGTTATCGGAAAGCACATCGACAGCTCCCATCATCACAGACAAGGGGGTGCGCAATTCATGGCTCGCTGCAGCGGTAAAAGTCTGCTCACGCTCAACAAACTGATCGAGTCGCTCCATATATTTATCGAAGGCTGCCGCGATTTCTCCGATCTCTGTGCCCTCATAGTCTTGAGAAATTGCCTTGCTACGCACAC
This sequence comes from Gammaproteobacteria bacterium, assembly GCA_051252515.1. Taxonomy (GTDB): domain Bacteria; phylum Pseudomonadota; class Gammaproteobacteria; order Pseudomonadales; family Pseudohongiellaceae; genus UBA5078. The sequence goes on from JBPOFS010000001.1 coordinate 259,708, forward strand.
CAGGCTGAAGTTTCGTCAATCGAGAAGACAGGCGTCTTACTGGCGCAAGTATCGCCCGCGTCGCCGTCCAGCCCATTAGCAATGAAACGAATAACACGATGACTAAACCATACACCAACATAATCAGTACGGTATGCTCTTGTTCCTCCCACTCCGTGATGTCATAGGTCAAATAGACAGGCTGACTTTGCCACTGCCCGACCTCCACTTGATACACTTTATCGTCAACAACTACCGTGTGATGTGAACCGGGGGCAAGTTGGGTGAGCTCCGGCGCTATTACGCTCTCATTGTCGGAGAGATAAAAATCCCATCCCGCGAACAGCTGTGATTCATCAAAACGCTCTTCATCTAAAAGTTGTTTTATATCTTCGAGCTGATCAGCAACCATATTGCCAAAGATCACCTCTTCTAATTGCGCCTTGATCAACAGCACTCCCCCGGAGAAAAGCGCACTCGTCACGGTAACGATTAACACTAACGCTAATATCACTCGGAATTTTAAGCTCGCATTCTTCATTGTGTTCGTCTCACTATCATTACGGATTTTTCGCTAATCGGTAACCTGCGCCATGCACCGTATGAATAAGTTTTTCAGCAAACGGTTTATCGACCACCGCCCGTAAATTGTAGATGTGCGTCCGCAATACATCGTTATCCGGCAGAGCGTCCCCCCAGATATGTTCCTCTAATTCTTCTCGGCTCACCACGCGATGCGAATTGTGCATCAATAACGCCAATAATTTGCGTTGGATAGGATTGAGCTCTAAAGTCGTGGCTCCTCGTGTCGCGCGCAGCGTTTCCGGATCGTACTGCAGATCCGCGACTATCAGCACGCTATTGGCCGCCTTCATGTCTCCACGCTTTAGCAATGCTTCCAAGCGTGCCTCTAACTCTTTGACAAAAAACGGCTTGACGAGGTAATCATCCGCCCCTGCCTTAAACCCTTCCAGCTTGTCGTCCAATTGATCCCTTGCTGTCAGCATTAACACTGGAGTAAACACCTTGGCATCTAAGCGCAGGCGGCGACACAGCTCCATGCCATTTAGTCCAGGCAAGCCAATATCTAGCACGATGACGTCATAACGTTGGCTGATCGCTAACTGCAAGCCCTGCTGCCCATTTGCGGCAAAGTCCAGCACATGCCCCTTAGGCTCAAGATAATCGGCGATATTCTCCGCAATGTCTCGGTTATCCTCAATGACTAATACCTTCACCAAAACACTCCTAATGCCCTGCGATTAAGTAGAACAGCTTTGTTTAACACACCATAGTTCTAGAGTGGCAGTTAGCCATGAAGCATGTCAAAAAAAAGTGAACCCCCCCCCCCCCTTTGACATTTTTTTTACATCCTTAGCGTTAGCATGGTTCAACATTAGTAAAAATGGGTTATGCAAAAGTGAAAACTATTCACGGATTGTCAATATTAGCGCTGGGATTAATCGCCACGCTATCTGCTCATGCACAAGACATTGATCATGTGCATCTCATCAAGAGCGAAACGCTTGGGTTTGATGAAATCCTTAATCAGGCCATGTTACAGGCTCCTGAGTATCGCGAATTAGCCGCACGCAATGAAGAGGCTCAAAGCCATGTAGACATCGGCCAGAGCTGGATTGCAGGTCGACCAAGCGCGCAACTGGATTACATCGATGACCGATCCTTGAGCAATCTCGGTGAAAAAGAGCTGACCTATGGGATAGCACTCCCCCTATGGAGGCCGGGCGAGAAACGAGACATGCAGGCCCTTGGCCGAAGCTACTCTCAGCAAGCAACACTTTGGCAGCGCAGTTTCGCCCTCACTACTGCAGGACAAGTACGCTCAGCCCTTGCCGATCTACATGAGACAGAAGTGTTGCAGGCACTCGAACAACAAGCCACAGAAGATGCAAAAACCCTTTTAAGTACCGTTGAAACGCTATTCGCGGGCGGAGAAGTGGCGCAATTGGATGTGATGCAGGCGCGCACGCTATTACTGACGCAACAACGCAATGAGCTGGAAGCCGATGCCATGCGGGTTGATGCCGAACGCACCTACCATACTCTAACGGGCCTCACTACGACTCCAGCAGCACCGTTTCCTGAATTACGCATCGAAGCCGAAGTTGTTGGCCCTGAACACCCTCATCTGCAACTTCTACAAAGTAGCATCGATCTTGAGCAGGCCAATGTCGCCAAAGCGCTCAATACGGCAAAAGGGAGCCCCACTTTCACGGTCGGCTCTCGGCGCCAGAGGGCAGGCGCCTATGCCGATTATACAGATGCCCTTGCGCTATCGATCAGCATTCCCTTTGGCGGCAAGTCATTTGTTAACGCAGCTGGGTCCGCGGCGCGACGCGCTAAAGTGAATGCTGAGGTTCAATATTACACCGCCTTACGTGAGTTCAATGCACAGCTGCACGAAGTAGAACATGCGCTATTCACTCTCGATCTCGCTTTGCCCATGAGCCAAGAGCAAGCCGAGCTTTCTCGTCAACAATGGCAAATGGCACGCAATGCCTTTGAGCTGGGTGAAACAGACATGAGCCGCGTTGTCATCGCTATGCAACAAGCAAGAGCCACTGCCAAAGAGTACGAAGCTCTTTCTATGCAATATCAAAGACTGATCATCGAATCTAATCAGATCATCGGAGTACTCCCATGAAAGCAACGTTCAAAAATATCTCAACACTTGTCCTTCTCACGCTGAGCTCGTCGGCTCTTATGGCGCAAGAGGTCATCGACATCTCCGATGCAAACATCAGCCACATGGGAATAGTATTCGCGCCGGCACGAGCAATGGATAGCACCACCGGTGCTCGCTTTGCTGCCACGATAGTAAATTCTCCAGACAGCATCGCGACTCTAAGCGCTCGCTACTCTGGGGTCATAGAGCAATGGCATCAAGCCTCAGGCAGCGCCGTCAATGCCGGACAGCTTTTAGCGACACTGCGTAGCGCCGAGATTCTCACAGTGCAAAATGAATGGATTACCGCACTGGGCGCACAGAGCAGCGCACAATTTGAACTCAACAAAGATCAGTCTCTTTTCGACCAAGGTATTATTTCACAGCAACGCCTAACGCAGACACGCTCACGTGCCCAACAAGCCAGCTTTAACGAAAAAAGCATCCGCGCACAGCTAAATTTGGCCGGCTTCAATACCCCCCGTCTAGAGGCACTTCGTGAGAATAGTGCAGGGCTCGGTACTTACTTTTTATTAGCACCTGTGAATAGTGTTTTAACACAACGCATCGGCAATGTTGGAAGTTACGTTGGCGCAAACGAGCCACTTGCTGCACTCAATTCAGATACCCCGCGCTGGGCAAGCATTCAAGTCCCTGGACGTTTCTCCACCGAAATAGAAGTTGGACAAACCCTCAGTGTTGCCAACTCCGGTGAGACATTGACTCTGCGCCAAAAGGACTATGTGATCGACAGTAGTCGCCAGACCATCGAATTATTAGCTCAATTTGACACTGACAATGGCTTCACCACGGGCCAGATTATTTCGGTAGTCCTGCCCCCTTCAAGACAAGGCATACTGGTACCCGATCGCGCCGTCGTGCACAACGGCAACAATACTGTCGTGTATGTACGCACCAGCTCTGGAGTGCAGGCACGCGAGCTCGATTTACTGTCCGTGGGGGCGGATTACTTAGCACGCTCAGGCCTCAATGACGGCGAGATGATTGCAATTCAAGGCAGCGCTGTTCTTAAAGGCATTCAACTCGGCCTAGGGAGCGGCGAATAATGTTAGCCACTCTTGTACAGTCTTCTTTAAGTCAGCGACTTCTCGTCATACTCCTGTCTTTGTTGTTAACAGGTTTTGGGGTACGGGCCTTGCTGGACATCCCCATTGACGCTTTCCCCGATATTTCACCAACCCAGGTGAAGATTATTATCAAGGCTCCCGGCATGACCCCGGAGGAAGTTGAGTCTTTGATTACGCAACCGGTGGAAGTAGAGCTATTAGGGATTCCCAATCAAGCCATGTTGCGCTCGATCTCTAAATACGCGCTCACCTCTATCACCCTAGACTTTGACGATGGCACCGACATTTACTGGGCACGTCAACAAGTGACCGAACGTTTGAATAGTGTCTGGGGTAATCTGCCCAGTGGTATCAGTGGAGGCCTCGCTCCTATGAGCACGCCGTTAGGGGACATGTTTATGTTCACTATCGACAGCGACACGCTGACTCTCGAGGACAAACGCTTCTTGCTCGACTGGACGATTCGCCCAGCCTTACGCACGGTGCCTGGAGTTGCAGACGTGAATTCATTGGGCGGTTTCATACGCACCTATGAGGTACAACCTAACCGAGATGCCATGACGACATTAGGCGTGAGCACTCTCGACATTATAGATGCCTTGCAAATGAACAATAAGAACGACGGTGCAGGACGCATCAGTCAAGGTGAGGAAGTGATTCTCGTGCGCGTCACTGGCGCCATTAGCAATAATGACGACATCGCCAACACCCTTGTCGATAACTCCGAAGGCGAAAAAGTCTTGCTCTCACAAGTGGCTAATATCACCACTGGCACCATGGAACGCTATGGCGCTGTGACTGCAGACGGCGGCGCAGAAGCCGTACAAGGTTTGGTCATTGGTTTGCGCGGCGCCAACTCTCAAGACGTTGTACAGGGAGTAAAAGACAAAATCCTAGAGTTAGAATCATCCCTGCCGGCGGGCACCAGTATCAATGTGTTCTATGATCGCACTGTGCTTATTGAAAGCGCCGTGGGCACTGTCTCACAAGCCCTGCTAGAGGCAGTGGCGCTTGTAATCATTCTGCTAGGTTTGTTTCTTGGCAATGTGCGAGCCGCCCTTACTGTCGCAGTCATCTTGCCCCTATCGGCCCTTTTTACCTTCTTGATGATGGGACAATTGAATATGTCCGCCAACCTTATGAGCCTTGGCGGACTCGTGATTGCCATCGGCATGCTGGTGGATTCCTCGATCGTGATCGTCGAGAATATTGTGTCCTCTCTAGCTCATCAAAAAACTGACGGCCGTCGGCTGCCCAATCTGCACATCATTTACCGTGCAGTGAGAGACGTGGCGCTTCCTGTGACCTCGGGCATCATCATCATCGTCATCGTTTTTCTTCCCTTACTGACTTTAGAGGGCTTAGAAGGCAAGCTATTTGGCCCAGTGACAATGACGATCGTGTTTGCCCTTCTCGGCTCATTGATCTTATCGCTAACGCTTATCCCGGTGGTTGCCTCATTCCTTGTACGAGCCGATGCCCACTCAGAACCTTGGCTAGCCCGCAAACTCACAGCGATCTATCGTCCCTTGCTCGGCAAGGCATTACGACGCCCGATATTTTTGCTTGTCGGCGCCGGCTTACTGTTAGCCACTAGTGTCGTAGTCTTCCCCCTAGTCGGTAAGACCTTCATGCCAACCATGGATGAAGGGGATATTCTCATTCAGCTGGAGACTATTCCCTCTATCAGTCTCGAAGCGAATATTCGTATTGTGCAGCAAGTCGAGCGCGAAATTATGGCCAATGTGCCAGAAGTGCAAAGAGTCGTATCGCGCATTGGCTCAGACGAGATGGGCATGGACCCTATGGGTTTGAACGAGACCGATATATTCTTGCAACTACGACCACCGCAGGAGTGGCGCGTCGCCACCAAGCCAGAGCTAGAAGAGCATTTACGTGAAGTAATGGATGAGTTTGTCGGCCTTAACTATGGTTTCACCCAACCTATCGACATGCGTGTCTCTGAAATGCTGACCGGGTCACGCGGTGACGTCGCCATCAAATTATTTGGTAGCGACCTCAGCGTTTTGAACCAGATCGCTCAGGAGATCGCCTCATTAGTGGAGACCGTGCCAGGGGCTATCGACACCATCGCTACAATTAACGAAGGCGCGCAATACCTGCAAGTTACTGTAGATAGAATGATGGCCGGTCGCCTAGGCCTTAACGCCGACGAGTTGCAATTACGTTTGCGCTCGGAAATAGAAGGAGTTGATGTAGGCAGTGTTATAGAAGGCACCGCACGTGTTCCCCTAATGGTGCGCTACGAGGCGATTCAAGGTGATGGTCTAACGCAATTGAGCAATAGCTTCATCGATTTGCCTAATGGTAGTTTAATCCCTCTCGCCGACGTTGCCAGCATCAACCGTGTGGAAGGCCCCATCACGATATCGCGGGAGGCCGGGCAACGTTTCTCTGTAATTCGTACAGACGTAGCAGAGCGTGACCTAGTGGGCTTTGTTTCCGATGCACAACAACTCATTGCCGAGCGCATCGCGCTGCCAGAGGGTTATCGTTTGGAATGGGGTGGAGAATTCGAGAACCAACAACGGGCAGCAGCAAGGTTGACTCTTGTAGTGCCACTGGCCTTATCACTAATCGCGCTGCTGCTTTTCCTTACCTTCCATTCAATAAAGCAGACCTTGATCGTACTATCCAATATCCCGTTTGCACTAACGGGAGGTTTGATCGCACTTTGGGTTACTGGTGAATTCCTATCAGTTCCCGCCTCTGTAGGCTTCATTGCTCTGCTAGGAATCGCGGTCCTCAATGGCGTCGTCATGATGACCTATTTCAATCAACTGCGAGCAAAAGGCATGGAGATCATTGACGTTGTCACAGAAGGCGCCCTGCGCCGATTACGACCGGTCATGATGACAGCGACAATCTGCGGGTTTGGTCTTGTGCCTTTGTTATTGGCCACTGGCCCTGGCTCAGAAATTCAGCGCCCCTTAGCCATCGTTGTGATTGGCGGTTTAATCAGCTCAACCTTGTTGACGCTGTTCTTACTGCCCATCATCTATAAGACTTTTCACCGTAAACTACAAAGCACAGGTATTTAGCGATGAGCGAAACACAACAGCCAAGTCCGCACAAAAACCTGACCATGCTAGTGCTCAACACAGCGCCTGAGTTGGAAGAGGATCTTATCGATTATCTGCTCAAGTTCGAGCAGATCACTGGATTTACCTCGTTCATAGTTCACGGCCATGGCGAACACGGAAACCTTAGCCTGGCAGAGCAAGTCGCGGGACGGCGCAAACGTTCTCAATACGAAATCTTCGTAGAAAGCGTTGTAATTCCTAAGGTATTGGAGGGGCTCGCCAGTGAGGTTGGAAAGGATATTGTTTACTGGGAGCAGAGTATTCGCAATTTCGGTAGGGTCAATTAGTCGTTCGATTTTGTGACAGGGATTTTCGAGTAGCGCTGCCCCTGGATTAGGCATATGCCCCGAAGACAAGACTGTCTATTTCGGGGCAAGCTCCTAAACGCAACGGCACAGCATAAATGCGAATCGATTAAGCCCTATGACTGGATATCGATCAACATTTCTGAAGGGGTGATTCGATCCCCTTTTTTCACTTGTACACTCGCGATTTTACCGCTGATCGGTGCCTTAATCTCGGTTTCCATTTTCATGGCTTCGATGACCAATACGGCGTCGCCGGCCGAAACGCTTTGTCCTTCTTCGACTAAGACTTCAACGACATTGCCCGGCATCGTCGCCGTGACATGCCCGGGCTGAGTTGCTCTTGGGCGTCGGCCTGGCTTAGTGTCGTTTTGCACTTCAGATGCCGATGACTCGATCGTAATCTCTTCGGGCTCCCCATCGACAGTCATATAAAAACGACGTTCGCTATCACTAGACGGGCTCACTCCAGTGACATTGATATCGTAGGTCTCACCATGCACCGTAATTTTGAATTCATGCGCGACATTGGCGGAGCCTGTGCTTGCGTTCACTGGCAACAGGGCCTCTGGCTTCAAGGTGCCATTGTTACGATTCTGTAAGAAGCTCATTCCGACATCTGGGAACATGGCATAGGTTAAAACATCTTCTTCGCATTTTGCCTCATCACCAATTTTAGCTCGCAGCTCCGCTAGCTCTGGCGATAGAAGATCAGCAGGGCGACATTCGATAACGTCTTCTTTGCCTATGGCGCGCTTACGCAATGTTTCATCCACAGGAGCTGGTGCTGCCCCATAATGGCCTTGCAGATAACGTTTCACTTCATTCGTAATAGTGTCGTAGCGCGCGCCAGAGAGTACATTCAACACTGCCTGAGTTCCGACTATCTGCGAGCTTGGCGTCACTAATGGTGGATAGCCTAGGTCTTTACGTACTCGTGGGATCTCCGCGAATACTTCATGAATACGATCCAAAGCGCCCTGCTCTTTCAATTGATTGGCAAGGTTAGACATCATACCGCCGGGCACTTGGCTCAGAAGCACTTGCGTATCGACGCCGTTATACGCACTTTCAAACTGGTGATATTTACCGCGCACTTCTCGAAGGTGAGTCGCAATTCTCTCAAGCACTTGTGCATCGAGCCCCGTCTCATATCCTGCCGCCTCTAAAACGGCTTTCATTGTCTCTGTTGGCGGATGGCTAGTGCCACCAGCAAATGCGGAGATAGCGGTATCAATATGGTCGATCCCTGCTTCAACGGCCTTGAGCTGACACATTGATGCCATGCCAGAGGTGTAATGCGAGTGCAGGAACAATGGCAGGTCAATCTCTTTTTTCAGCGCAGAGACAAGCTCAAATGTGACCTGTGGGGTCAGGAGTCCCGCCATGTCTTTAATGGCAATACTGTGACAGCCCATATCCACTAATTGCTTAGCCATTTGCACGAAGCCGTCAACGGTATGCACCGGACTGGCGGTATAGCAAAGAGTTCCCTGAGCATGTTTGCCCGCTTTAATCGTGGCAGCAATCGCGGTCTCGAGATTACGCACATCGTTAAGCGCATCAAAAATGCGGAAAACATCAATTCCGTTCTCCGCCGCCTTATTAACGAAGGCTTCCACTACATCATCAGGGTAATGTCTGTATCCCAATAGGTTTTGGCCGCGCAATAACATCTGCAAACGTGAGTTAGGCAACGCTTTGCGCAGAGTGCGTAGACGCTCCCATGGATCTTCCTTTAAGAAGCGCACACACGAATCAAAGGTAGCGCCACCCCAAACCTCTAAAGACCAGTAACCGGCCTTATCGAGATCGGCACAAACAGGCAACATGTCTTCGATCCGCATCCTAGTCGCTATTAGTGACTGGTTGCCATCTCGCAATGCGAGTTCGGTAATGTGAATTTTCTTACTCATGTCCTACTCCACACGTGCGGGTCATCCCGCTCCTTCAAATATTGTTAAGACAAGCGCTGTGCTTACATTCCCGACTGGGCAGCGATTGCTGCCGCAATGGCGGCGGCCAAAAACTCTGGTCGACGCTTTGTCGAATAACGCGTTAGCTCAGGGTGTTCCTCTACAAAGCTGGTATTGAAATCGCCAGCGCGAAACTCTGGATGTTTTAGAATTTCTTTGTAGTACTGACTTGTCGTTTGAATGCCATAAATTTGCATGTCATCCAATGCTCGCATTGAGCGCTCTAGCATCTCTTCCCAATTGCGTGCCCATACCACTAGCTTGGCGCACATCGAATCATAGTAGGGAGGAATCGTATAGCCGGTATAAATTGCGGCATCGGTACGCACACCAGGCCCACCGGGGGAATAGTAACGACTGATGCGGCCAAAACTTGGCAGAAAGCCATTCTGAGGATCTTCTGCGTTAATTCTAAATTGCGCTGCGAAACCGGTATAAGTGATCGTTTCTTGTTGCACAGACAACGGCAAACCTGACGCTATACGGATCTGCTCACGCACGATGTCGATTCCCGTAATCTCTTCGGTAATCGTATGCTCTACTTGGATACGAGTGTTCATCTCCATGAAGTAAAAGCTATCATCGCTGTCGAGCAAAAACTCTACGGTCCCTGCATTTTCATAACCAGATTCACGCGCGACGCTAACGGCAAGTTCGCCGATATAGTGACGTTGCTCATCAGTTAGTTGCGGAGAAGGTGCCAGCTCTATTAGTTTTTGGTTGCGTCGCTGAATCGAACAATCACGTTCAAATAGATGAACGGTATTCCCATGCGAGTCCGCAAGTATCTGCACCTCAATGTGGCGAGGATTGACGATACATTTCTCTAAGAACACATCGGCACGGCCAAAGGCTTTGGTAGCCTCAGAAATAACACGCTGGTAATTTTGCTGGAGATCTTTCACATCATTACAACGACGAATGCCACGACCGCCTCCACCAGAGGTGGCTTTAAGCATTATGGGAAAGCCTATCTTTTGGGCTATCTCAATCGCTTCGTCGACATCTTTAAGATTATCTTGGGTACCCGGGGTGACAGGCACTCCGGCACGTTCGGCGCATCGGCGCGCTTCCGTCTTATCACCCATCGATTGGATGACACTCGCAGAAGGGCCGATAAACTTAACGCCTCGACGTTCACAAATCTGCGCTAACTCGGAGTTCTCGGACAGGAAACCATAGCCTGGATGCAAGGCATCGCAACCGGTTTCAACTGCCAAGTTCACAAGTTGGTGGGGGTTCAAATACCCTTGCAAAGGGTCTTGACCGACAAAATAGGCTTCATCCGCCTTTTTGACGTGAAGAGAGTAACGGTCCGCTTCGGTATAAATAGCCACTGAGCGCACGCCGAGTTCTCGACATGCGCGGGCAATCCTGACCGCTATCTCGCCGCGGTTGGCAATTAAGACTTTTTTAAGCACTGAAGAATTCTCTGCTGACTGGACACTTTCAGAATGTACGTACGACCACTTGATACGGTTCAATGCATCACTAAAACGGCGGGACGATTTATCATTTCACAGGATTAGCAGCTTACTGAGGCTACTTTGTAGCGTCAATACCGAAACGCGTCAAAGGAATGAGATTCTAAGGTGTTTGGCGGTCGTAAATGCGCACCATCATCACTGTCGCACCGAAATTCTTCGGCCTAAGCTCAAGCTCTACACGCAATTGCGAGCCGTTACCCTGCACTGAGTAAGTCTCTAAAGTGAAACCGCCTTCTCGAGGCCGCCCCTCTACATAGAGTGTCTCGCCTTCCCACTGTGCAAATGCGAAGTCTTGCGCACCATTGCTGTAGTGCTCACTCGCGCCGATAGACTGTGAACGACCATCGCTGTGAAACACGCGTTGAAACCCATCGGCATAGCCAAACCAGAACTCAGGCTCATCATAGGCAATCCGCAATACGGTATCGTAGGATAATCGATCGTACACTTCTTGTTCTTCTGGCCCGCCGCGATAGCGCCCTTTCTTCTCTTTCTTGAACCAACTACGCGATACTTTGCCCCCCGCTCTGATAATGGCGGCCTCTACCGCTTCGTCCGGATCGTCACTGAGCTCTTCATTAATGACCCAATTGCCCACGATCAAGCGATCGGGCGACTCAGCCGCCACTGCGTGACCACACAGGAACAAGGCGAAAAAAAGAAATACTAAATATCGAGGGGACTTCACGTGTTACTCCTCATTCATTGATGTCATAGACAACGCGCAAGAACGATAACCACCTTAGCATGAGTCACGTTCTTTGTGAGGGCCACTAGTGATTATTCGGGCCGCGCTCTTTTGCTTCGAAGCGCAAGAAAGTTGCTACTCATCAAAAAGCTAATCAACAAAATGACTGTCGCCATAGCGAACCATTGCAGCGCGTATTGAATATGTACGCGAGTGTTCACTGTCACTGCAGGCCAGTGTCTAGCGAACACTCCAGTCTCACTAGGACCTAATCGCACTACCCAAGGTAGCAGCTCGCGCTCTAGTACTTGTGTAGCGCGCTCAATATCTAGACGCCTAAAGCGTAGTGGCCAAGCTTCCCCTTCAACCTGTGTCACTCCTATGCTTGGCGGCGGCACATGAAGCTGCCCCGTTAACTGCTGCTCCCCCTCAATAGGGACAACGAAGGGCATGCCGTCAGCTCCTGGCCCTGGCGCTACCCAGCCGCGACTCACCAATACCGTCTCACCGCTTTGCGCCATCTCGAAGGGTGTTATTAACTCAAAGCCCGGGGCTCCTTGAAAGAACTGAAAGGCCACTACGAAGGAGGCTTCATTCCAATAGCGACCACTGGAGGTCACACGCAGATTCTCAAGCCGATTAGCCTCTTCCTCGCTCAGTGGCAATGCCCGTGCTTCAATCTGCTCAAGAGCAAGAGGGGTAGCCTCAAGGCGCAGCTGCATGGCCGTGCGTAACGCCTGTTTGTCCTCCAGACGCCCTAACTGCCAGAACCCTAGATTAACCAACAGAGCGACCGTCAGGGCCACACAGACGGCTATCAACCAGTTGATATGAATCTTGAGCTCGCCAAACTGCAATACTGTTTTCACGTCTACCCCTGTTATTCTTATTATTTGAATCTGTTTAGATTCTAGAGCCAATAAAGCGCAAGCGCGATTCTTTTTGGCACGCCCCGTCTCTTTTATTTTTCGCTTGTGGTAACTTACGCAAATCGCAACCATCCTACTTTTTTAACTCCCGCTTCAGGAATCTCTACAATGAAAATCGGCGTTTTATCGCGAAACGGCAAGCTTTACTCGACCAGCAGATTAGTGGAGGCAGCCAAAGCGCGAGGCCACGAAGTCCGTGTTGTAGACGTTCTAAAGTGCTATATGAATATTACCGCGAACAATCCAACGGTATATTACAAAGGCTCAGGGTCTCCAGAAGCACTCGAATTCGATGCGGTAATTCCACGCATCGGCGCAAGCGTTACCGGCTATGGCTGCGCAGTACTGCGTCAATTCGAAGTCGGTGGCATCTATTCGGTTAACGAATCTATCGCCATCACACGCTCTCGCGACAAATTGCGCGCCCATCAACTATTAGCCCGTCGAGGCATCGGCCAGCCTATTACTAGCTATGCCCACTCCGCTGATGCGACCAACGATCTCATCGCTTCTGTCGGCGGCGCACCATTGGTCGTGAAGATCATGGAAAGCACCCATGGCAATGGCGTCGTACTGGCTGAAACCAAAAAAGCAGCAGAGGCATTGATCAACGCCTTCCGTGGTTTACAGGCAGACTTTTTGGTGCAGGAGTTTATTAAGGAATCCGGCGGCGCCGACATTCGTTGCTTCGTTATTGGTGACAAAGTCATTGCCGCCATGCAGCGCACTGCCGCAGTGGGTGAGTTCCGCTCTAATTTACACCGTGGCGGTTCTGCGCAAATTATCAAACTACGCCCTGATGAGCGTAAATTGGCCATTAAGGCTGCCCAAGTCATGGGCTTAGATGTGGCCGGAGTTGACCTTATTCGCTCCAACCACGGCCCGCTTGTACTTGAAGTGAACTCCTCGCCAGGCCTAGAGGGCATCGAATCCTCAACGGGCAAGGACATCGCGACCGCGATCATCGAGTATATGGAGAAAGATTGCCTAAAAGGGCCTAACAAAATGAAAGGGGTTGGCTAGTTAACCCTCTTTATTGCCGCTAGTGGCTTACTGTCCTTCGTAAAGATGGCAAGACACAGGCTGCGCATCACCGTTGAGCATAGGCACCTTCTCACGACAAATATCCATAACCTTCGGGCAGCGTGTATGAAAATTGCAGCCAGAAGGAGGATTGATCGGAGAAGGCACGTCCCCTACGAGAATCTGCCGAGTCGCTTTGTGGTGTGGGTCTGGCACTGGAATCGCAGAAATCAACGACTGGGTATACGGGTGTCGTGCTGTTCGATAGATGCTTTCTCCCTCACCACTTTCTACGATCTTGCCTAGATACATAATCGCGATCCGATCCGAGATGTGCTTCACGACCGCCAAGTCATGAGCAATAAACAAATACGAAAGATTGAATTCTTTTTGCAGGTCGATCAATAAGTTCATTATCTGGCTTTGGATCGACACATCTAACGCCGATACCGGCTCATCACACACAATCAATTTCGGGTTCAACGCAATCGAACGCGCGATGCCAATACGTTGACGCTGCCCGCCGGAGAACTCAAACGGATAGCGGGTGACGGAACGTGCAGGCAAGCCCACCAAATCCAACAACTCGGCGACGCGTTTTTTCCGAAATGCTTTATCACCAATATTGTGCACTTGGAATGGCTCTTCCAGTATTTGTGCAACGGTATGTCGAGAGTTTAGCGATTCCATTGGGTCTTGAAAAATCATCTGAATATCACGACGAAACGGCATCATATGCTTGCGGCCAAGCTTAGCGATATTTGTTCCCTCGAAACTGATGTCACCAGCAGTTGGCTGATAAAGACGAGTAATACAGCGTCCGAGTGTAGATTTTCCGCAACCAGACTCTCCGACAAGCCCAAGCGTCTCCCCCGGCATAATGTCAAAACTGACGCCATCCACGGCCTTATTGTATTTCCCAGTGCGCATAAAGACGCCCTCTTTTACAGGGAAATGCATCTTCAAATCACGCACACTCAGAATGGGCTCTAGAGATTTGGTTTGTATGGCTGCTTCATTCATAGGACTGCACTCAACTTCAAATTCGCACTATCGCCACCGGCAACAACATTACGCTTTAATTCTTGCCATTCATAACAGGCGACTTCATGCCCTGGTGCAATAATCGCGGTTGCTGGCGGTGCTGCTAAACAGCCGTCTTTCCTATAAGAGCAACGGTTTTCAAAGCGACACCCTTTGGGCATATCCAATAAACCTGGCACCATGCCCGGAATGATAGCCAGCTTCGACTTGGGTACCGTATCGAGCCGAGGAATCGACTCCAACAATCCTTTTGTATAAGGGTGTGAAGGCCGATCGAACACATCAAAAACACTGCCGCGTTCGGCCACTTTGCCTGCGTACATCACGACCACCGACGAAGAGGTCTCTGCAATCACCCCAAGGTCATGGGTAATCAACAAGACCGACATACCCATGTCATTCTGCAGCTCTTTAATAAGCTCAAGAATCTGCGCCTGTATCGTCACGTCGAGCGCTGTTGTAGGCTCATCGGCAATTAAAAGCTTTGGCTGGCACGCCAAGGCCATGGCAATCACCACCCGTTGGCGCATGCCTCCAGAGAGCTGGTGCGGGTATTCCGTCATGCGAATATCCGGCGCAGGGATACCCACTTTATCGAGCATCGCAATGCCTTCTTTGAGCGCCTTATCTTTCGAAATCTTCTTATGCAGCAATATGATCTCAGTTAATTGCCGGCCAATCGTGTGCACCGGGTTCAGTGCCGTCATGGGCTCCTGAAAGACCATGCCAATGCGAGCACCACGGATCTTGCGCATCTGCTCGATGGATAGACCAACCAAATTTTGACCTTCAAACAGAATCTCGCCACCCATGATTTCGCCGATGGGTTGTGGCAACAGCCGCATGATCGACAACGCCGTAACGCTTTTACCGCAACCTGACTCGCCTACGATACCGAGCGTCTCGCCTTCTTTGATGTCAAAACTCACATCATCGATCGCGCGCACGCGGCCCTCGTCAGTCGAAAACTCAGTCACCAGATTTTTAACAGAAAGTATTACGTCAGACATTTTTCCCTACTGTTGTTTGTATTGATCGTAAACATTGATCTGTGGCGCGAAGGTTCTACCGGCGCGACGTGCCGCTAGCGTTTCCTCTTTTCGCTCTACATCGATCCAATGGACGAAGTAATCTTCCGCATAGTTGGAATAACGCACATTAAAATCATCTGGCCAACGAACCCAACGCCATGACGCATGCCAGTACAATGGCTCTACGAATCCCGGCACGAACGACGCATAATCATGATGCATTTGAGTCATTTGATGGGCCAACTCGATCATCTCCTCTTTGTCGGAGGAAGCCACAAAGCGGTCGATCAATTGGTCCAATTCAAAAATCGCGATACTTTCAAGATTATTAGTTTGCACCTTAATTGTTCGATCAGGATTTACACTGCCATCTTCAAGAAACGCATCGTCGTAGGCGTTGTCCGAGTGATAACTCTCCCAATAATGCGGATACATCTCGATAGGAAAATTCAAACCAATGAAGTAGATATCGTGCTGCTTCTCGGAGACTTTGCGCGACCCTGCCGCCACATCCATCATCTCCAAGCGTAGCTCTAAGCCCGCTTTAGTGGCCTCTTCTTTTAAAATAGTGAACACGTCACGGTAGCGCTCGTACTGCGTCGAAAGCGTAAATGCCAAACGCTCACCTTCGGCGTTCATTAAAATGCCATCCGGCCCGCTTCGATCAAACCCAGCCTTGGCAAAGTGCTCTCGCGCTAAAGTCACATCAAAGGGACGGGCCTTTACATTAGGATTACTGAACTCACCATAGCCAACTTGCGCGGAGTCCAGTCTAGTAAAGTCTCCCCTAAAGTACTGTTGCAGCACTAACTCCCAGTTCGAGGCGTATTGAATGCCCAGGCGTACATCGAGATTATCTAAATGCTTACGCGCGGTATTGATCCACATGCCCCATGGGGAGCGAGGACCATCATTGTAGAACTCGGCCTTCTCTATATACCCAGCTTGTACATCGGGGTCATCATCAGGAAGATTTTCGTACCAATAATCTGCCGTGCGAATTTTGAATTGACCAAGATCGCCGCGCCGAAACGCCTCAAACTGATTAGCGGTATCACGAATCACATTAAAGTTGATGCGATCAGGGTTGTAGCGATTACGGAAAAACTTCAAATCCTTTGCCCACCAGTCCTGCACGCGGGTCATGACAAGATTTGTGCCCATGTTTATGTCTTCTGGCTTTACTTCATACGGTCCCGCGTGAGGAATAAAACGCCACTGATACATCTGCGTGAAGTCTTCGTTGAGGTCTTGATAGAAATGTTCCGGCATCGGCGGAAAGGTCAACGCAAGCGAATCCATATCCGGCTTAGCTTCTGCCATGCTGATGGAAATAGTGTGATCGTCATATTTGCTGATGTTCGTATACTGTGAGGAGTACCAGTTCGTATACCAGGGATCGTTGACGTAGTCGCTTAGGAAGAAAAAGAAAGTAAACAGGAAGTCGTCAGCCGTAATGGGCTCGCCGTCGGTAAAGCGTGCGTTCGGGTTCAATCGCGCATAGACGGTTTTGTTCTCTTGATCCACTGCCCACTCGGACGCAATTGCAGGATAAAAGTCGAACTCGTTAGGATGACGATGAGCGAGTGTTAGATTGGTGTAATCAAGAAGAAAGCGGCGAAACTCGCCGTTGGCATCCGGGCCATTAACGCGCAAAGTGGCAGGGAAGTCTGCAATGAATTCGTATTGCGTGCCTCCTTTCCTTGCCTGTGGTGAACCAATATCTGACAAACCCTCACCGTGTTGCCACTGCAAATCTGCAGGAACATCCGCCAAGGTTTTGAAGGAATACCTCTGCGGGTCGGCGGCGTAGAACGCTTGTGCCTCAGCAGAGATATCATGGGTGTTCTCGGCGCCACTTGAATCCGGTTCACCGCCCCCGCAGGCCATTAACACACCGCAAAGGCCTACCACGAACACACCGCGTAAGTTCAACAGCAATGGGCTCATTGCAGACCCTTAAATTGATCATAGACATCATCAACGTGGGGCTCGAACGTCTCGCCATTACGGCGCGCCTCTAGTGTCGCTTCCTTCATTTGCGGATCAATCCAGAACGCAAACATCTCGTAGGGGTAGATCGTGAAACGGAAGTTAAACCCCTCTGGCCACTGCATCCAGCGCCAATAGGCAGTCCTATAGAATGGCTCCACAAACCCAGGGGAGAACGACGCATACTCAAAAACTCGATCTTGAATCATATGCGACAGCTCGATCATTCGTTCTTTATCCGATGATCTGTCGTATTCCTCAATCCATTGGTCTAGCTCAAAGTCGGCAATGCTTTCGACATTATTAGTCTGGGTCTTAATCTGTCTATCCGGGTTTACCGACCCGTCTTCTAGGAATGCATCATCATAAGCATTGTCCGAATGGTAGAGCTGCCAATAAGACGGATACATCGATTGCTGCGGAGCTAAGCTCATGAAGTACATGTCATGTTGTTTTTCACGCGATTTTCTAAAGCCTGCAGCGCCATCGAGGATCTCAATGCGAATTTCTAATCCGGCCTTCGTGGCTTCTTCCTTTAGAATTGTGAAAATATCTGAATAGCGCTCATAGTGAGTAGTCAAAGTGAACGCCAGACGCTCTCCTTGATCGTTCACGAGAATGCCATCTGCGCCTCGCTCTGTGAATCCCGCTTTAGAGAAATATTCCAACGCTTTATCTACATCGAACTCTAGAGCCTTAATGTCGGTATTGCTGAATTCAGGGTAGCCATCATTTTGGGTATTAAGGCGATCCACATCGCCTCTAAAATAATTACTAATGACCAAATCCCAATTAGCGGCGTGTTGAATCCCTGTTCGAATATCAACGTTGTCCAGCAATGGCCGCGACGAGTTCATCCACAATCCCCAGTTGCTGCGCGGACCGCCGTTATAGAAAGTTGTCTTGTGAATATAACCACCCGCCACGTCAGGATCAGTCGATGGTAGGCTGTCGTACCACACATCTGCCGTGCCGATTCGCGTCAAATCAATATCGCCGCGCCTAAACGCCTCGAAGCGTTTGGCCGTGTCACGGATGACAGTCAAGTTGATGCGATCGACATTGAATAAGTAACGCCAATATTTATTATCTTTTGCCCACCAGTCTTTCTTACGCTCTAGGACCAATCTTGTTCCCATGTCGATATTCTGATCGTCGATCACATAAGGCCCGGCATTAGGCTCAAAGCGCCACTGGTAACGCTCAGGATAGTCATCACCAAGCTCTTTGTAATGATGCTGAGGTACTGGGGACAAAAAGAGCACATACTCAGCCATATCAGGCTTCGCAGTATTCACTGTCATCGAAAACGTTAACTCGTCATAACGCGTAATATTGGCGTATTCAGTGCTAAAGAAGTTATTGGAAAACGGCGCTTGGATGTAGTCAGAGAGATAAAAAAACAGGGAGAACATCTGGTCGTCAGAGGTAATCGGTTCGTCGTCTGTCCAGCGCGCATTCGGGTTGATTTTGACATAGACCGTTTTCTCTTCTTCATCAACGGCCCAGCTTTCAGCGATACTCGGGATGTAGGCGCCAGTATCAGGATGAGCACCGGCATAGGTCAGTCTGAAAAAACCGCCAATCCAAGAACGCGCTGAAGAGTTTGTGTCCGGCCCGGTAAATCGCAATGTCGGTGGAAAATCTTCCAACGATTCGTAATAGGTGCCGCCCTTAACCGCATTAGGAGAACCAAACTCTGGCTCATCCATCCCGTCTTCCCACACTAGATCTGTTGGGATATCCGCTGGAGTTGCAAACGTAAACAAGTCTGGATGCGCAGCGTAGTAATCGTTCACTTCTTGGGTGTTATCAAGGCTCAAGTCCACGTTATTCGTTGAGTCGGAGCCGCCTCCGCACGCAGTCAATGTGGCGGCAATCGCGATCAACGCGAGTTTCAAACGCATACTTGTCATCATGGCAACGATCTCCCAAAGACTTAAAACCAGAGTGTCTATTTGTATAAAGTGAATTTTTTCGGATCAAAGGACTCTCGGATAGCCTCACCAACAAAGGTGACCAAGGTCAGCAATACGACGAGCGTACCAAATGCGGACATGACTATCCAAGGAGCGGTTCTTAAGGTTTGCGTGCCCTGCTTGAGCAGCTCGCCTAGGCTTGGCGTGGGTGGCGGTAAGCCGAACCCAAGGAAGTCCAAAGCCGTTATTGCTGAAATGGCCGCCACAATCGTAAAGGGCATAAAGGTCACAAGCGTAGACAACACATTAGGTAAAATATGCCGAAACACAATTCTAGTATTTGAGGCACCAAGCACCTTCGCTGCTGCAACGTAATCGCGTGACTTCTCTTTATAGGTTTCCGTGCGCATGTAATAGGTCATCGATGTCCAAGAGAACAAAACCATCACACCAAGCAGAATGAGAATTCGAGTAAAAATAGTAAAGGCGTCGGGAATCACGGAAAACACAATGATGACCATATAGAGGAATGGAATATTGCTCCAAACCTCAATAACACGCTGGCTGATTATATCGAACATGCCCCCCAGGTAGCCCATTGCACAACCCACAGCGACACCAATCAAATACACCGCAACCATAAAGCCTAGCGCAAAGATTAATGCGATCCGCGTGCCATAAAAGAGTCGCGCCAAGATATCTCTACTGGTCGTGTCCGTACCTAAATAATGCTCCTTAGAGGCATCTGGCGCCTCTGGTCGGAAAATTCCCGTAGAGCCATCGTTCTCGAACGGGCTATAGGGGACTATCGGCATCAACACCCAATTATCGGAATCCGTGTCTCTAAAGTGTTTCTGCAAGTCGCGGTAGTTGGTCTCGTAGGGGTAGTCCAAACCGAAATCAGTTCCGGGATGGAATGCACTGTAGGTAGGGAAATACCAATCACCGTCGTAGCTGACGATAAGCGCTTTATTATTAATAAGAATCTCACCCAGCAGGCTTAATACGAGAAAAGCAGCAAGAATTAAGAAACTATAGTAGCCGCGTTTAATTGCGCGGAATCGGCGCAGCTTTTTGACTGTCTGTGGGTTCAATGTGATTAAACTCATGACGGCGCCCTAATTAAATCGAATGCGTGGATCAACTAACGCCACGAGTATATCAGACAGTATGTTGCCAATAAGCAACAGCACACTTGCCAAGAACACGACACCCATCACGACAGGATAGTCGCGATCTACAATGGAAGTAAGTCCTAACAACCCGAAGCCATTGATATCGAAAATACTCTCAATGAGGAAGGAGCCAGACACCAGCAAAGTAATGTTTTGACCGAATGTGGTAGCGATGGGAATCATCGAATTACGCAATGCGTGACCAGTGACGGCTTTGCGAAACGACACCCCTTTGGCAATCGCTGTACGCACATAGTCCGACGCGAGATTATCCATAAGGTGGTTCTTTAAAAGCAGAGTTACCAGCGCAAAACTGCCCATCATGTAACACACCAGCGGCAAGGCGGAATGTGACGCGAGGTCTTTTATTTTGCCCCAGAAACTTAAATCATCGTATTGCAAACTAACAAAGCCCCCCATCGGGAACCACTCCAGACGCACGGAGAAATAGAGCAGAAGCAAAGACCCAAGCGCGTAGCCGGGCACCGCATATCCAATAAATATCAGTATCGAACTGATATTATCCACCGCGGTCCTGTGCTTTATCGCTTTGACGACCCCCAAGGGAATACAAATGGCATAGGTCAGAATGAGCGTAATGATTCCGTAATACAGCGATACGGGGAAGCGACTGGCCATGACATCCCACACGGGCTGGTTATAGCGGTACGAGGTGCCCAGATCGCCAGTGGCAACCTTGCCCACCCATTCGAAGTAACTCTGCAGGACCGGTTTATCGAAACCGTAGTACTCTTTCAAGCGATCGAGTTGCGCCTCGGACAACGCCATGTTCTGCCCTGCGGCAACCCCCCGCGTCCCGCCCCCAAGTTGCGCTTCCATGATGGCGCGCTCTATTGGGCCACCCGGCACAAGTCGGGTAATGAAAAACACGATAATGGTTATGCCAATCAGTGTTGGGGGGATCAATAGCAAACGTCGAAGGAAGTAATCTCGCATTTAAATCTTCTTGCTCTTAGTCATATGTCTATGGGTTCGAGTAGGCTGCATAACCGCTGAGGATACCTGCTTTTAAGTTGAGAACGAAGAATAATCACTTTTCTTCCAAACCCGCTCAAGTTATTTGTCACCATATTGTCATGTCATTGCCCTTTCGCTGTCACACGAGCGCTGCACAATGCCTTCCTGTCAGTGTTGTGCAAGAACACACAATATCGGCACCGCGAAAGAAGTTTTACTCTCTCTTCAATGGTCACCCCTTTTTGGGGGGTGGCCATTTTTTTTACTTTAGGCTCTGCAATAGAACCCCCAAAAAAGGGGTGGCCATTTTTTTTGCTAAAGGGAAATCCATTTTTAGTATAAATGGCAAGCGACTAAGCTTTGACTGCCCTCAACCGCCTTTAACTGCGGAGTCTGTGTTCGACATACATCCATGACCTTAGGGCATCGCCCTGCAAAGCGGCACCCTTGCGGCACGTTCACCGGAGAAGGAATCTCCCCAACAATCTCCGTCGAGACTCGCGCACGCTCGCTATCAGGGTCCGGTTCAGGGTTGGATGCGACTAATACCTGGGTATAAGGGTGCAGGGGTTTAAAATACACATCATCCACAGGGCCTAATTCCATCAATGCCCCTAAGTACATGACCGCCATCCTGTCGCTGATATAACGCACCATCGACAAATCGTGGGCAATAAAGAGCAAGGTCAGCCCCATCGACTCTTGTAGCTCACTCAGAAGATTGACGACTTGCGCTTGCACGGACACATCTAAAGCCGAGATAGGCTCATCACATACGACAAATTCTGGCTCGAGAATTAGCGCTCGCGCAATTCCGATTCTTTGCCGTTGACCACCAGAGAACTCATGGGGGTAACGTGACATATGATCCGCGTGCAGGCCTACCCGCTCTAGCCACGACGCGGCTTTATCACGCGCTTGCTGCACGTTCATCAAGCGATGCAGCAAAAGACCTTCGCTGATAATCTCCCCCACTGTCATGCGCGGATTCAAAGAAGAATAAGGATCTTGGAATATCATCTGCATCTTGCGGGAATAACGCCGGTAATCCGCCGTGTTGTATTTCGTTGGCAGCAGCTCATCGCGGTAGTGGACTGTCCCGCCACTTTTATCATGCAGCCCTAGCAGTGTCTTGCCTAACGTAGACTTTCCAGACCCACTCTCCCCGACTAAACCCACAATCTCGCGTTCGGCGATGTCGAAGCTAATATTGTCTACGGCGTGAACACTCTGCCCACGGCCCATATCAAAATACTTAAACAATGAATCAATGCGCAGCAAACTACTCATCTCGAGCTCCTATCGTCAGGCCATCGATGCGATGCGGACTGCGTTCATGTTGTAGCCAACAACGGGAGATATGATGACCTCCAAGCTCAAACTCTTGCGGAGCATAAAGTCCACAGGCTTGCATGCTATGTGGACAGCGCGCCGCATAGGCACAGCCCTTGGGAGGAGAAAATAAGTCGGGAGGACTTCCTTCGATAGGTTGCAGGCTTCTCTCTTTTGTTGGGTCGTTACTCGGCATGGCGCGTTTCAAGCCTTGCGTATAAGGATGCGCGGAACGATAGAACACATCATCAACACTGCCTGACTCTACGACTTGCCCCGCGTACATCACCGCGACATCATCCACCATTCTGGCCACAACCCCTAAGTCATGGGTAATCAGGATTAGCGCCATACCGGTTTCTTTTTGCACATCTTTAAGCAGGTCGAGAATTTGTGCCTGAATGGTGACGTCTAGCGCCGTGGTGGGTTCATCGGCAATCAGGATAGTCGGCTGGCAGGAGATCGCCATCGCGATCATTGCTCGTTGCAACATGCCACCGGAAAACTCGAAAGGGTATTGCTTCGCTCTTTTACTGGCCTCAGGAATTCGCACCAGCTCTAACAGTTCAATTGCTCTGGCCCAGGCTTTGGCCTTGCCGTAGCCCTTGTGCACAATTAGTGGTTCTGCGATCTGATCGCCAATGGTCATCGTCGGGTTCAACGAGGACATTGGGTCTTGAAAAATCATGCCGATTTGCGCGCCGCGAATCTCTTTCCCATCGATGCTTCTGCGCCCGAGGATGTCGACTCCTCGCAATAAGGCCGTGCCTTGCATCACCCTTCCCGGCGGCATTGGAATCAAACCCATCAACGCCTGCACCGTGACCGACTTCCCACATCCAGACTCGCCGACGATCGCCAAGGTACGCCCTGCCTCTATGGAAAAACTGACCCCGCGCACCGCTTGCACCGTGCCGCCATAGGTATCGAATTCAACATGCAGGTTGTTCACTTCTAATAATGCCGAGCTCATTCTAGGCTCCTCATGCGCGCGTCCAGCGCATCGCGAAGGCCGTCACCCAACAAGTTAAACGCTAATACGGTGAAGCTGATAAAGATCGCCGGAAATATGAGTTCATGAGGGTGAGTCAACATCGTCGCCAAGCCTTCATTACTCATACTGCCCCAAGAGGCAGTGGGCGGCGCCACGCCCATTCCAATGAAGGATAGAAATGCTTCTGTAAAAATGGCACTGGGCACGGCAAAGGTCAGCGTCACAAGAATCACCCCCATGGTATTGGGGATCATATGCCGTAACACTAGGTATGAACTGCGGGCACCCAACAGACGAGACGCACTGATATAAGCTTCTTGTCGAATTTGCAGAATTTGCCCACGCACTAAGCGTGCAGTGGCCGGCCATGACAACACTAGCAAGGCAACCATCATAGGAATGATGCCGCTCTGCCCTGGCCCTAGGCCAAAGACCACTTGAAACAAAATCATAAAAAGAAGGAATGGCAAGGCCACCACAAAATCAGCGAAGCGCATCATGAACTGGTCGATCTTGCCGCCCAAGAAACCCGCCGTGCTGCCATAGACTACGCCCAATAGCACAAACAAAAACGGGGCCACGATGCCAATAAAGAGTGATACCCGCGCCCCTGACATTAAACGCGCCAACATATCTCTACCAAGATAGTCAGTGCCTAAAGGGTGCAGTGCCAAATCCACCGTATCTCCTACCGCCAGAGCTTGATCGGCGGGAACAAGGTTGCGCGTTCGCACCTCGTCGATGGTGATGACACGTTCAACGGCCACTTCTAAAGTTTCGTATTGCTCGCCAAGGCCACCAAATTCGTCCAAAGCGACTAAAGTGTAATAGTAGGTATTGGGTCGTAAATCGAGCCTATCTTCATAGAACCCAGCTGCAGGTGATATCACATCCACTAACGGCAGCCCAAATACGCGGTCGTTACCTAGGGCAAAGATATTGCGGTATATGCGGTAACCAAACGCCCCGGGAATCGCATCCCACACCAATCGCACCACTTGCGAGTTGGGGGCATCACCGAGGTTAAAACTACCCGCACGTGCTGGCGCAGAGTCTGTCACTTGCCCGCCCCAATATTCGTAATTATCGACAATCGTGGCACTTCTGTTTGCGCCCGGTGCTTGGCTGATCTGGTCAATGTCTTGTCGTGCAGGGTCCACACTCCATAGCAATGGACCAATAAGTGCGAAGGCAAGCAAGGCGACAATGATCCAAAGGGAGACCAAGGCACGCCGGTTTTTCTTCAGCCGCCCCCATGCGTCCTGCCAATAGGATCGCGATGGCCGATTGATGCTGTGTTGGTGCTCACTCGAACCCAGGAGTTTAAAATCGTCTTCGGTAAGGTTAATGCGTGGCTCTTTCATTACTGCAACCTCACTCGTGGGTCAATCCAGCCATAGAGCAAGTCGACAAGAATGACCATAAACACAAGGAAGGCTCCATAGAACACTGTCGTGCCCATAATAACGGTGTAATCCAATTGTTGTACTGCCTGCACAAAATAACGCCCAAGACCGGGAATCGCGAAGACGAGCTCCACAACAAACCCTCCTGTTGTGATTGCCGCGATGGCAGGTCCCAACACAGTGATCACAGGCATGATGGCATTACGTAATTGATGCTTGGCAAAAATACGCTCGGCAGGAAGGCCTTTCGCCTTCGCCGTGCGCACATAATCTGAATTGATAATTTCTAACATAGAGGAGCGCATCAAGCGCGTGAGATAAGCCATCGTCCCCATCCCCAGTACAAGCGCCGGCATGATCATATGACTGACAGTGCCCCAACCGGCCACCGGCAAAATGGAGAACCCTAGCCAGTCATTGATATTGACCAACATCAGCTGCCCCAGCGCGGCAAACACGAAACTAGGAACTGAAATCCCTAGAATCACCATGAACATGATGATGGTATCGGGCAGTCGATTGCGAAACAGAGCTGTTAGCGCGCCAAAGAGCACACCGCCCATGGCGGCAAACATTACCGCAAGAATTCCTAACGTAGCCGAAACAGGGAAATGCTCGCGGATGATGTCATTGACCTGGCGATTACGCTGAGTAAAGGAAATCCCGAAATCCCCTTTGATAAAGTTTTCAAGATAGATGACATACTGCGTGGCAAGAGGCTTATCAAGCCCATAACGCGCCTCAAGGTTCGCGCGGATCTCGGGAGTGGAGGCGCGTTCCCCCGAAAGAGGATCACCCGGCACGCTATGCATAGCGAAGAAGGTCGCGGTGGCAATAAACCAAACCGTAATAAGCCCTTGTAGCAATCGTTTGAGCGTGTAACGCCACATAGTGTTTTTGTATCCCTTATTACTGGTGCCCGTATGAGGCGTTGTTACTGCCCATCAACATCGATATAGGCATTGGTGAAATCTGACTCCGCCCCTATCGCTCGACGTAAAATTCCTTTCACACGCGGATCAGTGGCATATACACGCCCACGTTCGTAATTGCCGATATACACAGCCTCATCGAATAATATCTGCTGGATCTCCCCGAAGGCCGCCATCCGCTCCTCGTTATCTAAGGAGTTCTGCCCAATGCGCACCAGCTCATCAACCCGCGCATTGAAGTAGCGGCCGCGATTGTTCAAATTCCATGAGGCGTAGTAATCGCCAAAGGTTAGCGGATCGTTATAATCAGGCCCCCATCCGGCAAGCACAATATCGAAGTCTCCACTCTCCATTTTTGCCAAGCGTTGCCTGAAGATTTGCTGATCGATGACGATGTCTAGGCCAAGGTATTTTTTGAATGTCTCTTGATAGTATTGCGATGAGATTGTGGCCACGGGAGATGTGTCGGCCAGCATCACGATGGGCGGAAACTGCGTAATGCCTAACTCTTGCTTAGCTTTTTCTAAATATTCTTTTGCCAAGGCTACGTTGAACGGCGCTTCGGGTGGTGGATACTCTTCATGCAGCGTACGGTGCGCGCCTTGCATCCACATAGGGAAAATACTTTTTGCCGGCATATATCCTGGCAATTTGATTACGCTGTTAACCAGCTCATTACTGTCTTGGGCCAGCAACAAGGCTTTGCGCAGGTTCACATTGCCGGTAACGCGGCCCTCACGATGGTTGAAATCGATAAAGAACACACTGCCATCCATAAATCGGTCCAGCACCCAGCGCTGCTGCATGGCGCCTTCTAGCATCTCTGCGGTGAGGTCCACCTGAACGATGCGCCCATCTTTAAAAAGATTGAGCAGGGTATTAGTGTCATCGGTAACATAGGCAAAATTAATGGCATTAAGCTTGGCGCGCGCTTGATCCCAGTAATAGGGATTTTTCTCGATTCTGACGCTCGCTCCATGCACCCAGCTTGTCATCATGAACGGACCGCTATAAAGAAGAGATTCGGCCTCCGCGCCAAAGCGCCCGTTGGTCGACTCAAAAAAGGCTTGGTTCACGGGAGAGAACGTCATGAAGGCCACCAATTTTTCGAAATAGGCGATGGGCTGCTCAAGAGTGACCTCGAGGATCTTATCGTCTAGAGCCCGCACGCCTATGTCGTCGATAGACACATCGCCATTATTGGCGGCTTCCGCGTTTTTAAGAGGGTACAGGATGAAGGCGTATTGAGAGGCAGTTGAGGGTGCTAACGTGGTCTTCCAAGCAAACTCGAAGTCATGGGCCGTGATAGGTTCACCATTGCTCCAGCGCGCATTTTCGCGAATCCAAAAGGTCGCGGTATCGCCGTTGACCTCCCAACGCTGCGCTAAGCCCGCCACGATTTGACCGTGCTCATCGTAGCGCAGCAAGCCTTCCATGACGTGCCCAAGAACTATGCCACTCACAGCATCCGCGGCCCCCATGGTATTTAGCTCGGGAGGGTCTTGGCGCAAATAGGCCGTGATCTCATTGTTTTCGACATCCACAGCCCCAGCGACGCCATCAGTACTGGTACTAGTAAGGCTGGCGGCAAAGTTTAAACTCAACATCAGCAGAACAAAGGCACCGACGGCGACAAGGGCGTATATCGCCAACTGTCTGCTGGCAGACCGATTGAAGCCTTCATTTGAATTGATAGGACTTTGCATGACCACTCTAATTGCGCTGAATAAGCCCCAGAGAATACCTTAGGGCACATAGCGAGTCGATAGGCACAACGAACAGCCGCTCGCAGCTCCCCGCACGAGGGCATTCCGGATTACAATAGGGCAACCTCAACGTCATTAGGAAGCGATCATGGAGCAAGAACTAGAACAATTCACAGCGATTTACGAGCAAGTCACCAGTTTTCTCGTGAATTACAGCTTTCAGTTAATTGGCGCCATAATTGTCTTTTTGATCGGTATTGTCGTCGCACGCAAAGTTAGCAATGTAGTGATACGGCTTTGTGAGAAAAAACAGCTTGATGTCACTTTGAGCCATTTCGCAGGCAACACGGTGCGCTTGCTCATCATTACGATGACAGCAATCATCGCATTGGGAAAACTAGGAATCAGTATTACTCCCTTTGTCGCCGCCGTGGGTGCTTTATCTCTTGGTGCTGGTTTGGCGGTTCAAGGGCTTCTATCCAACTATGGCGCCGGCTTAAACATCATCCTCGCCCGTCCGTTCGTGGTTGGTGACACTATCTCGGTACAAGGCGTCAGCGGTGTCGTCAAAGAAGTGCATCTTGCCTACACCATCCTCGCCGATGAAGACGAAGTAAAGATCACCATTCCTAATAAGCACATTGTAGGAGAAATCTTACATAACTCCCAAAACGATACGATTGCCGTGTTAAGCGTCGGCATTGCCTACCATTGCGATCCCAAGCTTGCCTGCACAGCAATCCTCGAAGCACTCAAAGACATTCCTGGCATCAGCGATGAGCGGGCGCCTCAAATAGGGATAGAAAACTTCGGCGACAGCAGTATCGATTTAGGTGTGCGCTTTTGGGTGAAAACTCCCGTGCGTCACGAAGCGCAGTTTCAAGCCAATATGGCAATCTACGATGCTCTCAAAAGCGCCGGAATCGACATACCTTTCCCACAACGCGAGGTCAAAATGCTGTCTGAAGCGTAACAATACAAAAGTGTGATCTGGTTCACGCCAGCAGCTCGCTAACGCCCATGAACGGGCGAAATTTACCCAATTTTTACCCTAGTTCATGCAGTAGCATCCCCCTAAATAGGGTAATATTCGCACACTGATAGTAGTGGCTCGTCACAGAAGACTCAAACCAAGAGCCCAAAACACGGGATTCACAGCAAACCGAGGATTACGAGAATGAAATTGTTGAATAGTACGCTGGCAATCTGCCTGCTCCTAACAAGCATGTTCGCTGCAAGCAGCGCTTTGGCGGTTACGACCCCTGAAGCAGAATGTTCTGTACTGTATACAGACGCAGCTGTTGAAGTGGGAGCGGTGTGTGTCACTGTAAACCCTGATGCAGAAAATGTTTTCCTCGACTATCTGCTGATTGACGACTGGAAACTTTCTGCAGCACAAGCATGGATTGGCGATGATGCCGCCAACATCCCAACAGATGGCAGCGGAAACCCGCAAGTAAGCGTTTTCCCGCATAGCGCATCCAACCTAACCGATGTGACCCAACACAGCTTCACCATCCCCTTTTCTGAGCTTGCCATTAACGCAGACACATTCTGCAATGCAGACGTCATCGTTGCGGCAAGCGCCGTAGTGACTCGCACTGTGGCAGGCGAGCCTAGCACTGGCGGCGGAAAATCAGACAAATCTGGTAAGTCTGACAAATCAGGCAAGTCAGGAAAATCTGACAAATCTGACAAATCGGGCAAGTCAGACAAATCTGGAAAATCCGACAAATCAGGCAAGTCAGACAAATCTGGAAAGTCCGACAAATCAGGCAAGTCAGACAAATCTGGAAAGTCCGACAAATCAGACAAGTCCGATAAATCTGGCAAGAACAAAGGCAGCAAAGGCAGCAAGAGCAAGGGCAAGAGCTACTCAGGCAGCTCACACAATGGTTCTAGCGCATGGGGTTCTAGCTCGAACTGGGGCTCAAGCTGGGGTTCAAACAGCAACGGAAAATCTGACAAATCTGGAAAGTCCGACAAGTCAGATAAGTCTGACAAATCTGGAAAGTCTGGCAAATCTGGCAAATCTGGCAAATCTGGAAAGTCTTGCAGCGAGCACGGTAGTTGGGGACACAACCACGATGGCTGCGAATGTCCAGGCGATGGTGGTACGACGGATCCAGTCGTTGAAACCTTTACGGCATGGGCCGGCGATTCAA
This sequence comes from Gammaproteobacteria bacterium, assembly GCA_051252515.1. GTDB lineage: Bacteria > Pseudomonadota > Gammaproteobacteria > Pseudomonadales > Pseudohongiellaceae > UBA5078. Next base: position 289,647 of record JBPOFS010000001.1, read on the forward strand.
GCATAGGGGATGGCAAGTACTTCAGCTTCACGAACGACTTCTGTGTTGAAGTGGAGCCTAACGAAGTAGTGCTTCCTTATCCTAGCTGCTACAACGTATTTGCGACTTCATCTGCCGGGACCAGTACAGCCTTCTCTCCATTAGGCATCACTGATGGTGCGACCGGTTGGCTGAACCAAGCTCCTACCGCTGGAGTAGGATTGGCATTATCACTCGTCAACCCTGGCGGCCCTATCAGCAATGGCTTAGTACTGCTGATTCCAGGCTCTGGTGTGATGCAGGTTCAGACTAGCGTACCAAGTGGCCGATCTATTTACAGCGTCAATGTATACGTAGGGGATCAGGGATCGTTTGATAATAGCGTCTCTCCTTTGGACTACGGCACTCATGTAGAAGGGGCCGCAGCACTTAACTTCACTACTCCATTGAACCCATTCCCTGCATCAATCGACTTAGTCGTTCATGCAGTGGTTTGCCCAGCAAACCCAATCTAATAACTTGTGAGTAGTACTCAATAGGCCATGGTGCTCTGCATCGTGGCCTTTTTTTTGCTCCCAATATTACTCTTTAAAAGCCAATGTTCACCGACAGGTTCTCGTATGCCTTGCGTATACTTATTCAAACCAAGCCTATTAACGCAACGCATGGCACGATCTTCATACTGTGAGATTGAAACGCCGACCAGTTTTTTGGGGCGAATAGAAGTACTATTCGAGCATAAGGTCAACGGAACAGAATTCTCAGCATGAGCGAAGACGAAGCATTGATGCTAGCGATACAGGAAGGCGACTCGAAAGCTTATGAGTCAGCCGTGCGCAAGCATATCAAAGCGCTTAGTCATTATGCTTTTCGAATGCTGGGCAATAGCAAAGACACAGAAGACATAACGCAAGAAGCCTTATTACGTTTATGGACACACGCCAATAGCTGGCGAGCCGACAAGGCGAGTGTCTCAACTTGGCTTCACCGTATTACCCATAATTTATGCATCGACTACTTACGCAAAGATAAGTCGAATGTGACAGGGGAGCTGAATGACGAACTTGAATCAAAAGATCGCCCGGCTTCCGTACCAGAGCAAGATGAGCGACTCGATGCGCTAAAGAACGCTTTAGAGCAGCTACCGGAGCGACAACGCAGTGCAATCATATTGAGCCACTATCAAGGCTTCTCTAATCGAGAGATTGCACAGGTGATGGATATCTCTGTTGATGCTTTAGAGTCGATACTAGCAAGAGCTCGCAGGGGACTGAGAGCCCAACTCTCAGATTTACAAGCGTCGTAAGAACGCAGCAATACACTATCAGGCCAATACAAATGAAAACACTAGAGAGTTTCGAACGACTTATAGCGACCCACGGCAGCGATCTCGATCGCTGGCCCGAAGGTGAGCGGCAGTCTGCGCAGCAACTTCTTACACATAGCGCTGAGGCGAAGGCATTATTTGCAGAACAGCAAGCAGTCGATGCATTGCTCGACGCCATTCCAGTGCCCTCCATGACAGTGATGGAAAAACGCATTATGCGTAATTTGGCGACAGCTTCGCGCTCTAGCCTTTTAGATCGCGTATTAGATTGGATCATGCCACGTGGCGGCTACATGCCTACTTTGGCCTGGCGCCCGGCGCTTCTCGCCTGCTTGCCCCTTATATGCGGCATATACATGGCTGACTTTTACAGCTTCGGTATTGATACAACCGAAAACTCTTGGCAAGAAGAGCTGTACCTAATCTCGATGAATGACTATGCGGAGATCCCAGAATGAGCAGTAACAGAAAACGGGCTCTCAATATTTTACTAGTCCTCTCACTAGGCGCCAACTTAGTCATTTTCGGAGGCATGGCCGCTCGATATTTCGATTCGGCTAACGGTCGCCCTATGCCCCCTAATTTGTCTTGGGTAGTCCGAGAGTTTGACGAGGACGCGAAAGCAAAGCTAAAGCCCATCTTAGAGGGATACGGTGACGAAATTCGTCCAATGCGCCACGCACTGTTTCAAGCCCAGCGCGAAGTGAATGCCTTACTGATTAAAGACCCATTGAATACAGAAGAGATAGCCCTAGCCTTTGCAGAACTGCGCAAAGTTGGCATGCAGTACCAAAATAGAAGCCATGAACAAACATTGGAGCTATTTGCACAGCTAAGCCCAGAGCAGAGAGTCAGCGCTATGCGCTTTGTGCAAGAACGCTCGCGTCCACCCAGTGGCGAATCACGAAGCCGAGATGATCGAAACGATAGCCGTGATGCCGACCAAGCACGCTAAGACAACGTGCCTGGGCCGGCTGAAGCACTAAGGCTGAACGCGGCGTAGTGTTTGCACACCTTGTGGGCTGCGCTGAACCATCTGGTCTGGAGTGGGAAACTCCACAGTACTGACAATCACTTGGCCCATCGCATCTAGGCGAATACTGTCGCCATCGACCCATTCATAAGGGAACGACACTCCGAAGGACTCCGCGATCACCTCAGTGGCAGTGTATTCCAAGACGATACTCTGACCCGCCATATCTCCCGACCAAACCCCAATAATCATCTCTTGCTTGGAGGGTGCCGATGTTCCCGCACACGCCACTAACAGCAAGCCTAGACAGAAAATTGATAGTAATTTGAAATAACGTTGCATATTTTCCTCACAATTGGGGTTTTGTTGTTGTTCGTGCAGTAATATTACTGTGATCGACTCATTGGTGCATGAGCTTTTCTGCTAAGCTCCCCCATTATTGAGATAAAGCACCACAATACAGAGAACATTTAGCCACTATGACATTACAAGCCGGCATTTACCGACATTATAAAGATAAACTCTACCAAGTCATCGGGGTCGCTCGTCACAGTGAAACCGAAGAGGAGCACGTGGTCTATCGGCCCCTCTATGGTGCTAGAGATTTATGGATAAGACCTTTATCCATGTTTAACGAGACGGTAGAAGTCGAAGGCAAGACAATGAAGCGTTTTAGCTTCGTTGAAGAGTAAGCACTCGCTAGCGCCCGCCTTACCGTTTTCGTTGCGCTTCTTTCAAAGCCAGTTTCTCAAGCCGTCGCCGCTCGATCGTCTGAGCCATAGACTCACCAATATGAGCCTCCCCGCGCGCCTTTGACAGCTGTACCTGCCGTTCACGTTCGGCATAACGACTTCTTTGTTCGTCGTCATGCTCATCAAAACAATGAGGACAGCTGATGCCTCGCTCATATTGTTCTGATGCTTTATCTTGTTCTGTAATCGGCATGCGGCAAGCATGGCACTGATCATAGGAGCCCTGTTCAAGCTGATGGTTAACCGTCACGCGGTTATCGAACACAAAGCACTCCCCTTCCCAAAGTGAGTTCTCCTGAGGCACCTCTTCGAGGTATTTAAGAATCCCCCCCTCAAGATGATAGACCTCATCGAAGCCCTGCTCTTTCATAAAGGCTGTGGACTTCTCGCAGCGAATTCCTCCCGTGCAAAACATAGCGACTTTCTTATGTTGCTTAGGGTCAAAATGCTCTTTTGCAAACGCAGGAAACTCTCGGAACGACTTAGTCTCAGGATTCAATGCGTTTTTAAACGTGCCAATTTTAACCTCGTAGTCATTGCGGGTATCCACAACGAGCACTTCCGGGTCAGCAATCAGCGCATTCCAATCCGTTGGCTTCACATAGGTGCCAACGATGTGATTGGGATCGATATCTTCAACCCCCATGGTCACAATTTCTTTCTTGAGTTTCACTTTTGTGCGGTAGAAAGGATTCTCGTCAGCAAAGGACTCTTTGGCTTCGAGCGTGACAACACGAGGGTCAGCCCGGAGAAAGTCGAGTACGGCGTCAACACCTGATCGCGAGCCGGCGATGGTGCCATTGACGCCTTCGGCCGCTAACAAAAGCGTGCCACGGACATCATTAGCCAACATGATGTCACGCAACGGGGTACGCAGGGTTTCAAAATCGGGGAGGCGCACAAATTTGTACAGTGCAGCCACTACTATAGCGTTCATAAATAACCTCTCTTGCCGCCTGAATCGTAAATCCAGCGCATTGTGGGGTGGGGGTAAAACGAGGGGCATTTTACACGAGTTTAAAGATAAGCAAACAGCCCTAGGCCGCCTCATACTCCTTAATCACTTGTAAAAATGCCGCTCCATATTTCTCAAGCTTACTTTGTCCAACACCGTTAATCGTCAACAATTGTGCTTCATTCAATGGACGGTAGTGCACCATCTCCATCAAACTCGCATCGTGGAAAATAACATAAGGTGCCACATCATTTTCATCCGAGAAGCGCTTGCGGCATTGTCGCAATGCTTCCCAAAGTGACTTATCCGCGTCCGCCACCGCTTGCGCGCTACGTGACTTGCGCAAGGGTTTAGCGGTCGGCTCTTGCACATCAATACGCAGCGCAATGCTCTGCTCACCTTTGAGCAACCCTCGGGATTTTTCGTTCAAATGCAGGCCACCATAGGTGGCATGGTCTACGTTTAAATACCCACGCGCGACCAACTGTCTAAACACGGAGCGCCACGCATTACCGTTCAGCTCTTTGCCAATGCCATAGGTGGAGATTCGATGATGATCGTTCTGGAAGATCTTGTCGCTCTCGGCGCCTAATAACACATCAATCAAATAGTTCACGCCAAAACGCTGGCCTGTGCGGTATACACACGAGAGCGCTTTTCTCGACGCCTCAGTTCCATCCCATGTCGGCACTGGAGCAATACAGGCATCACAATTCCCGCATGCCTCCGGGCCATCTTCACCGAAGTAATGCAAAAGCGCTTGGCGACGACAACTGGTAATCTCACAAAGCCCAAGCATTGCATCTAATTTTCCGCGCTCAATACGCTTGAATTTCTCGTTGCCCTGAGAGGCGTCCATCATTTGCCGCAACATAATGATGTCCTGAAGGCCATACACCATCCATGCCGTCGCTGGCTCCCCATCCCGCCCAGCGCGACCAGTCTCTTGATAGTAAGCCTCTAAACTCTTGGGTAGATCCAGATGCACAATAAAGCGCACATCCGGCTTATCGATTCCCATCCCAAAAGCGATTGTCGCCACAACAATCACACTCTCTTCGCGCAGAAAGCGCTGTTGATTCAACTGCCTAGTTTGCGCACTCAACCCCGCATGATAGGGCAAGGCATCGAACCCTTGCTGCACGAGCCAAGCGGCCGTGTCATCCACCTTCTTGCGCGAGAGACAATAGACTATCCCGGCATCGGATTCGTGTTCACGGCGCAGGAACCTCAGCAATTGCTGTCTTGGGTTTTGCTTTTGGGTGATGCGGTATTGGATATTCGGTCGATCGAAGCCACTCACAAAATGTTTTGCATCCTGCAGGCCCAGACGCAGCGCAATCTCTTCTCGCGTGTTCGCATCGGCCGTCGCCGTTAGCGCGATGCGCGGTACATCTGGAAACACCTCTTGCAACAGTGATAACTGCAGGTAATCCGACCGGAAGTCATGCCCCCACTGAGACACGCAATGCGCTTCATCAATCGCAAATAACGCCAAAGGGATAGATTTCAAAAGCTGCAGGGTGCTGTCTTGATTCAAACGCTCTGGTGCCACGTAAAGCAGATCAAGCGTGTTGTCCCTAAGGGATGTAATGACCTCGCGTTGCTCCTCGGGAGACAACGATGAGTTTAGGAAACTCGCACGAACCCCTAACTCACGCAGCGCATCCACTTGGTCCTGCATCAGAGCAATAAGAGGGGAAACGATAATCGCCACGCCTGGGAGTAACAGCCCAGGAATTTGATAGCACAGCGACTTTCCGCCCCCTGTTGGCATCAACACAAGGCAATGGCGCCCTTCTAAGATCTCGGTGATTATTTCACGCTGCGGCTCACGAAAATGATCGTAGCCGAAGACGTCTTTAAGTACTGTTTCTGGATTTAGGGTAGAAGGCATGTATCAACTAGTTAGGCATTAAATGATCGGTACTGTCATAGTAGCTCAAAATGACAACGGCCTGTTCCACTAGTGCAGAACAGGCCGTTGTAACGATAAGCGTTTTGACGCGAATATTCTAAGGAGTCGTCAATTGTGTCTTGTATTGGCGAAGTGCTAATTTCAGTTTCTCGGCATTTTGTGGGCCCATACGCAGCAATTGCTTCTCTACCGGGCTCATACTCTCTGTATCCGAGTCAGCGTAGATATACATCACTTTGGGCTTGATTAGCTGAAACGGTCCCTGTGCAGTTTGCGCATTCAGGACATTATCGATTGCTCTTACCAAGGCATCATCGAAATCTCTATTGCGATAGCCAATCTCTGCATACGCCTCTTGAAACAATGGCTTCATGAGGCGGTAAATCGCGATGGCCTGCTCAGGGTTTACGGCAGTTAAACCATCGACCAATGACGTGTAGCGTTGATAAGAGACCGCCTGCATTTCGTAAAGGTTCTCATCCAACTCTCGCACGGCCATCGACTGCGGCAATCGCTTCACAGGGTATTCAAGCTGAGGAAGATTGCCGTCTGCGACATTCTCTACAAACACGACCAATTTACGAATCACGTCGTCAGGCACAAGAAGACTCAACAAGCGCGTTCCTGTCTCCGTTGCACCGATACGCTCATTAAGCATGTCATCACTAGCGTTCAGGCTTGGAAGCTCAATAATCTCTTCAGGCACTTCGGGCACGATAGGCGCGACTTCGGCCACTACGGGGCTTACAGGTGCAGGAACAACAGGTGTGGCTACTGGCGCGGGCGCTGGTGTTTCGACACGCTGAACAGGTTCCGGTGCTCGCGGCACAGGAGGCGTAAGCTCGACTGTTCGCGTCCCTTCTGGACTTTCAAACGTGGCCGCCAGATAGACTAGAAACAGCAGGCCGATGACGGCAATGGCTGCAATGATTGCCAGGCTCTTATTTGGCATGAATATCCCCGATTGTTCAGTAGTTTAAAAACTAGGCTTTAAGCAAGGAGGGCATTCTTGCACAGCCCCCTATTAGCGGCAAGCAACAGCCAATGAAATCAGCATGTTGCCCCTTATTGCCATTTTTTCGGCTCATTTGTTTAGGTCAAAAATCCACCGACATCAAAGAGCACAGCCACCCCCAGAAGCAAGAAAATAGAGGCCGCTACAATGTGTACTAGACGCACAGGCACTCGACCCGCAATTTTGTTGCCCAGCAAGACCGCCGGCACATTGGCAATCAACATACCAAACGTCGTGCCCAGCACCACGGAATACAGTGCTTGATAATTAGCGGCCAAGGCCACTGTTGCCACCTGAGTCTTATCGCCCATTTCCGCTAGGAAAAACGCTATGAACGTGGCGACAAACACCCCTTGCTTCACAAACGTGGCCTCATCCTCTTCGAATTCATCCGGAATCAGCATCCATACGGCCATAGCGATGAACGATCCCCCGAGAATCCAACGCAAGGTTTGCGGAGTAAACAGCGTCGTCACCCAAGTGCCAAGCGCCCCAGCCAAACCATGATTGGCTAACGTGGCCACAAGAATTCCAAGGATAATTGGCCAAGGCTTGCGATATTTAGCCGCGAGTATAAATGCCAACAGTTGTGTTTTATCGCCAATCTCAGCCAGGGCCACTAACCCCGTGGACACTAAAAATGCCTCCATGCCTTCCTCTTATTACAAGCTATATGTGGGCGCACATATTAAGCCCTATGCACTACCAGCGCATAACACTACGACGATATTCTCGGTTGATATTGATCTGCATCGTCCGCAGCTCGGCTAATCGAGCAGGCCCTGCGCCTTCATTACTGGTTTGTAGCGCCGGCTGAGCATCTAACAAGGCTTGTAGCGCATCGATGGAGCGATCCAGAGAGGTAACGGTTATCTGTATACGGTCTCTATAAAACTGTCTTTGCGATTCATTTTCACGGTATTGTGGGTTTTCGCGGCGCACGGTGCCACAGCTTTGAGAAACTTGGCCTGTCGCTGAGACGACGTCACGACACACATATTCAGAGACATAACGTTGCACAGGGCGCTGCAGGTTATAGGGAATAGCGCGCAAAGCATAATCGGCACTTTGCGCTTCGGCATAGGCTTTTGCATACAATAAATCGAATCGTGTTTGGACACGCATGCCACTATTGGCATTTAAGTCCTCTTGTTCAACCCCAAGCGCAATTGCATATACATCCTGCAACATTTCAATATCACGCATATTGGCTAGAGCGCTACGCTCCATTAAGTTGCCTCGCACCGCCTGTATCTTCCATTCGCCGAAGGCTAGCGCGGCATCGGCATAGGCTTGTGTACCTGGCTCGTAAATACGCGTGCTGAGATGCAGAGCAAGGTGCTCTTTATCGTCAGCCTCATCCCACTCCCCTGCGGCCTTATAGGCATTAATCAAATGGCCTAGAACCTCTAGCTGACCAACGCTATAGAGCCCGTCGCTTATCCGAGTAATATTCAAAGCTCGCTCAAAGCTCTGCGCTGCGGATTGAAACTGACCAAGCTCCAAATAGAACCGACCTAAATCGCTTAACACTTCGACGAGATTGGCATCATAAGGACCAAGCTCACTCTCTATTGTCCTCACCTCTTGCTCAAAGAGTGTCACCCTAGCGCTCACCTCCCGTGCGGCCTCTACATCCAATGTTGTTTCTTGCTCGCTATCAACAGGCACATCAACGGCGGCGTCGCTCGCATATGACACTCCCGCCCAAGCAATGCTTAGCCAGAACGCGCCAATACTCAGCATTTGTCGCCAGTTAATCACACACATAAAAATTCACTTTTAACGGTTTCCCTTTAATACTTAACGCACTTGAACAACTTTCGTTGACGTACTCGCACAGCACGGGTCACACTGAGAACAGCCCCCGTCCAATCTAGCCCCATTTAAGCTATTAAATCAAAACATTAACAGGGGGAACTAAGCAAGGAGACTGAAAAATGAGAAAACTAATACTGACGGCCTCAGTAATCGCGCTCGCCTGTGTTAGCACTGTGAATTATTCACAGGACAATACAATGAGTTTCTTCATCACTAGCGTTGGATCAGGAGACGGTGCCAACCTAGGTGGCTTAGCAGGTGCCGACGCGCACTGCGCAGCACTGGCAACCTCTGTTGGAGCGGGCGGTAAAACATGGGCCGCTTACTTAAGCACCCAGGCCGCTGGCGGCCGCCCTGGCATCAATGCACGCGATCGCATCGGCTCAGGCCCATGGTATAACGCCAAGGGCGTCATGATTGCTGAAAACGTCGCGCAACTGCACAGTGAAGCGGCGATGACAGGGAAAGAAAACTCGCTAACTGAAGCTGGCAACGTTGTTAATGGACGTGGCGATACCCCTAACACCCACGACATTTTAACGGGTTCACAACTCGACGGAACGGCCTTTCCTGCCGGCACGCAGCTAACCTGCAATGATTGGACAAGCAATAGCGAAGGCAGTGCTCAAGCAGGACATCACGACCGTCAAGGCGGCGGCGCAAACCCAAACTCCTTTAACAGCGCCCACGCTACGAGAAGTTGCAGTCAAGAAGATCTCATCGCTACTGGCGGTAACGGTTACTTCTACTGTTTCGCCTACTAAGCAGTCATCTCGACGCGCGATGTTTTCGCGCGTCGAGATACACTTAGCGTCGATAAACAATTAGCCTTTTTTTGATATCGAGCAGTGGACCTAAGCATGGAATTCAAGGATTACTATAAGGTTTTAGGCGTTGCAGTAGACGCTGATTTAAAAGCCATTAAAACTGCCTACCGCAAATTGGCACGTAAGTATCATCCCGATGTTAGTGAGGAGCACAACGCCGAGGCAAAGTTCAAAGAAGTTGCCGAAGCCTACGAAGTGCTCAGCGATGATGCAAAACGCAGTGAGTACGACCACTTACGTCAGAATCCACAGCAGGGGCAGGGTTTCGAACCTCCGCCCGGTTGGCAAAGCCAAGCCAAAAATCATGCAGGACAACAACACGATTTCTCGGATTTCTTTGAGAATATCTTTGGGGGCGGCCAAGCTCGTGGCGGGCGTCAACAACACGAAGGCTTCAATACTCAACGCGGACGCGATATCGAAATTGAGCTGCCTTTATTCTTAGAAGACACTCTATCGGATGCGTCCCGCTCAATAGAGTACAACCTTCCCCATTATACCGAGCAAGGCCAGCGCGAAGATGTGCGCAAATCGTTAAAGGTTAAAATCCCTGAAGGCGTCAGTGACGGTGAGCGTATTCGTCTCAAGGGCCAAGGTAGCCCCGGGATCGGCAATGCCCCAGCAGGAGATTTATTTTTACGCGTGCGCTTAGTCCCACACCCCTTATTTGACACTGTAGGCCCCGACCTACACATTGTGGTTCCTGTGGCACCTTGGGAAGCCGCGCTAGGGACAACATTAACTGTGCCGACATTACACGGAAAAATAAAGCTCACCATCAAGCCCAATAGCCAAAGCGGCCAACGCCTGCGAATAAAAGGCAAAGGTCTAAAGACACGAAAAATTAATGGTGACTTATTTGCTATTCTAAAAATCGTCATCCCTGATAGCAGCAACAAGAGTGAAGAGTCGCTATGGCAGGAATTGCAAAAACAATCGACTTTCAACCCTCGCAAAGAATGGGAGGCATAAGATGCAAGTAGAATATTCGATAAGCATTAGCTTCAATGACGCATGCCATCAAATTGGTGTCGAATCGGAACAAGCTTACGCCATTGTAGAGTGCGGCATCATCGCCCCTCAAGGCGACTCCCCTGAAGACTGGATATTTGATCTCGACATGATATCCCGAGCAAAGCGGGCGTTGCGCTTGCAACGTGACCTGCATATGGACTGGTCGGCAGTGGCTCTGTTAGTGTCACTACTGGATGAACGCGATCAGCTGCGCGCCGACAATTACCAGTTGCGCAGTCAGTTACAACGATTCATTCCGGATTAAACTAATCAGGAGCAACACGATACTTATATGGCCGTCGAGATCGAAAGAAAATACCTTGTAGTACACGATCAACTGCCTCCTTTGAAAAAAGGAGAGTTGATCTTTCAAAGTTATATTCCTACCGCTAACAGTAGTACTGTGCGAATTCGATTGTGTGGTACCCAAGCCTACTTAACCCTAAAAGGCCCTACCCATGGAATCAGCCGAGCTGAGTTTGAGTACCCCATCCCCGCCACGGATGCCCATGAGATGCTCACCCGCTTATGCGCGCTAGGGGCCATCGAGAAGCACCGCTATAAGGTATTACATGACGGCATGGTTTGGGAAATCGATGTCTTTGAAGGGGTTAATAAGGGTTTGATTGTCGCTGAGATCGAACTGAGTTCCGAAACACAGCGCTTTACGTTGCCCCCGTGGATTGGCGCAGAAGTCAGCGCAGACTCTCGTTACTCGAACCAAGCTTTAATGAAATCACCTTGGCCTAAGTGGGGAAGATAGCGCTTGTGCTCTGTCACAGAACCGACACTCAAGAGTAATCCGCCTGTCATTTAATTACATTACTGTGTGCCTCATCTTGACTACATAAGGTGAGAAGCATGAGCGTGACTACAAACGCTAGCCCGCTAAACAAAACTACAAAATATCGTGCCATTTTCCTTTCCGACATCCACTTGGGTTTCAAAGGCTGCCAAGCCGACTTTCTCCTCGACTTCCTTGCACGGACTGAGTCTGAATACCTATATCTTGTGGGTGACATTTTCGACGGCTGGGAGATGAAGAAAAAGTCCTTTTGGCCACCGTCACATCAATCAGTGGTGAACGCCATCCTAAAAAAAGCCGCCAAGGGTACGCGTGTCATTTACACCCCGGGCAATCACGACGAAAGCGCTCGCCATTATTGCGGGCACAGTTTCGATAACATCGAAATACGTGACACGGCCATTCATACCACCGCAGACGAGCGTGAGTTCTTAGTGTTGCACGGGGATCAATTTGATTCTGTAGTGAAATACAGCCCGATGCTTTCCAAGGTGGGAAGTTCCATGTATGCCAATTTACTGTTTGTTAACCGCCTGATAAACGCGGCACGTCGATTGATTGGACTGCCCTACTGGTCACTTGCCGCACACCTAAAACATAAAGTCAAAAATGTTGTCAGTTATATTGGGAAATTTGAAGAGGCCGTGGTCGAGTCGGCGCGTTTAGAAAAAGTACAAGGCGTCATCTGCGGCCATATCCATCATGCGGAGATCGTGATGTTCGAGGACATCCTGTACTGCAATACGGGGGATTGGGTAGAAAGCTGCACGGCCATGGTCGAAGGGCACAATGGCAAACTTTCAATCCTTAAGTGGACAGAGCAAGCGGAACTACTCAAAGCTGACGGGAGAGATAAAACCGCAACAGCACTCAATGCCGCCTAAGCACTCTTAACCTTGCCTATTTTATTCGTTTTTACTGGCCTCTTATATGCCGCAAGGTATACTGGCTTTTACAAAAATCGCCTTACAACACTAAAAACGAGAACAATAATGCGAAATTTAACACGCCAATTGTTAGCCAGCGCAGCGCTCGCCTGCCTTCCCCTTCTTAGCCTCAACACCTTTGCTGCCGAAGTCGTCCTTGGACCTGTTGGCCCTAGCCCCTATGACATACTGCCCGCGTGGCACAAACCATTTGCTCAACCTGGCTTCGCGTTTGGCGGCAACTCTGGGGTGCAATCAGAGTCTCCCGATCGCTTGCTCGTAGCAATGCGTGGAGAAGCACGCCTTCCTCAGCCCATCCCTTCTGAATATGCAGGGTATGCTGGCTCTTTAGGAATTAACGTTCTCACAGATACTGAGCTTCGCACTTGGAAAAACTGTCTTTATGAATTGGATGGAGACGGCAACATCATCACTATTTGGAATCAATGGGATGTCTTGTGTGAGAACTCCGAAGGCCCTGGCCCCCATCGTATTCGTGTAAGCCCCTATGATCCGGAGCGTCGCGTTTGGGTGATCAACGAAACCTTCCATACCATCTATGTATTCAGCAATGATGGCAGCGAACTGATCATGACACTGGGAGAAAAGAACGTTCCCGGCGCAGATAAAACTCACTTCGCACGCCCACAAGATGTGGCATTCCTCCCTGATGGTCGCGTGCTCATTGCCGATGGACTAGATAACCATCGCATTGTCGTTTTAGACAGTAAATTTGACTACCTAACGGAGATCGGCGGTTTCGGTACGCAGCCTGGTCAGTTCAATGGGGTGCACTCGGTACAGGCGGGGCCCAATGGTCTAATCTTTGGCTTAGATCGCTCTGGTGGTCGCGTCAATGTCTTCCGCACAACCTCTGACCCTGCCGTCATTGAACACGTCGATACTTGGACAGGTTTCAGCCTACCGCTAGATATGATCGTCAATGAAGATGCAGTGTGGATGACAGACCTCAACCCACTGCGCTTTATCAAGATCGACTTTAACGGTAATCGACTATTCTCATGGCTTGTCGAGCGTGATGGTCCTACAGGGTTCTTAGAAGTGCATGCTTTTACGGTAGATTCAGACCTGAACCTGTATGGAGGTGATAATCAATTTGGACGTACCCAGAAGATGGTTCCTAAGCCAGGCGCTAATCCAGACCAGCTCATTAAACCGCAGTGGTACCAGCAGTAAAACTAGACGAGTTCGTGCAGCGGCCTGTTCATTGACGCTGCACGAGTTCTAGTGCCTCACTCTCTTCTTGTGGCTCACTCCAACGCAAGGTACGAAAATCAAACCCTAGCTCTAATGTCGGCTTTACGACATAAAAATAGGGAGAAAGATCAAAGTCTCGTGGCACGTAATGGGTATAGTGACGAGGCTGATACTGAGCCTCCCGCTCGCCCTCCTGCACATTACTACGCGGCAAAATCGGATAATTAATCTCTTGAAATGCCTGCGCGATTAACGTCGAACATATAGCCTTGGTTGGCTCGCCACTGCCGAAACTCAACATGCTTCTTCGATACTGGGTAGGGACTGTAGGGTTCTGAATCAAATACCGCATTAGATCGAAAATATTCTTTAAATCGTACTTGTAACCAAGACGCTCTTGCACAAAGTTTAGCAAAGATGCACGCTCGACTTCAGTGAGTCCGGCCGGTCGACAAATACGCAAATTGTAATCTTCGTATTTATTCAATGGCACCAACGTCACACCATTATTGAGATCTGCCTCCACTAACGATGGAGCGCCCACCGTCTTCTCTTCAGAGCCCATGTAGAGACACGCGTGCGACCAAGTCGATTGCGTCAAATACTTGATCGCGGTACTAATGCGGCTATTGCCATCTACCAGCAAAATGTCGCCGGGTTGAATCACCTTTAGAATTGATTCAATTGAGGTGGTGTCATGTTGCTCGTAGCCTGGCCTTGGTTTACTTAGGAAAGAAGCAAGATAAGAACCAATTGTCCGTGTAATTCTAAACATTTGCGTCGTTTCTCATTGTTGTCCGCCGTGATGCGATGGAGAGCTCATTAAGGCCTAAGGTAACTCAAGCACAAGAAATTTTCAGTTATACTAATTGTCTATATCTTAAGGGGGTATTACTCATGACTATCGATTGCAGCAATTTCTATATCAATGGCAAATGGTTTAAACCAGCTCAACGCGACACCCACGAGGTGATCAACCCGGCTACAGAACAAGTCTATGCCACTATCAGCCTAGGCCATAGCGCAGACGTTGATGCCGCCGTCATTGCCGCACGTGAAGCCTTCCCTGCCTGGTCACAGACCACTGTCGCACACCGTATCGAAATACTAGACAAGATCATTGCAGGAATCAAAGCGCGCTCTGAAGAACTGGCGGCAGCGATCTCTGCGGAGATGGGCGCCCCCATCTCATTTGCACGCACAGCTCAGGTTGGGACTGGCATCGCGCATTTCACCACAGCTCGCGAGCTCTTGCGTGGGTTCGAGTTTGAGCAAGACCGCGGCAAGAGCCGAATTGTGAAAGAACCCATTGGCGTCTGCGGCTTCATTACTCCATGGAACTGGCCATTGAATCAAGTGAGCTGCAAAATTGCACCCGCCCTCGCCGCTGGCTGTACCATTGTGATCAAACCCAGTGAAATGTCGCCGGTGAGCGCCTATATTCTTAGTGAGATCATTGCCGATGCGGGTGTCCCTGCCGGCGTATACAACCTTGTCAATGGAGATGGTCCAACCGTTGGCGCCGCGATTTCTGCACATCCGGAAGTGGACCTCGTGTCCTTTACCGGTTCCACCCGTGCAGGCCGAGAAGTCTCGAAAGCCGCTGCCAATAGCGTCAAGAGAGTGACGCTAGAGCTAGGAGGCAAATCTGCCAATATCATCCTTGATGATGCAGATTTCGCTAGAGCCGTTACAGGTGGCGTCATGTCTTGCTTTAGCAATAGCGGGCAATCCTGTAACGCTCCCACACGCATGTTAGTGCCTGAGACTAAGATCGAAGAGGTCATTGAGATAGCCAAAGCAGCCGCGGCGAAAGCACTTGTGGGTGACCCGAGCCAAGACACCACTCGATTAGGCCCAGTGGTTAGCAAGGCCCAGTACGAGCGCATACAAGCTCTTATAGAGAAAGGCATTGAAGAGGGCGCTTCCGTCATTGCTGGCGGACCAGGCAAACCTGAAGGCCTAGAGACAGGCTTCTACGTGAAGCCCACTATCTTTGCTCACGCCAACAATCAAATGACCATTGCCCGAGAAGAAATTTTCGGCCCCGTTCTGACAATTTTGACCTACAAAGACGAAGACGATGCGGTCACGCAAGCCAATGATACTGATTATGGCCTGTCTGGTTATGTATCCGGTGAACCGGAACACGCGCGACAGATAGCCCTTCGACTGCGCACCGGAATGGTGCATATCAATGGAGCTGCGCCGGACTTTTCAGCGCCATTTGGTGGTTATAAGCAATCAGGGAATGGTCGCGAATGGGGAATCGAAGGTTTTGAGGAGTTTTTCGAAACTAAAGCCATTCTTGGTTATAACGCTTAAAGGGGAGACTCATGCGGTTAACGAAACAGAGTATTGATCTCGGCATCGTCACACGTGACGCAAAGGCGATGCTTGCGTTCTATCACGAGACTGTGGGACTGCCATTAGAGGCAAGCATCCCCATGCCTGGCGGGGGCACGATGCATCGCTTAAAAGCAGGGACAAGCATCGTCAAGATCATTGAAACAGATCCACTGCCAGCAGCAGACGCCGTGCCCGGTGGCATACGAGCCGCAACAGGGTATCGGTACTGGACGTTAACAGTTGAAAAACTAAAACAATGCGTGGAGAAGTGCGAGGCAGCAGGCTATAAGCCTGTCGTTCCTTTTAAAACAGTCCGCCCGGGCGTCAATATAGCAATCATTGCCGACCCAGACGGAAACTGGTTAGAACTTCTAGAAAACGAAGACTAACGCTTAGTGATCGTGATGATCATCAGGACCATGGACGTGACCGTGCTCGATCTCTTCAGGAGAGGCAGCACGGATGCTGACAACTTCCACATCAAAATGTAGAGTTTTTCCCGCCATTTCATGGTTGCCATCGATTGTGATCTTGTCGCCGTCAACAGCCTTAACACGGATGTGTTGCTGACCGTTTTCGCCTTGAGCCGTAAATACCATTCCTGGCTCAATCGTCTCTACACCGCGAAACATAGACTTATCGATCGTGTGGACTAGCGCTTCATCAGCTTCGCCATAGGCGAGTTCTGGTGGGATTACGGCATTGAAAGTATCCCCTACTTTCTTGCCTTTAAGCTCGTTTTCCAAGCCGGGGATCAAACCGTGGGTCCCGTGCAAGTAAGTGAGCGGTGCGCCGCCGGAAGAAGAATCCATCACTTCTCCCTCTGTGTTCTTGAGCGTGTAGTGAATTTCGACTACCGAGTGTTTGTCGATTGAATCTGTCATAAACGGGTCCTAGCTTGTGTGAATAAAGTTTCCAAGGCGTCATTATAAGGAAATGCGCACGCGGGGAAAGGGTGAATACTATTTTGGACGCTTTCCGAAGCGTTCTTGTAGTCGGCGCATGCCTCCCAGCCAACGATCATAGTCTGCCGCTTTGCGCTGCATATAAGTCAACACCTCGGGGTGTGGCAGGACTAAAAAGCGCTCAACCGCAAGGGTTTCAATGACCGTTTGCGCCAATTGCTCCGGCTCTAGCATTCCGTCAACCCCAGCAGCGCCAGTGCCTCCAGCGGTCATTTGCGTTCGCACAGCTTGAGGACAAAGTACCGAGACTTTGATCCCTTGATCCCCATAAGTGATCGATAACCACTCCGCAAAACCTACTGCGGCGTGCTTGGTGACGGCATAAGGGGCCGAGCCAATCTGACTTAACAGACCCGCAGCCGAGGCCGTATTAAGCAAATAGCCTTCGCCACGGGCCAACATACTGGGCAGAACAGCTCTTGAAGCAAAGATATGCGCCATCACATTGATGTCCCAAATGCGGTGCCATTGCTCATTCTCGACCTCCTCGCCTCCCATCGTGAAGACCCCAGCATTCGAGCAAAACAAATCAATATGCTCGAATGCCGCTAAGGTCTTCGCGACCAAAGTTTGGATATCTTGCTCATTGCTCACGTCAGTGACTAATCCCAAAGTTTGGGTTTGCGCGGCAATACTGGCACAGACCTGCTCTACCCCTTCAGAGTTGATATCAGCAACGACTACGGCGCGAGCCCCCTCTGCTGCAAAACGTTGGCACAGTGCACGTCCAATACCGCTTGCGCCTCCAGTTACCACTACTACCTTATCTTTGATCTCCATCTAAACTCCCCCTTTCTATTTTAGACTAGACCACTAACGTGTCAGTAGGCCCTGTAAGCGCTCTTCGATAATCGACTCAGCTTCGGCGACGATACGCGTTAGCAACTCCTGGCAACTGGGCACGTCGTCAATCAAGCCGATGACCATTCCCGCCGACCAAACGCCATGTTCCAAGTCACCACTTTCGAAAAGCTCACGCCCGCGCACGCCTTTTACTAACGAGGCAATATCGTCAAACTGGGTCTCTCCAGGGCGTGCCTCTATGGCAACTACTTGCTTCGCCACAGCATTGCTGAACACACGCGAAGTATTGCGCAAACTACGGAAAATAAGCGTCGTATCCAACTCGCTAGCATTGACCATGGCCTGCTTCACACTGTCATGAATGGGGGCCTCTTGAGTCACCATAAACCGCGTTCCCATATTGATGCCATCGGCCCCCATTGCCAATGCAGCTGCGAGCCCTCTGCCATCGGCAAAGCCTCCAGAGGCAAGAAACGGAATCTTCAAACGACGAGCCGCTAAGGGTAAGAGTATGAGATTAGTGACGTCATCTTCACCTGGATGCCCCGCGCACTCGAAGCCATCGACACTCACCATATCGCAGCCGATAGACTCAGCCTTTAAGGCATGACGGATGGAGGTACACTTGTGGATCACCGTAATGCCGGCTTTTTTGAATGTCGGTAACCAAGGCTCAGGGTTACGTCCGGCCGTCTCTACGATTCGAATACCGGACTCGACAATCGCGGCCACATACTCTTCATAGGGGACTGGTTTGATGGTTGGAAGAATAGTGAGATTCACGCCAAAAGGCTTATCTGTCATCTGTCGACAACGCGCGATCTCTTTACTTAAGTCCTCTGGAGAGGATTGTGTCAGTGCCGTTAAAACACCTAAGCCACCGGCATTGGATACTGCCGATGCTAGCTCAGCGCGGCCTACCCACTGCATCCCCCCTTGAACGATTGGATGCTCAATACCGAGCAATTGCGTCACACGCGTTTTCATACCCCACCTCTAGTTTCTCAATAAAACAACCATTAGACATCCTGTCTGCTGGTGCGTTAAGAAGGACGGACAAGCCGTCTATAAATTGCGTAGTCACTTACATAGGAACATCTCGAAGAATCAATTTTCTAGTGCAAATTAAAGGGAATATTTGATACTGAGAAGGGTGTTAGCCTGCTGCGCGTCAAAACTTGAAAAAGCCCTATTTTCAGCATCTTGAGCAAACACATTGGTCGTAAAAAGCATCTCAAAGTGCTTGCTAATTTGCCACGCCAATTCAACATCGAACTCATACCGTTCGATCACCACTGGCGTGTTATCGATCTCTGTTTTGTTATAGTTCGGGCCCATTCTCAGGTAAAGATTTGGCGACAGTGACAAAGCGCCACCGAAGAATATATTCTCTTCAAATATGCCACCAGAGTTTGAAATATTTGTTTCGTGGAACTTTCGGTTCACTACAAACATCAGCGCTAGCTTGTCGCTTGTTGCGTAATTCAATGTGCCCGCGCCCACCCAAGCATTCTCGATAACAGGGATGGTTGAGCTCTTAAAGCGTTGTGTGAATCTAAAAACGTCCACGTCACCTGAGACTTTTCCAAACTGAAACTCGGCACCAATGCCGTAACGGTTCTCGTCAGAATTACGCGAAGCCAATGTTGGTGTAGAGCTCGATTCGTAATTCACCGACTGAGTTCCTCCGAACAGGAACGCCTTGCCCCAGTCGAAATGACGACCACCCAGCAATATAACATCTCGCTCGGACCTGTTCAGCGAGTCGTTCTCAAGACCTGCCCCCGTCTCGGAGTCGACCTGATCATTACGCCCCATGATATTGGAGAAATAACGACCGTTATCGATTTCGAATATTGCTTCGATACGCTGATTTTGCTCCAAACCACTCGTAAAGCTGTTGAGTTGCTCCGATTGCGTTTTGCCCAGTATGTCTTCTTCACTGATGAACAATAAGCGCAGGTTAGTCATTTCAGAGGTGACAAAGCGACCAAAGACCGTAGCGGTTGTCGCATCTAGATCCATATCCTGATATGCCTTGTCTTGAAAGTCTTGGCTGTAATGCTCAAGTGTGCCGATGAGCAAATGACGCTCCCCACTCGAGGTCAATGTACTCGACAAGGCTAACTGACTCGCTTCGGAGTCCAAATGACTCGAATTTCGATAAACATTGTTTGTCGCCAATATCCCAGCCTGCGCATCCGCGGCCAGATGTAAGGAGCCTACAGGCATACCGGCGGGCTGTGGAAACTCTGTTGGAACAGGAAGGTCTTTAAATAGAGCACTTTGAGCCAAGGCGCTCGATGACAAACAAGCCAGTAGCGCTGTACAAATGAACTTAAGGGAGTTTTTCATAGGATGCATGATCTCTCAGAACGAACTGATGCGGAAAAATAATAGAAGGGGACGCTAGATAATGAAAGAACGCGAAATCAGGTTCTTTGCTTAACGGTATTAGGAGTCGTCAATAGCAGGACCAAAGCGACAACGATTGGAGATACGATTAATGAGAAAGTGAATATCCCAGCAAAACCTACGGCGCGATTTCGGCCTACAAACCCAACAAGAGCGCATACGGGGACATAAATCATCAGCAAAATTGGATCAAATATCATCGCCCTTACTCCATGTATACTAAAAAACTAAACAAGAAGCTGCGCTCCACAATGCGCAGCACAGCTTCCTGCAAGGTACGAGTCCTATGCGGCTGAAGCAGCTGGCTCGGCTTTAGAAGCCTTAGACGCCTTCGATGCCTTAGAAGCCTTAGACGTAAACGCACTCTTCAAGTCTTCTTTTACTTTATCAGCGTCAAAGTTTGCGAGAGTACCGCCGCCTTCGAAGTGATTTACAAATACTTTTCCGATTGCATAAGTCGCCGCAGCGCCCAACGCACCTAGGCTAACACCACCGGCAACGGCACCTAGACCAGGAATCAACTTCAATGTTGAGAATGCCACTGGCGCCGCTAGACCGGCAGTAGCCAATGTCCCTAGCAATGTCGCAACAGTAGTCTTAATAGCTTCCTCTTGAACTGTTTTGCCGTAAAGCTCAGTCAATTCACTCACCATCTTAACTTGAACAGCGGCAAGACCTGCTAGATCAAGATAAGGGACAGGAATGAAGCCAGCAGCCGCACTCCACTTGCATTTGCTGGAAATAATCGCCGACGCGCTGTCTAGACGTTCCATTTGCTCTGCGTCTTGGGTTTCGATCTCAGATTCGTTCTCAGTTTCGACCTTAGTATCCACTTTATGCTCCTTGCAAAATAAGCTGCTGGTAAACCGTTAATTGAGCAACCGTAAATCGCTTTACGGAGGTTTTTTTTTGAAAAATGGCGCAGGCATCAATACCAGTACCGCATTGCGATTTCTTACACCAAATGCCGATAGAATATCTCAAATTATAGACTGAAACTCAAGCGCTTTCTCCCCTGTCTGAGGGCCTTTACTCTTAGCTCACACCATGAATAAATTCTGCGACCACTGCAGCGCTTTTTAATGGGTTATCTAGCATGACGGCATGCCCCGCTCTGGGCACGACTGAAAGCACTCCACGACCATCAAACGCCTCCATCATCGCTTGCGCTAACGCAGGCTCCAGAATAGATGACGCCTGCCCTCGCACCAGATGAACAGGGATCTGCAGAGAGCGCAACGCTTTCCAGATTTGTTCACTTAACGCCCCTCTGTCCTTATGCAAATTTTGAAACTCTGCATTTTTATGCCAGATACCAGGTGTAAAGGCCGGATCGGTTTTTGCTCTCAATTTGCCCTGACTAATTCTCAATCCAAATTTGGCAACATGCTCGAGAGCCTCGGTGTCCCCCATTACGTAAATCCGAGCTAAGCTGTCACGGTAAGCCTGCGCATCAGCGTAAAAAGCTGGCAACTGCATGACATCGTTGACCAACCGGTCACCAGCGTCCGGATTAACCTCTGGACCTGCATCAATCAGTGTAAGCGAGGCCACCTGGGAAGGTGATGATTCAAGCGCCAGTATCGCCACTCTAGCCCCTAGCGAATGCCCCACAATATGAATTGTCGACTTGCCAAAGTGTTGAAGAAAGTCCTGCAAGTCCTCGGCAAGCTGCCAGTGCGAATACTTCTTCTCGGGGTCCCAGTCTGAATCGCCATGCCCACGTTGATCCAGCGCAATCACATGATGCGCGCCTTGCAACGAACTCACTAGAGAATCCCAAACGTGCGCATCATTGGTAAAACCATGCAGTAAAATACAATAGCTCTTACAATCTGCCTCTACACAGGGATGGTTTATGTAATGTAACCGCAAACCATCCCTTGTCCGAAAATATCGACTTTCCATAGCTTATTTGGCGCCGTAAAGAATTTCGAGAATGCCTTCAAGCATCACTTCGTTGACGTCGGAAATATGGAAGTTCCCTTCGGCGTCATACTCAGTCAGCAATGTTCGATTCAACAACACAGCCATCGCCGTCCCAGTGCCAACGACATCATTGGGGTCTTCATAATGGTATTGCCAAGAGGCGTCATACCCCACTATCTGGCCTCTGTGACCAAATACTTTTAGCCCTAGGTCTTGCACGACCCCTTGCAGCATATTGATCTCTTCCCCGAATGCAGCGCTCACTTCAAAAGGTTCACGCATCAAAGCTTGAGTGGCCGCACTCATCAGCTTTCCTTCCATCACTGCATCAGCCCATATTGCTAAGTCTGACGCTGTTGAGATGATCGCCCCTGAACCCATCGTATAGGCTGGATCAGTGTTTGATCTTTCTATGTCAGTATGGGGAAAGCCGAACAGGTCAGCCACATACGGGCCTTGGTTGTCCGCCCAATTCACGTAGCCGTGTGCGTAAGTGCCTTTGAGCAACAACTCCCCCGGTGATGGGACAATAGTGTTTGTAAGCCCAAGCGGCTCTACAAAACGCGTAGTAATCTCATTTTGCCAAGAATTACCCGTGATCATTTCAGCGATTTCCTGAAGCAATACATAATGCGTGTTCGAGTAGTTCCACTCTTTGCCAGGCTCGTTAACAAGATACGGACGGGCTTCTGTGGCGTTATTTTTTGCAAAGGATGAGTTGACTGCAGCGCCGATATTAATCAAATCGCCAGACCCATAAACAAAGCCAGGCATGCCTATATAGCGGACGAACCACAGATCGGTAATGCCAGGTGAAACATCCATCGTGACGCCAAACGCATTTTCAAAATCCGGAAACTCGTTCGTGAAACTAAATATTCCCGCTGTATGATTTAGCAACATCTTGATAGTGGTCACATCCCCGTGCGGGAATTTACCTGGGAAGAATTCTTCGAGCTTTTGCTCTAATGTCAGCTTACCCTCATCCACTAATTGCATGATGAGCATGCCGGTGAATGACTTCGTAGCACTACCAATTCGGAACTGATGCTCAGGAGTCATCAACTCGCCTGTTTTAGTATCGGCCACACCTGCCGCGGTATGCCAGACCTCTCCACTTGGCAGCTCAATCGATAGCGCAACACCCGGGATGGATTTTTGCTGTAATCGCGCCAGCATGTAACTTTGAATTTCTAGTTTCTGAAAATTTATTTGTGCAGCGTCAGCGTTGTAAGTGAGCGCACCTGCGTTAACAGTTTTAGTTGCAGTAGCAAGCGAAGCGTACTGACTATCAAAAGCAGTGCTGGTCAGATTCGTACCTGCTAACGCCGCACTAACAGCCTGCTTCATCACGGCTGTAATTTGGATTCCGTTGACACTATTGTTATCGGCATCTAACAGACCCAGTACTCGCAGTGATTGAGAATACGACTGATCTTTCTCGCCAAGCGCATACAACGAGGCGTAATCGATTGTATTGGTAGAGGAGTTAGCAACAGGACTCCCAAGCCCAAGCGCTCCAATACTGAATGCAACAGGATTGCCCTCAACGGCATAGAATCTGCCTTGAGAGTCAGTCACACCCGTCTTCGTGCCTGACACATAATCAAGCCCACCCAGTGGAACGGTAAGCTTGCCTGGGACTACCTGCCAGAGGTTCTTGACCTTAAACATCGGCGCCGATTGCGTTAATGAAAACTGTGCTTCCATTTCCACTGCAAAGAAGTTCTCCCCGGATTTAAAGACAGGGATACTCAACGTGCCATTGGCCAAACGTGCCGAGTTGTCATACTCACTTTCCGGCGTCCCGGCCGATCCGATCAGATGGGAATCTGTGACCTGCAGAGTCTGGGATGTTGAAGCGCCAAGCAAAGTAAGCTCCACACTGTACAAGCCTCCGCCGTAAGCCAATTCTGGCAGACTGATGCTATTACCAGACCATACGGGGATCTCCCTACCCTCTACCGTATCGGCCTTAACATTACCGCCCGCAAAAATGGCCCCTAGTAAAACAAGAATAAACATTAGCGAACTGCCATCGAGTTTTCTCAGTGGTAGATAAAGACCTACTGTAAGCAATCGAAATTTCATGAGCACTCCTTCCTCAAGCATTATTGAATGATGGATCAAAGGTTTGTAATTTTCTTGCCACTCTTTCCCAGCAAGCTCGCATTGCCTCGGACTCAAACACATCCGGAGACCAAGCAACTTGTATTTCAAGAGCGTAATCTACAACATAAAACTCCAAATGCAGAGGCACGTCCACAGGCGAGGTCGCTGCCATCGCCCTGTCAAATACCCTTGAAGTCAAATTGAACAAATCTTCGGGATTCTGACTGTTAGCAAACTCCCCCAGATAATTAAAACTGATCATTGCAGGCAGAGCTGCGCGTAACGCAGGCTCTGCCGATAAACAGGCAAACACATCTGGCTGCAACGAGGCATCTGCCTGTAGTACGCGATGCGCCTGTATCAAGCCATCGGACCCTGCAAACAGTTTGGTATTGAGGTTAAACAAACGAGCACGTGTTAGCCAAGCCACTTGGCGTGCCAAATCAAGCTCGCCTTCGCGGCCATGCCCCTCGATTAACAGCGGGATTTCCTCGACTGGCAACAGTGCGCTAAGCTCACTCAGCGCTTCTGCCAACAACAAATCTTGTAGAGAAAATTCAACGCTTTCACTCTCCGACTTACTGCGCAATGACTCACGCAATCTTTTCAGATCAGCCTCTGGGATTTGCAAATGCAAAGTCTGCAGATCACGATGAACCCCGCAACTGGTCCCTAACGCATCCATCGTTGAGACCGCTTTGCCGTACTCGTCGCGCATCGCTTCGCTAATCTGCGCAGGCAGAATACTTGACAGCTCTGTGGCCCGCTCGTTCGCGAGCACATCCAATAAATGTGGAGGTGACGCTGGCAGTATTGGAGGTTTCTGCGTTTCGGCATTATTCAAAATTGCCTGCGTTAAGGCATTGAGATCGGCAATCAGAATTCTCAGTGATACCCAGTCGGCGATGAGGTGGTGCAAAGCCAGTACTATAGACTCACTTTCTCCATCAGGGCCTTGAACTAATACACAGCGAAACAATGGCGCCGTCTCTAACGTGAAGTGACTGCATGCAATCGCTTCGATCGCTGCGTGCTCTGCCTGTGTCACGTTCGCAGATTGGCGACGATAGGGAAGCAAAACCTCATCTAGGCTAAGCGTTTCTTTAATTTCTTGGGCCCAATGATTCTCAAGCAAAGTAAACTGTGCTCGCAAGGAGTCGTGGTTTTGTATCAAAAGCTCCAATGCCGCACCCAACACACTGACCGTCACCTTTGCAGGAATTTCCAACTCAATCACTATATGGAAATGCTGTGCTTCTTCACGATCTCGAGAATGCAAAAACCAGTTTTGCACTGGCAATAACTCGATGTTACCGGCAAGTGCTTGTTGATGATTATTTGAGGCCTGCCACGAAGTCAGGATCTCAGCCATCTCTGCAAGCAATGGCGAGGCGAAGAAATCTTTCAATGCACAAGTTAGGCCTTGCACTCTTAAAGCATTAATAACCTCTAGTGCCTTGATCGAGTCTCCGCCCAGCGCAAAGAAGTCGTCATATTTGCCCACGCGTTCAGCCTTCAATACGCGTTGCCAAACTTGCGCTAGGCTCTGTTCTGTCGTGGTGTTGGGTGCATTGAATTGAGTTTCTCTTGCGCTCACAAGCGCCAATAATGTCGCACGCTCTACTTTACCTGCTGAGGAAAGTGGGAAGGCCTCCAGCAACCATACATCACTAGGAATCATATAACGGGGCAACACCTTGCCCAGCTCCGTAAGTACTTGCGAGCGCTCGTCGGCGTCATCCGTGATTTGAGTAGAGGACCTAAGGCAATACAGCAACAACCCCAATTGAGGATGAACTATAGCCACCGCATCTCTAACGCCTTCGATATTGCGGGCAGCATGCTCTATCTCTCCGGGCTCAATGCGATATCCACGCACTTTAATTTGCGCATCTACCCGCCCTTGAAATTCGAGCAAGCCGTCTTCGCGCCAACGTACTAAATCACCAGAGCGGTACCAACGACCTTGTTGCGGATCATCAGCGATGCTGCCAAATTTTTCTTCACTAAGCTCATTTGCTGCGTAATAGCCCTCGCTTAACGTAGCACCGCCAATATAAAGCTCGCCAGTACTGCCCACCGGCACTCGAGAACCAGCACTATCGCGGACAGTCACTAAGACCCCCGGCAAAGGTTTGCCAATGGGGACGCCAAAGGGCCATTCATCCTGAGCACTCACAAGATAAGTCGTAGCACATACGGAGGTTTCGGTAGGGCCATAGGCGTTAATTACCTGCATTGATGCCGCGTAGTGGTGCATGTCTGCGCCTATGGCTGCCTCACCAGCGGTCACCAACACGCGCAATCTATCCATAGGGCGCCGGTTAAGCGCACGCAGGAATACCGGTGGCAAGGTGATCACCGTGACAGCCTTATGGTTCATCCAGCTCAAGAAAACATCTATATCGCTACGCGCCTCATTAGGAGCGATCGCAAGTGATGCCCCCGTGGCAAACGCGAGGAAAATTTCTGACAACGAGGCATCGAATGACAGCGCGGCGAACTGTCCTAACACATCATCAGCTTTCACATCGAACGCGAGTACCTGCTGCTCGATCATCGCTGAAAATGCACCATGAGATATCTGCACACCCTTTGGTTTGCCCGTCGACCCTGAGGTAAAGATCATATAGGCCACATCCGCAGGGCTTGGGATTACTTTGCACTCTTGTGCTTCCTGCGCTTGGTCCGCTTTATCCGAATAACAAAGATGCTGTAATCGAGGATTGCGTTGCTGCAAATCACGCGCTAAGTCTGCGCCATGTTCATCAGTGCTTAACAATAAGTCGACTGCACCCTCATCAATAATTAGCAACAACCTATCCAACGGATTATCCAAATCTAACGGGATATAGACTGCACCGGCCTCCATAACGCCCAGCATCGCGGCAATGCTGCGGACACTGCGATTACCAATAACGCCAACGTGGGTTTGCTTACTATCGAACGCAGGATCAAACCCATCTGTATTTTCTCGAGCAGCGCGAATCACCGCGGCGATTCTTTGCATCTCATTGTTCAGCTCTGAATAAGACCAATCATTCTCGATATCACTGACTCTACCGCTAGCTTGCACTTCTGCACGAGTGAAAATTTCCGGCAATAAGACAGCTTTACTGTTTAACGGCACTCCCTCGAACGCCTTAACTCGAGCAAGGTCGCTGTCTTGAATCCATGGGGTGTTCACCAATATATCGTTTTTTCGATTCGTAAGACCCTGCAATGCACGTTCAATACAACGCAGAATCAACTCGATATTAGCCGCCGAATAAATGACATTGTCATACTCGGCAATCAGTTTCAGTGAACCGTTTGCTGCGGGGAATGCACTAAGGGTTAGATCGTATTGGCTAGTGCTAGAGGCAAGCGCTTGCACTTGGGCCACTTGAGCGCCAAATTTGAGATCATCTATCTCTGTATTCTGCAGGACTAGCAACACATCAAAAAGAGGTGTTCTTCCCGGGTCTCTAGGCAGGTCTAAACTCGAGACTATCGTGTCGAAAGGCACCGCCTGATGCGACAGGCATTCGTTGACCTCTTCCGCCACCTCACGTAAAAACACTTCCACCGAATCATCAAGATTCAAGGTCGCTCGCAGAGGTAGGATATTCACGAAAAAGCCGATTACTGACTCCAGAGCCTGATGTTGCCTACCTGCAACGGCGGTACCTACACAGAAATTTTTCTGACCAGAAAGCCGCGCCAGCACGAACTGTAACGCAGCAAACAAACCGGTGAAATCACTGATCCCTAAGCGTGACAGGTGACCCGTATAACTTGACCAAGTAACGGCATCGATATCGATTTGAACCGAAGCCCCTTCGCTTTGCATCAAGCTTGGTCGCGGGGCAGCAGATGGTAGTTGCAGCGCTTCCACTGGATTGGCGAAATGTTCACGCCAGAATTCAACATCGCGTGCGCCAGCTTCAGCGGCCAACCACTCTAACTGCCATTGGGCGAAATCTCTAAACTGCACCAACTCAGCTTGTAACTGCGATGAGCCGTCGACGAAGAGACCATCATCGCTACCTCTATTGCTATAGTGTTTATAGAGATCGGAGAGTTCCTTAGAGAAAATCCCAATCGACCAACCATCACTAATGATGTGATGCATCGTGATAAACAACACACTTCGGCCTGTAGATAACTCACCTGCGGCCATGCGGATCAATGGCGCCTTCTGCAGATCAAACGCGAGTGCACATTGTTCCTGGGCGATGGTGTTCAACTGAGCATCGTCTAGCACTTCATCAAACCATTCAACACTAGACTTTAAGGTAGAACCAGAGACCACTAACTGTCTTACCTCACCCTTGGCATTCTCTTGGAAACAAGTTCGTAATGCCTCGTGACGCAGCAATAAAGACTTAAACGCCATACCCAACGCCTGCCGGTTTAACACACCATCCACTGTCAGAGTGGCATGCATATGCAGAGGTGATGGCCCCTCAGCGCGAATGTGCTCTAACATCCACAATCTGGACTGCCCTGGGGAGACGGGATAACTGTCCGCTTTCGGCAATGCCCGCAATGTAGGTGCTGTCGTCAGACTTACATCAGGGGTACTCCCATCAATTCGTGCCGCCAATGCGCTCAGCGTTGGGTACGCCTGCAAGTCGCGGAAATCCAGAGTTATGCCATAGTGAGCGGCGATGCGCGAAAACAGCATCATGGCCTTGAGACTGTGCCCCCCTAACTCATAGAACGAGTCTTCCTGAAAGATTTCAGTTTGCCCGAGTAGCTCGGAAAAATAAGCGGCCAATATTATTTCGGTAGCGGTCGTCGGAATAGTACCTTGTGCGGTGTTACGCCCGGTACTGCCCGTTTTACTGATCTCGCGCTGCTGTTGCATGACATTCAAGATGGCAGCGCCAGAGTTCAACGATCTTGCGAGCTCTGCGTAATAGCCCGACTTCCTGCTCGCCATTTGCAATGAACCTTTGCCCACTGCCGTGTCAGAATTCTGGGCTGCCGTACTCGCAGCCTCGGCGTCCTGCTGCGTATTGGACTCCTGCGAACCTGGTTGCCAGTGCGCTGCCTCATGTACGGCTAACAAGTACTGACTAGCCACTTGTCCATTGCGCGACACCTGATCAGTTTCTTGAGCGATACTTTGCAGGAACTGCATTGCCGGTGAGTTTCTCGCCAGCTTGATAAAATCTACGTGAATTATTTCGGCGCCAGCGGCCGCGGCGTCCTCGGCTAATTGCCTCAAGATTGTATGCTCAACACCGCGTCCTAAAACACGGCAGCTAAGCATAAGCCCCAATACTGTCCATACATCAGTGCCATGTCTCACGTACAGGCTGCCAGCCAAACCATAATCGCCGTATTTGTCAGTGACTCTAATACAGCTTATATCGACGTCAGGCTCTAAACGTAAAGTATCGAGCTCTGTTTCACTATAACGTATGCCGGTGGTATTAAACTGATTGGTGCGCTCCGACAATTGCGCCACGCGAGTAAGATCACTAGCCTCCAGATTGCTCGTCACTACACGAATATCAAGGGAGGCCAAGAAATCCCCATAGCTACCCGTCGACTTTCTAACGCTGACCCGTTGCAGCTCATCGGCATACATTTGCGAACGTAGCGCATCCTCTTCGGTGGCCGCGCGGGCATCGAGTAACCAAAGATGGGAAAGAAAAACCTCACGCTGATCTGCCGGCGGCAGCTGGATAGCCAACACACCAGGGCAGGCGGCGAGAACCTGTTCGCATTCCAACGGACTGTCATCGATAAACACAAAACTGTCTAGGCCCAAAGATAGCTCGCCAGCGAGTGTCCGAATACTCTCGGACTTGGGCCCCCAACCAGCACAAACGCGAGTCAAATGCTCCCAACGCAGCGGCATATCACGCTGCTCGAATACGGCGCGAACGTCTTCCTCGTTATTCTTTGTCGCTACGCAAATAAGAGCACCCGCCCCGCGTGCGCTCAATAACAACTCCTGTAATTGAATGTGTGGCGTCTCAAGACGAATCCCTTGCGTCCCTTCCTCGCCAACAATGCCTCCCCATAATGTGTCATCAGCATCAACCACATACACTTTGACAGGCGGCCTATCCTGTAGGTCGCGTCGTCTGACCAGCTGGTTCGCTACGGCCGCAAAAAATTCTTCCGTATAGGGGATGTCGCCAAATATTAGCTCGGGAGGGTAACAGGGTTGCCCAAGTGCATACGCTGCATCCAATGCTTCCAGACTTAGCACTTCGGTATTTCGCAGCCCTGCGAGCGCTCCTTTCACAAAAGCAGCAAACTCTCTGTACAAGGTCCAATCACCGCCCTTGCCATAACATGCTTCCCATGGGCACGGTAGAAAGTACAATCGGCTCTCTGTCGCGGATCGGGCATAGCTTGCTGCCGCCGCGCAAAGTTCCTCCAATTGTTCAAAGCTCGCCGATTGCTGCACTGTGCCATCTGCATCCGTTACTGGGCGCCACAACACAATGTGCCGCGCAGCTTGTAGACGCCGGAGTCTAGAGTTGGGATTGATTAGCTCTTGCACACTCTGATCGTAAGGCAGCAGAGTCACGGCGCTAGAATTGCCGCTGATATACTCATGGTATTGAAGCAGTCCTAGCAAGCTGTCCGCAGTAAAATTCGCTGACAAAGACCAAGCTCTAACGCGAGTATTCCTTGATGTCTCGAATGGCTTATCCGCATCCAATAATTGCGCGAGTAGCGCGCACAACTGCACACCCATACTCTCAAGCTTTTCCTGCCTATAAAGGCTGCCGTCTGCTACGAAACGGAAACTGAGGTCATCCTCTAGCGGTGCCACGATCAGACCAAACTCGAAATGCATTGGGTCGAATATTTCTTGTGGATGCCACTGCCATTGGCTGTCTTGCGCATCAGGATAATTTTCAAAGACAAGCGCGTGCGTCACAAGGCCCGCTCGGGCAGGCGTGAACGTTTGAATTTCCGCTAGAGTCAGATGACCGAAGCTCATGCTCTCTGCAAACTGCTGTGCAGTTTCGCGAACAAGCTCGGAGAAAGTCGCCGAATCGCCGGCTCGAATCCGCACAGGAAGCGTGTTGATCAGCATCCCCGCAATATTAGAAACACCAGCAAAGTCGCTATCACGTCCCGATACTGTTGCGCCGTAAACCACATCATCACTGCCAGTCAGTCCAGCAAGGTAGATGCCCCACAACGTCTGCACAGCGGCGTTAAGGGTAAGGCCTTGTTGTTCGCACCACGTTCGCAATGAGGCATTGAGGGCGTTACCCGCGCGGCTTTCAACAAACAACGGCTCGGGCTCCCCCGCTGGAATTCTCGGAAGATGACTTGGGACATCGCTACGACTCTGATAATCCCCTAATAGCCTTTGCCAATAATCTCTGGCCTGCTCGACAGGCTGTTGGCCGAGCCATTCAAAGTAGGGGCGCATACCTTGGGCTGAATCCCTGTCCCTGCCAACGGCAGTACCAAAATACAGCGCTTCCAAGCGCTGTAATAGCAACGCACTGGTCCATCCATCGAGAGCTATATGATGGAAGTCGATAATAAGTTCGAAGCAGCTTGCATTGATCTGCAATAAGGTGAGATTGAATAGTGAATCGCGCAATAGATCGCGCGGATTTTCACGCAGCGTTGCACGCAAGCGAGTCAGGTCTTCCTCAAACCCTTCCCCCCACGCGCAGGCATCGATGTACTGATAATTCTCAGTGCGCTCTCGAAAAATGATTTGCAATAGTTCGCCGTGAAGTGTCTGTGCGAACCCTGTGCGCAGCGCTTGGGTTTCATCGACCAAGGCACACACTGCTGCTGCGAAGCGTTTTTCATCCAAAGGTTGCTGTAAGCGCAGTGCCACTTGATCCTGATAGGCAATCGCTTGTGTGGAACAGTGCATCCACATGCCGGACTGCATGCCCGTCAGGGGCAATATTTCTTCCACACTCGCGGCTGGCAAGCCTAACTGGGCAAGTGTGTCGTCGAGCTGTGCAAGAGATGTAAAGGGCACTAAGCAATCTGAAAGTGATAACAAAGACTCACTGCCCGCTGCATCTTGAGTTAAGGCTTGTAGTCGCGTGCTTAAATCACGAAGCTCGGACTGCCATGCGTCAGCCAATGCCGAGAGCGTCACCTTTTGAATCGGACTGTGTCCGCGCAGAGTCAGCTCTAACTGCCCTTGCGTAATACGCCCCAGCACATCAAGTTTAAACGGTTCGCTAACTTCATCGCCATGATCATCGCCAGCAGGCTCATTAGCGGCTGTTAACCAAGCGTTATTGTCCTCGACTGTCTCCCCGAGGTAGTTGAAGCTGAGTAGTGGTTTAAGTGCAAGCGACTCACCCACTTCTTGATCTTTGTAGTACCGCAGTGGCAAATAGCTAAAGCCCTTGTTCGGGATACGCCTTAGGCTATCTTTCACTTCGCGGTACAGATCAAAACCTTGCGCTTCAATGCCAGTGAAGACACAGGGATACAAGGAGGTAAACCACCCCATCGTGGAGCTGCAATCCCCTAGTCCTTCGTACTGTTCGCGCCCATGCCCCTCTAGAGACAATAGGCAATCCGCGTTATTCAGCGTCGATTCCCATGCTCGCAAGAAGGCGGCCAATACCAATTCCGGTGGCGTCATGCGCAATAAAGATGAGCCCAATTGCAACAGGGTCTGGGTCTGTTCTCCGGACAGTGTTTGCACCGCGGTACTGCGCTTTTCTTTGTCTTGTGCAAATAGCTCTTGCTGCTGCGCCAAAACCTGCCGGCCTTGGGCTACGACATCCTGCCAATATCCGAGATCCTGATCCATCGCTCCTTGGGTCACCGAATGCTTAAGTTGCGCGGCCCAATTAATGAGACCCAGCGCCTCGCGCATTGGCTGTCGTTTAGCGCTGCTCGACGCTGCCTTCGGATCGCCCACATAGTGCTTATAAAGTCGCTCTAAATTTTCGCCGAATAAACGGCCGGACACTTCATCCGCCGCGATATGATGAACCACTATCGCAAGCCAAGTCGTATCGCCCTCAGCTGCCACTCCGACAGCGAGCAGGATGCCTTTGTTAAGATCGATCGCTTTCTGTAATCCTTGCCAGCATTGTTGACGCGATTGCCCCGTTTGGACTTCGCGTAACTCGTAGCGCCCTGGTCCCGGGATACTTTGTTCCTGTGTTTGCGTATCCAGCCGCAGACACAGCGCCGGATGTAGCGTCAACAGTTCGTCTAGAGCCGCGCGTAAGGCGGTCATGTCGATCGAACCGGCGATCCTAAATACACTGGAAAGATTAAAATGATTACACGGCATATCGCTTTGATCGAGCCACCACAACTGAGTAGGACTTAAAGGGCCCACAAGCAAATTCGCTTCGAACTCGACCGGTGCCGATACTGTGGCGCTCGCTGCAAGACCGGCCAGAGTTTCCGAGGCAAAGATATCCTTGAGTGTAAATTGATAACCATCGGACCTAGCAAGGGAGACCAATTGAATGGCTCGAATGGAATCACCGCCGAGAGAAAAGAAACTGGCGTCTCGATCAATGGCCTTAGCCGCACTTCCTGTGAGACCGAGCACTGATGCATACAAGCTCGCCAAATCTTGTTCGGCTTTGCCGAGCAACTGCCCTACTGATGCACTAGGCCCATCATTGTCTTCAGGCTGAGGCAACGCATGAATGTCCACCTTGCCACTGGCATTAAGGGGAAGACGTTGCAGGCATACGACTTTCGCGGGCAACATATAATTCAGCACGCGTCCTTTCAAACCATCACGTACAGTCGCGACCGTAAGGCAGGTTTGCGCCGGCACGACCAGCCACGCGACCAATTCACTACTGCCCGCATTGCCTCGATTTAGTACAAATGCATCAGAAACCTCGGGTAAGGTGCGCAACTGAAATTCCACTTCACCGAGCTCAACACGGAAGCCGCGTATTTTCACCTGTCGGTCATTACGTCCAATGAACACTAGTTCCCGTTTGTGATTCCATTTCGCGAGATCCCCTGTGCGATACAATCGATTATTGCCACTGGGTAGAAAGGGATCAGGCAGAAACACGGAGGCTTGTGCGCTTAACGCTTCACTGTGTAACTGGGATTTCTCTTGTTCTATATAGCCACGCGCAATGCCATCGCCACCACAGTAAATTTCGCCTGGCACACCAATCGGTACGGGCTGCATGTTTTGGTCGAGCAGGTAAAGTCGACTATTGGCGACAGGTCTTCCGATAGGAATAGTCGCCAAGTCTAAATCATCAGTGCTTATTTTGTGCCACGTAGAGAATGTCGTGTTTTCAGTCGGGCCATAGACATGTAACAAAGTTAATGCAGGTTGGGCTTGAAGCAGTTTTCTAACGTGCTCCACGGAGATTTTCTCTCCTCCCGTCAATACTGTTTGCAACCGAGAAAAAGCTGGCGCACTGTTATCCACGAGCTGATTGAAAAGCCCAGTAGTCAAAAATGCAGTATCGATCTGGTAGTGTTCCACCAAGGCCGCAAACTCATGCACCTCTAACAGGGTGGTGCCCGCGGGAATACAAACACAGCCGCCGTTGAGCAAGGGCCCCCAAATTTCGAAAGTAGCAGCATCGAAGGCTAGCGAGCCCGTCAACAACATGCGCTCATTCGCCTGAACTTGGTGGAAATCCGTATTGCACACTAGTCGTAATACAGAATGCTGCTCGATCAACGTTCCTTTCGGTATGCCTGTGGAACCCGAGGTAAACATTAGGTACGCCGGCTCTAGCGCTACGTTCGTTGCCATTACTTCTGGCAAAGGCGGCACATCTGCAGAGTTTACTGAACCCTCAGCAAGCAACGCGTCGGTATCGATCAATGCGACACCTAGTGACTCCAACTCGCCCATGCGCTGCGTTTGCGCAAACAACAGCCGTACTTCACCAGTGCTGAGCACTTGGCCAACGCGCTCCAACGGCGTATTGGCGGCAAGGGGCACATAGACAGCGCGACTTTTAAGAATGGCGAGAATGACAATCAGTGCGCGCTCGTCTTTTTCCAACATCAAGGCGATCCGGCAATTAGCCCGATACGCCGGATGCTTCAGCAGGCTATGGGCCAGCTGGTCGGATAAATTATCTAATGTACGATAACTCAGCTGCACATCCCCGGCATGTACGGCGATGGCCTCGGGAAAACGCTCAACACTCTTACGGAACTCACTCACCAGCGAGGATTGTTGCGGATAAGGTCGTGTGGTCGCGTTCACGTCCTCAATTAATGAGCGACGTTCTTCTTCGGTTTGTAATGCAAGATCGCCAAGCTTTATTTCAGGCTCTTTTGGGAGCGCGCAAAGCATTAAATGACAGGCATCACACAAACGCTTAGCGCTCGTTTCTAGCAGTAGGCTATCGGCATACTCTAGGTCTAGACGCAGGCTGCCATCATTTGCCTTCTCAAAATGGAATGTAAGGTCTACTTTGCTAAATTCCAGAGGGATCTGCAGTGCTTGCCCGACGATATCGCCAAAACTCAAGGCTTGGTCTTCGGCAGTGGTAAAGCCGAGCATTACATCGTACAGCGGTGAGCGACTCGGGTCTTTGGCAAAACCTAGTGTTGTGACCAGTTCATCGAAGGCGAGCCCTTGATACTGAAAACCTCCAAGCACTCGACTACGAACTTGCTTCAGCAGTTCAGGAAAAGTTTGCTGCCGATCAACGCTTTGACGCAGAGCTACGGTATTAACAAAAGGGCCTACGACTTTGTCGAATTGAGCACTGGGCCTTCCCGCCACTGGTGTTCCCAATGTCACTTCATCGACATTCGCGAAACGAGCCAACAAAAGTTGCACTAGCGCCACAAGCCCCATATACAAAGTGGCATTGTGCCCGTGACAGAGCGCTTCGAACGCCTTGACGTCACCTTCAGCCACCGTCAGCGCAAAAGCCTTGCCGCTGAAATCTTTCTGTACCGATCTTGGCAGGTCGAGCAATGTATCCAAGGTTTCAGGAGGGCTTGAAAAAATATCTTTCCAATAAGCCTGGGCTTTGCTGTTATCCGCCCGGGCTTCGTACTCTATATAGTCGCGATATTGCTGTACTGAGCCGATCGTTTCCACTTGAGAAGCCTCCAATGCCTCCCCGTAGAACTGTGCGAGTTCTTGGATCATACTGGTAATCGACAAGCCATCGCATACGATATGTTGCATCACGACAACCAGACCCGCGGGCCCGGTGGCGCTCTGACAGTAAATCACTTTAAGCAACCAATCCTGCTCTAGATCAAAAGCCTTGGCGGCTTCCTCGCTCGCCAACGCTAGCAATTGCGCTGCAGTATCCTGACTCGCAACCAGTTCGTGTCGGTGCATACTCCACTGGGAAGCATCGCGAGGGGTTTGGAACAACTCGCTCCCTTCCTGCGCAAACGCCGAGCGTAACACTTCATGCCTAGCAATCAATCTGCGCCAAGCGTTTTGAAGCCGCTCTGCCTCTAGAGGTTTTTCAAAATAAAACACCGAGGCAATGTTATAGGCCGCACTCGCCTCATTGCCAAGCTGAGAAAGCATCCATAGGCGACGTTGCGCCAAACTCAGTGGGTAGCGCGACTGGGCTTGTGGTCGACTCGCCTTCTGCTCACGCAGAAGCGCCACCTTGCGCAACAAAGCAGCGCGCTGCTCTGGCGATAGGTTTTCGAGGCGTGCCTTCATTGCCGCTTTGCTATCCATACTTAGCGATCCTGTTGCTCATCTGACACATTTGCGAGCAATGCTTCAAGATCATCAAGGTCAACAATATCGAGTAATGTCTCAATATCGTCATCAGCAGTGGTGGCTGGAACTGCCATCACTAAACATCGTGAGGCTTGTTGCTGGGGCGTTGGGAATTCGAAGATATCCGCCACGCTGATGTCTAAACCAAAACGCGATTGCAGCAAATCAGCCAAGGTTAATGCCTTGAGGCTGTGCCCCCCAATATCA
This sequence comes from Gammaproteobacteria bacterium, assembly GCA_051252515.1. Lineage (GTDB taxonomy): Bacteria > Pseudomonadota > Gammaproteobacteria > Pseudomonadales > Pseudohongiellaceae > UBA5078. The sequence continues at coordinate 326,628 of JBPOFS010000001.1, forward strand.
AAGAAATTTGTCAGCGGGTCTATCTGTGCATGCCCCAACACTTGCTTCCAAGCATCGATAATTATGCTTTCTATTTCTGTAAATTCTGCTGTATCAGAGGAATCTTGCAACGAAGTTTGCACCACGCTGAAAGGATCGGGAAGAGCAGCACGATCGACTTTTCCATTAGAGGTTATCGGCAAGGCCTCTAACCAAATCGTATAGGAAGGAATCATATAGTCAGGTAAACGACTGGCAAGCCAAGGCCGCCACTGTGCGGGAGCCGCCGTTTCGTCGCCGACCAGATAGACGACAAGCTCTGTTCCATGAACATTCTCTACCGGAACCACTAATGCCTCAGAGACACTCTGGTGCAACTCGTGGCTACGTGCGATTTCTTCACACTCAACTCGGAATCCCCGTACTTGCACCTGATGATCATTACGTCCCAAATACACTAAGCCTAGATCAGCGCTAATATAACCGACGTCGCCGGACCAGTAACAACGTTGCTCCCCTGCACTATCCAGTGTGGTGAACTTACGAGCGTTAAGCTCTTCTCGGTTCAAATAGCCCATACTCACGCCACTGCCGCTGACAACGATCTCCCCAGCAATGCCTGGCGGTTGTAACATGCCACAGCGATCCACAATCCATACACCAGTCTCTGGCATCGGTCGCCCAACCAAATTGAGCGGCGAGCCATTAGTGATATCCGCTGTACTGATCTCTCGATATGTCACGTGCACTGTGGTTTCAGTGATGCCATACATATTGACCAATTTCACGCGGCTGATTGGGAAGGCCTCGATCCATGGTGCCAGACGATTGCAGGCTAATGAGTCGCCGCCAAATATCACTAGTCGTAAGGCGGCAAGACCTTCCACCGATTTCTTCAATGCCACTTTTGTGAATTGATAGAACGCCGCCGGTGTTTGGTTCAAGACAGTGACTTTATTCCGAGCCACTAGATTAACGAAGTCCTCAACATTACGCACTTCAGTCGCCGCTGGAATCACCAGCGTGCCACCGTTCAATAGCGCACCATACATTTCCCAAACAGAGAAATCGAAACAGAACGAATGAGCGCTCACCCAAACATCGCGATGATCGAAATCAAAATCGAAATCTTGATTGCTCAATAGACGCACGACATTTCTGTGTGAGATTTCACAGCCTTTGGGCTGGCCTGTCGAACCAGAGGTATAGATCACATAAGCCGCGGCATCTTGAGAGACTGACGGTAGCAATACAGACTCAGTGGCAACCGACTCGATGTCTTCGCACTGCACAGTGAAAGCGATATTCGGCATATCTGCACTGCTCAATACTAGGGCCGAGGCGCTGTCTTGCACCATGAATTGAAGTCGCTCATGCGGGTATATAGGGTCAAGTGCCACGTAGCTCCCACCAGCCGCAAGTACCGCTAACATGCCGACGATCATTTCTCGATTGCGTGGTAGCCAAAGCCCCACGCGCGCCCCCGGCGTGAATGATTCACATGCTAACAATCCCGCCGCAACGGCTTGCACTCGCTCATGTAGCTCGGCATGAGTCATGTCTCCCAACTCATCGCGCAGGCCCACGCGATCACCATGCTTATTGGCAGCGTTTTGGTACATGTCAAATATAGAAAGATCTAAGGGGTAAGCCGACTGTCGCTGATTCCATTGATCGAAAAGCCAAGATTGCTCATTCGAGGTTAATAGATCCAGCGAGGCCAATGCTTGCTCCGGAGCCTCTACTAAGGACTGTGCGACATGAACGAAGTGTTCCGCAAGGTGCTCGATCTGGCGGCTCGGATAGACGCCACCATCGAATAAGAATGTAACTTCAAGCCCCGCTTGGGTCGGTACGATCACGAGGTTCAATGGGAGATCGGTGCGTTCGAACGCACGAATGTCGGAAATGCTAACCGAGTTTGCAGCATCCGGGTCGGTAGCTGCCCCTCGAAGGGCAGAGTCCATCGGATAATTTTCGAGCACAACCAAGTGATCAAATAACGGTTCGCGTGCACCCAAGTCAGGGGCAGCGGCTTGAATTTCAGCAAGGCTCAGGTATTCATGACTACGACTCGCATTGGCCTGTTGCTGCACCAATGCTAAGGCCGTGTTCGCGCTAATCTGCGCATCCATCTCAAAGCGCACAGGCACTGTGTTAATGAATAATCCCACAGCGCGATCGATACCGGCTATTTCCGCAGGCCTGCCAGATACCACAGTGCCATAAACCACATCAGCGCTATTAGTGAACCTAGCTAGCAATACCCCCCAGGTCAATCTGATGATGCTACTAAGTGTCGCGCTTTTCGAAGCTCCCCACGCCTGCATACTCGCCGTCAGCTCAACCGATAATTGCACTTCGTGGCGCTTGAGTTGATAGCCCGCGTCTTTCGATACAGGAGCTTCAGTCTCTAACTGCGGCCACGGTAGCAGTCGAGTTGGGCGCTCGACGCCGCAAAGTAGAGCGGACCAGTAGTCAGCAGTAGCGTCTTTGTCTCGCGTTGCAAGCCAATGGTAATAATCATAGTTTAACTGATCGTTTGTCACAGAAGTGACAAGAACATTGCTAGTATCGGTGCCAGTCTCTTCTGCATAACAACTCAATAGTCGATCAAAGAGTATACCGACGCACCAACCGTCCATAATTAGGTGATGATGAGCCCAGAGAATATGCACGGCACCACGACGCTCAGTTTTCTGTTTTGATTTCTTTTGAGGTTTGTCCAACGTAAACAGTTGCACTCGCATCAACGGTGATTGCGCAATATCGAACTGTATTTGTTGATCTGCATCTCGCGCTTCATTGATGACACGCTGCTGCTCTTTTGGTGACAGCTCACTTAGATCGTGGCTCACTATTGGTAGCGTCACGGCGGCCTTAATTAACTGTGCCGTGCGTCCATTATCGCCAACGATGAATTCGGCACGGAGCAATGGAAATTCGACGAGCAAGCGTTGGAACGCATTTGCAAGTTTATCGGCTTCAACGCCTTGTAACGTGAAGTCTACCTGCTCAAGGTAGGCCAAGTCCGCTGGCTGACTTCTCGCATGAAAGATCAGCCCACTCTGCATGGCGGTGACAGGCACGATGTTAAGCACATCGGCGCGCTTGATACCGTTGACATCAAGCAAAGATAAGTAGGCGTCTAGGTCCCAGTCGGACTCGACGAGATCGACAGGTGCCGGAAGCACTGGAGCAGCCAAGCGTTGACACATTGCCGCGAGATCTACCGCCTTTTTACTGAACGCTTCGAGTAGTTTTTCAAGGACGTCTAATCCTACCAACTCCGCATCTGCTGAGATCGACACATGCAAACCAGCATCATCAGCAAAGCAGACAAATTCGACAGGAGGCAATAAGCCAAGCTCGCCCATCTTGTCCCCCGCCGGAGTCTCATCAAGAATTGCGAAGTCCTTATCCGGGTGGTGTTTAAAGCGGCCTAAATAGTTAAACGCAAACTCAGGCACTAGAGTGGCAAGCGCTTCCTGCCCCACAACATATTTCAAGACCCCATGCCCGACACCTTGGTCTGGCACACGTTGGGTTATCTCGCGGACACGCTCCACTTTCCAAGCCCAGTCTTTGCCCATTGCCGCACCGCAAGCGTCAATGCGCAGAGGGTAGGCCGAGGTCAGCCAACCCAATGTCGTGGAAAAATCCGCTTCCGCGTAAGTTTGTGCTCGACCATTGGACTCCATCAATACCGTAACAGCATCGATCTCAAAAACGCTTGCGACAGCGTCAGTAAACGCGGCGAGAAGCAAATCACTGCCTCTACTGCGAAAGTTTCCATGACCTGTAGCAAGCAGGGCTTCGGCCACTTCAACATCAAGCTGGGCCGTGCGCTGCAATCGCTCATCGGCATTGCTCGTGCCACTGGCTGCTGAGAAGGCCGGTTTGTAATCTGCAATCTGTGACTGCCAAAATGGAGCTTCCAACAGCGCTTTACTTTGGGCTTGCTCACCATTCAGAGCACTGCTAAATTGGCGCAACGTGGCACTTTCTGGCAATGCCCGTAACGCTCTACCTTGCTGAAGATCTTGCCAGAGCTGCGCCCACTGGGTCTGCAACACCTGCCACGAAACCGCATCGACGATGAAGTGATGAAATACCACCAATGCTCGTGTCTGCTCTTTCGTGGAGACTAGGACCACTTTTAGCAACGGGCCCTGTTGCAAATCAATATCGCCACGCGCCTCAACACAGATGGCTTCGAGATCATCCTCACCATTGGCTTGCGTACACTGCACTAAGGTTTCGATCGTAAGATCACGTTGGCGCCCACCCGCCATTTCTAACATTAACGCACAAGTTTCTTGGAACACCCCATGCTGCGCTGCCCAATGATGACTAAGTTTAGTCAGTTGAGCCAGAGTCATGCTTTGTGGCATGCGCACCCATGCGGCCTGGGTGAACGCATTGGCATCCCCCTCACAAGTATCGAAGAACCAAGACTGCATTGGAGTGGGCAGCACCGTCGCAGAGGACGGCAGAACTTGAACGGCCCGGCTGCCCTTACGCGTGATCCTTAACGCAAGCTCTGACAACACTGGGTTGCGGAACAGATCGTTTACATCGAGGATAAAGCCCGCTTCATTCAAGCGCGAACCGAGTACGATCGCTTGAATCGAATCCCCACCTACATTGAAATAATTGTCACTCCCTTGTAGATTGGGCTTGCCTAGAATTTCACTGCAATGACTCAACAATAAGGCGAGATGCGTACTGCTCGGCTCAGAGGTATCTACCTTTAATGCGGTTTGCTCTCCCACCTTGGCCGCCGAGGGCAGCAATGCCGCGCGGTTAAGTTTACCGCTAGGTAACGTGGGCATTGTCGCGACACTGTGTACAGCTGCGGGCACCATCCAAGAAGGCAATACAGCAAGTAACGAGTCGCGCCAATCCACTGGCACAGTATCGGCGACAATCCAAGCATGCAAGCTAGCACTATGACCTTTGTCGATCACATTGACCGCCACTTCGCTAACGTTTAATTCACTTCGCAATGCCGCTTCGACGTCCTCTAGCTCAATCCGATAGCCGTTAACCTTAACCTGCGTATCTGCACGCCCTTTAAACTCTAATGCTCCCGATTCTAAGACCCGTGCGATATCGCCTGTATCGTAACAGCGGATATTGTCTAGCGCGGGGAGGTTACGAAACTTCTTAAGCGTGCTGGCTTCATCACCCGAATAGCCTTTAGCTAGGCCTACCCCACTGACCCAGAGACGCCCCCATACGCCTGTCGGCGTTGGGCTTTCTCGGTCATCTAGAATATGTGCCTGAATGTTCGAGATAGGCCAGCCAATTGAAACGCGCTTATCACTCGCCCGCATCTGGCCGGCGCTAACCACTACGCTACATTCGGTCGGGCCGTATTCATTCCAAAGTTCTACGGCTGGAGCCTGTGCAAAGTGAGCCTGCATCAAATCCAGCGGCAATTTTTCACCAGCCAGAGTAATGAAGCGCAGCGAGGCCATCGTCGAAGCGATCCTGTCTAACAGCACGCGATACAGCGTTGGCGTTAACAAGATAGCGTTCACTCGATGCTGTTCTATGGTTTCAGCAATACGCTCCACGGAGCGCTTGGACGCAGTATCGAGCATGACGAGTCTGCCGCCGCTAAGCAGGGCACTTAAAATATCGATCACCGATGCATCAAAACTCGCACTCGGCATCTGTAACGTAGTATCGTTTTTATTAAGACGATAATCCCGAATACGCCAAGCAACAGAATTGCTTATTCCACTGTGTAATATCTCAACACCCTTGGGCACGCCAGTGCTACCAGATGTAAAGATGACATAGGCAGAATCCTCCACTTGAGGAGGTAATAAAGATTGGTGCTGCGTTGTACTAATAGCGCTACTGCGGATATCTTCCACCGCTATGCATTCTGCTTCGTTCGCTGCACTGAGCTCTTCTACGCTGACATGCCCTCGCGCGTGAACTAAAAAACGCGCCGCGCATTGCTGCAAAATTAATCGTATGCGAGTAATTGGAGTGTCAGGAGTCACAGGAACATATACTGCACCCATTGAGAACAAGGCGAGCATCACAACTACGAGATCGATCGAGGAGTCGAGACTTACGACAACCTTATCACCCGGCCTAACACCGTAGAGATTAAATAATGTAAAGGCGGTATCGATGACGCGTTGGTTCACTTGTCCGTAAGTCTGCTCACGGCGCCCTTCTATCAAGGCGATATTGTGTGCACCACTGGCGACCTGTTTAGACCATAGGCTAGCCACGGTCTCCGATTGCATCTCTGCATCCTTGTTTTTAGTACGCACGAGCGGGTCAGGCTCGGGAACATTGGTCGCACTGCGCACCCAGTCTGAAAGAGTACTCGCCTCCCCTGCGACTAAGGTGCTCACTAGCTTTAAGTATTCGTTGATACGTCGGTTCATCGTATCGTCGCTGAACAAGCTCTGCGCATAAGCACAGTTAATCAAGATAGTGTTTTCCGCCTCGATAAGGTCAAGGCTGATGTCGAACATGCCCGCCCCTTCGTATTGGGTCAGCGTCTCTCCCTCGAATGTGTTCGTTTTAATCACACGTGAACCGGCATTCTCGTAAGAGAACATTACGTCGAAAAGCGGGTTACGATTAGCGCGGTGGCTGATATCAAGCTCATTAAGCAATGCACTAAAAGGATAATCCCCGTGCTCCTGCACCTCGAACAATTTGTCGCGAATCTGTTGCAGAAAATCAGACACGGAGGCTTGTTCGTCTACGACTGCAGGGAACGCCAGTGTGTTGACGAACATTCCTACGGCGTTATCGGCCGCCTCGTCTGGTCGCCCCGAACCAGGTAAGCCGACAACAAAGCGTTGTTGACGGGCATAGCGCCAAGTCCAAACAACGAACACCGCAAACAAGGCACCAAAAGTTGAAATACGTGCAGTCTTACAGAAACGATGCAATGCCGCCGTCGTATCAGTATCTAGCTTCAACGCGATGCGATTTCCAGCGAAACTGGTGACTGCAGGCCTATTAAAATCAGGTGAAAGATCAAAACTTTCTTGTGTATCCACGAAGGGAATCAAGGTCTCAAGCCAATAGCGCGTATCGTGTCGAGCCCTGTCGCCCGCTAAGTAATTAGCGATGCTATCCTGCACATGACGAGCTTGACTGCGCACCGGATCGAGTCGTTCACCGTCATAAAGAGCCAAGATTTCCTGCAATACCACATTCATTGATAGGCCATCGGCCACGATGTGATGCACATCCATTAGTAATAAATGTGTGCCGTCATCTTCTGCGGCTAAGCCGACGCGTATTAGCGGCGGTTCCAATAGATTGAAGGGCTGAATATAGCCATCAAGCAGGTCGTCAACAGAACCAGTGCCCGCGTCCACCCGGTCTAAGAAAAAGCGCGGCTCCGCCACTATGCGTTGGTAAAACTCACCATCGGCCACCACAAAGGCGGTGCGCAATGACTCGTGCCGAATAATGACTTGGTGCACGCAGTCTTCTAATCTAAGCGCATCGACCGCTCCTCGTAAACGCCAAGCGCCCGCAAGGTGATAGGGCTTCTCTGCACCGTCTCGTTGCGTGATCGCATAAAGTCTTTTCTGAACCGAGGACATCGGCACATACTGTCGTCGCAATTTCTCGGCACGGAACTCGAAGCTTCCAGCGCGTAGCGACTCTACTGCATACACGATCGCGGCAAACAGAATATCCGCATCTTCGTCTGTATGTTCAGTTGACAGGTTCGCGACATGCAACTCCCACGTGTAGATGCCCTTCTCCTGCAATAGGTAGAAAAACAATTCGAGCTCCAATGCTGGGGCAAAACTCTCAAACTTAAACTGTGTTCCAAAATAAGTAAGGCGCAACGGCACCGCATTACGCTCGAACCAAACATTGATACGATCGGCCAACCGAATCATTTGCATCCTAGCCTTATAGAACAGCTCAGGATTTCGTTCGATGTGATCGAGCACCGCACCTGCGGCCACAAGCGCCACAGGATGCTTGTTATGAGTTCCGCCAGTGGCGATTGAATCTGTCAGTGGCGCACTATCGTCTCCGTAATGCCACACACCTCCGTCAATCCACTGCATCAAGTCTGCGTTACCGGCAATCACACTCAAGGGATAACCACCCCCTATAATCTTACCGTAGGTGGATAAATCCGCTTTCACACCAAACCACTCTTGCATACCACCAGCGGCCTGACGAAAACCGTTAACCATCTCATCGAAGATCAGCGGAATGTCTAACTCTGTGCATAACGCGCGCAGCTGACGCAAGAATCGTTGCGGCTGCAATGCAGGGTTACGACTTTGTACCGGCTCGATAAGCACCCCGGCCAGTTGATCAGCGATCTCTCTAATCTTGTCGAGTGACTCGGGCGAGTCGTAGTCCAGCACTACTAGGTCATTAACGATACCCGATGGAAGCCCTGGCGACATCGCAACGGCCCCGGTCTCACCTTGCCCGGCCAGCACATCGCTACAAATACCATGATAGGCCCCAGCAAACGTGACAATTTTTTCACGCGCACGCGCCGCACGAACGAGTCGCATGGCAAGCATCACAGAGTCAGAACCGGTCACGAAGAAAGCAGCGCGCTGATGTCCTGTAAGTTCACAGATTCTACGTGCGACATCCGGTGCAATTTGAGACTGCGGGCCTAACGCCGTGTTTCTATCGAGCTGCGCTCGAACCGCATCGTCGATAAATTGCGGAGAATGGCCAAAATAGTGCACACCCATTCCCATCGCAATATCGACGTATTCGTTGCCATCGACGTCGGTAAAACGCGAACCGGAGGCGGTGTCGCAAACGATTGGGAAACGTAGTTCCTTCAAGTCTTGCTTAAACTGCAAAGAGTATTTCCAATCGGCCAACCACGTTTTGCCTTCTTCGGCCATTTGCTTACTGAGCGGACTACGCTGAGAAAGACGCGTGATTAATTGCGCTATAAACTCGCCTTGAGCCGCACTAAAAGTTTCTTTCTGCGTGTCGATGCCGCTGAATTTTTTCCGCGTCTCGAGGGCATCACCGTGGTCCTGAGGCTTGGCCTGCGCCTGTGGCTGTGCGGTTGATCGCTGCGTAGTATTCGAGGCAGTGACTCCTGTCACACCTGCCCCAGCGCTATCTAAATAACGTCGCATCAACGCCATATGCGCCGACATCACAGTATTAATATCAACACTCGAACCCGCATTAGGCAGTGCAGGCGCCGCCGTGGGAGCCGGCGCAAAGACGGCATCAACAACTGGTAGCTCGATGGCTGCCACTGGTGGAGTTTGCACTGAGCCTACAGCCGACTCCTGTGGCTCTGTCACCGCAGGTACTGCGTTAGCACAGAGGTAGGAAGCCAGCATGCCCAGATTGGAAAGTTCGTCGTAGAAACGCTTCATCGAAATGTCGACGTTGTACTTGCCCTCAAGCACACGGCCAATGCGTACAAACATTAGGGAATCGAGACCGAGATCTAACAGATCAGTGTCTGGACCTAAATCGCTGACACCAACACCACTGATGGATTCAATAATAGCGGCAACGGCTTCGAGGGTTGAATGTTCGTACGACATAATTTCGGATACCAATGATTCAAGGTAAGGGCAATGTTTAAAGCCTGGTTTACACGGCAAAAATTCTAGCCGGTTTTATTTCTTTCACTCAGTGCTAGGTATTGATCGACAACAGCCATGTGCTCAAGCATCACTCGATGGATATCGGAGTCAACCCTCGTTGCTTGCACCGCGGCGGGCTGATTGTTGATAGGCGGCTTGAGATCAACACTGACAGGTACAGCCGGCCTGCTAGCAAAGATATTCTGTCCTCGCTCCGCCGCCGCTGACCAACACCGCTGTCTGTCGAAGCGATACGTCGGCAATCGAACTGCCATCTGCGCAGTGGGAGAAGAATGAGGATTCAAACCTAGGCAGTACAATTTCCCCAGCGACTCGAGCATTCTCGCTTGGTCATCGATGCAGTTGCGCAGACTAGGCACCCACGCACCCTTTGAGCCGGCCAATTCGCGAATTTCCTGAAAACAGAGGTCAAGCCCCATCATTACCGGCTCAGGGCTCAAGTCGATGAATGCCGCGAATTTTTCACCATGTAAAGTCTGCATACCCTTCATGAATTGAACGGGTTCGCGGCAATGGCGCAACCAGTAATCCACTGTAGTAATTTCGGCACCCGCTATTGCGCCAGTGAGGTTCGAAATGATTGGTATTTTCGGGGCGCTAAAATGCACGCGCTCCAACACAGCGCGAAAATGCGGCAACACCGCATCCACTAATGGAGAATGGAAAGCTCTGTCAATTGGCACATTGGTGGTCCGCCCGCCGTCAGCTTCGATACGCTGACTAATCTCGGCGATACTCTGTATTGTGCCCGACACGAGAATAATGCCAGGTCCGTTTACGGCCGCGATACTTGCATCTTTAAACGAAGAGACGATAGCTTGCACAGCCGCTTCATCATGGAACGCTGTCAACATCGCTCCTTGCGGTGTATGCGTGTCCATCAGACGCGCTCGCTCCGCAATCAGCATCACGGCATCTTTTAGTGAGAATACTTGCGCTAAACAAGCGGCGGTATACTCACCCAGGCTGTGCCCAAGCAAGGCCTTTGGCTCCACACCCCAAGCCATCCATTGCTGTGCCAGCGCATACTGAACACAGAAAATCCCTAACTGGGCTTGTAAGGTCTTACTGAGGTCGCCCTCAACCATACTGCCTTTGAATATATTGCCTGTGCTCTGTGCAGCTGGGGCATGCAACATCGCGGTTAAATCGCTGCCTATGTATCCACTAGCCAAGTCGCTCGCCCGATCAAAAGCCTCTCTAAAAACAGGTTCGGCCTGATACAGCACTGCCGACATACCATTGTATTGCGCACCGTGTCCGCCACAGATCATCGCCACCGCCAATCGCCCCGATCGAGATTGAGCGATACCGTTAGAGGAACCCTTGGCCTTGCCAACTTCCGCATAGCGACGTAACTTCGCAATAAGTTGTTCGCGTTCGTTCGCAACAATAGCCAAACGATTAGTGTGACGTTTTCGTCGAGTGGCCCACGTATGGCAAACCTGCGCCAATGACACTTCGGCATGACTCTCCATCCAATCCGCCAATGCAATCGCTGTACTTTTGAGCGATTCAGCAGATCCTGCGCTAAGCAACAATAACTGTTGTGCCGCTTGATCTTCGCTAGCAACACTTGACGCTTTTTGCTCTGGGGCCTCGGCGAGGATGATGTGAGCATTAGTGCCGGAGAAACCAAAACCACTGAGTCCGGCAACGCGTCGGCGCGCAGTCCTTGGCCAAGCTTGCCCTTGCGCACACACTTCGATGGATTCATTGGGCCAGTCGATGTCCGGATGGCCGTCGGTATAATTGAGATGCTTTGGCAGATATTCATTACGAAGTGCCAAGAGCAATTTTATAAACCCAACAATGCCGGCAGACGCTTCCATATGACCAAAATTAGTTTTAACCGACCCGATCAGAAGCTTCTTAGTACGGGGTGTTCTGCAGTACACATCGAGCACTGAGTTAAGTTCTGTAGGATCGCCAAGACCTGTAGCCGTGCCATGGGCTTCGATGACATCGATACTGTCGGTATCTATTGCCGCAGCTCTGAGCGCGGCTTGCATGACGGCCTTTTGCGAATTGCCACTGGGGGCCATCAAAGACGAACTTGCACCATCCTGACTAATGGCCGAACCAAGAATGACTCCGTCCACTCGATCGCCATCGCGCAATGCGTCATCCAGGCGTTTAAGCACTACCATGCCGCCACCTTCAGCGCGCACGACGCCATGGGCATCTTTATCAAAGGTTTTGACTACGCCGTCTTCACACAACATTCCGACTTTGTCGAAGTTAATGCTCATGCCCGGCGCGAGAATCAAGTTTGCCGCCCCTACCAAAGCCAGTGTCGATTCACCTTGGCGCAAACTATTGCAGGCGTTATGCATCGCGACGAGCGATGAGGAACAGGCCGTGTCCACAACATAGGACGGACCGGTGAAATCAAAGGTATAGGAAATACGCCCAGCTGCAGGGCTCGTCGCGCAGCCCGTTCCAACATAGGGAGTGATCTCCAATAAGCTTTCTTCAGTCATGTGCTGGGCGGCGAAATCAAAACCACTCTGCCCGACAAACACGCCAGTGGCCGAACCCTTGAGCGCCTCCATGTTCATGTTCGCGTCTTCCAAAGATTCCCACGCGAGCTCCAGAAGAAGGCGCTGTTGAGGATCCATATAGCTGGCTTCAACCGGAGATATGCCGAACAACTTACAATCGAAATCTTCGACTCTGCCTAGAAACGAGCCGAATCGGCAACGCATTTTGCCAGGGGCATCAGGATTGGCATCGTAATATTGCTCTACCGACCAACGATAGGAAGGTACTTCTGTAATCGTGCATCGCCCTTCTTTGAGAATATCCCAAAAAGTCTCTGGATTATCGCCATCACCAGGGGTGCGACACGCAAAACCGATTACGGCAATTGGCACAAGCTCTGGACGCTCTGGTTTTGACTGGGTGGTGCTAGCGCCACCGGTGCGCAATTGTGCGTTCTCGGCTTTTAGACGACGAATCTCCGCAAGAGCTTTAACAATGATGTCTTCTTCGCCAGTCTCTGTTTTGCTGTTCACTACAGTCTCCAACCCATCGCATCGTCGATATTCAATTGCATATAATCGGGCAATGCAGGGATATTCGTTAGATCATTGACTAGCAACTCGCCCTCTTCACTGAAACCCGCAAAGCGGTAAGTGACGAACATCATGCGGTTACGGTCGGTTTCCTTGAACTGCGCGGCGAGCTTGATCTGTTGATTGCGACAGTTCAACCGCATAGCCGTCAAAATTACTCCGCCAACGCCGCGGGACATTACTCGGCAAGACATTAAGAATAAGTCGACACACCAAAGGCCGGGCTGCTCAGAGATTAGCAATAGCCCGATTGCACCATAGGAGCCGTATTGATCTTCTAGCTCTGCGACGATGACCTGATGTTTGTCCGATGCGAGCAGTTCACGTAATTGCTCAGCGGAGTATGTAACGCCCGTCGTGTTCAGTTGATTCGTTCGCACAGTCAACTCTTCTGCGCGATGCAGATCTTCTTCACTAGCAGGTTTCAGTTTCAACGCTAACCCAAGGGTGCGTAGAAATGCATCTTGAGGGCCTTTAAAATCGTCTTGAGCCTTCGTGCGCTGCTCTTCTTTCTGATACATTTCTCGACGGTTTTTCGAGTCTTTGGTCAGGTGCAACGGAACGAAATCTTCAAGTTCTAATAAACTTTCTACCTGCGCGTCAGTGAAAACCCGCACTGAGGGATGAACTGAAAGCACTTCGTCACGCTCGAAAGGTTGATCATCAATGAACGCAAACGTATCGATACCGATATTCAGCTGCTCAGCAATCTTTGCGATAGACTCTGACTTCGCGTTCCAACTAATTTTGGGATAAAGAAAATACTGATCAAGCCCATGCGCTGCCAGTGCCGCCATTACTGGCTCGGTTTCGTTTTTCGAGGCCAGAGACTGTAAGATCCCACGCTGATCAAGCGCCTCGATGACTTCGCGAACGTGCGGCCGAAGCGGCGGCAACGTCGCGCTCTCTAAAAGTACGCCGTCCCATAATGTATTGTCCAAATCCCAGACGAGGCATTTAATCCGTGTCTTCGAGTGACTGCTGTCCATCATTGATTCCCTGCAAGCAAACGCTTACGCCTGAGCGCGGATTGAACGAATTCACCCATCCCGTTCTGCGCGATCATGATCTGCTGCATCTGATTACTGCCTTCGATAATTTCCGTTATTTTCAGATCGCGATAAAAGCGCTCCGTACGACTCTCATTAGCACTACAGCCTGCCGCCCCGTGAATCTGCACAGCATGATTCGCCACCGTCATCGCATGGGTTGAAGTAAAGTATTTCGCCGTGGCGGTTTCCATTGCCGCCATAGGATCACCAGCCGCTCGTCTTTGCGCTGCATGAAGACACAAACGTTCAGCCGCCTTATACGAGGTAATCATGTCAGCAAGCATTTTCTGAATGAGCTGATGCTTAGCCAATGGTTGACCGAATTGCGTGCGCTTTTTCGCGTAAGTGACCGAGTCCGTAAGGCAGGCCTCCATCGCTCCGAGGGAGCCAAATGCAATGACTAGTCTGCCTAGGTCCAGCGCACCCGCTGCCACATAGGAGATTCCAGCGCCTACTCGCCCGATAATATTTTCGGCAGGTATTACGCAGTCGTTCATCTCGATCTCACCCAACATGGCGGCACGAAAACCAAGCAAGTTGGACATCGGCGTAACGCGTAAACCTTTAGTATCGCTCGGCAACAAACATGCCACGGGACTACCGTCCTCGAGCTTACCGAAAACCAGCAAGAGATCTGCTTTAGTCGCGTAGGAGATCCACTTCTTCTTACCGTTTATTCGAAAGCCTTCCGCACAAGGCGTCAGCGTGGTTTGAATGCCCGTCGCCTCACTACCAAAATCAGGTTCGGTAAGCGCAAACGCCCCTATCTTTTGACCTTGCGTAAGAATTGGGAGCCAATACTCGCGTTGCTCTTGAGTGCCCGACAAGCGAATGGCTTCCATTACCATGCTATGGACCGTGACAATGCTAAGCAATGACAGGCTCGCTTGTCCGAGCTCCGCACAAAGCAGACCAAAGGACGAAGCATCCCATCCGCGACCACCAAAGGAAGTCTCGACAAAAGTGCCTAGAAGCCCAGCTTGCGCTAGCGACGCTATCACCTCATCAGGCATGCTTTCGGCTTGATCCCAAGCCGCGATGTCTTGCGCTGTATAGCGCGATAGCAATGTAGCCGCTTCTAGCCTATGTGCTTCTTGCTCCGATTTATCCATTCGAGGCCGGCGCTTTTTTAAGCATGAACGCCTCAATCTTGACGATGCTGCGGAAATTGTTCAAATCTAGATCTTCACTTTCGAGACGGATCTCCAAAGTCTTCTCTACGAATAGAACCAATTGCATGGCCATCAAAGAACTCACTAAGCCGAGCTCAAAAATATCGTCATCGTCGGCGAAATCTTCCTCACCGATGAATTGCTCAAGGAAACTGCGTATGTCTTGTCTATAGTTTGCGTTGCTCACTTTTTTCCTTCCACTTGCGCTGCTGCGGGAACTTTACTCGGTGTTGCTTGATGCAAATTGGGGTATTTAAAAAAGCCTTGCCCAGATTTGCGTCCATGTAAGCCTGCGTCTACCATTTTGCGAAGCAGTGGCGCAGGTCTAAACTTAGGATCGTTATAGCTTTCGTATAGCACTTCAAGGGAGAACAAGATGGTATCCAAGCCGATCAAATCGGCCGTCTCTAACGGGCCCATTTTGTGTCCGAAACACCCTTTAAAAATGCGATCAACATCACGAGCCGTCGACACTTGATCTTGTACAACGAACACCGCCTCGTTCACGGTGAGCATTAGAATACGATTGGAGACAAAGCCTGGCATGTCGTTAACGACAACTGCTGCCTTGCCGAGTTGAGCGAGAAATTCCTTCGCCGTGTCGATCGTCGCATCACTTGTATGGAACGCACGAATGACCTCTACCAATGGCTTCATTGGTACAGGATTCATAAAATGCATCCCGACCACTTTGTCCTGACGCTGAGTCCAACTTCCAACTTTGCTTATCGATATCGCTGAGGTATTGACTGCAAAGACACAATCGTTTTTACAGATACTGTCCAGTTGCGGATACAGTTCTTGCTTGATTGCCACTTTCTCACTGACGTTCTCGACTAGAAAATCCACTTCGGCGAGCTTAGTCAGATCAGTTGTGAATTCGATACGCTCGCATACTTCATCCACAGAATGTGTTTCTGGCCCTTTATTGAGCATCGCTGCAAAGCGCAGTTCTTGACGAATTTCATTCTCTGCTGCCGCCAGAACCTCATCAGTGAGATCGACTAAAACAACGCGCATACCTTTCTGCGCAGCCGCTTGCGCGACACCTCTTCCCATTACGCCGGCGCCTACTACGCCTAAAGTGCTGATCATGCTTACTCCTAAAGATCTATCTCGTTGGCAAGTTGTCTAAGTAAATCCAACCTGTTCGATTTCTCCGCTGCGCAAGTGTCCTCTTGTTGAACCTCGGTGCCATGTGTCTTTTGCACCTGAGTAACCAGCTCTCTCGCCATCACCACAATATTAGGGTAATCAAGGATTAACGTAGATTTCAATTTTAAGCCGAGTACAGACTCAAGCTTCTTACGCAGCTCTAGTGCTGCGAGTGAGTCAATGCCCATGTCCAGAAAACCAGTATCGATCTCCAAACTGTCATTACTACCGGGGCTCGTCATTTCCGCGACAATGCGCAGTAGATTATCTTGCAACAATTCTCCCGCTGCTTTTTCGTTCAATGCGAGCAATTCGCCTACCAGAGCGGGCAACTTTGATCGGAGCGGTTGGTCGCCTAGAGCGCTCGTGCGCCGAGGCTTCGCCGCACTGCGTGCCGACACTGGCCACAAGCCTGCAGCGCCCGGCAACTCTGCTAGCTTGTCGAAGTCCGCGGTCAGAATTGAAATTTCACTTAGCTTTGCAGAGGCAAGGTAGCAACCGAGTAGGCTGAAGCCAGTATCGGGAGTCAGAAAACCATAACCGGTGCTGCCGATCCGCGCCTGATGACTTTCGCTAAGCGCTGCTGTCATACCCGTATTGTTCCATGGGCCCCATGCAACACTAATCGTCTTGCTTCCTGAAGCAGAATATTGCTGAGCAAGACTATCCAGCGCCGCGTTTGCAGCACAGTAATTGCTCTGTCCCGCCCCGCCTAGCCATGCAGCAATCGACGAATAATAAACGGTGAGCTCAGGTTTGAGAGCCTCGAAAGCTTTATGCAAATTGACAGCGGCTACGGCCTTGCCCTGCATAAGCGCAGTGAAGTCATCATCTTTCAACGAGCTAATAAGCCCGTCGCGATTCATTCCCGCAGCATGAATAATGGTTTCCACTGGCGCGATCTGTGCCGCCTCTGTTGCCAAGGACACAACTTGCTCGTATTGACTGACGTCGCAGCGATAAGCCTGCGCTTTGGCCCCTTTTTCATTGAGTGAAGCAAGAGCAGACTCTGCTTCCTTCGAAGGAGCGGATCGTCCCACCAATAAGAACTGACGAGCACCGCGCTTAAACATCCACTGCGCAGTAAGCAAGCCAAGCCCGCCAAGTCCGCCGGTAATTACTTGTAATTTTTCAGGTGAGAAACTGATCTCGTCGTTGGCAGGTGCCAAAGCATCCGCTTGCAAGGTTTGTATATTACCTGCCTTGATTTGCAGCCTGAGCCCGGACTCGCCATCTGCTCCTAGCAAGCTTAGCAATGCTTGTAGGCTGCCAGCCTCCTGATCCATCTCAACGGCTCGAATAGTCCAGTCTTGCAGTTCATGTGCCGCTGCAACGCTCTGCACGCAGAGCGCAGCCCTATGCGCAACAGTGAGCACGTTAGGGGATTGCGTAGCAGATTCATCCGTGAGCGCAGTCACGACGATAAGCTGTGTAATCTCTGCTTTGATTGACGTTAGTGAGGCGAGGAAATGATTCAGAGCCACGCAGGACTCCACTCCCTCTGTCACATTATCTATATAGATAAGAGGTAAGGCGCCCTTGTCATTGCTAGAGGGTAAAGAACCATCCGCCAACAACAACGACTCGATACCGACACTGCGTAAACTGTGCGCAAGCCGCTTCGTATCTTCAGAGTTGCCTGCCAGCCATACACTTTCCAATGCATTCGCCGTGATAGTCGAGGGCAGATTTTCCCAATGACGTGAGAACAGTCGCGGTACTGATTGAGGGTGTCGGAATGAACTCGCGGCCACTTCTCGGAACTCAATGCCGCGGCTTTCGAGAAGGACCCTTCCATCACTGGCTAACAACTTGATAGTGGCAATAACTAAAGAATCAGAATACTCATGGATCTGTGCATGCGCCCAAACCTGATCAGGAAGCTCTTGTGCATAGCATAACAATGTGTCGATTCGAGCCGGCACAATCGTCGTGCTTGGCAGCATCGGCAACGCGGCCAACATGGTTTGCCAATGGCAGTCGATCAACCCAGACGGGATGCCTTGCGCAAAGCGAGCCGCCGTTGTTCTTGGCACATCGAGCAGCGTCAGAGCTTCATCCTGCCCACGCTGAATGCTTTTGAAACAAAGGAATGATTCGCCTAACTCCACCTGCATCGTCGCCATATGCGCTTCGATAATTTGCGGAGACAAAGCCTCACTGCAACGTTGACGTAGGGCAGTCATATCAACCTTCGCAGCTATCTCGAAGTCCTCAGAGAGCAGATCGGCCTTAACATGAACCTGTACGGCACTTTTAGCTAAGCCTCCAGTCGCACTTGAAAGACGCAGGTCAGCTGGTTGACTGCTTAACTCGATACTGGTGGCATCATCGGTGACACTAAACAGGATCTGCACAGCTCTGGATTCAGAGTCGGATGCTGCGCCGCCGAGATGCATCGGCGCGATGAAATTAATATCACTCAAAACGACTCGATTTTGTTCCGCGAAATCCGTGGCAGTGTGCAGCAATTGCGATACATACAACGCTGCCGGCGGCACAATGACACCGAACACGCGATGCTGCTCAAGCACAGGAATCGTAATGGGAGAATACTCGAGCGAATATAATTGCTGCCCAAGTTGGGGCAACACAACAGGCCTTGCCAATAATGGGTCTAATTGAGCGACGGCCGCTAGTCTCGCATCCGGATCTATCCAGCAACGCTGGCGCTGCCATGGATAAGTTGGCAGATGAATGCGTGCGCCATCGAACGCTTCTGAGCCAGACCAATCGATCGCGTGGCCAAGCGTAAATAATGTGGCGAGCGCATTGCCGAACACACGAGCGTCGCGATGCCCTTTGCGCAAAGACGGCAACCAATGGACTGACTTTTCACTCTCCAATGCACGACCTAGCCCACACAAAATGGCAGCGGGCCCTATTTCAACGAAGCAAGTCCCTTGCGCCGCAATGGCTTGCTGCAAGCCTTGCATAAACTGTACAGGGGCGCGCAGCTGCGCAGACCAATAGGCAGCACCTTGGACGTGATGCTCTAGCACTGTGGCGTCTAGATTGCTCATCACAGGAGTACGCGTCTTCTTGAACTCAAGCGCTGCAATGGCTTGCGCAAATTCATCTTGCAGAACTTCCATATGCGCTGAGTGAAATGCATGGGATACACTCAATGGCGTAGCGCGAACATTCTGTTTTTCAAGGTATTCACAAGCGCTGGCGATGGCGTCCGCACTTCCAGTAATCGTGGTATCCACTGGTGAATTGCACGCGGCAATTTCGCAGTCCGTTCCAGACTTCTGTAAAAGTGCGCGCAGCGAATTGACGTCGGACTTCACCGAAGCCATTGCTCCGTGCGCAGTCACCGCTTGCATCAAACGACTTCGCACTTCTACTAATAAAGCGGCATCTGCCAAGCTCAAACCACCCGCGGCCCAGACACCGGCCACCTCACCAATACTGTGCCCGACGATGAGGTCTGGCTGAATGCCTAACTCTCGATAGAGCTGCACGAGCGCCACTTGAATACTAAACAGTGCCGGCTGCGTGTATTGCGTTTGATTCAGAAGCGCCTGCGCCTCAACATCATCTTCGGCAGATAAAATCAGGTCGCGTATTGAGTGCTCGCGATCATTAGCAAATAGATTGGTGCAAGTATCCAAGGCTTCGCGGAATACTAAATGAGTCTCATAAAGCTCCCGACACATACCTGCGTATTGACTGCCCTGCCCTGTAAACATGAAAACAATAGGGGCACCAGTTTTACTAAGGCCAAGCTCTGGCTCTACCGGTGCCGCGCGTAGTTGCGAGAGCAGCTCATCTCGATCTGCCACCACGAGGGCTCGACGACAAGCCATGGCAAGGCGTCCACGCTGATGGGTAAATGCAATATCGCTAAGCGCCGTGTTTGGATGGCGCGTAATGAATTCGGCCAGTGCCGTGCATTTGTCCTGGAGCGCTGCTTCACTGCCCGCCGATAATGGCAGCACGTAGACGTCTTGATCGCTATTAAGCGGTGTCCGCTCAGGGGCTTCCTCAAGTATGACATGCACATTAGTGCCGCCAATACCAAGTGAGTTAACGCCGGCACGTCGCGGCGTGGCGCCCGCCTCCCATTCTCGAGTGTTATTACTAACGTAGAACGGCGTTTTTTCAAATCCAATGGCCGGATTCGCCTCCTTAAAATGCAACGTAGCGGGTAGAGACTTATGGTGCAGCGCGAGCACGGTTTTAATAAACCCAGCAATGCCGGACGCAATGCCCATATGACCTATGTTAGTTTTAACTGAACCCAACGCACAGTAGCCATTGTTTTGCGTGCTATGGCGGAACGCTTTCGTTAAGGCCTGCACTTCAATAGGGTCCCCTATGGGGGTGCCGGTGCCATGCCCTTCTACAAAACCAATGCTAGCGGCATCGACTCCGGCGCTCTCAATAGCCTTCGAAATAGCCCGGTACTCACCCAACATGCTCGGCGCAGTAAAGCCCATTTTCTGCCCACCGTCGTTAGCGACGGCACTGCCTTTTACAACCGCGTAAATCTCATCGCCATCGGCAATAGCCTGCTCGAGACGCTTTAACAATACCGCGCCAGAACCACTCCCGAATATCGTTCCCTTCGCATCACGGTCATACGCACGACAATGACCGTCTGGAGAGTTGATCATGCCTTCTTCATAGTAGTGACCAGCATGTTGCGGCAGCATCAACGCACAACCACCGGCAACAGCCATATCACAATCGCCCTCTCGCAAAGCTTGGGCGGCCTCATGAACCGCTACCAGCGTACTGGAGCAGGCTGTCTGGATGGCCATACTGGGACCGGTCAAATCCAATTTGTAAGAGACTCGTGTCGGCAGATAATCCTTATCGTTCGCCACCATCACATTGAAACCTGGAACAGAGTTGACGGTCAGCAGGCTCCCGCCGTTGTCCTCGACCCAAGCCTTGTTCGCGTAAACATTATTCTGTAGATAGGTATTGGTGGCTGCCGAGGCATAAACGCCCACTTTACCTAGTGCCGCACCTGGCACATAACCGGCATCTTCAAAGGCTTCCCAAGCCGTCTCTAGGAACACGCGTTGCTGCGGGTCCATCAACTCGGCTTCTCGTTTCGCGTACTTCCAGAAATCGAGGTCACACCCTTCAACGTCATCCAAAACGGGGGCGACGTTGACTTGCGCCGGGTCATGAGCGCGCTCAGAAGGCACGCCTGCAGCAATAGCATCGGCAGGAGTAAAGAAGCTCAGGGTTTCTACGCCTTCCTCAAGCACGCGCCAGAAAGCTTCCGGACCATGCGCTCCGGGAAAACGACAGGCGATGCCAATAACAGCAATATCACCCGATTGCGCTTTAGGGATTGCGCTCTTTTCTGGACCATCTGTTTCAGCAAGCGCTGCTCTGCCAGAGAAATGCATAGCCATAGAACGAATGGTAGGAGTATCGAACAGCTCCACCATCGACACTTCACGCTCCAGTAACAATTCAAGTTCATGTTGCACCTGTATTGCCAACAATGAAGACCCACCAAGCTCGAAGAAGGTCTCGTCTAGCCCTACTGATTCAAGCTTTAACGCCTGACGCCAGATAGCCGTAATATTGGCCTGCAGCTCTCTGAATGCAGAGGTATCATCAGATCCACCATCGTCGATACTGGATCGCCTTTTTGGCATCACCGCAGCTTGACCGAACTCGCCTTTCTCATAACGACTCTTTAGTAATCCACGTTTGATTTTGCCGATTTCAGTACGAGGAAAATCTTCAGGCTTCAACTCAACAAATGCTCTAGGGGCATTGCCAATGGCGCTAGCCACTTCCGCGCGCAAGGCCTTTTCCAAAGCCTCTTTCGTACCGGCATCATTCGTGCCGCTAACCGGTGAATAAAAAATCACGAGACTTTCTGTATTCTCACCAGCAGCACGCACACCGACCGCTGCAACGCAGTCGCCTGCGATCGCTGTAGACTTGCCAACAACCGTTTCAATTTCGTGGCAGTAGTAATTATTACCGTTGATAATCACCATATCTTTTTCACGACCGGTCACATAGAGCTCACCAGCCTTGATATAGGCCAGATCACCAGTGATAAACCAACCCTCTAGCATCACTGTGGCGTTTAACGCCTCTTCTCCATAGTAACCTTCGAATACCGATGGCCCTTTAAGCAATAATCGGCCTTCCACTTCTTCGTCAACAACAACGCCGGAATCATCGACAATCTTCACTGCCGCGCCTGGATTCACAGGCCCTAGCGAGACAAACATGTCTGAATCAGAGGTGTCCGATAAGCTAAAGCCATTGGACCAAGTAATGCCTGAGCAGGTTTCCACCATCCCGAATGCAGGCCTAAGCGCATCCTCGGGCAATGCAAATGGCTGCAGTAAGGTAAGAAAGCGTCGCGCCGTGGCACTGACAACCGCCTCCCCTGCATTGACCATAAAACGCATGCTAGACAGGTTCCAGTGACGAGACTGTATTTGCTCTTGTCGATCAAGAAGCAAAGAGAATACAAAGTTGGGAGCCCACGTTATCGAGGCACTCCACTCTTCAATAAGATCCAGCCAACGCGTAGGTTCTTTTAGGACATACTCGATCGGGACGTGGACCTGTTTCGCGCCAAGCGCTAGGGGCATAACACCGAGAAACACCAATGAACCGGCATGATCCAAAGACATCCAGTTAAGCGTCACGTCTTGCTCGGTGAAACCATTCATCTGGATCGTCGCATCCGCCATTGAAAGCATCGCCGCATGGCTTTGCACAATGCCTTTTGCCGCACCAGTACTCCCAGAAGTTAGGAATATGGCGGCGGGGTCATCAGGAGCGGGAGTGTGTATCTCTGGGGCAGCCGTTACAGCCTCGCATTGATCAAAGCTCACAACTGGGCAACTGACGGTATCGATAGCGCCTAGCATCTGTCCTATGGGATGGGACAGTTCAGTAGATGCCAGAATTGCTCGGCACTTGAACCGCGCGATCGCGGAGATTAACTTATCAGTTTGGCTGTTTGGGCGGTCGTAGAAAGGAGCCGTGTTGAGTGCGACTGGTACAACACCAGCCAACATACAGCCCCAAAATCCGACCATCACCTCTAGCGCATCGGGAAGCTGCAAAACCAAACGGTCACCAGGGCGTAAACCATTACTTTGTAGCGCTGCGCATAGCTTTTCTGCTTGGACATAAAGCTGCGCATAGGGCAGCGAGCTAGCGTCACCACGTTTGTCGAGAGTTGTGACTCCCGCACTCTTTTCGAACCGGCGCGCAAGCAGTAAGGCTACGAGCTGGTTTTCAGGAACGCTAAATCTGGTGCGCTCGCATCCTTGAATTTCACTGAGTTTTCTCTGAGTCACAAATACTCACCACATCCTGTAGTTTCAAATGACCAGAAAGCTTTGAACTACTCTTCAGCAGCACTGCCTCTGGTGCTTGCAGCGTCGGGGCTCTGTAGATCCTCTTTGGTATCCAGAATCAACGGCAAGCCATTTGAGCTATTGCCGATTACCACGATTTTGCTGTTAGTGGACTTGGCCAGTTCGAGCGTTGCTTCGATCCCACGCCACTGTAGATAACTGTCGGTAATTGCAGGGGCAACTGTTTCTTGGAAATTACGAATACCCTCTGCTTCGATCTGTTTACGTTCACTCTCAAGACGTTCGCGCTCTACCCGGAACTCGTACTGTGCCACTAACTCCGACTCCGCTAGCTTTCTCTCAATAGCCTCTTTGAGGCTTGAGGGAAGTCGCACACTAGTCATTAGCGTATCTTGTAACAAAATCGTGTCATCCAACTCTTGCGAGAGCCGCGAACCCAAATGGTTTGGTAGGGAACCCGACGTAATCTCTGCATAAAGATCATTCTGCACCACCTCTCTAGACACCGTATACACTGCCTCAGCGGGATACTGAGCGACGATCTCTCTGAGCACCGAACCTATTTCAGGCACCAGCATCGATTGCAGGTATTCCTTTCCGACAGCCTGATTCAAACTGACCAGATTTTCTTGATCCACTCGCCACCGAAAAGTCATATCGATTTCGAAATGCAAACCTTCTTGAGAGACGACTTGATATGTCTCGGTATGGGTCATCAAGCGTAAATCATATAGATAGAACCTGTCCCAAGGCCAAATTAGCTCCACACCTTCCTCTACCGGCCAGCTTTGCTTGCCGCCAAGCCAAGGAGCATAAATACTATGCCACACCACGCCACCATGCCCTGCAGGCACCACGTGAACAATCCTCTCCCACAACACGATCAACAAAAACAACAACAGCAGGACGGTAAAAATAAAACCGTACCGAAATCGCATATATACCCCATGCAAATAATTTTTCACTGGTTGATGCCTCCACCGCCCTGGTTTCCAGAAGCGAGCGTGATCCTGCCCTCTTCCACATGATAATGATGATCAGCGCAATCGAAATAGCGATCATCGTGCGTAACGACTACTAGAGTTTTCCCAGATGCCTTAAATTCGGGCAGCAAGGTTCGATAGAAGAACTTGCGTGTCTGCGGATCCTGATCTGCAGCCCACTCATCAAGTATGAGCACAGGGCGATCTTCGGCCAACGCCAGCGCTAATGCCACACGCTTCTTCTGCCCAGTGGACAAGGCATTGGTGTCATATCCAACACTCAAATCAGCGGGCAACTTATCCCGCACTTGCAATCGAGTCAGCCAACTATCCAAGCGCAACAAACCATCAGGGTCTAACGCATAAGGCTTGGCAAAGAGGTAGAAATCGGCGAAGACACTTGCGAACAAATCACGATAGTTTTGCGTAGGGAATCGACTCACGAGCTTATCATCGACTTTAATACTACCCTCCTCACGAGGATACAACCCTGCAAATATCCGCAAAATGGTTGTCTTTCCCGAACCATTCCCCCCAGTAATAAAGGTGATGGAGCCCTGTTTAATCGAGAAATTTAAACCCTGCACGCTAAACGCTTTCTCAGCATCGGCCGCCTGTGGCGAGCGATGGCTATATTTAACGCCCTCAAGCTGGATCTGCTCAAAGCTCTCTAGGCTCTGCGCAGCATCGCCCTCATCAGGCTCTTCGTTTTTAGCCAGAGAAGCATCCACACCTTCTTCAAACTTGATGATACACAGCGCGGAAAAACGAGCAATATTGAACTGCTGGATACTGCCAATCACTCCACCGATTGGCCCGATCAGAAACAGGACTGCCATGACAATCCGGGAAACTTCATCCTTTTCCGAAGGATTGAGGATAGGCAGGATAAACACCACCGCGCCGGCCATTAGATAGGATGCCGTCGTCCCAGAGGCAAGCACCTCCGCAAACAAAGATGCGCCGGTAGAACGGTTCTTATACAGCTCAGAGGAAGCTGTTTCGGTATCTTGTAAAAACTGCGCTCGCTTACCTGTGTTTAGCCTCAGTTCCTTAGCGCCTTTGATTCCCGCTTCCATTGAACGATCTAAGCTCGCATTGGAGATGTCTGACCTTTGCATCGCCTCAGTCAATCTTGCCGAAACCGCCAGATACCCAAGAACCGTCATCACCCCCACAACTCCCGTGAGCAATGCAGCAAGAGGGGACAGGAACACCACATAAAAATACATAAAGATAAGCAAGCTTAGGGATTCGACCCCAGCCGTTATCGTGATGATAGTTTGGGAAAGGGGGCCGTAATTCTTTATCAAACCATCCGATACCTCGCCCTCGGAATAGTCTTCGATATTTCTCAAAGAAAGCTTCGTGACCTTTGCTACAATTCGCTGCCGCCATTGATGCATCGCCTCTTCAATAGCCTTGCTCGCTTGAGCGATAAGAAAACGTTGACAGAAGCGATAACAAACTACCATGATGAGAAATGCGACAGCGGCGAATACAGAGTATTGATTTTCACCAACCAGCTTAGATTCCGCATTGAGAAAATACACAACCGCCGTACCAAATGCAGCACTTAACACGGCAATGCTGATCAGGCCTTTTACAGATGGGCTTTCGAATTTTGCGACTGAGAATAATTTGGACTTAAGAGGGTTCTTAAACCGTGTTTTAGGGACCCGCGTAAGGGATCGTAAGAGAGTATCGCCTACTGATGACGGCTCGTCTTGATCTGCCGAATCTTGCTCCAGACTCATAATGTCACTCAAAATTTTTGTGTGGAGTCATCACGGCAGAGTTTTTGCAGCGAAATAAACTCATGTAATAGCTGTATGGTTATCAACCAATTCTACTGTGTTGTCATAGGCGAAGGCAACCGCCCCAGATCGATAAATCAAGGTTTGGGCCGTTGTTCGAGCATTACTGCTCTCATACGGTACACTACAGCTAAAATAGCCTAACGCAATTGATTTGAAAGCTTCTTACAAGCTTTCTTTAACAACTGTGTCAGCGTGTAACTAATCAATATCTACGCCTGCGTGGCACCACAAGGCTGCAAGCTTCTACCATGATTAATACAGTGACCTCTCCTCTTCGGATTGCCGCCGACTGCTACCAAGCAAGCTGTCACTTCAACAAGCACTTGTTCCAAGAAACCACAGCGCTGCAACTTGGCATCGCTCTGCCCTCCTCGCTTGAGCGCGCAGTACAAAAACGCAAAGCCGAATTCATCGCCGGTCGCTATTGCGCCCAAGCGGCGCTGGCGCAACTAGACAACGCGCTTGAGGCAGTGATCGAAATTGGTGCACATCGCGAACCTCTTTGGCCACAAGGCATTGTGGGCTCGATCACGCACACGGAAGGTTATGCATCGGCACTCGTGGCTCATCGAACCAATATTCGCGCTATAGGCATTGATTCCGAGGCTTGGATTCGACCAGGCAGCCTAGACAATGACAGCCGGCACATTTTGACCAGCACGGAAGGCTACGCCAATCACGAGCGATTGTTCGATACGCCACTGCACTATTTAACATTGATCTTCTCCGCCAAAGAGAGTTTGTTTAAGTGTCTATTCCCCATTGTGAATAACTTTTTTGACTTTCACGCGGCCGCTATTAGGCCGTTGCCATCTAGCTCTGCAACACAGGGCCATTTTAGCTTCGAATTATTACAAGATTTGAACGCGGAGTTTCGTGCAGGGTATAGCGGCCAAGGAACTTATGTCATAGAAGCGGGCCTCGTTCACACTGCGATCGTCTTGAAAGCCTAGGGTTTCCCACAATATGCGTCCCTAGGGCGAACAAGTTAAGTTTTTGTGGTTATAATCATTAGGACTCTTTCAAGCGAATCCCAAATGACTGCGCCAAAAAACATGGACCCATTGCTTGCCCAACTTTTGCATTACTGTAAGCAACAGCAAGCCTATGAGCGCCGCCCTATCCAGCACCCAGACCAAACGATCAATCGCCTCGTCAGCTCCAATGAATTGCCAGAGACGAGTTTTCGCAAAGCCGCAGTGCTAATCCCAATTTTTTACGACCTTGATGCATCGGCCGTCGTGCTGACTTTGAGAACGGAGCATTTAAGCAGCCACCCAGGACAAGTCGCATTCCCTGGCGGCAAAGAAGACCCGGGGGATGCAGGGCCTGTGCACACAGCGCTGCGTGAAAGTGAAGAAGAAATTGGATTGCCAGCTGACGCCGTTCGCGTCGTTGGACGTTTAGGCCAATTGTTAATGCCATCAGGCTATTGCGTCACGCCTATCATTGGACTGATATCGGCAAAAACCCCCTTAGTGGCATGCCCACGCGAAGTCGCTCACATATTCAGCGTCCCCCTTAGGCTAGCGCTCGATCCCAACGCCTATAAACGATCAAGAATTATTGTTCAAAATAGCGAAAGGGATACGCTGGAAATTAATCACGAGGGATATCGCATCTGGGGAGCTACGGCGGCGATACTGCACCACCTTGCCTGCGAACTACAATCTTCGCAGCAATAAGCTTTACTTACTCAGCGAACAACAAGTCACGCTCTTCATTACTAACATGAGTTTCGGTACGAAAAGGAGCATGTCGCACACAATTACGTCCCGCTTTTTTGGCCTCATAGAGAAGGGCATCTACTCGCGCAACAAAGCCAGACGCATCTGCTACATCATTAGCGGCAAAAGTGTCCACGCCAAAGCTTGCGGTAATGGAGACCGCTTCGCCCCCAACAGTGATACGGAGTGCTTCGATATTACTGCGTAAGCGTTCTGCCAAATTGACAGCGTCTACTAGCGGCGTGTCAGGCAGTATGATGGCAAACTCTTCCCCTCCATACCGACAAGGAATATCGGTACGGCGCACTGTCGTTTGCACTGCCCGTCCAAGCGCCTTAAGGGCGACATTGCCAGCTTCGTGCCCCCAGCGATCGTTGAATTTTTTAAAATAATCAATATCTAGCATCATCAAAGACAAGCCAAGCCCAGAGCGCCTAACACGATCCAGTTCGGATTCAATCGAGTGCAAAAAGTGTCGGTAGTTAAAAAGCCCCGTCAACTCATCCAAGCGCACGAACTCTTGCAAAGTCGCAAGCTCAACCTGGCATTGGCTCAATTTTTCAGAGAACGGACAGGCATCACCATGCGCAGCGCAACCTTGACTAGGAGTCACTGGCAAAGAGTCTGGTGATGAGTGTTTAGTCGACAAATTTTAATCTCGCAACACTAAAACTAAGCAAATATTTCTGCGAGAAAATCGGCAATCAATCGTTGCGCACGCTGATTGGCCGAACTGCTATAAATGGTTCCTAGCGCCTTATCATTGGCATCAGGATTGGTAAATGCATGCGAAGTTCCGCCATAAATATGCATTTGCCAGTCTGCTTTTTGCGCGGTCATCTCTGACTCAAACGCTAACACTTGGTCCGGCGGCACCATTGGATCATCATGCCCGTGCAGACACAGGACTTTCGCTAGGACCTTTTCGCTTTGAATTTCTCCGCGACCCAGCAAGCCGTGGACACTGACAACACCATCGATGTCAGCACCACTGCGCGCTAACTCCAGCACCGCCATGCCACCAAAACAGTAGCCAACTGCTGCCACTTTGCTAACGTCAATACGCCCGAGTGTTCGCACTGCATTCAATGCCGCTAACATGCGCTGACGAAGCAGCGCACGGTCTTCAACGTAAGGCATCATCAACGCAGAGTTTCCAGCCGTGTCTGCGTCTCTGCCGAAAATGCCTTTGCCATAAATATCGACTGCGAAGCCTGCATACCCTAAATCGACCATGCTCTCCGCAGCGCTGCAAGCAAGCTCGCGGCGCCCGGCCCAATCATGCGCGATCAACACTACGGGTTGTTGATCGGACAGAGTTTCATCCCATGCAAAATAGCCTTCGAAAACATCATCGCCATCTTGGTAATCAATGTAATCCGTCTTCATAGGAGCAGGCCTCCGCAGGCTGTCAATTAAAGCAGGTTTAGAATCGCTTCGGCCGCACTACCTTCAATACCACCGGCGGGCTCTACTGCAATATGACTAACCACGCCATTATCAACAATCATGGCGTAACGCTGACTTCGCGTGCCCATGCCATAACCAGCCGCATCCATTTCTAGGCCTACTGCCTTCGTGAATGTGCCATTGCCATCAGCGAGCATTGTGAGCTCTTCAGCGTTCTGAGACTTGCCCCAAGCATCCATTACAAACGCATCATTAACAGACAAACACGCGATAGTATCGACGCCTTTCGCTTTGATTTTATCGGCAAGCACGACGTAACCTGGAAGATGGGTCACGGTGCAGCCAGGCGTGAAAGCGCCAGGGAGGGCAAATAGCACTACTTTCTTGCCGGAGAAGATTTCATCAGTAGTGATGTCCTGTGGACCTTTCTCACCCATAATTTTAATAGTGACTGCAGGAATTTTGTCGCCAGTGGCAATGCTCATTGAGAAATCTCCGAAGATAATGAATTGGTCAAATCACACCCAAGCCTTTTAAAAATGGGGGCTGTGCGCGATATTATTAAGAATGATGATGGTAGCAAACTTCTAGTGAACTTACACAAGCACAAGTAGAGATATTTAGCCTGTCATGAAGCCCGCTAGCGTACTGCATTTTGCAGTGCTTCAGTGAGTTCCCACGCTTTTCGACTCGACAACCGCATCAATCCACTCAAGGTGCATCGAGACACGCTCATACACGCCCACTGCGCCATACAAACCCTGCACGCCGCGCGGTGCATTTTGGGCAGAAATTTCACCTACAGCGATGCCGGCAACTCCCCACCCATTGTCGATACGCAAAAGAGCTGGCCCACCGCTGTCACCTAGCCCTGGGAGCCCCTCTAGTGCAACGGCCTTACTGTTTGGCAATCGAGGGTCATCAAAGTCGAAACGCAGCCGTGACTGGGCCTGGGTGACTAGATTGCGTGCTTGACGAAAACGCCCGTCGTCGCGCTGTATCCCCGTGGTGCCCAAACCAGAGAAGCCCCATCCCAAGAGAGTGGCCACTCGATCGCGCTCATCTTGTGATCGATACAGCGCCAAAGGGATGGGCAACGCTAAGGGGCTACTTAAGTGCAGCAATGCTAGGTCGACCTCTTCGTTGAGCCTAGCTTCGTCATAGCGATAAGCATAATTAGGGTGCATGACGACTTGATCAATCCCCTCTACCTCCCCCGCTATTTGGACTATATACTCGCCCGCCCGCTGAATATGCCCACGCAGATCTGTCTCCTCCACGCAGTGCGCCGCCGTCAGCGCCCATTGTGGATGAATGAGTGTCGCCACACAGACTTTACGATCTGAGCGCTGCTCGAGCCAAAACACTGCAGGAAAAGTGGATTCACTAGCCACATATTGGGAGTATCCAGTATCATGCCTAATAACAATGGCATGAACACTGCCAACACTTGCCAATATTATTAGTGCTATTAAAATTCGACTTGGCACCGTGCTATCCCGTAGTTGTTAACACACTGTATTTTTGCATCGATTGAGAGCGCCTACTATGAGCAAAGAAACCGAGCCTGCCGCACAAGCGACCACACCGATCACTGATCACACCGATATTTCCGATGAGCGTGAGTACGAGCAAAGCGGACTGTACCCCGCCGAAGGAAAATCCTTTCGCATCGTCGCCTTGCTTGGCTCACTATTCGTCGTTGTAGTCCTGATTGCTGTTTCGGCCTACTTGCTCGACAGAATTCTTATCTAAGGATGCTAGCGACGCAAGCGCCGTGCCACGCGAAGATTGGGCCGTTCACGCTTTTTCGTGCTCATTTTAAATATCGCATAAAGCCGGAACATAATGACCAGTATTGCCAGCACGACAAAGGCAATGATACTAAATACCAACCATTGCTCTTGCGTCCAATCATTAGTGATAATCCAGTTCTCTAACATATGTATATCCTCCTTCAGTCGTAAAGCCTTTAGCCTTCGTCCATCATATGATGGAGTAGCGCCTCGATTTCCTCGATACGCTGCTTAGGGTCTTGAAGCTCCAACAACGCCTGCTTGCGCTCTAACGAGAGAGGCACAAGCTCACTTAAGCGCCAACCCAACTCTCGCAAATCATGATAGGCGATGTTCATGCCTAGCTTGCTAATCACTGGATGGCTGACCAATTGCTCTACCAGATCCACCAACACCTCATGTTGATTATCAACCTCTATCGCCTCTTCGCCAATTAGATCGACGTCACAAAACTTGACTGTCGCTCTAAGCACCTGGCTTTTATCGTAATCACATTCCTGCACCATGAATTTTTGGACGCCTTCAACAGTGACTCCCAATAAGCCATTCGGCAATTGATCCCAATCAACAATCTTGGCGTAGGTCCCGACTCGATGCACCTGCTGTCGCGCCCCAGGCGTTACGACTTCTTCGCCATCTTTCAACAAACAAACACCGAAGCCTTTGTCGTTACGCATACAATCCGTGATGAGATCGATATAGCGTTGTTCAAAAATCTGTAGCGGCAAGCGCCCCTTGGGAAACAAGACAGACTTCAATGGAAACAATGCGATACTATCGATTGCTCCTTTCTCGGCGACGCCTAAATCCGTCATTGCTGATTCCTCTAAAAACTCAGTATGTATTCTAGCGCTAAGCGGTTTTTGCTCGCAGCGCTTGCAGTAATTTTTGATGAATTCCGCCGAAACCACCATTGCTCATAATGACCACATCATCACCATCACGCACTTCTGCCAACAGGGCCTGAATCAGGCCATCAAAGGAATCGACGACTCTCGCAGGCGAAGGGCTTGAGGCCGCGACACTAGGCAAATCTAGCCCTAGAGTGCCCGCATCGTACCAAAACGTCAGGTCTGCACTCGCACAGGCCTGCCCCAAGACTGATTGATGCACGCCCATTTTCATGGTGTTGGAGCGAGGCTCGATCACCGCAATCAATCGCCCCTCTCGCTTAGCGCTGTCAAATTTCGCACGCAAGCCCTTCAAGGTAATTTCAATAGCCGTTGGGTGGTGAGCAAAGTCATCATAAAGACGAATCCCGTCAACCTCCCCCACTAACTCTTGACGCCGTTTGACGCCCTCAAACTGCCCAAGCGCTTCACAGGCGACATCGATAGCCACACCCGCATGATGCGCGGCAGCAACCGCCGCCAATGCGTTCTTCACATTGTGCTTCCCACTTGCCCCCCAAGTCACCACTGCGCTGTGCGCTAGAGTGCCCGCATTGTACTTACACAGCTCAAACTGACTGGCATCTTGCTCTATCAGGCGTACAGTCCAGAAAATCCCCTCGGCTTGCGGCTGAGCCGCCTCCCCTTCTTCCAAAAAGGCCATGGCTTGTCGCCCACTCCAGCACCCCTGCTCCAACACCGCTTCAATATTTGCATCGTCTGCTGGCGAAATAATCACGCCATTGCCAGGGATGATACGAACAAGATGATGAAACTGACGCTGAATCGCCGCCAAGTCGGGGAAAATATCGCCATGATCAAATTCAAGATTATTGAAAATCGCGGTACGTGGCGCGTAGTGCACAAACTTAGAACGCTTATCGAAGAAGGCGCTGTCATACTCATCGGCTTCGACGACAAAAAACGGGGACTCCCCTAAATCCGCAGAGCTAGTGAAGTTTTTCGCCACCCCGCCAATGAGATAGCCAGGGTTCAAACCGGCATGACGTAATATCCACGCCAACATCGAGCTAGTGGTCGTCTTGCCGTGTGTTCCTGCCACCGCGAGCACCCAACGGCCACGCAACACATATTGCGCCAACCACTGCGGACCAGAGCAATAATCCAGACCTTGTTCCAGAGTGTATTCGACAGCGGGGTTGCCACGAGACATTGCATTGCCTATCACCACCAAATCAGGGTGAGGCTGTAAATGCTCGACTTTAAAGCCTTGCTGCAAGGTAATGCCTTGCTCCTCTAGCTGCGTACTCATCGGAGGGTAAACGTTTGCATCTGAACCACTCACCGTATGACCGAGCTGTTTCGCTAATACGGCAAGGCTGCCCATGAAGGTGCCACAAATGCCAAGAATGTGAATATGCATAGTGCTGTCTCTAAATGTGGCGCCCGCCTGTTTGTAGGCACATGGCCGTGATTGCACGCATTGTCTCAAAATAGTGGGTGCAGTAACATCCCGAGCACCACCACTAAGAGCCATCCTATGCACATCGAATCGTTTTGGGAATATTCCTGTCGCGTCTATCGCCAAGCCGGTGTGAGCGAGCATTGTCTGCACCTGCAAGATGAGTACGCTCTTGATGTGAATCTCTTGCTGATGTGTTGCTGGCACGCCGAGACACGCGGGGTGATCGACGGCGCTACTCTCACGCAAATGATCACCCAATCACAGGAGTGGTCGAGCAGTGTGGTTAAGCCGCTACGAAGCGTGCGCCGTTGGATGAAGATCCAGTTAACCCACGACGCGGAGACCCATGCGTTAGAGTCGGAGCCACTTATAGCGTTACGCGAAGAGATCAAGAAGCTCGAGTTGAGAACGGAGCAGTATCAACAAGCGTTCTTAGAAAAGATGGTGACACGCCCGCCCACAGAGCAGAATGAGACACAACGACTGCAAGCAGCTAGCCATTGTGTTCATGAATTGTTCTTACAACAAAAGCGAGTGGTTTCTGAGGAGTTGATTGCGGCAAGTAGCGATCTTATTGTCGCAGTAGCCGCTCATGAAGCGCTTGATCATGACCAAGCGCTTAGGATTTGCGTGCAGTCTCTGCAACACCCTTAGTTTTTTCTTACCCCTTCCCAGCGCTTCACTATTCCGGCATCAATATTAAACAAATCAAGCACTCGCCCTACACTGTGATTGATAATATCGTCGATGGTCTGAGGGTTATTGTATAGCGCAGGCATTGGCGGCGCGATGATGGCCCCCAACTGACACGCTTTGAGCATTAACTCACAATGCCCGGCATGTAACGGGGACTCTCTTGGCATAAGCACCAAACGACGCTGCTCTTTGAGCACTACATCTGCCGCTCTAACGAGCAAGTTGTCCGCATAAGAGTGCACAATCCCCGACAAAGACTTCATGGAGCATGGAGCGACAATCATGCCATCGGTGCGAAACGAGCCACTCGCGATTGAGGCGGCCATGTCATTGATAGAATGCACGTGATCGGCCAGCGCTTGCACAGCACTGAGCTCCCACTGAGTCTCAATGGCGATATTCAATTTCGCGCCGTTACTGAGCACTAAATGGGTTTCAACCTCGTCCACTGTCTTGAGAACTTCCAGTAAACGAATGCCATAGATCAACCCACTTGCCCCTGACATACCAATCGTGATTCGCATTTTGTATCCTATTGTTCTTACTTCAATTCCGGAGCAGTCGTTGCCTTGCAAAGCCCCTAAAGGGTAACATCTCCGATTCATTTATCGCGCAGACTAGCAGGTTCTCACACCATGGCCAAAGCAAACCTTTTCTATGCCCAATCGGGCGGCGTCACTTCCGTCATTAATGCCAGTGCCTGCGGGGTCATCGAAACTGCACGTCAAAACAAAGATAGAATAGGCAAAGTGTATGCCGGTCGCAATGGCATTATCGGCGCTCTGCGCGAAGAATTAATCGACACAAGCAAAGAGTCAGCCACCACGATCGCCGCATTACGGCACACCCCCTCGGGCGCATTCGGCTCTTGTCGTTACAAGCTAAAAAGCTTTGCTGAAAACAAAGCAGAATACGAACGCCTAATGGAAGTGTTTAAAGCCCACAACATTCGCTACTTCCTCTACAACGGGGGTGGAGATTCACAAGATACCGCCAACAAAATTGCACAATTGAGCATTGAAGTAGGCTTTCCTATTCAATGTATCGGTGTTCCGAAGACTGTTGATAACGACCTCCCTATTACAGACAACTGCCCAGGTTTTGGCTCTGTCGCAAAATACGTCGCAGTATCCATTCGTGAGGCCGGCCTAGATGTGGCCTCGATGTGTGAAAGCTCCACAAAAGTATTTGTGATGGAAGTGATGGGCCGTCATGCAGGATGGATTGCAGGAGCAGCAGGACTAGCCTCTGAGCAAGAAGGCGATGCACCGCATATCATTCTTTTCCCTGAGATCGCGTTTAACCAGAAAAAGTTTTTAAGCAAAGTAAAAAGCTGTGTGAAAAAATTTGGCTACTGCGCAATCGTGGTTTCAGAAGGGGCGCAAAACAAAGACGGCAGCTTCCTTGCTGACGCAGGAGGCAAAGATGCCTTCGGTCACGTCCAACTAGGAGGCGTTGCGCCCTTTGTTGCCGAAATGATTAAACGTGAGCTAGGGTATAAATATCATTGGGCAGTTTCAGACTACCTCCAACGTGCTGCTCGACACATCGCCTCAGCTACTGATGTAGAACAAGCCTATGCGATGGGCAAGGCCGCTGTTGAATACGCCTTAGCTGGAAAAAATGCCATCATGCCGACGATTGTTCGTAAGCCCGGCAAGAAATATAGCTGGAGTGTTGGAGAGGCGAAACTGGCCGATGTCGCGAACGTCGAGAAAACCATGCCGCGTGATTACATTACTAAAGATGGTTTTGGGATTACTGAAAAGGCACGCGAATATTTTGCGCCGCTTATCCAAGGAGAAGATTACCCTCCCTATAAAAACGGCCTGCCACAATACGCGCGTTTAAAGAAAGTGCTGGTGCCGCAAAAACTAAAGAAATGGAAAGACTAAAGTCTTAACGCGTCTTATCCGTCACGCCGTGACGGATAAGCGTTGTATCAAGGAGCCAGGCGCTCCACTTTCCAGCTTTCACCTGCCTGCAAGGTGAACTCAAATCGATCGTGCAAACGATGCTCACCGCCCTGCCAAAACTCTATTTGTAATGGACGGACTCGATAGCCCCCCCAGAACTCTGGCAACGGAATATCTCCCTGCGCATATTTACGCCCAATCGATTCCCATTGCTTAAGCAAAACATCTTTGGAACGCAATGGCCGGCTCTGTGCGGACGCCCAAGCGGCTAACTGACTCTCGCGCGGACGTGAACTAAAATACTTTTGCGATTCAGCAACAGAAATACGCTCAGCCACTCCAGAGACTTCCACTTGACGCTCAATGCTGTGCCAAGGGAAATGCAGACTGACTTTAGCGTTGCAGCTGATTTCTCGCGCCTTTCGACTTTCGTAATTAGTAAAAAAGATAAAGCCTTTTTCATCAAACGACTTCAACAGCACGATTCTTTGGCTCGGTTGACCGTCTCTTCCAACAGAGGCGACAGTCATGGCGTTCGCATCAGGAACTCCCATTTCGATTGCTTCCTGCAACCAGCGGTCGAAAAATGCTAAAGGCTCATCGGTTAGATCTTCTTGATCCAGCGCGCCTCGCACAAACTCTCGACGAATTGCTTGTAAATCCATGTGTTTTCCTTACCGTGAATCTTACAGAGGCACTTTCATCCCTCATGTCTGGGTTCACTTAACTGTTCAATAGAGCGTTTTTTCAGCGAACAAATTTACCGTATTCCCAGACTTGCTCTCTAATCGTTCCGCTAGGATAGATAAACGTCCCCGGACCGTGTTTGTCGTTTGCGAAGAATTCACCAACGTACTTCTGACCATCCGACCACCGGTAAGTTCCCCTGCCTTGGTATAGGTCATTAACAAACATGCCGGTGTAATTCTCTACGTTCTCGGACAACCAGTGCTCTGAATACTTATTTTCGCTCCAATCTGTTAAGCCGAAAAAGTAAGAACCACGTCCCTCTCGTTTATCGTTCTTCCAAAACCCAATGTAAAGCTTGTCGATGCCATTGTAATAGGTGCCTCGACCAACACGGACGCCTTCGTCCCAGTTACCATCGTAGTAAGCTCTGTTGTTGAGCGTCACCATTTCGGTCAGCTTGCCATAGCCATGATATTTGCCGTCTTTAAAGTTGCCGCGATACGTATCCGTTCCTAGCGTCGTCTTCATCTCTAAGGTCCCGTAACCGTTCTCGCAATCTCCAAAGATGCAGGCACGACTGACTTCTCGAACATCTTGCACCGGACGATTACCTTGCGCACTGACAGAGCTGCAAAACACTGTTGCACTGAGTAAAAGCATCAGTGTTCCTAGCGCGTGTTTCCTATTCATATTTAGTCCCTCAATTTTGTGAACGTCTATAACATTCAAAATAGTGTCTCTCTAGGGCTGTTTCAATCCCAGAGTTATAACATCCTTGTTTTTATCCTATGTGACGTAATACCGTCAGTGGACTTGTATTGACTACCCGCCGCGTCGCCATCACCCCAAGCAAGGCAATCACTAACATTCCCACTAATGGGCCAGCTAGCCATACCCAGTAATGCAGATTGAAGTCTTGTTGAAAGACTCTCGTTTGCAGATAGTAGAGGCTAGTTTCAGCTCCCACGGTGGCAATAATACCCGCGATTAAACCAATACTCGCGAACTCTATCATTAGGCTGGAAAGTATCAGGCGTCGCCCAGCTCCTAAGGTGCGAAGAATCGCGTTTTCTCGAAAGCGTTCATCCAAGGTCGCGGTCACACAGGCTAGCAATACTAAGGCGCCACAGGCTAATACTAAGAAGGCAATCAACTCAATCGCCGAGGTGACCTGCGCTATGATGTTTTGGATTTGCTGTATCAGCGCATCGATCTCAATCACAACAATCGTCGGGTACAACCGCAATAGCCCATTAATTAAGGCTTTTTGCTCCTGCTCCATTAACGCCGTGGACAGGTAGGTTCCTCCCATAGAGTCCAGAGTGCCCGGAGAGAATATAATGAAGAAATTGGGCTGCATATTGTCCCAGCGCACGGTGCGCAAGCTATTCACAGTGGCTTCCATCAACTGCCCCTGCCCAATATCAAACTCCATGACATCGCCAATTTTAGCCCCTAGTCGATCAGCATAATCATCCTCTAGGGAAACAAAACCAGGCTCGGCGCCTTCGCCCCACCATTGCCCGTCGACAATCTGATTATCTATAGGCAGCTGCGCAGTCCATGTGACTTGTCGATTACTCACCGAGCGCGGGCGTTCTTCACCCTCTGCGGTTAATTCGCTTTCTTCTGCTTCGGCTGTTCCAGCCGCATTCTCTGTAACATTGCTTTGTTCCTCTTCATCATCTCGGCGCAAAATAGGAACTTCACCATTAATGCGCGTCACACCCGCACTCATTATCGGGAAGAACTGATTTGGCTCAACGCCATTAGAACGGAAGAAACTCTCAATACCCGTGACTTGCGATTCAGTGACATTCATCAAGAAATGGTTAGGAGTATTTTCAGGTAATTGTGCCTGCCAATCTCTAATGAGGTCGGTACGCAGCAACGTCAAAATCAGCAAGGACATAATCGTTAAAGAGAAGACCAAGACTTGCAGGATGTTCTGCTTGCGACGACGGCGGGTAGCCGACATGGCGAGCTTCCACGCACTGCCTGCCTTCATTCCCACAGTCGTGCTTGAGCGTAGCAGCAACCAAGAAATACCCGATAACACGACGACCACACCAAAGACGGCCAAGACTAAGATGCTAGTCAGCAGTACATCTTGGCTATACCAAAGGATCAAGGCGAGCGAACCGATAAGCCCTAAGCCATAAGGCAGTTTTGCGCCTAAGCTATTGTCGTCGAGGTCTTTACGTAGCACTCGCAAAGGCGATGTCTTACGCAGAGCAAGTAATGGCGGCAGAGCGAAAGACAAAAGACAAATGATCGCTGTCATTGCCCCAATGAGATAAGGCGTAAAGCCCGCAGGTGGCAAGCTAACAGAAATTACAGCACGCAAGGCTTCAAGAATAAGCGCGTGAATTCCCCACCCCAAAAACGATCCTACGATTATGGCGATAATAACGAGCACGATCTGGATGCTCATATAGAGCGACATAATCTGGCCAGACGTACATCCTAATGTCTTTAGAATAGCCACATAATCGAAATGACGCTCGGCATAGCGTCTCGCAGTCAACGCAATGGCCACCCCCGCTAATAACACCGCAAAGAGACTACCCAGCATGAGAAAGCTTTCCGCCTTGTTCAGAGCATCTGCAACCTCTGCACTCTCATCTCGAACATCACGTAAGCGGAACTCACCGTTCGTGCGGGTGTCGAGCCACTCCTCGTAGCCACTAAGGGCGTCGGAGTCGCCCGCAAACAAGTAGCGATAACTGACGCGACTACCCACTTGAATGACTTCAGTGGCAGGGACATCTAGCGTGTTTAACATCAAGCGCGGGCCGGCATTATCCATCATGCCGCCTTGCTGCCTGTCAGGCTCTTGAATGATGACCCGCGTCACTAGCAGTTCAGCATTACCTACATAGAGAATATCGCCAATATCGGCGCTAAGCGCCGGTAGAACGCGGGATTCCACCCATACTTCACCCGGTGCAGGCCCACCATCGATAGGCGCGCCCGCGCCAAAGGCACGATCGGCGACAATTAATTTACCACGCAGTGGATAGGTACTACTCACCGCCTTAGCAGACACTAGTACGTTACCGGAGTCTGAAAACACCATTGAGCCAAAGGACATCGTTTGCGCGGTGCGCAAATTGCGATCTTGAGCCTCTTCAATCCATTCATTAGGGGCTTCACCACGTCCACTGAGCACTCGATCGGCCGCTAACATATTGGCGGACTCTGCCAGTAAGGCTTGTTCTAAGCGATCAGTGAACAGCGCGATGCCGGTCACGGAAGTCACGGCCATCACTAGCGCTAAAAACAATAGACGCAGCTCTCCGCCTTGCCAATCGCGCCATAGCAAACGCAAAGCTAATCGCAGCAAAGTTGACAGCGTCATTGCTTGCGCTGGCGCCATTTTCCTTGGCGACACCGCGGCGTTGGGGCTTACACCCTGTACATCACTCACCATGCGCGGCCCCAGCAAGACGCTCTGAAGCACTCTCATTAGCGTTGATTTCATCGCTCACGATTTCACCGGCAACAAGCCTGATTGTACGATGGCACTTCTGCGCCAAACGCTCGTCATGGGTTACCAGAACAAGAGTCGTTGAATACTCTTTATTAAGCGAGAACAGCAGATCAATGACCTTTGCGCCCGTCGCACTATCAAGATTACCCGTGGGTTCGTCAGCGAAGAGTATTTGTGCCTCTGATGCAAAAGCCCGTGCTATAGCGACGCGCTGCTGCTCACCACCGGACAATTGATTGGGGTAGTGATGACGTCGCTCTCCAAGCCCTACACGGTCCAATAACACGCTCGCTTTTTCGCGAGCTTGGCGATCGTTTTTCAACTCTATAGGAAGCATGACATTTTCGAGCGCCGTAAGGCTTGGTAGTAACTGAAACGACTGAAATACGAAGCCCACTAACTGCCCTCGCAGAACAGCGCGCTGCTCCTCATCGAGTTCGCTCAGGCGCTGTCCGTTGAGAATTACATCCCCTGAAGTGGCCGCATCTAGCCCTGCCATCAAGCCAAGCAACGTGGACTTTCCAGAACCCGAAGCGCCAACAATAGCAACGGTTTCAGCGTCACTTACGTCCAAAGACACCCCTTTCAGGATGACGAGCTCGCCCTCACTGGTATCCACACGCTTAGTCAGGTTTTCAATTTTAATCATAAAAGCTTGCCTTGCTCTGTTTGAACAGAATGTAATCTTAGTTTGGTCTTAATACGTACAATAGTTTGTATTTGGTTCATTCGAGTGACAATAGACGCACGCTTTGAAGTGTCAAATAAGACCGCGACTTTAGCCCAAACCTGACTAAATAGTCGAACCTTTCACCTGTTTGTGGCTACCAACGACCGCAACATATTGAATATGCGAGTCGGAAACATTACATTGATAAGCAATCAGATAGAGGCATTATATTATTTCATGACATCTAAATCCCAAGAACATCACCTATGGCGTTCGCTCCTGTTCATCTTGGCAATGGGTTTTTTCAACGCCAATACGCTCGCCCAGGGCTCTACGTCCACCATTGTTGTATTTGGTGACAGCCTTAGTGCGGCCTATCGAATTCCCCAAGAAAGAGGATGGGTGACCCTTTTAGCCCATCGCATCGCTGAAGAAGGTCTCAATTATGCAGTCGTCAATGCCAGCATCAGTGGCGAGACAACCGACGGAGGGCTTTCCCGGCTTCCTGCGACATTAACAATGCACGAACCTGACATCCTAGTTCTCGAACTAGGAGGCAACGATGGCTTACGCGGACTACCAATAGCCAATATTAAGAAGAACTTGGAAGAGATGGTGAAATTGAGCCAGGAGTCTGGCGCATTAGTCGTATTGGCGGGGATTCAAATCCCTCCCAACTACGGTCCTCGCTATACAGGGCCGTTCATCAGTCAATTTGAAGAGATTGCCAGCGCCATGAACTTGCCGTTCATTCCATTCTTGATTGATGGGATCGCGCAGAACCCTGAGTTAATGCAAGATGATGGCATCCACCCCATAGCCGACGCGCAAGAAATGGTACTGGATAATGTATGGCCAGTACTCCAGCCCCTCCTAGAAGACCACCCCTCATAAAAAAACCTGCTGCCACCTAAGGGCGACAGCAGGCAAAGCTCTCATTTGTTATTTGTAATGGTTACGACGACCTCTGTCCTCTGTGCGGTGGCGGTCGTGGGAATCACTCCTATTGCGTTGCTGCTGCCTTGATCGGTTGCGGTCATGATCATTATTGCGACCGCGGCTCTCACGATGTTGCACACCAAAGGGTTCGTAACGTCTCGAAGGGGATGACTGATAAATAATGACTTGTTCCGGCCTACGAACATTGCGCGAACCATGGCTAGAATAAGAGATAAAACTCGTGTTTAAACCGAAGTACAACGAGCTCAGGCTACTGTAATGACGATGCAGGTGGTTATAACGCGAGCCAAACCGGGTGCGCTGATAACGACGATCAAAGTTGGAGTAATAGGTTGTTAGCTCTCGGTAACGGGCTTGAACGTAACGTTGGTCATTTTGACGTTCTAGCGCATCCCGAAAACGTTCGGCTTGACGGGCCAGCTGCTCAGCTTCGCGCTGCAAAGAGCGGTGATCACCTGAATGGCGTAATTCACTGGCGATCTTATGGCTCATTGCCTCAAGCTCATAGGCTTGCCGCGCCATATGGGCGTTGGACGCATTGGCTTGCCCTGCGCATAGCACTAGGCCGATCAACATTGCGAAAACACTGAAGTTCTTCATTGTGAGACTCCTATCAGAATGCTGTCTAACTCAAGAAACATTCTGCTGAACTAGAGAGGCTTTATTGCCTTCTAAGTACCAG
Organism: Gammaproteobacteria bacterium; assembly: GCA_051252515.1. Taxonomy (GTDB): domain Bacteria; phylum Pseudomonadota; class Gammaproteobacteria; order Pseudomonadales; family Pseudohongiellaceae; genus UBA5078. The sequence goes on from JBPOFS010000001.1 coordinate 369,167, forward strand.
TGTAAGGAGTCCAACTGAACTTGAACTGAATAGGCATAATCGGGCTTGCCCGTTTATGCACCAGTAATAGCGAGATACTGCCGAATAACCGATTCCATGCCTTGCTCCAAGGATTCCACAATCAAGGCGTGCCCAATGGACACTTCAGCAATTCCCTTGATTTGCACAAAACGCTGCAAATTATTGAGATCGAGATCATGTCCCGCATTAACTTGCACATTCAATGCATGAGCCCGCAGCGCCGTCGCCTCATAGGCTTTCCATACGGACTCCTGCGCAGGTGTGCCAAACGCATTGGCATAGGCCTCTGTATATAATTCGATACGGTCAGCGCCAACGGCCACAACGTCGTCGACGAGTGCAGGGTCAGGATCGAGGAACAAACTACTGCGAACCCCCATGTCTCGCAATCGGCCCAACACAGGCGTTAGAAGCGCCGCGGTACTAGGGACGTCCCAGCCATGGTCAGAGGTCAGTTGGTCAGGCGCATCAGGAACCAGCGTGCATTGCGCAGGACGCACCCGCTCTACCAACTCTAGAAATTCAGGCGAAGGATACCCTTCTATATTGAACTCCACACCAGGATAATCTTTTAATAAGGCGGTGATTTCAACGACATCCTTGCGCGTCACATGACGCTCGTCCTGACGCGGATGCACCGTAATTCCCTTAACACCTAGCGCCAAAGTTTTACGAATAAACTGCAAAAGATCTGGATAGTTACGCCCACGAGAATTTCGCAGTAAGGCGATTTTATTAACGTTTACACTTAGAATTGTCATAGCATTCCTAATAGAGTTTAGCGCTGTTAGTCTTCAAGATCGGGCTCTGACCCAGGAGCCAAAAATCCGTGCACAATGCGATAAAATGTTTGCGGCTTTTCCGCATGCAACCAATGCCCCGTATGCAAGATCACTTTAACCTTGGCAGCAGGAAAGCGTTCTAAGATCGCTTCTTTATGCTTGTCTTTTATATAGTTTGATAAGGCCCCTTTTACAAACAAAGTAGGCCCAGAAAACACGCCATCACTGGATGGCTTTTCCCGAAGATTGTCATAATTTTCGTTCAACACAGGCAAATTAATGCGCCAGCGAAATCCGTCGCCCTCGGAATCTCTGACCAGATTCGTCAACAGGAATTGCCGTATTAGCTCGTCGGGCTCATGCTGCGCCAACACCTCATCTGCCTCATTACGGGTGCGAACCTTTGTCAGGTCAATCGCTTGTAAACCATCGAGAATGCTATCGTGCTGACCGCCATAGCGCACTGGCGCTATATCCGCTACGACCAGTCGCATTACTCGATCAGGTGCGCTTAAGGCTACTTGCATAGCCGTTTTGCCGCCCATCGAATGCCCCAATAAATGGCAGCGCTCTATCCCATGGTCGTCCATAAACTCTATGACATCATTGGCCATACTGGCGTAATCCATAACGTCGCTGTGAGGCGAACTGCCATGATTGCGAAGATCCAACCCATAGACAGCGAAATCTTTCGCGAGTTGACGGCTCTGCCCTCCCCAATTACCCAGACTTCCGAACAAGCCATGGAGAATAAGCAGGGGCTCACCTTCTGTGGAGTATTGACGAAAATTGAGTTTCATAGGTTTTAGATCTCTGATTTCAATAAGGCAATGACGTCATCGTGATGAGTCTTCGTTCGCACTTTGTCTAGAATATGCACCAAACGGCCTTCTTTGTTGATCACAAAGCTTGTGCGCACAATTCCCATAAACTCTCGACCCATGAATTTCTTCAAATCCCATACGCCATACTTCTCAGCGATCGCATGATCCTCATCCGAGAGGAGGGTGAAATTCAAGGCATCGCGGTCGGCAAATTTCTTCAAACGCGCCACAGGATCTGGGCTTATCGCTAGCACCACAGTATTGAGCTTCTTCAACTCGGCTTGCTCATCACGCAGGCTACGGGCTTGAACAGTGCACCCTGGCGTCATTGCTTTGGGGTAAAAATATACGAGAACATTATGTTTCCCACGCAAATCCTTCAGCGTGACAGTTTCACCCTTTTGGTTAGTAAGCGAAAAGTCTGGGGCTAGATTGCCAATTTTGGGGTGCGCCATGTAAGGGCTCCTAAGTGCTTGGGAGAAAATAGAGCCGCCATTATAGCCGCGCTTGGCCTACTACGTCTTGGGGCAAACTAAGTCACATGACCTAGCTCCCTCAGCAAGGCTTCATGCTAGACTCGGCGTCATGAAACATCCCATTGAATCCATTGTCGTGTTAACTGGCGCCGGAATATCCGCAGAGTCAGGCATCAATACCTTTCGCGCAAGCGATGGCCTCTGGGAGAATCATCGCATCGAAGACGTCGCCACCCCAGAGGGTTTCGCACGCAACCCACAACTAGTGCACCATTTTTACAATGCGCGCCGCCAACAGCTGCTGGATCCACTAGTACGTCCTAATCCCGCCCATAGCGCTCTGGCCCGCTTAGAGCATGAGTTTCCCGGGGATGTCCTCCTCGTTACCCAAAATGTCGATAATCTACACGAGCGCGCTGGCAGTAAAAACTTACTCCATATGCATGGCGAACTTCTGAAGATGCAGTGCGAGAGCAGTCAGCTGATTTTTGATAGTAGCGTTGAACTGAGCTTTGATTCCCTGTGCCGGTGCTGCCAAGTCCCTGGGAATCTGCGCCCTCATATTGTGTGGTTTGGCGAGATGCCATTGCATATGGCGCGCATCACCAAGGCCTTAGAGAACTGCGATCTATTTATCTCGATTGGAACCTCGGGCAATGTGTACCCCGCGGCAAACTTTTATCAAAGCGCTAAATCACAAGGGGCTCATACCGTTGAGTTGAACCTAGAGCAAACCCATTCCAACTTTGATCAACATCTCATTGGCGCTGCTTCGAGCGTTGTTCCAGACTACGTACAACGATTGCTAAAATCAGTGACTTAACACTAAAGCATCAGCAAACGCTGCAAGGATTCCGGAAAACATGGCTTGCCTCGCGCATCGATGGCCGCAACAGTCAGGTAAGCATTCATCACCACCGTCCCGCAAGACTTCAAGGTAATACTCTGCTTAAACCCCATGCGCAGTCGTGAGACGCGCTCAGTGACAACGCTGACCGCAAACTCATCCCCTGGACGCAAAGATCGCAAATAGTTTAGTTCCGCTTTTATCACCATCACATGCACGCCCGTTGCCGTCAACGCGACGAAATCCACATCACGGGTCTTCAAAAACTGATGACGCGCATGCTCTAGATAGTTCTGATAAACCGCGTTGTTAACGATCCCCTGCAGATCACATTCGTAATCACGCACCTGCATATCTACTGCGAACTCTTGCATATGGGACGCCCTCTTAGCGCTTCACTATTTTGTAAATCATATCACTTTGCTACCTTATACTGGAGACTTCGCCCTAATTTGCATAGACTCAAAGACCACCCCAATAGGATCCGCGAAATGACCCTTTCTAAACGTTTGACGCTACTTTTAAAAACGGTGGGCATACTCTTGAGTACTACACTTCTAAATCAATGCCAAAGCGCTGCCAACCAAACACTTGAATTTGATTTTGACGAAGTGACGGTGAGCGCCCTGCAAGACGCGATGACGGCCGGCACCTTGACTGCCACCGAAGTGACGCAATTTTATTTAGAGCGGATCGAGACACTAAACCCCTCTTTGCACGCAGTACTGGAGATCAACCCTGAAGCGCTGGTAATCGCTGCGCAACTTGATAGGGAACGTAGCACCGGTCATGTGCGCTCGGCACTACACGGCATCCCCGTTGTTTTGAAAGACAATATCGACACTGCTGATTTGATGCATACCACTGCGGGTAGTCTCGCATTGATGGAGGCTCCCACCCCCAAACGCGATGCGTTTCTGGTAAGCCAATTACGAGAGGCCGGCGCTATTATTATCGCCAAAACCAATCTCAGCGAGTGGGCTAACTTTCGTTCCGTTAGCGCCTCAAGCGGATGGTCTGCACGAGGAGGACAAACCCGTAATCCTTATGACTTTGAGCGCACCCCCTGTGGGTCTAGCTCTGGCTCCGCCGTTGCCGTTGCCGCTAACTTAAGCGTCCTCGCCATCGGTACTGAGACTGACGGATCCATCGTCTGTCCCGCTGCCCACACCTCCGTCGTTGGCTTAAAACCTACATTAGGATTGATCTCGCGCAGTGGCATTATTCCTATCGCGCACAGTCAAGATACGGCAGGCCCCATGGCACGAAGCGTCGAAGATGTTGCCCTCATGCTTAACGCTCTTGTGGCAGCCGACCCCAGCGATGACATCACTAATAATTTACGCACACGCACGCCTTTGGACTACACGGTGTATCTGCGCAGTAATGCATTACAAGGTAAGAGGATTGGAGTTCAACGCCAACTGTTTGGTACTGATGCGGCATTAGACCAACTCATGGAAACCCAACTAGACTTGTTACGAGCAGCAGGGGCAGAACTGGTCGATGTTGAGATTGATCCTCACGCTAGTTTTTCAAATGCAGAAAGCACCGTTTTACTCTATGAATTTAAAAACGATGTGAATAATTATCTCTATGAACGCGGAGGCGAACTGAAATCACTCGCAGACCTTATTCGCTTCAACGAGGAAAACGCTAGCGAAGAAATGGCTGACTTTCGACAAGAGCTCTTCTTACAAGCTCAACAAACCAATGGGCTTGGCGACTCGCAATACCTTACGGCCTTAGAATTAAGCAAAACCTATAGTCAAACCAACATCAATAATTTGATTCAAGAATTATCCTTGGACGCCATTTTAGCCCCTAGCAATACTGTAGGTTGGCAGGTGAACCCCAATGGGGATAACACAGAGAACTATATTGGCAGTTCGAGTTTTGCCGCTGTTTCCGGCTACCCCAATATCTCAGTGCCAGCAGGATATATTGACGGCTTCCCTATCGGCATTTCGTTTATGGGACCGGCGTTTTCAGAGCCAACACTGATTAGCATCGCCTATGCCTATGAACAACTCAGTAAAGCAAGAAAGCCCCCAACACTCGACTAAAGTGTTGGAGGCTTTTGTTTTAGAATCGTCCTAACTTAGTTGTAGACAACGTCTCGAACAATCGCTTGCATATCGCGGATGCCTTGACGAAACGCATCGACATTAATGCGTTCATCATTGCCATGCACGCCACTTGGCTCACCACTAATATGGATAATTGGGTCAAAGCCGTAACTCACAATTCCTTGATCACGCGTGAAGTGACTATCGGTAAAACCGGTACTCACTGAAGGCATCACCCGCGAGTTGGGATACAGCTCCTTGGTCACGCGCTCTATCGCCGTGAACAAGCGTGAAGTCGTATCGGATACGGCAGGTGTGAATGCCATTATCACACTAACCTCCACACCAGCAGGGGCAACAAGCTCTGTCAGCTCCGCCACAAACTGTTCCGAAGGCTTATCGGGAAGAATCCGACAATCGATTTCAGCCCAGGCCTCTGGAGGCACTACATTGATTTTCGAAGAAGCACTGAGTCGCGTCATAGAACAGGTATCGCGAGTCAATGAATGCAAACCTGGGTTCATCTCTTGCAAGCTAGGCAAGAACTCTGGGTCTTGAATCGCCAACGGCATACTTGCGAACGCAGCGCCCCATTCATCATCGCGATCAATCGCCAGCCCTTTAAAATACGTATCCACAGGGGCAATTATTCGCGCAGGGAACGGGTTCGCTCGCATGATGCCCAACGCATCTACAATGCGCGTCACAGAACTCGTCGTTCGGGGAGACGATCCATGCCCCGGCACATCGACTGCAGTCAGGCGTAACCAAACTGGCACCTTCTGGGTCACCTCAACACCGAAAACAACACGGTCACTCCCACGGGCGCGCGCTCCAGCGCCGCCTTCATTTAACAGCAACCCTGCTCCCGCAAAAATCTCTGGTCGATTCTCAATTAACCAGCCTACACCGAATTCCCCGCCGGCCTCTTCATCGGCGCTTGCGACAAACACCACGTCACGATTCAATGCCCGACCCGAGCGATGCAAACTAAGAAAGGCGGCAAGATGAGAGATGCCAGTGCCTTTCATATCGCGTGCGCCACGCCCTAAGATATAACCATCACGCAGCTCACCGGACAGCGGCTCTGTGGTCCAATATTCTAAATCCGCGGGAACCACATCGGTATGCTGGAGCAAGATAAGCGCGGGCTCATCGCCGCCTTCTAAACGCGCCCAGATATTGCCCCTTCCTGGTGCACTTTCAGCAGATTCAAAAGCAATGCCTTCCGCTTCGAAAATTTTCGCGTAAAAATCTACTGCGCGATATTCGTTACCTGGAGGGTTAACCGTATCAACCTGAATGAAGTCTTGAAGCCATTGCACGGCTTCATCTTCAATCTCTTGCGCGCTGATGTGGCTAGAGAAAACTAATAGACAGACAATTGCAGAGAGATTACGCATAGACTCAAATACTCCTTACACCGAGTAAGTAAAATTGAATCACGCAGAATTTCCCATCGAGAGGGGAATGTCAACATTTGCGGGACAGTAATCTCAACGCGAATTTGCGCGCTCTGCATCAATGCGTTCTTGAACCGCCGCGCGCGCTTGCGCAATGAGCTCCTGCCAAGGAGTTTGCGCTCGCAAGGGATGAGGGCGTGTTTGCACCCGCATCAATTGTTCAATGCCAGCAAAGGTTTCCTCAGTATGCCCTGTGAGATAAATATCAGGATTCAATTTAGCAAGATTATCAAAGCCAAACATTGTGTCCTCTAGCAAATTAGGGAAGCGAGGATTATCGACAAGTTGCACGCCATCATTGGGGCCATTACAACCAAACACCGTGACGTTAACGCTCTGCCCGCTATCTTGCGTGACCAAGCTCCATGTCGTGCACCCAGGCGTATGGCCGGGGGCTTTCGTTGCCGTTAAGGTGGTACCGCCCAAGTTAACAGCCTCTCCATCCTTTAAACGACGATCAACGCGCACAGGCTCCCACCCTTCAAAACCCAAAGGCGACATATCACGCCCCGCTTCCATCGCATCCGCATCATCGTCCATTACCAACACCTGCGCGCCAGTTAAGCGCTGCATTACCGCGTGTCCTTGGATATGATCAAAATGCGCATGACTCTGTAAAATATAACGAATATCCTTTAAGCGAAAACCTAAGTTTTCAATATTCCCGCGCACAATAGAGGTCATCTCGGACACCCCAGTATCAATTAAGAAATGTCCGTCCGGCGTAGTAATAAGATAAGAGGCAAGGTCTCGTGCGCCGACATAGTAAATATTGCCGATAAGTAAAAACCCCTCCATCGCTTCCGAACGGTGCTGGTGAAAACCCGCACCAGCGGCCACCTTTTGCTCCATTGTCATAAGGTCTAGGCGACCGGGCTGAGCCACTACATAAGTACTGACAAAAAAACAGAGCAAGGCAAACGCAAGTTTCATATTAAGACACCAGGTAATCAGCAGGCTTATTCTACGGAAGGTTTTCTAAACTGACCGTACAATAGTTCTTCAACAAACTCTACACACTTAAACTCCAACATCATCGCATTAGGTTCTATTCTGCGATACAGTGGCATGCTGATTGTCCAAGGCTGCGTAAACACTTCAGGGTCGGTGATGGTCGCTTCATATTGAATATGATTTGCCCCCATCAATGTGTATCGTTCCTCTACCACCATCTGATAACTGTGCCAGTTTCCAGATTGATCAAACCATGTATCGGGCATTTGGCCTGAAACGGTAATGACTAAAGTATCACCCTCCCAACGACCAATGTTATGGCCCATCCAGCTATCCACTTGTGACTCAAAGTCTGGTTTATCCATATACACAATGCGATCAGCGCCTGCAAATTGATAACTTATCAATGTGGCATCTGGCGCCTGAAAGATTTGAAAAGGGTAAGGTATATAAGTGGCACGCGGCACTCCTGGCAAATAACACTTCACCAAAGGATCACGCTCTAGCCAATGCTCTTGATTGTCTAATTTAGTCTGCAGCGCTTCCGGTTTGTAGGGTATATCCCCACCTTCGACAACACCCATCCCGCCAGGAAAAGCGGCCAAAGCGCCCATCGCAACGATTGGCCCTGGGCGTGCCACATGGGTCTCTAAGTCTAGATGGGCGGTCCCTAAGGCTTGCCAAATTCCATTAAAATCCGGCTTGCCATCAGGCGTTCTTGGAATACTACTATCTTGCGCCGATGCGGCCCCTGAGATTAAGACACATGACATGCTCGCTACCAGTACTGCACTCTTTAAGATCGTGTTCATGAACCACCTTTTTATTATTAGTTTGCAGAGGCATCAACGTAAGTACCATCTTCTATGCGCTGTCCGCGTAGAATATTGACCATGCCATAATTACCCTCATGGCAGGCATACTCATACAACTCTTCATCCATTTGGTGCATTGGGACTTCAACAGTAAAGGGAGCTGCAAACGCCGCTGGGTCATTCACCGTAAAGACATAATTAACACGATCATCGGCTACACGAGTAAAGCGTTCGACTAAATGCATATTGGCGGATATCCCCGTACCCCTAAAGCTTTGGGTCTTATCCGTAAAGTGCGTGGTCTCTACTACTAAAGTATCCCCATCCCAATACCCGCGAGAATCGCCAGTCCATTGCGTAATGTCATCAGGAAGGTGAGAGCGGCCATCCATTGGCACAATACGAGCTTCATGGATCATCTCGTTAAATATGACAACGTGATCTTTGTTTTGGAATAGCTGAACATTATTGTTATACATGCTTGGCATAAAGGGAGGCACTGAATTAAAACCCATCAAACAGCGCTCAGAAAGCCCTCGTTGCTCAGGGTGATCCTTGCCTATCCCTCCTACTGTGAAACGAACTGGCAACTCGCCCTGGATATCTGGCCCTAGGCCGCCGTAGGCCACAGGTGCGCCTGCCACACGAGCAGGCATTCGGCCACTAGAGGGCTCTATCAATAAGGAAGTACGAGTATTTTCTTCTAAGGGCAACCCTTCAATCCAAAACTGGTTATACCCCCCCACCCCTCCTTGCGTGGTATTGCCATCACTGCGCTCGATCTCCGCAATCGCCTCGGCTCGAATGCTTTCAACATCGTCAGCCGTCAGAAACTCCTGCCCTGCATATTTGGCTGGCCGTTCAAGTGGCGTGTTGGAACTAAAATTCCATACCCCTCTAAGATCGGGTTGCCCCCATTCATTGCGCGGTGCGATGTAATGATTGTCGGCAGCGTAAATAGCAGGTGCCAATGGCGCTGACACACCAATTAGAATTGCGAGTGTTGTGAGACGAGAGCTCATGTCATTCCCCTCCAAATGATATTAATTGGACTGATTATTTATATTATTGTTATGAATGAAATGTCGAAAACATCCTGTTTCCGCACGCATCAACAATCAGAGTAATCCAGCCCTTTTTAATATTCAATCTTATTCAGGGAAATGCGACAGACCACCATAAGGGCAAGCTCTACCCTTACAATACTAGCCTATAAAACGGAGAGTCTAGTGACCACACAGTGCCAGCGCGATAAATGCAATGCTGGTGCCAAGGAGCATCCCTGCCATCACGTCCGATATGAAATGCACGCGCAACATTACTCGCGACATCGCGATCAGGCTTGCCCACACATAGACCACTGCGCTGGCGGCTGGGAAAAACACGCTGATCAAGCACGCAACCATAAAGGCGGCAGTGGTGTGACCGGAGGGAAAGCTGAACTCATCGGAAGGTTGCAGCAAGGGCGCAAGCGCCTGAACCACCTTAAAGGGGCGGCGACGCTTAAAGGAGCGCTTGAGCACCCAATACAAGGGGAGTTCTAAGGCAAAACACAATAAGGCGCTGTAGAGGAAGTGTAGCCCCTCTTGTGGGTAGAGCATCGGCAGAAAAACCGCCATGAGCACATAAAAATGCCCATCGCCTGTGAATGACAGAGCGCGAACAAGGCGTTCTAAACGGAAATGGCGGTGCAAGGCATTTATGCTCAAAAACAAATGCACATCAAGGTCTGCAAGACGCCGCACAGCATTGACACTAAAAGAGATCACATCGCCTGCCCATAAGTTCTACTAGTCATGGAGCAGAGTCTGACCCAGCTATACGACAGCCAAGAGTCAATTCCATGACCGTTTCATGACAGGGGTGAAGGAATTTTAGGCAATAAAAAAGGCACCTGAAAGGTGCCTTTAGAATATGGTGCCGCCACCAGGAGTCGAACCCGGGACCTACTGATTACAAGTCAGTTGCTCTACCACAGCTGAGCTATAGCGGCATTGAACGTCATTACTGTTCAGGGCGCGCATACTAGCAAGCCTTTTCGGTTTGGGCAAACATTTTTTGCCACCTATTTTATTGATCACCCAGTCGATATGCGCTAGCTTAGCTTGATGGTTAATCTTACCCCCTGAATTTAGGCGTAAAGCAGCAATGATCAGCCCTAGCCGTAGTAAAACTTGGCAGAAACTCGCCTCACATTATTTAAACCTGCACCACAATGGCACAACCATCAACAAACTGTGCAATAACGATGCAAACCGATTCGAAACTCACCAAGTAAAGGTTGAAGGCCTCCTATTCGATTATTCAAAAAATTTCGTCACTGAACAGACCATGGCGACACTGCGAGATCTTGCAGAGGAAGCCAAGCTGGGCGACGCCATTAAGGCGATGTTTAAGGGCGACAAGCTCAACCTAAGCGAAAACCGTTCCGTGCTGCACGTGGCGCTACGCACCCCTCTGCCCGAAGCAGACCCTAAGTACAACGCCGATGTGTCGGCATGCTTGGCGCAAATGAGCGATTTCGTGAGCCGTGTGCACGACGGCCGCTGGAGTGGCTATTCGGGCCAAGCCATTAAAAACGTCGTCAACATTGGCATCGGTGGCTCAGACCTTGGCCCCGCCATGGTGTATGCCGCACTGCATCGCTGGAAGACGCCACATATCGACACCCATTTCGTGTCGAACCTTGATCCTGTCCATATGCGCGAGTGTTTAGCACCCCTCGATCCGGCCAATACGCTGTTTATTATTACGTCGAAGTCTTTTACCACTCTAGAGACCAAACAGAATGCGGCAATGGCCCGTCAATGGTTTCTCGCTAACGGCGGCAAGCTAGATCAACTCAACAAGCATTTCGTCGCCGTTACTAGCAATATTGAGATGGCTGGCGAGTTTGGTATCACCAAAGAGAACATCTTCCCTATGTGGGACTGGGTTGGCGGGAGGTATTCTCTCTGGTCAGCTGTAGGCTTGAGCATAGCGCTTGGGCTTGGAATGAAGGCCTTTACAGACCTCCTGCATGGCGCTCGCCTGATAGATGAGCATTTCCGCGATACGCCTTTTGAGAACAACATCCCCGTTATCATGGGTTTGCAGGCGGTGTGGTACAGCGACTTCGTCGGCGCCAACAGTCAGGTGATCTTGCCTTATAGCCAAGAATTAGCCCTGTTCCCTTCTTTTCTACAGCAGCTAGAAATGGAAAGCCTTGGCAAAAGTGTCGAGATCGATGGCAACCGACTCCTAGTGCCAAGTGGCCCTATTGTGTGGGGAAGCGCGGGCACCAACGGCCAGCACTCCTTTCATCAATTTCTCCACCAAGGCACTCACTATATTACGGCTGACTTCATCGGCGTAGTCGCCTCTGCCTACCCTGAAGACGCGGACCAACACGCGCTACTCCTGGCCAATTGCTTTAGCCAAAGCCAGGCGCTGATGCAGGGAAAATCACAAAAAGAGGCCTTTAACGAACTCGTCGAACAAGGAATGAATGAGGCCGACGCCTATAAACTGGCCAAACACAAAGTGATCGCGGGCAATAAGCCGAGCAACACCTTGCTTCTTGATTCTCTTTGTCCACAGACACTCGGAAGCTTGATCGCAATATATGAGCACAAAGTATTCGTAGAAAGCGTCATTTGGAACATTAACGCTTTTGACCAATGGGGTGTCGAACTAGGCAAACAGCTAGGGGAGAAACTTTATAGCGCTTTTAGTAGCACTGAGAGCTGCACAAGCTTTGACCCTTCCACCAATGGCCTTATCAATTACTGTCGGACCAAAAATGAATAAACAACAAACACAAAAAATTATTGTTGGCAGTGAAGAGTGGTGCGAGCTGCCTAATTTAGGGATTCCCGCTGTGAAGGCGCGAGTAGACTCTGGCGCCCGCACCTCGGCACTGCATGCGTTCAATATTAAGCCATTCAAGCGCGAGGCCACCACTTGGGTAAGCTTTGAAGTGCACCCATTACAAAATAATCGCCGCACTATCGTGCGCTGCGAAGCGTTAGTCATAGATAAGCGCGTTATTAAAAGCTCAAGCGGCCTAGCTGAGAAACGCTACGTAATCCGTACCAGCATGGAACACAACGGCGTGGCGTGGGAGGTCGAGCTGACGCTCACCAATCGCGACTCTATGGGCTATCGCATGTTATTAGGCAGAGAAGCGATGATCGGCCGCATCTTGGTCGACCCAGAAGCTAGCTTTCTTGGTGGCGAGATCAGCGATGAAGCCCTTGAGGTCAAATACGCCGAGAACACGCGAGAGTGCAGCGGACTCAACCTAGCGCTATTGGCGAGCAACCCCTCATTGCCAAGCAATCTTCGCATTATGGAAGCGGCAGAGGAGCGTGGGCACCGAATCAAGTTCTATGATATTCGGCAATGCTATATGAAGCTCGATTTCGAACATCCAGAGATTCATTACCGTGGTGGCAAAACACTGAATCAGGTGGATGCGGTCATACCAAGGATTCGACCGGACCTTACTCACTACGGCTGCGCCTTGGTGCGTCAGTTCGAGAGCCTAGGGATCTACTCGCTGAACACTGCCGAAGCGATTGGCATTTCACGGGACAAACTGCACTCACTTCAACTACTGCTGCGCAACGGCTTACAGATTCCCACCACAGGCTTCGCTGACAGCCCGGTAGAAACCGACGAGCTAATTGATATGGTTAATGGCGCCCCGTTGATCCTGAAGCTCCTAGAGGGCCCTCAGGGGCGTGGCGTTGTGCTAGCGGAGTCTCGCAAAACCGGTGAGAGCCTCATCAATGCCTTTAAATCTTTGCAGGCAAAACTTCTCGTGCAAGAATTCATCAAAGAGGCAGAAGGAAAGGACTTACGCCTGTTCGTGGTAGACGGCAAGTTAGTGTCATCCATGGAGCGACATGCCCAAGTCGGCGATTTCCGCGCCAACCTACACCGCAATGTCAGCACCTCAAGCGTGAAAATCTCTTCAGAAGAGAAACGCCTTGCAGTGAAGGCAGTCAAAGCAATGGGACTCAAAGTTGCGGGAGTTGATCTAATTCGCTCTAACAAAGGCCCATTATTGCTCGAGGTCAATTCCTCCCCTCGCATTGATGATATCGAGGAGGTCACGGGGAAAGATATCGCGGGAGCCATGATTAGCGCCATAGAGCGACAATTAGGATGGCGGCGTGCGCTAGCCAATCCAATTGAGACGTCAAAACACAAATGATGCCAGACGAACCACAGACGCTTGAACTACGCCAAGGGAGCCAGGCCGACATGCCTTGGCTCTATCAGACGTTCAAACGCACTATGCAGGAGTTTATCGATGGCACTTGGGGCTGGGATGAACTTCTGCAAAGCCATAGTTTCTATGAAAACCTGCCCGCGAAATCATTTGCGATCGCATCAGTGTCGCGCACTGATGTCGCGGCATTGAACTTACGTGAAAAAACCGATCACCTCTGGCTAGAGATGGTACTTGTCTTGCCAGAGCACCAAGGCTCGGGATACGGCCGACAGCTTTTAGAGCATGCACAGGACCTTGCTAGCCACGCACAAAAACCCTTGCGCTTGAGTGTACTCAAACTCAATCCCGCGCAGGAGTTTTACCGAAAAATGGGCTTTGAAGACTCAAGCTCGGATCAATGGAGCCACAAAATGCAGTGGCTCGCCCCGGTCCAAGTCACCCGCTGAACAGCGGACTATTCCATCAGAGCCAGCAGCTCATTTGTTTTGGCTTTCATCAACACGATATCACCACGCGACTCGACATTGAGTCGCACTACGGGTTCCGTGTTCGACATTCGCAAATTAAAGCGCCAGTCATCAAAGCTCATGCTTAAACCGTCAGTGAAGTCTGTTGTCTTTGCAGAGAACTCATAACGAGCCTGTACTTTTTTAAGCAAAGCCTCTGGATCTTGAATGGTTTTGTTAATCTCCCCGCTAGCAGGAAATGCCGCCATCCGTTCTTTGACTAATTGCGAAAGTGTTTTACCCGTCTCGCAGATCATTTGTGCCACTAGCAACCAAGGAATCATGCCGCTGTCACAGTAGGCGAAATCTCTAAAGTAATGATGAGCACTCATCTCTCCGCCATAGATCGCATCTTCGAGGCGCATGCGCTCTTTAATAAAGGCGTGTCCGGTTTTACTTTGTACGGCAGTACCACCATGAGTTTTTGCAATCTCGATAGTGTTCCAAGTTAATCGCGGGTCATGTATCACTCTTGCGCCGGGCTCTTTTTTCAAAAAGCTCTCAGCCAACAATCCAACGATATAATACCCTTCCACAAATGCCGCGCACTCATCGAAGAAAAAACAGCGATCAAAGTCTCCATCCCAAGCAATACCTAAATCGGCTTTATGCGCTTGAATCGCCGCAATACTAGGCTGACGATTTTCCTCTAAAAGTGGATTGGGGACGCCGTTAGGAAAATGCCCGTCCGCCTCATGATGCACTTTTATAAATTCGAACGGCAGATGCGGCTCAAGCAGATCGACAATGGCACCCGCGCCGCCGTTACCGGCATTAACCACCAACTTCAATGGCTTGAGCTTATCAACATCGATATAGCTCAACAGGTGCTCCACATAGGCTTGCTTCGTGCACTGCTGACTTAGCGCCCCTATATTTTCAGGCGTTGGGAACTCACCTTCTTCGGCCAGGGCTTTGATTTCGTTTAAACCCGTATCGCCACTAATAGGCTTGGAGTCCTCACGTACCAACTTCATTCCGTTATAATCTTTAGGGTTATGACTTGCCGTAACCACAATGCCGCCGCTTGTCTGCAGGTGTGATGTGGCGAAATAAATTTCCTCGGTCCCGCATTGCCCAATGTTGATGACATCGACGCCGGAATCTAACAAGCCTTGGGATAACGCCTTGCACAGGGCCTCGCTAGTCAAACGAATATCGTAACCCACCACTACATTTTTAGGTTGCAGCCAAAGGGCATAGGCCCGTCCAACTCTGTAGGCGATATCTTCGTTAAGCTGCTCAGGAACACGGCCGCGAATATCATAAGCCTTGAAGCAAGTGATCTCTGTTTTCATTGTTAACTCTTATCCTTTTGCGGGATAAACTTCCTGGCATTCGCTGCGCAGGGCTCATCACACTTTTTTGTACACGTTGGTGTAATTGTAATTCGATGCGTCCATGAAACCTTCAATACTGCCGCAATCAAATCGACGTCCTGAAAATTTATAGGCTAGTACGCCACCCTTCTGGGCTTGTGTCATTAGCGCATCAGTGATCTGCACTTCACCATTACGCCCCGGAGGCGTCTGGCGAAGAATGTCGAAAATATCCGGCGTCAAAATATACCGACCTATGATCGCAAGATTACTAGGGGCGTCTTCTGGGGCAGGTTTTTCGACCATCTCCGTTACACGGTAAACCCCCTCTTCAATTTCCTCACCCGCAATGACACCGTATTTAGATGTCTCATCACGCGGCACCTCTTCAATCGCTACGATGCTGCACTGATGCTTTTCGTAGAGCGCGAGCATTTGTGTCAGGACGCCATCGGCCTCCGTCACACAATAGTCATCCGCTAATAATACAGCAAACGGCTCATGACCAATCAGCGTTTCGCCTGTCAAAATAGCATGCCCTAAGCCTTTCATTTCGATTTGCCGAGTATAGGAAAACGTACATTTCTCAATGATGCGACGGATATCCGTCAACGCACCTTCCTTTGAGGTCCCAGCAATTTGATGCTCTAACTCATAGCTGATATCAAAGTGGTCCTCCAACGCACGCTTACCGCGTCCTGTGACAATGGCCATGCCACTGATGCCTGCTGCCATCGCCTCCTCAACCCCGTATTGAATCAAAGGCTTGTTCACCAAAGGCAACATCTCTTTCGGCATAGACTTGGTGACTGGCAGAAAGCGCGTACCGTAACCGGCGGCTGGGAAAAGGCATTTTTTAACTTTTTTCATCGTTATGCTGTCCTGTATTCATCAGTGAAGTTAGAATTTTCGCTGATGTCGCATTGCACTAATGTGACACTCGCACGGCAATGGCCTATTTGGCGGACTTAGCGCGACCATAGATATCCTCAAAACGGACAATATCATCCTCCCCTAGATAACTACCTGTCTGCACTTCAATTAGTTCCACCGGCTCAGAGCCTAAGTTTTGCAAACGATGCTTGCTGCCCAACGGGATATAGGTCGACTGGTTCTCGCCCAAGGTAAAAACACTGTCATCACACGTTACTGTGGCACTGCCTTTCACTACGATCCAATGCTCTGCCCTAAAACGGTGCATTTGCAAAGAAAGTGAACCGCCCGGCTTCACTACAATGTGTTTGACTTGAAACCCTACTCCTACGGCTAAGGACTCATAGCTTCCCCAAGGCCTATAGACTAGGACATGGTTCTCACTTTCAGGTCTCCCAGAACGCTCTAGCTGCTGAACGATCTTCTTTACTTCTTGCACACGATCTCGTCCTGCTATCAGCACAGCATCGGCTGTCTCAACGATGACTGCATTCTCTATGCCAACCGCTGCGATTAATCGCGAATGGGAGTGGATATAGCTGTTCGATACCCCCTCGCACAATACGTCGCCATTCAACACATTGCCTTGCTCATCTTTTGGAGAAGTCTCCCAAAGCGCATTCCAAGCGCCTAAGTCACTCCACTGCGCATCCAAAGGCACCACGACAGATTCTTGGGTCTTCTCCATCACCGCATAATCTATAGACTCACTACGACATGCGCTGAAAGCCTCTGCGGGCAGACGCTGAAAATCCACATCGGGCTCTATGCCTGCGACGGCTACTTGGCAGGCTTGTAAAATATCGGGAGCATGTTTGGCCAACTCCTCTAGATACTGCTTAGCGGTAAACATAAACATCCCGCTATTCCAGTAATAATCGCCGTTGTCGATATAGGATTGGGCAGTGGCCAAGTCTGGTTTTTCAACAAATCGCTGTACTGTAAAGCCATGCCCCTGCGCAGCGCCACGCTGAATATAGCCATAGCCCGTCTCGGGCGTCAGCGCCACAATCCCAAAGGTGACCAACTTGCCACCGCGTGCCAGCTCCGCGCCTTTCTCGATTGCCTTCAACAACGCCTCGGTATCGCGAATTTCATGATCCGCAGGCAAAATCAAAAGAATATCCTCAGGTGCCGCCGACAACGCGGCCACAGCAACTGCCGGAGCAGTATTTCTTCCGATTGGCTCGAGAATAATACGACCCTGCGTTTCGCCTAACTCCATTAACTGCTGGGCAGTCAAAAATCGATGTTCCTCACCGCAAATAACCACAGGAGCGCCTAAGCCTTCTAGCCCCTGAAGTCGGGTCAATGTGGTTTGAAACAATGTCGAAGCCTCCTCTTTACCCAAAATATCAGGGGTAGGCACGGCAAGTGACGAAAATTGTTTCGGGTAGAGTTGACGAGAAACCGGCCATAGGCGCGAGCCTACTCCACCGGCGAGTACCACGGGAATGATCATTTTACTTTCCTGTTATCAGCCCGCTATACAAGGGCTGTCCGTATTAAATCCAATCGCAAACCGCCGCGTTGACGGCCGCATAGTGTGACATAAGTGAACGCACCCCACCCCTATGCAAACCCTTCAAAACGAAAATAATATCGATTATTTGTGCACACCGCGATAATATCGCAGGCTTTGTGAGCCTCAGTGGCTCTTCGTACCTGTATAAAATGGAAGACTTACCCCTATCTATGAACGGCCATATTCGCAAAAGCGCTTACAATCGAGATGAACTATTAGACTGCGGCCACGGCCGCATGTTCGGTCCAGGCAATGCCAAATTGCCCATTGGCAACATGCTTATGATGGATCGAATCACATCGATTACCGACACGGGCGGGGAGTTCGGAAAAGGCGAAATCGTCGCTGAACTCGACATCCATCCGGATCTTTGGTTTTTTGATTGCCACTTTCCTGAAGACCCAGTAATGCCAGGCTGTCTTGGCCTTGATGCGATGTGGCAGCTAGTAGGGTTTTACTTAGGCTGGCGCGGCAATCTTGGCAGAGGGCGTGCGCTAGGGGCCGGCGAGGTCAAATTCAGTGGCGAAATACTTCCAACCGCTAAAAAAGTAGAATATCGCATATCTTTGTCACGGGTGATTGAACGAAAGTTGGTGATGGGTATTGCCGATGGTACAGTATCGGTTGATGGGAAAGTGATCTACACCACAAAAGGGTTGAAAGTGGGACTATTTACTCCCGAAGCCAAATTCTGAACAAACACCCTATCCTGCTAAGAGGTTTATATGAAACGCGTTGTAGTTACCGGTATCGGTATTGTCTCTTGTTTGGGTTCTGACAAGCAGACTGTGCTGGAATCCTTGCGCGAAGGTCGCAGTGGAATCCGATTCCAACCTGAATACAAGGAAATGGGTTTGCGCAGCCACCTTGCTGGCTCGATCGATCTCGATCTTTCAGCATTAATTGATCGCAAAATTCTGCGCTTTATGGGCGCTGCTGCCGCTTATGGATATTTATCCATGGAGCAGGCTATTGCAGATGCTGGTCTAAAAGACGACGAAGTCTCAAATGTGCGCACTGGCATCATCATGGGCGCGGGTGGTTCTTCATCACAAGATCAAGTTGAAGCGGCCGACATATTGCGCAACCAAGGCGTTCGCAAGATTGGACCTTATCGCGTGACTCGCACGATGGGCAGCACAGTCTCTGCTTGCCTTGCGACTCCTTTTAAAATCAAAGGTGTGAACTACTCAATCTCCTCTGCTTGTGCGACAAGTGCACACTGTATTGGTAATGCCGTTGAATTGATTCAACTCGGCAAACAAGACGTCATTTTTGCTGGCGGCGGAGAAGCTGAACATTGGTCACTTACCAATATGTTCGACGCAATGGGCGCGCTTTCGACAAAATACAATGACACGCCAGAAAAAGCCTCACGCGCATTCGACAAAGGCCGCGACGGTTTTGTCATTGCTGGCGGCGGCGCAGTATTGGTCATCGAATCTCTTGATCACGCCATTAAGCGTGGTGCGAAGATCTATGCTGAGATTACCGGTTACGGCGCAACATCTGATGGCTATGACATGGTAGCCCCATGCGGCGAAGGTGGCGTACGAGCAATGAAACTGGCTTGCGACACGTCAACTGCCCCTGTTGATTACATCAACACACACGGCACAAGCACACCTGCAGGCGATGTTTCAGAGTTACGCGCCATCAAAGAAGTATTTGGCGATAACCCCACACAGATTATCAACTCAACCAAATCTCTTAGTGGGCATTCCTTGGGTGCCGCAGGAGCACAAGAGGCGATCTATAGCCTATTGATGATGGAAAATGATTTCATCTGCGCTTCAGCTAACCTAGAAGACCCTGATGACGAAGCCGCAGGACTCAATATCCCGCAGCAACGTATTGATAATATTAAGATCAATACCGTCATGTCTAATAGCTTTGGTTTTGGGGGCACAAACGCCAGCTTGGTGTTTGAACGCTACAAACAATAAGGCTCATTCCTAATGGAAGCGCAGCTACATAAACAACGCCACACCCCTTGCAAGCAAGTATTGATTGCGATGGTGTGGCTTGTTTTAAGCCTTTGTTTAAGCACGGCACACGCGCAAAGCATCACCGGCGGTCAAAACAGCCTTTTGTCTGGCCCTCGATTTCTACCTGCAGAACAAGCCTTTAACTTCTACACAAGCCTGCCAGAACCCGGCGTACTCAAACTGCACTGGACCATTGCCCCCGGCTATTACCTCTATCAAGACAAGTTTGCCTTGCACGCAGAAGTGAACGGCAAGCGCGTATCGTTTGCGCTGCAATTGCCTGAAGCGATTGCCCACAACGATGAGTTTTTCGGTGATGTAATGGTTTATTTCGATGCAGTAGTCGCACAAGTTGACATGAAAAACATGGACCAAGAAGGTGATATTACCCTGAGTCTTCAATACCAAGGCTGCGCTGAAGCGGGCTTCTGCTATACAGTCCAACACCAAGAAATCCCCCTAGCCTTTTAAAGCTGTCACAATTTTCGTCAATTCCCTCCCAAAACACTGCTGAATAACTTCTTTAGGAAGCAAATTATGGTGAAATAAAGCCAATATTCTGCGAAAATGCTGGGAAAATTGCCGAAACCGGTATAATCGAATACACAAGAACTACACAGCGAAGCCGAGACCAACGCGATGGCAACCATACTGGTACTGCACGGACCCAATTTGAATATGCTAGGCAAAAGAGAGCCTGAAGTTTATGGTTCTGAGACGCTTGCGGATATCAATGCGCGGCTCAACTTCAGTTGCATCGAAGCGGGCCAGCATTTACAGCACTTACAAAGTAATGCTGAGTACGAGCTCATTGATCGGCTGCATGCAGCACGCAATGAAGGGGTTAATTTCATTATTTTCAATCCTGCCGCTTTTACCCATAGCAGTGTTGCCCTGCGTGATGCGATTCTTGCTGCCGATATACCGTTTATCGAAGTGCATATCTCCAACGTGTACAAACGCGAGGAGTTTCGACATAAATCCTATTTTTCAGATATCGCCGTAGGCACGATCACGGGCCTTGGCAGTCTAGGGTACGACTTGGCATTACAGGCCGCGTTGTATCAAATTAAGAACAAGTAACACCTTAAACACTAAGAAGAGACCTCCCACATGGATATTAGAAAAGTAAAAAAACTCATTGAACTGTTAGAGTCATCGGACATTGCCGAGATCGAAATAAAAGAGGGCGAAGAAGCCGTGCGTATTAGCCGTACCTCTAGATCCGCACCTGTTGCCTATGCTCCACAACCAGCCCCTGTTGCTGCGCCTGCTCCAGTAGCGGCTCCCGTTGCTAGCGCTCCGGAAGAAAGCAAAAAGCTAAGCGGCAACGTTATTAAATCTCCTATGGTTGGCACTTTCTATCGCTCACCATCACCTTCTTCACCTGCTTTTGTGGAAGTGGGTCAGCACGTCAAAGTGGGCGATGTAATTTGCATCGTTGAAGCTATGAAAATGATGAATCAAATTGAAGCCGATCACTCCGGTGTCGTGGAAGCAATTCTTGTGGAAGATGGTGAGCCAGTTGAGTTTGATCAACCTCTCATAACTATCGTTTAAGACTAAAACTCTTTCATGTCACTACAAAAGGTTTGATTCCATGCTAGATAAAGTTCTGATTGCCAATCGCGGAGAGATTGCTTTACGGGTACTTCGCGCCTGTAAAGAACTCGGCATCAAGACAGTCGCCGTGCATTCCAGCGCCGATCGCGACCTGATGCACGTCCGACTCGCCGATGAGTCCGTTTGTATTGGTCCTGCCAATGCAACAGATAGTTACCTCAATGTGCCCGCCATCATCAGCGCGACTGAAGTGACTGATGCCGTTGCGATCCACCCAGGTTACGGTTTCCTTGCAGAAAACGCGGACTTCGCTGAGCAAGTTGAAAAAAGCGGTTTCATCTTTATTGGCCCACGAGCAGAAACTATTCGTCTAATGGGCGACAAAGTCTCTGCGATCAAAGTCATGCGCGAAGCAGGCGTTCCTACAGTGCCAGGCTCTGACGGCCCTATCGACGACAACAAAGAGCGCACTCTCGCTATCGCACGCGAGATTGGTTACCCCGTAATCATCAAAGCGGCCGCTGGTGGCGGCGGACGTGGCATGCGCGTAGTGCATAGCGAAGCGGCCCTACTCAAAGCTGTTTACGTCACTCAATCAGAAGCGAAAGCATTCTTTGGCAGTGGCATAGTTTATATTGAAAAATTCCTAGAAAACCCTCGTCACGTTGAGATTCAAATTTTAGCCGACGGTCAAGGCAATGCTATTCACTTAGGCGATCGAGACTGCTCTATGCAGCGCCGTCACCAGAAAGTGTTAGAAGAAGCACCCGCGCCTGGCATCCCTGACCATATTCGCGAAGCCGTTGCAGCGACTTGCGTTAAAGCGTGCGAGAAAATGAATTATCGCGGCGCCGGCACGCTCGAGTTCTTATACCAAGACGAGCAGTTTTATTTCATCGAAATGAACACACGCGTCCAGGTAGAACACCCTGTAACAGAAATGGTAACAGGGATCGACATCGTAAAAGAGCAGCTCAGAATTGCCAGCGGCGAGAAGCTGTCAATCAAACAGTCTGACGTAAAGATCACCGGCCACTCTATCGAGTGCCGAATCAATGCCGAAGACCCAGTGACGTTCTTGCCCTGCCCAGGAAAGATCAACCTTTTCCATGCCCCTGGAGGCAATGGTATCCGAGTGGACTCACATATTTACAGTGGCTATACCGTACCTCCGTATTATGATTCGTTAATCGCCAAACTAATTACTTATGGCGAAGACCGAGACGGAGCACTCGCAAAAATGAGTAACGCTCTGGATGAACTTCTTATTGATGGCATACGCACCAATACGCAGCTGCATAAGAATATTATTCGTGACACTGAGTTCCAAAAAGGCGGCGTGAATATTCATTACCTCGAGAGCAAGCTGATTGGGCAACATAAGCCTACGTCTAAATAATATGATACCCAATCAACTCCACGCTCCCTCAGCGAAGGTGTAAACATGCCTTGGCAGCAACTGACGCTCAATGTCGAAGAGAACGACGCCGCACTTATTGAAGAATATCTCAATGGGTGCGGTGCGGTATCCGTGACACTTATGGATGCTGAAGACCAACCGGTCTTTCAAGTAGACATTGATACAACCCCCATTTGGAATAGCACTCAAGTGCAAGGCTTGTTCGACCATGATGCCCCTATGGACATCATTGTCGCGAGCTTGCGTGAGAACATTCCTTGCACGAAAGAACTGCCCATCGACATTGAAGAAATAAAAGATGCCGAATGGGAACGTGTCTGCATGCAGGACTTTGTGCCTATGCGTTTTGGTGAGAACATTTGGATTTGCCCGAGCTGGGAAACGCCGCCAGAATCCAATGCGACGAATATCATGCTGGACCCAGGCCTAGCCTTTGGCACTGGTACCCACCCCACAACAGCACTTTGTTTGGAGTGGCTCGATCAACAAGACATTGCCAACAAAACAGTGATCGACTACGGCTGCGGCTCCGGTGTTTTAGCCATTGCAGCAGCGCTGCTAGGCGCCAAAGAAGTCATCGCGATCGATAACGATCCGCAAGCTATTATCGCGACCGAAAGCAATCGTGAACTCAATGGTATCGACGACACCCAGTTACGGGCTTACTTGCCCGGAGTAGAGGGACACCCCAAAGCCGACATTATTGTCGCCAATATATTGGCCGGACCTCTTGAGGCGTTGACGCCCATTATCGCAGCGCTCATTAAGCCAGGCGGCAAGCTAATACTCTCAGGGGTACTCTCGCAACAAACTCAGTCGCTAATGAATAGTTATCAAGAATACTTCACCATGCTTGAGCCCGCGTTGCGCGAAGAATGGGTCCGCGTAGAAGGCATCAGGCGTTAAATTTAGTTTTAGCGATGTCTGCCGACTATGAGCTTATTCATCACACAATGCCCACATTGCCACACCTCGTTTCGCACTAGTGTCTCTCAGCTGCAGTCCGCTGACGGCATGGTGCGGTGCGGGGCTTGCTTACGCATCTTTGCCGCCGACAATAACTTACTTCCCTCTGTCGACATTCGGACAATCTCCGTCCCCAATCGCGAAGAGGAAGACCCCTTAGACGAAGAAATTGAATCTAACGACGAGCAATTGCCGCTAAGCGATTTAACGCCCCCCCTAGATGAAGATGAGGCTGATTCTGAAGAGGAAAGCATCTTCACTCTCGACATGGCAGACTCCCTCCCCAATAGAGTTAGCCCCATTATTACTGAGAGTAGTGCGTCTTGGGAGCTTATCGATGACGACAGTCCGGACATTGAACAGACTCCAGAGCCACAAACGCCTGAAGCGCTAACAACTTCCACTACAGAGTCTAACGAGACTGTCATTACTGCCGAGGAAGAGGTCACACCCGACATAACCGAAAGTGACGAGACTGACGACGACTCACAGGCTCGAGCACGCGTTAACAACCTTGAGTTCAATAGCAGCCCTTCGAACGATGACTCACTTACACTTGATGGCTTTAGTGCGGAAGATTTAGATAACGTCGATCTCGAAGAAAACCCAATAGAGTTGAATTGGCAGGAGAAACCAAGAAAAACTCTTGGGATCACACTACTATCGATAGTGCTTATCGGATGCCTTGCCCTCCAGTTATTATGGGTCAATCGCAACGCGCTTGCACAAAACCCGCAGTGGCGCACGGTCATCGAAACGCTTTGCTCTCCAATCGATTGCGGATTAAAACCGTTGGTAGATTTACGCTTAATACGCAGCGATCAGCTCGCTGTACAGAGCCATCCAGAGTTCTCAAATGCTCTTCGCGTCAAAGTTCAGTTTCGTAATGACGCCACGTTTGCACAGCCCTTACCCGGCCTTCTGCTGAAGTTCACTAACAGCCGTGACGAAGTCCTTGCCGAACGCCACTTTACTCCCAGCGAGTACCTGGAAAGTGAATTACAAGATCTAGCGGCAATGCCTGCAAAGTCACAACTGCAAATCTCACTGGATTTGCTCGACCCTGGCCCGCAGGCCCTTAACTACGAAATCAGTTTTTATACGATTCCGACAACTTAGACATTAGGCAAGTTGCACATAATGAAGAACGTCAAACCAGCGATTACTATCGGACAACATCGGCTAGAAGGCAATGTAATGCTCGCCCCTATGGCTGGCATTACTGACCAACCTTTTCGTGACCTCTGCGTCACGCATGGTGCCGGCCTTGCTGTGTCCGAGATGCTGACTTGTAACTCTTCACTTTGGGAGAGCAGGAAAAACCGCACTCGATATATTCACTCCCACATCGGGGCACTGAACTCTATTCAGATTGCGGGCTCGTCTGCAGACATGATGGCTGACGCTGCACGACGTCATGCCGACCTAGGCGCCGACATCATCGACATCAACATGGGCTGTCCCGCCAAAAAAGTGCTTAAAAAAGCCGCTGGCTCGGCCTTACTCAAAGACACCAAGCTAGTGACTCAGATTCTCAAAGAAGTGGTTAACGCCGTCGACATCCCCGTCACCCTAAAAATACGCACTGGTTGGTCTCCCGAGTCGCGCAATGGCGTTGAAATCGCCAGGATTGCAGAGAGCGAAGGCATTCAATTACTGACCGTACATGGGCGCACAAGAGAGTGTCGCTTTGTCGGCGATGTCGAATATGACACCATCAGAGACATTAAAAATGCACTCTCAATTCCCGTCATCGCCAATGGGGACATCACCACGGCCGAACGTGCCAAGCATGTGATGGATTACACCGGAGCCGATGGCGTTATGATCGGCCGAGCAGCACAGGGAAACCCTTGGATTTTCGCGCAGATTAACCACTTTCTCGAAACCGGAGAAAACCTCCCAGCCCACTCATTGGGTGATTTGCACAGCACGCTGGTTTCTCACGTGCAGCAATTGCACGAACTATACGGGGAGTTCAAAGGCGTCCTTTTTGCGCGCAAACATGTGGCTTGGTATACCGATATACTTGCAGGGGCTAAAGACTTTCGAGCCGTATTTAATTCGTTAAAAACAGCTGACAATCAGATAAGTGAACTTAATACTTACTTTAATACCTTCACGGCTAATGGGGAGATCAACCGTTGAAACCATTTAATGAAAACAGCTCTCATCAAAATAATAGTAATGACTTCCTATTGCCCCGCCCCCCTATTCAACAGCCCTCCACTCTACGCAAAGATGTAGAAAGGGCCTTGCAGCAGTATTTCGAGAATGTCGGCGATGATTCAGTAACGAATCTCTACCAGCTGGTTTTGAACGAAGTGGAAGCCCCTTTATTAGAAGCCGTATTGCGCCACAGCGGCAGCAACCAGAGCAAGGCATCTATCATGCTGGGCCTGAATCGTGGTACTCTACGCAAGAAATTGAAACAACATGGAATGTTGTAACCAGGACTCTGGTACCCGGATAACTCTGATCTAGCGGAGCGTAATGGAACCCCCCGCCTTGTCGGCCTACGATAGACCTTCTCACATGCCCACATCTAATTCTGCCGTAGTTCGACGCGCACTTATAAGCGTGTCCGACAAGACCGGCATAGTACCCTTTGCTCAATCCCTACACCGCGCTGGTATAGAAATACTCTCCACTGGCGGCACATTCAAATTACTGCAAGCAGAGAAAATCCCTGCTATCGAAATTGCCGATTACACGGGATTTCCAGAAATGATGGATGGCAGAGTCAAAACTCTGCACCCGAAGGTTCATGGCGGCATTCTTGCTCGCCGTGAGATCGATCAGGCCGTCATGCAAGAGCATGATATACCGCCGATCGACCTAGTGGTTGTGAACCTCTACCCCTTCGAAGCGACCGTGGCAAACCCTGACTGCGACCTTCCCACTGCCATCGAGAATATCGATATCGGTGGACCGACCATGTTACGGGCTGCGGCCAAAAATCATGCATGGGTAGGCGTCATCGTGAACCCTTCCGATTACGATCGAGTACTGGCAGAGCTGGCGAACAATAACGGCGCTCTTAGCGATGCAACACGCTTCGACCTCTCCGTTAGCACGTTTGAACACACTGCCGCCTATGATGCCGCAATTGCGAACTATCTTGGCGCTCGCGTCCCTAGCGATGCAGAGGAGGAAGTCTTGCCTAGAGCCTTCCCAAGAACGTTCTCGCAGCAATTTATTAAGCGTCAAGACATGCGCTATGGTGAGAACCCTCACCAGCGTGCTGCCTTCTATGCAGAGAAAGCTCCGCAAGAAGCTAGTATCAGCACAGCCGTACAGCTACAGGGCAAGGCTTTGTCCTATAACAACATCGCAGATACTGATGCGGCCTTAGAGTGCGTAAAATCATTCGAAGCACCAGCATGCGTTATCGTAAAGCACGCCAACCCTTGCGGTGTCGCAGTCAGTGATTCGATTGCTGGCGCCTATGATCTGGCCTTCAAGACAGATCCGACGTCTGCGTTTGGCGGAATCATTGCCTTCAATCGCGAGCTCGATGCGGCAACGGCGCAATTGATTGTCGATCGTCAATTTACTGAAGTCATTATTGCCCCGAGTGTTTCCGAAGAAGCGCTTAAAGTTGTCAGCAGCAAGCAGAACGTCCGCGTTCTAAGCTGCGGCCAATGGGAAGCCCAGCCTCAAGCCGCTTTTGATTTCAAACGCGTTAATGGCGGCCTCCTCGTGCAAGATCGAGACATTCACCAAATCAGCGCTGCCGATTTGAAAATCGTCAGTAAGCGTCAGCCCAGTGAACAAGAGATCGACGACTTATTGTTCGCATGGCAAGTCGCGATGTTCGTAAAATCCAACGCTATTGTCTATTGCAAGAACAAGCAGACTATTGGCATTGGCGCTGGCCAGATGAGTCGAGTGTACAGTGCCAGAATCGCTGGCATCAAAGCCGCCGATGAAGGTTTAGAGGTACGCGGTTCAGTGATGGCCTCGGACGCCTTCTTCCCATTCCGTGACGGTATCGATGCAGCAGCACAAGCGGGTATAAGCGCCGTTATACAGCCTGGTGGCTCTATGCGTGATGACGAAGTCATTGCTGCCGCCGACGAAGCTGGAATGGCAATGGTATTCACGAGTGTTCGTCACTTTAGACACTAAGACAAACTTGTAATCAGTCAACAGCGCTTTTAGAGGCACAGCAAAATACTATGAACGTTTTGATTATTGGCAACGGTGGCCGCGAACACGCATTAGCGTGGCGCGTTAAGCAATCTTCACAGGCAGGAAAAGTTTTCGTTGCCCCAGGCAATGCGGGAACTCATTTAGAGCCAGGGGTCGAGAACGTCGCCCTCGACCCTATGGATTTTCCCGCCCTTGTGGCGTTTGCTAAGGCCAATGACGTCGCCTTAACCATAGTGGGACCAGAGGCCCCTCTTGTTGACGGCGTGGTAGATTATTTTGCTGAGAATGGTCTACGCTGCTTCGGCCCCTCTAAAAATGCTGCACAACTCGAAGGCTCTAAAGCGTTCACCAAAGATTTTTTACACCGCCACGGGATTCCCACAGCGGCGTATCAAAACTTTACTGAAATCGATGCCGCTTGCGAATACGTTCGCGCTCAAGGCATCCCTATCGTTATCAAGGCTGACGGATTAGCGGCTGGCAAAGGCGTCATCATTGCCCAGAGCGTCACCGAGGCCGAAGAAACCATCAAAGACATGCTTTCGGGCAATAAATTTGGTGACGCAGGACATCGCGTGGTCATCGAGCAGTTCTTACAGGGCGAAGAGGCAAGTTTCATTGTCATGGTAGATGGCAATAACGTTCTGCCGTTTGCGACATCGCAAGATCACAAAGCACGCGATGATGGTGACAAAGGTCCTAATACCGGTGGCATGGGGGCTTACTCTCCCGCGCCGGTCGTGACCCCACAGCTGCATGACAAAATAATGCAGCAAGTGATCATGCCTACCGTCAACGGCATGCGTGAAGACGGCAATGCTTATGTAGGCTTTCTCTATGCGGGCCTAATGATTTCTCCTAATGGCGATCTCAATGTTATTGAATATAACTGCCGTTTCGGGGACCCAGAAGCACAGCCAGTAATGATGCGCCTACAGTCCGACCTTATCGCTTTATGCGAAAGTGCACTCGATGGGCAACTCGACAAGACGCAAGCCCAATGGGATCCGCGCCCTGCCGTCGGAGTCGTATTAGCTAGCGGTGGTTACCCCGACGCCTACAATAAAGGCGATGTTATCAGCGGACTGGCAAGCAACACGTCCAGCGATCGCAAAGTCTTTCATGCGGGAACTCGTATGCAAGGCGACGATGTCGTGACCAATGGCGGACGCGTCCTATGCGCAACAGCCTTAGGCAACACCGTCACCGATGCACAAAAATCAGCATATGACTTGATCAAACAGCTAGACTGGAATAATGTTTATTTCCGACGCGACATCGCTTACCGAGCCATTGCGAGAGAAAATGTCTGATACACAACGTGAATACCATAATGGGCTAGACCGGCTGATCGTACAGTTCGACCAAGCCCTGCGCACCTTGGTGCCGGGTAGTAGCACCCAGAACCGTCCTTCGCCTGCCCGCAGCTTAGAAGCACAAACCCTTAGCGATAGTGAGCGCAAACAAGCCGCCTCATTGATGCGTATCAACCATACGGGTGAAGTCTGCGCGCAAGCGCTCTATCAAGGTCAGGCGCTCACCGCAAAACTTCCCGATGTGCGCCAATCAATGGAAGACGCCGCCCAAGAAGAAGTCGACCACCTCGCTTGGTGTGAGCAACGGTTACAAGATCTCGAAAGCCGCAGCAGTGTCTTCAACCCCGCTTGGTATGCGATGTCATTTGGTCTTGGCGCAGTGGCGGGTCTTGCGGGTGACAAATGGAGCCTAGGTTTCGTTGCAGAAACCGAAGAACAGGTTTGCGAGCATCTCAAAGATCATTTGGTACAGCTACCCAAAAGCGACCTCAAGAGTAGAGCAGTATTGCAGCAAATGCTGATTGATGAGCAGCAACACGGAGAGTCAGCTCGACAAGCAGGGGGAGAGAATCTACCACTGCCTATCAAGCTTGCGATGCAGTCAATGTCGGTGCTAATGAAGAAAACCGCTTATCGTCTATAAGGCTAACGCTTTTACTCGACTTCGATCACTTCGAAGTCGTGGGTTATCTCCACTCCCCCTTTCTCTAACATGATCGTCGCTGAGCAATATTTTTCAGCCGATAATGCCACCGCTTTTTCTACATGCTTAGGGTTGAGCCCTTTTCCTGTCACACGAAAGTGCAAATGGATTTTCTCGAATACAGCTGGCACAGCATCGGCTCGATGAGCCGTTATTTCCGTTTCACAGTCAGTCACGTGCTGCCTAGTCTTCTGCAAAATACTCATGACATCGTACGAAGAGCAGCCACCGACACCAATCAATAACATTTCCATCGGGCGAATCCCTATATTATCGCCCCCGCTAGATTCCGGCCCTTCCATTAAAACAGAATGCCCACTGCCGGATTCGCCTAGAAATTTTACTTTGTCTATCCAACGCACTTTCGCTTTCATCATTCTCTCTCGCTTGTTAATGTCAGAGCCTACCCATTTGGCACGCTGCGAATGGCGAAAGATTAACACAGTCACCCCAAGAGGACGAAGCAGCTAACATTTTCTGTGCCTTCGGAGGTATGATATACCTCTGCCAAGTTTTCTGAATTATACTTTGGCTTACGCCCTTTAGTTTTCGCAAGAATGAACCTCTGCGTTTAGGAGAACAACAATATGACGCTCACGGCTCTTACGCCACATATTAAGGACTTGGAAAACTTCCTAACCAATTGCCATCGTCGTCGTTACCCGAATCGCAGCACCATCATTTATGAAGGTGATACCTGCAATACGCTCTATTATATTATTGAGGGCTCTGTCTCTGTCGTTTTAGAAGACGATGATGGAAAAGAGGTTGTCATAGCCTACTTGAACCCAGGCGACTTTTTTGGCGAAATGGGCTTGTTTGAACAAAAAGAGGCACGTAGCGCATGGTGTAGAGCTCGTAGCGCCTGTGAGATCGCAGAGATCAGCTATGCTAACTTCAACAATTACATCCGCTCCCACCCAGAGATCGTTTTCACCATTGGCAAACAGATGGCACACCGCTTACGCAATACAACGCGTAAAGTTGGCGACCTCGCTTTCTATGATGTCACCGGACGTATCGCGCGTACGCTTATAGAACTAAGCAAAGAGCCTGATGCAATGACTCATCCGGATGGGATGCAGATCAAAATCACACGGCAAGAATTGGGACGCCTAGTTAACTGCTCCCGAGAAATGGCGGGGCGCGTCTTGAAGACGCTAGAAGAGCAAGAGCTTATCTCTGTAAAAGGGAAAACAATCGTAGTCTACGGCACACGCTAATACGCGCAAGGTCGCGCATTAGGCCGCTTGTCGAGTATAGGCCTCTTGCTCTGAGAGCTCCGCATTTGCGATGAACGTTTTACGTTGCTGAATATAACTGAGCTTACTCGCCCCTTCCGGCCCATTTAGCGGACCATTGACCAAGTAACTTTCTGCTGCGCGATAATGAGAAAATGCCTTTCTCGAATCACCATGCTCAAACGCTTCTTCCGCCATGCGAATATTCGAATTCACCCCCACCAAAGCACTTAACGTCCCCAAGTGCCGGGCTGTAGACTCCAATTGCTCACCTTTAACGTGGCCTACTTGATAAAGGTGTCTTATGAGCGCCAGAGCATCGGTGATATGCGCACGGGCTTTCATGACTTCTTGCTCAGTGCCAAAACTGGTTTTTTGGTCTACTTTTGAAAGCGTTGCCGTATTTGCGGCACTGGGCTTTTCCGCTTTCGCACTATCACCTTGGCGTGCCTCTTTTTCATTAACGCTACGCGCGGGATCCAAAATTTGGATGCGCTGCATATCCCCCTTTAAGGCCTGCGTCAGAATACGAATAACTTCGGGATTATCATCGAACGCCTTTAAACCCTGTAACACTTTGCGCAATGCCGAGCTGCGACGGTCTAATGCGGCTAAGCGGTACAAACGTATTAACTGGCGCTCTTGCCGATCTTGCGTCAGGCGCACTATCAACAGCGAACCCAGTATTACGGCGAAAAGTATAGAAACTGTTAAAGCGCTAGAAAACAACATGGCACACCGAGTTCACAAATTAGATTAGCGCGTAATTGCGCTTACCTAATAGTTATCGGCTCATCGGGGAAGAGGTTTACTTTTATTTACAAAGGAACGTGTGGAACTACAGTAAAAGAAGGCCCCACACGAAGGCCACTAACACCATGCCCATAAACACGGCAGCGGACCCTATGTCTTTAGCCTGACGAGACAACTCGTGATACTCCACGCCAATGCGGTCCACCACGGCCTCAACGGCCGTATTAAGCAGTTCGATGATCATCAGCAAGATCACACTGCCAATCATTAGAACGATCTCCAGCGCATTGTCTCCGAGTACAAAGGCCAACGGGCTCAAGACCACCAGAGCTAAACATTCTAAGCGGAACGCCTCTTCAGAGCGAAAAGCAGAACCCAGGCCTGCGAAGGAGTAGCGTGTCGCCGCAATTAGACGCGCAATACCACGTCGTTTAGGAGGCACGGGAGCAGTAGAGGCGTCACGCACCGGTTCACTTGAAGGCGAGTCAACGCTCATTAAGAAAACAACTCAGTCAGTTTATGTCCAGGATTGGGCGCTCGCATAAAGGTTTCCCCTATTAAGAAGCCAAAGATATTCTGCGCAAGCATAGAGCGGACATCTTGCGCACTATGAATCCCGCTCTCTGTTACTAACAACTTGCCTTTGGGAAGCAGTTTCGCAAGCCGGAAGCTTACCTCAAGGTTTGTTTCGAAATTGTGAAGATTGCGATTGTTCACGCCAATGAGATCGAAACCGGCCGCCAAGGCCACATCGAGTTCAGTCTCATCATGCACTTCCACCAACACATCAATATTCATCTGTTTGGCGTAAGCGGCTAGCTCTCGTAACTCTTCTGCTTGTAATGCGGCCACGATCAATAAGACACAGTCGGCACCAATCGCTTTGGCTTCAGCGATCTGATATGGCGCTACAATGAAATCCTTGCGAATAACGGGTAACTGACAGGCAGCACGAGCCTGTTGCAAGTATTCGTTGCCCCCTTGAAAGAACTCTCTGTCAGTTAGTACCGATAAACAACTCGCCCCGCCTTCCTCGTATTGCCGAGCAATCAGCGCTGGATCGAAGTCTTCTCGAATCAACCCCTTACTTGGCGAGGCCTTTTTAATCTCAGCAATAACCGCTGGCTGTCGCGCCTCGATTCGGTCTCGAAGCGTTGCGATAAACTCGCGCTTATCTGAAACCTTCGCGGCCAATTGCTCCATGCTAGTGAGACTGGTGATAGCGCTATCGCGAACGATTTCTCGATGCTTCTGCGCGATAATTTTTTCTAATATTGTCGGTTTACTCATTCTGATCGCTACTTCAATTAAAGTGATTCACTGTATTGTGCAAGCTGCTCTAGTTTTTTCATCGCAGCGCCAGTACGCAAGATTTCTTGGGCTCTTTGCACACCCTCGGCAATGCTGTCCACCACGTTCGCCGCGTAAATCGCAGCTCCGGCATTGAGTGCGACGATGTCAGCGCAGGCAGCATCCTCGTACCGTAATGCTTTACGTACTAAGGCTAAGCTCTCATGCGCATCACTGACTTGCAGCATAGCGATGCCCTCGCGGCGCTCAATCCCGAAGTCCTCAGGCGTGATGCTATAACGGGTAATTTCGCCATCGCGTAGCTCTCCCACTTGGGTTGCCGAGCTGATGCTGATCTCATCTAAGCCATCGTCGGCTGCGACTATCAACACATGCTGCCCGCCTAAACTTAGGAGAACCTTAAGCATAGGCTCAATCCATTTAGCATTATTAACCCCAAGCACTTGATTCGGTGCTCCGGCAGGATTGGTTAACGGTCCGAGCAAATTAAATATTGTGGGGATGCCAATTTCTTTTCGCGCACCAATGACATGCTTCATAGCACTGTGGTGACCAGGGGCAAACATAAAGCCTACTCCTACTTGATCAATACACTTGGCCACTTGCTCAGGGTTTAAGGTCAACTTCACCCCTGCCGCCTCTAGCAAATCCGCACTGCCACTTTTGCTAGTGGCCCCACGGTTACCGTGTTTTGCTACTCGCGCTCCGGCGCAAGCCGCCACCATGGCCGAGGCGGTGGAGATATTAAACGTATTCGTCCCAGTGCCCCCTGTTCCACAGGTATCAACTAGATGCGTCTTGTCATCGACCTTTACGGCAGTGGCCAACTCTCGCATGACTTTAGCGGCCCCTAGAAGCTCTTGCGCACACACGCCCTTAAGCTGCAATGTCACTAAAAATGCAGCGACCTGCGCATCAGTCACACCGCCAGTCATGATGTCTCGCATCAATACGGTCATATCTGAGGCACTGAGGTCTTGTTTATTACTGAGCTGCGCTATTGCGGCTTTGATATCCATGGGGCGTCCTTCTTCACTATTGGGCGTCGAGGAAATTCTTTAATAATTGATGTCCGTGCTCGCTTAGAATCGACTCTGGGTGAAACTGCACGCCTTCAATGGCTAGCGTGCGGTGTCGGACCCCCATAATCTCATCCATGGATCCATCTTCACGCTCGGTCCATGCCGTAACTTCCAAACAGTCAGGAAGTGTTGCCTTATCAATGACCAAGGAGTGATAACGAGTGGCAGTGAAGGGATTGTCGAGCCCTGCAAAAACTCCCACGCCCGCGTGATGCATAGGTGAAAGCTTGCCATGCATCACTTTGCCAGCGCGCACTATCTGCCCACCGAAGGCTTGCCCGATACTTTGATGCCCAAGGCAAATGCCTAAGATGGGTATCTTCCCAGCAAAGTGCTCAATACACGCCACGGAGATTCCTGCTTCGTTTGGTGTGCAGGGCCCAGGCGATATCACTATTTTTTCCGGTGCCAACGCCTCGATCTGCGCAATGCTAATGGCATCATTGCGAAACACTTGGACATCAGCGCCTAACTCGCCCAAATATTGGACGATGTTATAGGTAAAAGAGTCATAATTATCAATCATTAACAGCATTAGCAGCCGATCCTCTACAGGCGTAATTCTTGCGTGAGATTCTAGCATGGAAAGAATCCCCGCTTCTGCGCTCAACAAGAGACTTTCAAACTTTATTGCGACAAGCCTTTCTGTGCCGCTAAGAAGACATCGGGACACTCCAGCATAGCCAATTCCTCGCTATCAGGCAGGCAATCTGGATTTACGAATGCCAGTAGCTCTGGAGTAGGGTCACAAAAGAGCATATCGAACGCGAAACGCTCTTTTCCATATAAACCACGATGTATCATATTCGCTGAAAAAATAAGAAGATCCCCCCGAGCAAGCTCCACACAGCGCGTATTGGGCAAGGCATCATGGACAGCCCTTCCAGATTGCGCCAAGCGCACATCCTGCTCCAATGCAGTATCCCAGCGCTTATGAGTGCCCGGCACTAACTCAAGCCCGCGCTCCGGCATCAACGCCAATCGAAGATGAATCACGTTTGCTGTCGTCAGCGCTTGCGCCTGCTGCTCTAGGGTCATTCCGGAATACTGTACATCACGGTGCCAGTAATTTTTCTGGCTAGGGTTATGGGGGTTAAAAAACAACTGCGTATTCATGAATGCTGCAAGACCGGGAAACACCGCCTTAACTATTTGCGCGATACGTCGATCGCCAAGTAGGCGCAAGAGTACAAGCCTGTCATTGCGAGAGAGGATCTTCCTATCGGTAAGATAAGCGCTATTAACCGCACCGGCATTGTACAAATCAGTATTCGATTCAAGCCAAAGGGAGTGAAAACGCTCTAACACTAACTGCAAAGACCTGAGCTCTTGTTCTGTAAATTCTGAGCGCAAAACGACAAAGCCTTGCTCCTTAAAATAAGCACGGATAGTTTGAGGCTCTAATGAGGATAGTTCAGGCATGGAGGGGCTACTTTGCAGAGGTAATCAATCGCTTTGCACTTTAGCAATGCGTTTTAACGCATCAATATCTAACAGTTCAATTTCCTTATTGTCGACCTTAACAATCTCTTGTTTCTGGAAACGACTAAAAATTCGACTCACCGTCTCAAGTGTCACGCCTAAATAGCTGCCGATCTCTGCTCGAGTCATCGGTAAACGAAAGCTTTTAGCCGAGAGTTTACGACGATGATTGCGCTTGGAGATACTCAGTAAAAGAGACGCGACACGATCTTCAGCCGCATTACTGCTTAACAACGTTAGCATTTGCTGATCTTTTAGGATTTCTTGCCCCATTAGTCGGAAAAAACGACCCTGGAGTGAGGGGATGCGAGTACTGAGATCTTCCAGCTGATGAAATGGAATTTCACAATATGATCCCGTTTCCAGAGCAACCGCGGAGCCACTATGTTTATTACTCCCTATTCCATCCATGCCCATGATCTCTCCTGGGAGGAAAAGACCAGTGACCTGTTCTGCGCCCTCTTGTGTCGTTTTAAAGGTTTTAAAACTACCTGAACGGATCGCGAATATAGATTTAAACTCTTCCCCTTCGCGGTACAGGTACTCGCCTTTATTCAGCGCTCGACCACGCTTAACTATTTCGTCTAAGCGTAAAATTTCGGAGGCATCGAGAGCAATCGGAAGACAAAGCTCCCCTAAACGACAGTCGCCGCAAGAAATACCTGGATTGGTATGACAAGAGCGCACCGCATAAGGGACGTCTTTCGCTAAATTAACTGCCTTAGGAGCTGATTTCACGCGGAAGCCTTCATCATTGAAAGTAGTTGTCAGGCATTGTAGTCAATAAGCGCCGCTACAGCAAAGCGCTTCATACAAGAATGAACTACTAATCAATTTTTGATGCAATTAGGCGCAGCGGGTGACTTGCAAACATCGAAGTATCGAGCGTTTTTTTATGACATCAACACTCATCGAAAAGCATGCAAATATTACGCAGAAAAAATCTCCCCTCAGGACTCACGCTTATACAACTCTCATCCAATAAGCTGAGCAGACCATCACTTTGCATCTGCAACAAGGCCGGTTTCGTATCTTTAAAGTGCTCCCAAAAACAAAACTCGTAACGCTGCTCTATTTGTAAGATATCGACTCGCCCATAACAACACAGCCGCGCAATGACCTCGCGCCGCAATGTATCTTCTCTTTTCGACTCGAAACCCCTTCTAATAGGCAATGAATTAGCATTTAGACTAAAAGAATATTCCTCAATACTCTCGGCATTCTGCGCGAAGACATCCCCCATTGTGCTAATCGACGAAACCCCAAGCCCCACTAGGTCGCATGCCTTATTAACATTATAGCCTTGAAAATTTTTACACAGCTCCCCTTGCACTTGAGCGATTGCGAGCGAGTCCGTTTTCTTCACATAATGATCCATCCCAATATGCACATAACCTGCAGCAGTCAATCGATCAGCAATCATTATCAACATCTCAAACTGTAGAGTGGCTTTCGGCAAATCAATCTCGTTAATTGCCCCTTGACCAGGAAACCGTTGAGGGAGATGTCGGTATCGAGAGTAATTCACGCGATCTGGACTAAACTCTAGCAGCTGAGTTAAAGATTGCTCCAAACTTTGCAGGCTCTGCTTTGGCAAACCGTACAACATATCAAAGCTTAGCGAACCGAAACTTCGTATTCGTATTTCATCTACTAGCGCTACTAGCTGATTGAAATCTAACTCACGATTAATCGCTTTTTGCACTTGTGCATCGAAGTCCTGTACACCTAGACTCACACGATTAAACCCCAAGCCGCGCAGCAGCTCTATGCGGTGCCCGCCCATAGTCCTTGGGTCAATTGCAATAGAATAGTCTCGCTGCCTATGCGAGGAGAGATTGAAATAGTGCGACAGCGTATGCACCAATTGTGTCAGCTGCGCATCATCCAAAAAAGTGGGTGTTCCTCCTCCTAGATGCAGTTGCTCAACAGGACGCAAATAAAGGTTCGACTGCAACCTTAGTAACGCCATCTCTGTCTTGATACTCGCTAAGTAATCGCCAACAGCGCCTTGCTGATGGGTGATAATTTTATTATATGTACAGTAGTAACAAGGAGCGCTGCAAAACGGGATATGAACGTAAAGCGAAAGGGGCGCTTTTGCATCGCTAAGGGCCAAGGCGTCTAAGTAACCTTGTGGCCCCATTTCATAGAACTGACTCGTAGTGGGGTAGGAGGTATAGCGCGGGCTCAGCGCACCATATCGCGTTAATAGATCAGTAGTTCTCGCCGCACTAAAGGGGATACCGTGGATGCTGCGCTGTTGATCTAAAGTGTCGTTTTTCATTGACAAGAGTGTAAGACACTCAACAAAAGCCACAATGACCTAAGTCAATGAAAGCCTAAACTCGCAGGCACAAAAAAAGGCGCCCTAGCTAAGCTAAGAGCGCCTTTTTAAAGTGTTGCTAACGAGTATTCTTAGTCAATAAGACGTGGAATAAACTTAGTGACACCTTGAATCGGACCTACTTCTCCAGCGTAGACTACGCCGTTTTTATCAACGGTGACGCCTTCGCCCATAGAGCCAAAACCGCCCATCCCGGAAGCACGTTCTGACACATGCTCTGGGACAAAGTACTTCACTTCACCTGTACGCGCACTGCCAACGCGAAGGCCTTTACGCCAGCCTGGATTGTAGTTGTCATCAGACTCTGAATCGATCGCGTATAGCGTGTCGTCATCACCGATGAACAATCCACTAATACGGCTGAACTGATACCAAGTATCGATATGTCCGCCCTCTTGATCAAAAATCTGAATTCGACGATTACCACGATCCGCTACAAATAGACGGTTTTGAGAGTCAAATGCTAGTGAGTGCGGAGAGCGCATTTGTCCATCTTCGTAACCCCATTCACCAAAACTTTTTATGAACGTACCGTCGGCAGCAAAGATAGAGATTCGACTAACAGAATCTGGACCAGCTTCATCTTGGAACTGAGCGCCATGTGTCTCAGCTACATAGATTCGGCCATCCGGCCCAATCACAACATCATTCGGGTCAGTAAAGCGATTCGGAGGATTTCCTGCTTCACCGGGAGTCCCCAATGTCAGCAATAGCTCACCCGATGGGCTGAACTTAAGCACTGTGTGCCCTTTGCCTGCCGCATCAGGAAATTGCTCAAGCTCACGCGCATTGGCAGCACGTGCATCCACGACCCAAACATTGCCCTGCGCATCAACATCCATGCCGTGCGGCCATAGAATCAGGCCTGCGCCGAAGCTAGTCACGACATTGCCTTCTGAGTCCAGTTTCACTACTGGATCAAGGTTAGACCCTGCGCAAGAGTTAGCACCACAACGATCGCCAATCCAAACACTTTCATCATCGATGTCGATGTTAATGGCACTCACTGAGCCCCACTGACGTCCTGCTGGAGGGTTGCTCCAGTCACGAACAGTTTCATAAGGGTTAGGCAAGTTGTTCACTGGCGTAATATTAGCGTGCTCAGCGGGTGCAGACGCACCTCTTTGCGCAAGAGCCGTGCTAGAAGCACCAATTAACAACGCTGCGCCTAAAGTAATTCTCACAGCTGTATACAGACGCTTAGATCTATTCTTATTCATCATAATCCTCATATCACTAAAACCGGATATCATTTATATTTATAAGCCCTTCAGCGCTTAAGTAAAGGCACTATCACTAGGGGGATAGAAACATGACCTTTACCGCAAAGTTTGTCAATCCTCCGTCACAATTAACCCCAACCTGACACTCACCGTCAACCCCCCAAACACCCACGAATACCCTTGCACAATGTGCGCATTAAGCTACACTCGAGCAAATGGTGAGTAATACAAAAAGCAAGGCTTATCACAAATTCGAGAAACAAACACTTCTCTTTCTGGCTTTCACAGTCAGCGCTTTCGCTTTATTTCTAAGTTTTCCGCTGACCTGGAACGTCTCAACACAATACTTTCAAGTCATTCACTCTGTCATCGAAACTATTGGCATCGTCTTAGTCACGTTAATTTTCATAGTCGCCTGGCTTCCACTTCAAGAAGTACGACAGAATCGCAGCACATTCCTTTCCTGCGCCTTCTTCGGCATAGGTTGTATGGAGTTTGCACATCTAATTACGTTTGACGCCAGCTCCTCCGAAGCCCTCAATAGCTCCCTAAGCCTTAGTGTTGAGTTCTTAAGAGCGGCACAAGGGTTTGTGGCGATAGGGCTTTTACTAGTTGCGTTTTGCCCCGCAAAACCTATCAGCAAAAACAAAGCTTCAGCCGCGCTAGTCGCGACCATATTGCTCAGCGCTCTCATTGCGATTCTTTTGCCACAACTGGCTAACAATAACCCAATGGCCCCAACCGTCCCTATGGGCATCAATCAGGGTTTCACACTGTACAGCATCATCATTGCCGGCCTCTATTGCACTGCCGGAGTGTCAATCTGGCGGCGAAACCAGAAAGAACCACAAAAATCCTCAACCAGCCTTTATACCGCCTGCTCCTTACTGGCGATGTCTGCACTGCTCTTTAATAGCGACACCGACGCAAACGAGTTTACAAATTTCGCCGGGCACACATACAAACTTCTCGCGTATGGCTATTTATTTTATGCACTCGCGCTTAGCAATATAAAAGAGCCATTCAACGAGATTAAAAGTCTTGAACGGCGCTATCAATCGATACTGAATGCACTTCCCGACTTAGTATTTGAGATCTCTAATGATCGACGAATACTGCATTATCATTCCGGTGACAAGCAGGAAAAACTCATTGCCGATCAAGAGTTTTTTATTGGTAAACGCTTCGATATTTTTCTTCCCGAAGAAGCCACCCAAGCTTGTGAACAAGCCATAGCAGAGTGCGACTTAGAGGGTGCTAGCTACGGACATCAGTACAGCCTAGCATTGAAGACGGGCATGCATCGGTTTGAAGTATCGGTTTCAACGGCACATTCGCAGCATGAGGGGGCAAGCTACTTATTTGTGGTACACGACATCTCTGAACGCTACTTCATGGAACAACGACTAGAAGCACTGTTAAGCATTTCAGAGAAAAGTGAGGGCTTGGAAGAACAAGACATTATAAAGCTCGGACTAAGCACGCTTGAAACACTCACCTACAGCGCCCAGAGTTTTATTCATATTTTGGATAAGGACATCAATAATCACGAGCTTGTCGCGTGGCATAGCTCCTTGAACGATTTTTTCGATATTGAGAGGCACGCCCTCACGCCTGAGATTGGCATTTCTCAGGATTGTCTGACCTATCGCACCGCATTTTTCTCAAACACGCCGCTGCAAGACCACCTGTCACTAGCACTACCCTCAGAAATAGAAACACTAACCCGGTACGCTGTTGCCCCCATCTTCGAAGGCGAGAAAATCAGCATGATTATCGCCGTGGCTAATGCCGAAATTGATTACAACGATAATGCCCTAAAAACCTTAGAGCTTTTCTCTGCAGAGCTTTATCAGGTCATCAAACGACGTCGTACGCAGCGAGATTTTGAACAAAACCAACAACTGCTCATTACCGCGCTAGACGCACTTCCCGTCGGCGTTGCAATTTCACGCCCCACTCTCTCAAGAGACTTTCTCTATTTAAACTCGCATTTTTACAAGGCTTACGATCTTAAACTGGGCTCCGTCACCAGTGTTGAACAATTCTGGGAAATGGCTTTTGAAGATAAAACCGCTCGCCTTGCTCACCAAGCAAAGATGATCGAAGACATCCAAAGCGGGGACCCAGATCGACTCATTATGCGACGCCTTCCAATCTACCGAAACGGACAATTGATACGTCATGTGGACGTCCACAACATCCCGATCCCTAACACTGCGTTACTGGTCACCTTAATCAATGATGTTACGGATATCGTTCGCAAAGAAGAAGATTTGCGCGTGGCCGCTGCCGCATTCTCAAGCCAAGAAGGGATCATGATCTCCGATGCGAATTACAAAATTCTTCGTATCAATCAATCATTTGAGCATAGCAGCGGTTATTCATCTGAGAACCTAGTGGGCAAAACTACTGACATCTTGCACTCACCCCACCACGATGAGAGCTTCTACAAGAGCGTTAGAAAAAGCCTGCGAGTAGATGGCATTTGGCGTGGAGAGTTTTGGATCACACATTTCAACGGAAACATAATCCCTTACTCCCTCTCGATCTCTGCGGTCTATGACGCGATGGGGGCGACAACGCATTTCGTGGGTCATTACAGCAACCTAAGCGAAATCAAATCAGCACAAGAAACCATCAGCAAACTCGCTTACTTCGACACACTCACAGGACTTCCTAATCGCGCCCATTTCAAAACACTCATCGAAGAGCAACTATCACCCTCTCGAGAGTCATCAGAGATCAGCGCCGCATTGATGATTGATCTCGACAATTTCAAAATGATTAACGACACATTGGGGCACGATGCTGGAGATGCGTTACTGCTGCAGGTCGCAAGACGCGTGCAAAAACTGCTACGCCCTAGAGATAAAATTGCGCGCTACGGTGGCGATGAGTTTGCTGTGATTTTACGCGACCTCGGTGAGAATCCCGAGCAGGCCACTTTGAGAGCCCAAATCGTAGCTAAAACGATCCTCAGCGCTCTCGAAGATCACTATAAAATTGAACACTCTCTTTATTTTACAACGAGCTGCATCGGCGCAACATTGCTTACCGACTCGTTACTATTGCCGCAAGAGGTCATGACACAGCTAGATATAGCATTAACGAACGCCAAGTCTACTGGGGTGAATCAGATCTGCTTCTTTGATCCCAAGTGGCAGGCCATCGTCATTGAACGTGCGCAGTTATTAGATGAACTGCGCACGGCTATCACGGAACATCAGTTTGAACTCTACTATCAGCCACAGCTGGATTGTCATGAAATAATTGTGGGTGCGGAAGCATTAATACGCTGGAACCACCCCCAGAGAGGATTGCTAAACCCTATTGATTTTCTTCCCATAGCCGAAGAGAACAAACTTATGAAAAAAATAGGAGATGAAGTTATTCAACTAGGCTTGGCGCAATTAAAAAAATGGCAAACCAATGATGCCACGCGCCATTTAAAACTCAGCCTGAATATCACAGCGGATCAATTCTATGAGGAGTCTTTTGAGTCGTCGCTGCTGCGAACCTTAGAGCGGCACGAGATAAGTCAGGGTGCACTGATGTTAGAGTTCACTGAATCCATGCTGCTAGGGGATATTACGTTAGCGAGCGAAAAAATAGAGCGACTTAAGAAGCAACATATCACATTTGCAATCGACGACTTTGGAACAGGCTATTCTTCGCTGACTTACCTCAGCAAACTATCGGTTGAACAACTGAAAATCGACAAGTCATTTGTGCAAAACATTGGCGTGCTTGAGTCCGATGCCATGATTGTTAAAACGACTATCGATATGGCTCATAATTTAGGCATCCATGTGATCGCTGAAGGTGTGGAAACCACCGAGCAACTGGCGTTTCTTTTAAGCAATGGCTGCAATATGTTTCAAGGCTATCTCTTTAGCAAACCACTTCCCATAGACAGTTTTAACCAACTCCTTAAAAAAACTAAAGTGGAGTTAACAGAGCATTAGCGTGCTGCCTGAGCATTCAAGGCATAAGCACATATGCTCACGACCGTCCCTAAATTTAAAGACTCTACAGTCG
Source organism: Gammaproteobacteria bacterium (assembly GCA_051252515.1). GTDB lineage: Bacteria > Pseudomonadota > Gammaproteobacteria > Pseudomonadales > Pseudohongiellaceae > UBA5078. The sequence continues at coordinate 412,513 of JBPOFS010000001.1, forward strand.
CGCCGCCTGGAATCGTGAAGGTATCGGCTTTCAAACTATTTAACATTTCGCGTGGCAACCCTCGCGCTTCGTTACCAAAAACAAATACATCGGATTGGCCAAATCGAGAATCCGCTATATCCACTCCCTTCATATCCAAAGCGGCAATGCGCGGATATCGTGACGCTAGCGTGGCAAGCGCAAACTCGGTCTCTATCGGAACATGAAAGATAGCCCCCATGCTGGCACGAACCACTTTCGGGTTGAACGGGTCCACCGAACCTGGGCTCAATAGACATCGTCCTGCACCAAACCATGCCAGCGATCTCAAGATAGTGCCTAAGTTTCCTGGGTCTTGTACCTCATGAAGATACATCACTCGCTCTTTTCGCGTTTCAGTCACTTGTGCCGATAAGGCTGCAATGGGCACAAGGGCAAAGATACCCTGCGGAGTTTTTGTTGCGCATATACGGGCCATTTGCGTGGCACTTATTAGTTTAGTGGCAAATGTGCGTGAGAAAGGGGAATCTTCTGTAACGAATAACTGTGCCTGCGTAAGAGCAGGATTATTGGCACACGCCCTCTCCAATTCTTGTACGAGATGCTCGCCTTCGGCAATAAAATAGCCGAATTTTTCACGGTACTTTTTTTGCTGTAGCTTCTTTAGTTCATCGAAGGTCAATGTCACATTAAAGCTCCTGCTTCAAAATCCGCTCGTAGCGCATTGATTAGCGCCTCCGCCACTTTGATACCATCCACTCCGGCCGAGAGAATGCCACCCGCGTAGCCGGCTCCCTCACCTGCGGGGTAAAGCCCACGAGTATTGAGACTTTGAAGAGTTTCTTTATCCCGCGTGATGCGAATCGGGGATGATGTGCGAGTTTCCACCCCGGTAAGCACTGCATCAGCCCTATCAAATCCCTTCATCTGTCGACCGAATGCAGGCAATGCCTCGCGAATAGCCTCAATCGCATAGGAGGGAAGCGCACTGGAAAGATCCCCTAGCAACACTCCAGGCTTGTAGGAAGGCACTACCTGCCCCAATACAGTCGATGGCTGTTGATTAATGAAATCCCCTACTAGTTGCGCCGGAGCACAATAGTCTTTACCACCAAGGGTAAATGCATGGCTTTCTAGCTCTTCTTGTAGGGTGATCCCCGCTAATGGATCACCGGGATAATCCACTTCTGGATTGATCCCTACAACGATTCCGGCATTCGCATTACGTTCGTTGCGCGAGTATTGACTCATGCCATTGGTGACAACCCGCCCTTCCTCTGAAGTCGCCGCCACCACTGTGCCGCCGGGGCACATACAAAAACTGTATACCGCGCGTCCATTCTTAGCGTGGTGAACTAACTTATAGTCCGCAGCGCCTAGTTGTGGATGACCCGCGTATTTTCCGAGTCGCGCTTTATCGACCATGGATTGCGGATGCTCAATTCTAAAACCGATCGCAAAAGGCTTAGCCTCCACATAGACTCCACGTTGATGCAACATGCGGAAAGTATCGCGAGCGCTATGGCCTAGAGCAAGAATGACATGTTGAGTATCGATGCTCTCGCCATTGGCTAGCACCACGCCCGCAACTCTTGCGTCACTTATCACTACGTCGGTAACCTGAGATTCAAACCGAACCTCCCCTCCTAAGGCGATAATCTCCTCACGCATTGCGGCCACCACGCCCGTTAAACGAAACGTGCCTATATGCGGCTTGCTTACAAACAAGATTTCTTCTGGCGCACCGGCTTTTACAAATTCATGCATTACCTTGCGGCCAAAAAATTTGGGATCTTTAATTTGGCTATACAGCTTGCCATCGGAGAACAGGCCTGCCCCACCCTCACCAAACTGAACATTCGACTCAACATCCAGAATATTCTTACGCCACAGCCCCCACGTGTCTTGAGTCCTCTGACGCACTTCACGTCCTCTTTCCAGGACGATTGGTCGATACCCTTGCTGGGCAAGTATCAACGCGGCAAACAGTCCACAAGGGCCAAAGCCGATCACGACAGGGCGTGACGCCAAGGCCTCAGGGGCGCTCGGCAGCGGATAATACTGAGTATCAGGGGCCTTCTTTACATGCCGCTCCTGGGCCAAGCGCTCTAGAGCAGCCTCTTCATCCACAATTTCCACATCGACTATATAAACAAAGCTGATCACGCTATTCTTTTTACGAGCATCGTAACTGCGCTTGAACACAGTAAAAGACACTAAATCGGTGGCTTGAATCTGCAATAGCGACAAAATTTCTTGGGTAAGAGCATCTTCGGAGTGATCCAAAGGAAGGGTAAGTTCGGTAAGCCTTAGCATCTGAGCATTCCTGGCCGGTGACCCCGGCAAAGTCATTGAGAAGTGTTATTATACATCAACGACCTACTCGCACTTAAGTAGTGTGTTGCTTGAGTTAGCAGCAACACACTAGAATCAGGTCAAACTGCTTGAGCACACCAACACTCAACTCAATAGCCAACCTTAGGGGATGACATTGGATTTAACAGATAAGCTGCCCGCAAACAAAGACACGCTGATCTTCCTTCGCAGCCTACTAGAGGCGAATCCTACTCTCGCGTTTGCCTATCACGGCGACAATAAATCCTTCCTCTTAAATGAAGTGGCGGCAGATAGCTTCGGTCTTGATCAAGGCACTTTTTGCATCAAAGAAAGTGAGTTAATGGTCACATTGACCCATATTGACGATCAAACCGCACTCGCGCCTGAACAAACCCCTTGGACGAAAGTCTGGCAAGGCGAAACTATCAATAATATTGAGTTAAGACTACACGCACCCAACAACAAACTTATGGTTGTGCTTTGTAGCGGAAAATTACTGTTCGACCCCGAATCTAAAGCCCCCCTTGCCGCCATCATTACGATGACCGACATCACGACTCAATATGAAAACGAAACAAAACTAGAAAAAAACCAACACCACCTGCAGATGATTCTGGATGGGACCAATGCCGGCACCTGGGAATGGAATGTTCAAACCGGCGAGATGCGCTTTAGTGCTAAATGGAGCGAGTTACTCGGTTACAGTGTAGAAGAACTCTCCGAGATGAACATCGGCAAGTGGAAAGCCTTACATCACCCCGACGATGTTGGCTTGTCAGAAGAGTCTATAAAAGCGCACTTACGCGGAGACGAGCCTTTCTACAATGCCACCGGCCGCATCAAACATAAAGATGGCCGCTGGGTTTGGTTACAAGTGCGTGGCCGTATCTATCAATGGGATGATAACAACGAACCGCTTTGGGTCGCAGGCATTCATCTTGATGTCAGCAGTGTGCGCGTGTTTGAGGACAGAGCACGCACATCGCAATCCTATGTAGAAGCTGTCATCAACTCTAGCGCCGAAGTCTCGATCATCGTGACAGACACAGAAGGCTTGATCACCATCTTCAATCCGGGCGCACAAGCATTGCTCGGCTATAGCGAAGACGAAATAGTTGGAAAACAAACTCCCGCCATTTTACACCTCGAATCCGAAGTCATTGCCAGGTCAAAAGAGCTTAGTGCAGAACATGGAATTGAAATTTCAGGATTCGAAGTCTTTGCTTACAATGCAAGAAACGGGATTCCAGAAACACTCAAGTGGACTTATGTTTGCAAAAACGGCGATCACAAACGAGTGAGTTTATCGACAAGCGCGTTGATCGAGGAAGGCTTAGAGTCAGAAAAGAAAGTGATAGGTTATATTGGTATCGCCATTGACGAAACCGCTCAGCTTGCCGCAGAAGAGCAAGCACGTATGTCAACACAACGATTCGCAGGGGCCTTTGATTCGACCGCTGTCGGCATGGCGCTTGTGTCACTTGAAGGCGGCTGGCTGGTTGTCAATGACGCTCTTTGCTCAATGTTGGGATATACCCGCGAAGAGCTCATTGCCATAGACTTTCAGACGATCACCCATCCGGATGATCTAGAGAACGATCTCACTCTGCTCGGGCAATTACTTGATGGGACAATTCCTAACTACTCAATGCAGAAACGCTATTACCGCAAGAACGGTGAACTCATACAAGCATTGCTCTGGGTCGCAATTGTCCGAGATAGAAACGGAGATCCCGTGCACTTTGTCTCACAGATTCAAAACATCACTGAGGAGTTCAAAGCCCGTCAACAATTAGTCAGCAGTGAAACGCGGCTTCGCGGTTTATTCGATCTATCTCCCATTGGCATCATCTTAATGGAATACAGAACAGGCAAGGTGCTGGAAGCAAACCGCGCGGTGATCGCTCCGACCGGTTACAGCTACGAAGAATTCATGGAGCTAAGCGATCGAGACATCACGCCGAGAGAGCATGCCCAAACTATGGCCTTGGCCATTGAACAGCTGCGCACAATTGGACGCTACGAACCTGTTGAAAAAGAGCATATTCGCAAAGATGGCAGCCGCTACCCTGTGCTTATTCAAGGAATTTTAATGACTGAGTCTGATGGCCGAGAGGTCGTTTGGTCATTGATTGAGGACATTAGTGATCGCAAACGCCTTGAGCGTATCAAAGACGAATTCATCTCCACTGTCAGCCATGAATTACGCACCCCATTGACTTCGATCTCGGGCGCCCTCTCGCTAATTGTGGGGGGGGTCCTGGGCGAAGTGCCAGATGAAATACTCGATATGCTGCAGATTGCGGCGAAGAGCAGTGAACGCTTAAGCCAACTGGTTAACGATCTACTCGACATGGATAAATTGCTCGCAGGAAAAATGGATCTAAAACTCGAGTTAATCGACCTCAACCCTTTAATTAACGATGCAGAGAACGCGATGCAAGCCTTTGCCACAGCGAACGGCGTACGCATTGTGAGTACCGGCAATCTGAAAATGCGCGTTCGTACCGATAGTGGGCGCTTATTACAAGTCTTGAGCAACCTCCTATCTAATGCCTGCAAGCACTCCAATGCCGGTGGTCAAGTTGAACTTCATCACGAGGCCGGCCCAGAAGACAGCATTATTATTAGCATCATCGATCATGGCAAAGGCATTCCTAAAGAGTTTCGATCACGAATATTTCAGAAGTTTGCACAAGCAGATGCCTCCGACACCAGCGATACGCCTGGCACGGGTCTAGGCCTTGCCATTTGCAAAGAAATCATCGAAAGGCTAGGCGGCGTTATCGGTTATGAATCCACAGAAGGGCAAGGTAGCCATTTTTGGATTCGCTTGCCGCGCGCACAAACAGAATTCGACTTTTCCCAGCGTACACCTCGAGTATTGCACGTCGAGGATGACGAGGACTTTGCGCAATTGATGAAGCTACAAGTTTCTAATTGGGTCGATATGGATTTGGCCACCGACTTAACATCTGCTTTTGAAAAAATTCGACTTAATCACTACGACTTGATTCTATTGGACTTATTCCTTCCCGATGGGCATGGTGAAACACTTTGGGAAACCATCCATCTTTCGCAACCGGATATTCCTATCGTGATCTTGTCCGGTCACGAGGTACCACGAAAGCTTGCAGACAACGTCGCAGCCGTGCTTTTAAAAGACGAGTACTCACTTTCACAAGTCGTCTCTACGCTGCACAACATCTTTGATATGGGAGAAGCACCAAAATGAAAACTTTACAGAGAATAGCCCATGTCGATGATGACGAGTCTATCCGTGCCATCGCCAAAGTAGCCCTAGAGCGCATAGGGAAGTTCACGTTACTGAGCTGTGCTAGCGGCGTAGAAGCACTCGAGAAAATTCCTGACTTTGCCCCAGACATCTTATTGCTGGATGTGATGATGCCAGGCTTGGATGGCCCTAATACTCTTAAGCAACTACGCGAAAAAATGAATTTCGATGAAACCGCCGTCATATTCATGACCGCCAAAGTTCAGAGCACCGAGGTCCAATATTATAAATCTCTTGGGGCATTCAATGTCATATTGAAACCTTTTGATGCGATGGGACTCTCCGACCAACTCAAAAATTATTGGAGTCAGTTCAATGGCGAATGACAATCAAGATTTCCACAAGGAAATGGAAATATTGCGCAATGATTTCCATCAACGACTTATTGCAGAGCTAGAGCGTATCATCGCTTACCGCGCTCTAAGCGATGAAAAACTTTGTGACACGGCCACCGTTAAGGAGCTCTTAGCTGCTAGCCATAAATTGGCAGGCTCTTCGCTCACGTTTGGATACAAAGATACCGGAATTTTGCTGCGCAGCTTCGAACATCTCTTGAGTCACGCCATTGCCGGTGACAAATCCTTAGACCCAAGCCAAATGCGATTGAAACTAGGCGAGTTAGCGCCTGCCATTTCACTGCCCAGCACTGTTAATAAGGAAGTTGAGAACGCCCGCCACACTCCGAGCGAACCAGAGGAAACTCTGCATCGAAACGAAGATATATGCATATGCATTCTAGAAGATGATGCTGCGACCAGCGAAACCCTAAAACTCGGGCTGTCTAGCTTTGGTTATAAAGTGTCTACATTCACAGACATTGAAGCACTTTGTGATCGCGCTAGGGCCACCCCGCCGGATGCATTGATTTTCAACAAGTCAGCAAGCTCAATTATTGAGAATTCGTTAGATAACACAGTAGAGACATTGCGAGAACGTGGCCTCAATGACATTCCCATGATTGTCATTAGTCCCGCGGACGGTTTCCAAGAAAAGTTACTGGCTGCACGCAACGGTGTCGCTGCATTCCTTGTCAAACCCGTTAGCATACCGGCCTTAGAATCTAGCCTTGATTATCTACTGCAGCAAAATTTGCGCTCTCCCTATCGAGTACTACTTGTAGATGATGACATTTACACATTGGAGCATCATAGATTGATGTTGGAACGCAGGGGCATCATGGCGCACGCTCTTGCCGATCCCGAGAAAACACTCGATGTTATCGAAGATTTTCATCCCGATCTTCTTATTTTCGATTTGCACATGCCTCTTTGCACCGGCATTGAGTTAGCGGAGATTGTTCGCTACCAAAGCCAGCTAGTGCATATTCCTATTATATTCTTATCGAGTGAACGCAACGAGAATCGTCAGTTGCTGGCGATGAAAACAGGAGGGGATGACTTCATTGTTAAACCCGTGGTCGAAGACAACTTTGTCACGACGATTAAGAGTCGCGCACAAAGAGCCCGCAAACTCGCTGAACTAATGACGCGAGACAGCCTTACTGGGCTGTTGAAGCACACAGAGATCAAGGAACGCTTGAATCACGAATATGCGCGGGCACGACGAAACAAGGCCATCGTCAGTGTCGCTATGATCGATATCGATCATTTCAAAAAAGTGAATGACACTTATGGCCATCAAGCTGGAGATGTTGTCATCGCAACTCTCGCACACTTGTTGCGCCGAGGCTTACGAACCACCGACCTTGTAGGCCGTTACGGAGGCGAGGAATACATGGTGGTGTTGCCTGACACCAATACCCAAAGCGCCATGACTAAGCTTGACTCCTTGCGTGCGGAGTTTGAAACCATCGTTTTCAGACACAAGAATGAAGAGTTTACTTGCAGTTTTAGTGGCGGGGTTTGTTCGTCTGATATTACAAAAAGCGTCGACGAGTTCGTAGAGCTATCTGACCGAGCACTGTATCGCGCCAAAGCCAAAGGTCGAAACTGTATTATTGACGCAAAAGACGCGTCATCTCCCCTGTAACAAGTAAGAGCACGCATTGTAATGGCACGATCGAAAAGCAGTAACCGTTGGTTAGAAGAACATATTAACGACCCTTATGTGAAACGCGCACAGGTGGATGGCTACCGCTCACGCGCTAGTTACAAACTTTTAGAGCTCATCGAAAAGGACAAACTGGTACGCCCTGGCATGGTAGTCCTAGACTTAGGGTCTACCCCTGGTGGCTGGTCACAAATTGTCGCTCCCATAGTTGGCAGCAAAGGTAAAACAATAGCATCTGACATTTTGCCGATGATGCCCATTAGCGATGTCGTTTTTATTGAAGGGGATTTTACCGAGCAAGAAGTCTTCGATCAGATACTTGCGGCACTGGATAACGCCAAAGCTGATTTTGTGATGTCCGACATGGCGCCGAATATCAGCGGTGTCGATGCCGCAGACCAAGCCTCGTCAATGTACTTGGTGGAGTTAGCCCTCGACATGGCAAGAACCGTGCTCAAACCAGGGGCCAATTTTGCCACCAAGGTATTTCACGGCGAGGGCTATGACCAATATCTCAAAGAGGTACGCAGTAGCTTTGAAAAGGTCGTCGTACGCAAACCTGATGCGTCACGCTCGCGCTCAAGAGAAGTCTATATTGTAGGTAAAGGTTTCAAGCCGTGATGGCTATGGTCGGTCTTTGCGTTTGTTGCGCTCATTCAACTTGAGGAACTCTTGCAACGCAGTTTCAGCCCAAGCCACGGCCAGCGCTTCACTCTCAAAGCCATCTTGAGATTTAGACACGACTGAGCGCTTGGCGGTGGCACGGCGTGCAATTTGCGCACTCCACAAGCCAGTTGCTGCGTCTTGCTGAATTTGGCTTGTGTATTTTTTTGATGCTGTCATGAGTATTCCTAATAGATGTCCGTGCACGATCTCAAAATTGGGCGCTACTTATACCCGATGAGCGCCGTGCTGGCCAGTTTAAATTTTTCGTTACCGCGAGTCATTTAATTCGATAAACAAGGTAGTCTACTGCCTTTAAACACCCCAATGTGAGCGCACAATGTCGACAGTTAAACAGTATACACCCGCTACAGCGATTGCGGTCGTTGTCGCCAATATGGTGGGGACTGGGGTCTTTACCAGTATTGGTTTTCAGATCATAGATATCAAGTCGAGCTTTGTCTTACTGATGTTGTGGCTAGTAGGCGGTATCGCAGCCCTGTGTGGTGCGCTGACCTATGCAGAGCTCGCTAGTCGTATGCCTCGCTCAGGCGGTGAGTACAATTTTTTAAGTCGCATTTATCATCCCGCCGTTGGTTTCGTGTCTGGTTGGGTGTCGCTCACCGTTGGCTTTGCCGCCCCTACGGCGTTGGCCGCCATGACTTTCGCAGCCTACTTTGACTCAGCATTAGGACAAAGCATCCCCATTAATCGCACTTTTGCAGCACTGGCATTAGTCGCAACCATCACCTTCGTGCATGGTCGCAACCATGCGGCAAGCGGAGGCCTGCAGAACTGGTTCACCATCATCAAGGTGCTTCTGATTGCCTTGTTCGTTGTGGCAGTTGTCAGCACCGTTGCTACGCCCCAACCCGTTGTCCTCTTTCCCAGCGCCGGAGATGGCGCTCTAATCGGCTCAAGCGCCTTTGCCGTCTCACTCATTTATGTGAACTACGCCTATACCGGTTGGAATGCCGCCACCTACATCACTGGCGAGATAGAAAACCCCGAACGTTCAGTGCCTATTGTTCTTATTGGCGGCACCTTGATCGTTATTGTCTTGTACATGGCGCTGAATGCTAGCTTCCTCTATGCCGTGCCTCTGGAGGATCTCGAAGGCAAAATTGAGGTGGGCGTGATTGTCGCCGAACATACCTTCGGCCCAACCGGCGCGATGGTCATGGGCGGCTTACTGTCCTTATTATTGATCTCCACAGTAAGCGCAATGCTCATGGCAGGCCCTAGAGTCTTACAAGTAATGGGCGAAGATTTCCGGCTATTTAGACTCCTGGCAGTCAAGAACGAAGGCGGTGTTCCGCGCACGGCGATCTACACTCAAGGCGCACTTGCGGGCATTTTTATCATTACTGCCACCTTTGATTCGGTCCTGGTATTTTCAGGATTCATACTCGGACTCAGCTCTCTAGCCACGGTATTGGGCGTCTTTGTATTACGCTTTAAAAATGGCAAAGGCACTGCAACAGATTCAGACTTCGGCACCTACCGCACATGGGCTTATCCAATTCCCCCCCTACTCTACAGTGGCATAATGCTGTGGACACTTTGGTTCATCTCGGTCAATCGTCCGCAGGAAGCTTCCGTTGCTGGCGCAGTGTTAGTCTTTGGCGTATTTTTCTATTGGTTAACAGAAAAACTGTCATCAGAAGCAAAAAGCTAAATCAAAATTTTCAGTCCCTTCAGTGGGACATCGGAGGAAAACAATGTCTCGTTGGATAGAAGTCGATAAACGTATTCATCAATATATTAGTGACCACCTTCCTCCTGAGTCCGAGTTACTAAAAACATTGCACGATCGCACCTCCACAATGGAGGGAGCCGGCATGCAGATCTCTCACGAACAAGCACAGTTCATGCGCGTTCTCCTGCAGTCGTTGAACGCGAAAAAAACCATCGAGATTGGCGTGTTCACCGGATACAGCACACTTATTACGGCGCAATGCCTGCCGGACGACGGACATGTCGTAGCCTGTGATATCAGTGAGGAATGGACTTCAATTGCTAAACCGTTCTGGGAAGAGGCAGGGCAAAGCCATAAAGTAGACCTTCGCCTAGCTCCCGCACAAGATACCCTCAACGCCCTTATTGAAGCCGGCGAGAGTAATAGTTTTGATTTTGTGTTTATTGATGCGGATAAAACGGGGTACGACAATTACTACGAGCTAGCCTTAAAGTTATTACGCCCTGGCGGACTGATCGCATTGGACAATTCTCTATGGGGCGGCAAGGTTGCCGATCCCACCAACCACGAGGAGGACACCGTCGCTTTAAAAGCGCTCAATGCAAAAATTGCGCAAGACTCTAGAGTTACCGCTTATCTTGCGCCAGTTGGAGACGGGCTCTACCTTGCCAGCAAACGATAACGGTAAAACACTACTCCGTAAACTTCGCGCGGTTGGCTTTTAAGAGCTTCAGGATGTCTTTCTTGGTAACGATGCCTTCGACATGATTCTCACTATCCACAATGGGGATGCACGAGATTTTATGGGTCAGGAAAAGATCAACGGCATCGAACATATTATTAGTTTTGCGCAAGGTGAACGGCTTTCGGGTCATGAAGGTATGAACTACTCGGCTCAACGCTTGCACATCGCGATGAGTCTCCAGTGGCGTTCCTAATGTTGGGCTCAAAACACGATACACATCTCTATCGGAAATCACTCCCATCAACTTGCCATGCTCAACAACAAGCACATGATTAAACTTCGCCTTATCGAGAAGACTTTTCACCGTTTTCAGGGTGTCTTCTAGCTCTACCGATGCAACAGGGAAACTCATTATTTTGTCTAGTGTCATACGAACTCCAATGTCTCTACCCTATGGCATAGCTATCAATACTACTATATTGCTGCTGTACGCAACAAAATCCAGTCATAGCGGTCTGTTGTTCTAGGCGCACCAATAATTTAGATTAAGGCCTTCGTCCAAGGAGTCATCCCATGCAACGCTTGAGAATAAGAACAACCCTACTGCCAACCCTACTGACTTTATTCGCATTAAGCTGTTTATCGCTCAATAGCCATGCCGAGGACTTTATCTGGGCCCCTGACATTCATGTCGGCTCAGCATTGCCAGCAATCAATGCGCCAGACCAGAACGGCATCACTCACAATTTTAGCGACCTGAGCGGCGAGAAAGGCCTAATTCTTGTCATGAGCCGCTCTTTTGACTGGTGCCCGTTCTGTATTCGCCAACTGCAACAACTAGTCGATGCAGAGGCAGAGTTTAACGCGCTAGGGTTTAACGTGACGACTATGACTTATGACTCAGTGGCTACTCTCAAAGTGGCAGAAGAAGAATATGAAATCAGTTTTCCCGCACTCCATGATGAAAATAGCGCCTTCATTAAGACCCTAGGAATACTCAATGCGCAATACGAGCCTGGCAATCGAGCCTACGGCATCCCCTATCCCGGCATATTCGTAGTCGATAGTCAGGGCATTATCCGTGCAAAGCTTGCCGAAGCAGATTATCGAGAACGCCCCGACTTCAGCCTAGTGCTAGAGGAGGCTCGCAAGCTCTAACGCCTATTGCTCATTAAGGTCCCAATTGTAGGGAAGGTTAGCGCGCAAATTAATGCGCGCTGGCAACTCTCGATAGCGCCGAATAAACGTCTCAACCCCACCACTTGCATCAAAATCCTCTTCAAACCAATCGAAAATTTGCGATACGCGCACTCGCTGGGCATCTAGCACCAAGCCTTTAGTCTCGTTATTTAAAAAGGTTCTCGTTTGATCCTCGAGCTGTTGATCTAGTTTTTCGGCGGTATAGGCTTCGTTGCGCAAATTCGGGCAACTTAAAGAGGCACACACAATCGCAAAATGCATGCGTGGCTCGCCTAGCTTACGCAGTGTTTCGTGTTCGATATCATCAAGTGAAAGCGCCTTCCCACCGATGCTTCCCGCCGTGCGCGTCCACACTGAAGAGAAAAGTGAACCCACATCGCGAATACTTTCGACAGGATAATTTTCAATGACCACTTTAATGGCGTATACATTGTATGCATTAATGTAGAATGCGAGTTGTTCTTCACGACTGTTTAAACTTTGCAGGGGATAATTTTCGATCTGAGAAATTATTTGTGGATATCGTAGGTCTTGAGACAAACCCTTATAATCCACTGCATTGAGAATAACTCCCTGTCGCTGCGCCGGCGCCACATATTGCGCCAAGACTTCATCGAGCATTTGCCAGTTTTGCGCCTGTGCGCTTATCGGCGTCAGTAGTACACTGGATAGCAGCAGAACGTTTACCACGATATTGCCGCCAATGAGTTCACTGAACATAAGGGAAATTGGCATATAGACTCCTAGAGGCTGCACAGCCTTGGTTAAACACACCTGTATAGGACAGACGGTTCGCCCCTATGTTACATAAAGAAAAAGATGAAGAAGATTTAGATGCCCTTCGCTCTGGTGATAGAGCCGCGTTTACACTGCTTGTTAAACGCTACCACAGGCCAATGCTTGTGATCGCCAGAGCCATAGTAGGGGATGTTTGGGCAGAAGAGGTTCTGCAAGAGGCCTGGGTTTCAATCCACCGCGCCCTCCCCCGCTTTGAAGGACGCTCAGCCTTGAAGACATGGCTTTACACCATTGTTCGCAACGAGGCACGTACAAAGCTTGGCAAAGAGGCACGTTACGTCTCCTTAGAAAGCACAGTGGGTAGCCATGAGGACACCATCGAATCCCTAAATATGAAGTTTAAGAGCGATGGACACTGGCAACACTCACCCGCCGATTGGCATACAGACTCCCCCATGCAACTGCTTGAACAAACCCAACTCCGTAGCTGTATTGATAAAACCCTCAGCACCTTAAGCGCTGATCAATGCGCCGTATTTACTATGCGCGACCTACAACAAATGGAACTGCTAGAGATCTGTAACATTCTGGAGTTGAGCAACTCTAATGTTCGAGTACTATTGCACCGTGCCAGACTCAGTTTGATGCAAGTAATAGATCGTTATCAGGAGACGGGAACATGTTGAACTGTCGTGAAATGGCCGAACAGGCTAGCGACCACATAGAAAAGAAACTGACACTTCGCCAGTCGATTCGCTATGGCTTTCATTTACTGCTCTGCGGATATTGCCGAAAGTTTTCTAGTCATCTCAAAACGACTATCGAGTTAGGCAAGAGTCTTCCTAACCCCGAACCATTAAGCGATGCCGAGGCAGAGAAAATAGCTGCCCAGGCCTTCGAAAAATCCGATCAGCCATAACCGCTGCTCTGACACGCTTCCCCTTATATTTAAAATGCGGACACTATGATCAACTCTAACGCCTATTCAGCACGCACCCGTACACTTTTCATATTATCTAGCCTACTCGTCACCCCATTAACGTCACCGTTAACCCATGCTCAGGAAAGCGACGCTATCGACACGATTGTCGTCACGGGCAGCCGCAGTTTGGAGCGCTCAATTCTTGAGTCACCGGTGCCGATTGACACGTTTTCTGCACAAGAAGTATTGGAGTCCGGAGCGCTCGCGGGTGAACTAGGCGAGGCACTTGCCACCCTAGTCCCATCGTTCAACTTTTTACGCCAATCCAACTCTGGGACGTCTGATCATGTCAGAGCGGGTCAACTACGCGGAATGAGCCCAGACCAAATGTTGGTATTGGTCAACGGCAAACGCCGCCATACCTCTGCTGTAGTTAATAGCGAAACCAAAATCGGTCGGGGCACCGCCGCCGTCGACTTCAATACTATCCCCCTTAACGCCATCAACCATATCGAAGTGTTACGTGATGGTGCCGGCGCGCAATACGGCTCAGATGCGATTTCAGGGGTCATAAACTTAATCCTAGATAGAGAGTCCGTACGGCCGGAATTCAACGTCAGTTATGGCGCCCATGTCACGGATTTCGATGCGGTAGATCGCCGTATTACCGACGGTCAAACACTGTTGCTCGACGGCACCGCAGGCTTCGATCTAGGGAACAACGGATTCCTCAATGCTGGTTTTGATCTTAAGCAACGCCAGGCGACTAACCGAGCAGGCTTCGATCAACTGCCTTTCTTTTATCCGGCGACACCCGAAAACCTCGCCGTACAAGGACAGCGTAATTACGCGAAGGGCGACCCTGATGTACAAGATGCCAATCTTTGGTTTAACGCAGAACAAGCGCTAGGCTCCAACATCGTCTACGCCTTCGGCACACTTGGCCGCCGCGACACGGAAGGTGCCACGTTCTTTCGTTACCCCGATGAATCACGCAATATTCCAAGTGTATATCCCAATGGCTATTTGCCTATCACTACAGGGGAAAACGAAGATCACAGCCTAACTGTCGGCATAAGCAGCCGATTTAATCAGTGGTCACTAGACAACAGCGCCACGCTCGGTGGCAATCGTTTCGCGTATGGAGCGAAAGACTCACTGAACGCCTCTCTAGGCGCCGCAAGCCCCACTAGTTTTGATTCCGGGGAATACCTATTTGACCAACTAACGATCACTACCGACTTGTCCCGTGTAGACCCTTACGAGACAGCCATCGGCACATTGTTTGTCGCAGCAGGAACCGAGTATCGCAAAGAACGGTTCCGTACGAAGCTAGGCGATACTAGTTCATGGCAGGCGGGAACCTTCACTGGCGATATTGGTGCACAAGGCGCCATTGGCTTAACACCCAGTGATATCACCAAAGAGAATCGCGAAGTCTACAGCGCCTATTTCAGCATTGCTGATCAAGTAAACGATCGACTATTGATCGACACCGCTGCAAGATTCGAACACTACAGCGATTTTGGCGATGAACTTACGGGCAAAGCCAGTTTCTTTTATGAACTCACTGGCGATTACGGAGTTCGCGGCGCCATCTCCAACAGCTTGCGCGCACCGGCACTAAGCCAAGTAGGGTTTTCTGATCGCAGCACCAACTTTGGTGACAACCGTAGCCTCGTCAACACCGTTACCTTGCGTGTGGCCAATCCTATCGCGCAATCTCTGGGCGCCGCAGCACTGAAACCGGAAACCTCAGTCAACACGAGCTTTGGTATTACAGGGCAAGTAGGCAATAGCGTGTCCTTTACCCTGGATGCGTTCCGCATTAATGTCGATGACCGCATCACCTTATCGGACCGACTTTTTGGTCAAGCGCTCGTCGACTTTGTGTCACCACAACCTGGGGGCGCTGGCGTGGAGTCAGTCAGATTTTTCACTAACGCCATCGACACCGAAACATCTGGAATCGACTTCACAATGACACATGAACGACGTGTGCTCTCCGGTGAACTCGAACTGACTTTCGGCTATAGCTATGCAAAAACCTCTATTGAACGCATCGCTGACACACCTGCGCAATTAAGCTCTCTCGACAATAGTTTCTTACTCATTGGTGTTGAGGAAATCAACACCATTGAAGAGTCTGCGCCACGACAAAAAGCAAGCTTGCTAAGTAAGTGGAGCAAATCAAACTTCAGCCTTATCAATCGCGTGCACTACTACGGCAGTGTCGTTCGAGTGTTTAATTTTGGTGGTGGATTCGAACCACGCCAACGCTATGGCTCGGAATACAGTGTAGACCTAGAAGGCATTTGGCAACTCAACGACACCCTCACTGTCACACTCGGCGTTAACAATCTATTAGATGAATACGCTGACCTTTCTAGTGCCGATATCAATTATTTTGGCAACCTTCCCCATGATGTGTTGTCCCCTGTTGGCGACAGCGGTCGTTATTTTTACACCAGCATGAACATGCGCTTCTAAAGGACTATAAGCAGCCACGTGACTAATGAACGAAGCACTTCCTTTTTTGAGTTTTGGCCGTCCTGGGTAATTTATTTCCCTGTCGTACTGCAGTGGTTATGGCTTAGCGTTCGTTATCGCTCACTCACATTACCACTGATCGCGAACCCCACCATCCCTCTAGCAGGAATGGTGGGCGGCTCTAAGGATCAATTGATGTCTCAGGCCACTGGTGCCTGCAAGGAAGCGATACTCCCATGGGTCGCACACACTGTGAGCGCAGACGCGCCAGCACAACAAGTGGACGCACTGCTCCTTCATACAAAAACTCAAGGCATCGAATTTCCATTTGTGTGCAAACCCGACATGGGCTGCCGAGGCGCGGGCGTCAAACTCATTCATAACGCCACTCAGTTATTAACCACACTCAGCGCTTATCCACTGGGCGCCATCCTCATTTGCCAACGCCTGTCTCAGTTCGAACCAGAAGTCGGCGTTTTTTATGTCAAATACCCGAGCGACATAGAAGGCAAAATCGTATCACTTACCGTCAAGCATACGCCTCACGTGGTCGGTGACGGCACTAGCACCTTAGCGGCCCTTGTAGGGCAAGATGAACGAGCAGGGCAATTGATGCATTTGTACAAAGAACGCAATCTGAGCGACTGGGATTCCGTGCTCCCTGCTGGGCAGACCCGCAAACTTTTGTTCTCCGCTAGCCATTGCAGGGGCGCTGTTTTTGAAGATGCTCGCACACTCATCACGCCTGAGCTCACCCAAGAAATTAATTTGATCATGAGCGGGCTTCCTAGCTTCTACTATGGTCGACTCGACATTAAATTCAAAGATATTGAGACACTACAAAAAGGGCAACATTTGGAGATTGTCGAGATCAATGGGGCGAGCTCGGAATCTATCCACATCTGGGATAAAAACGCTCGACTACCCGATGCCATTCGAACGCTTCTATGGCAATACCGTACCCTATTCCAAATTGGCGCTTTTCATCGTGAGTCAGGGATGCGCCCGCCAGGGCTTAAAGCGTTAATAGAACACTGGCAGTTAGAGCGACGGTTAACGCGCTTTTATCCGGAGACTGACTAATATGACAGGCAATCCTCTGGCGCTAAGCGGACTTTCATCGCCGCTGCGTTTCATCGTCAACAAACTGTCCTCACTCGAGGTCTTGCGAGATTGGTATGACGATTGGCTTCGTGCACCGGAACCCGATGCGGCCAAGTTTCTCGACTTCACGCTTGCCAAAATTGGGGCCGAGTTTGATGTCAGCAATCCCGACGCTCTCGCACAAATTCCAAGCGACAAACCTTTAATCATAGTCTCCAATCATCCTCTAGGGGCATTGGAAGGCATGCTATTGAGCCGCCTTTTATTACAACATCGCCCCGATCTAAAGGTGCTCACTAACGAGCTACTCCTAAACTTCAAAGAGTTCGACGACCTATTTATCGGCGTTGATGTTTTGAACCCAGACAAACAACAAATGAATGCACGCGGCATGATGCAGGCTAGCCGTCACCTTGCCAAAGGTGGAGCCTTATTAATCTTTCCCGCCGGAACGGTGTCTGTACTCGATGTGAAAACATGGTCCATACAAGACGCCCCTTGGAAGCACATCGTTGGACGTTTGGCGCTTAGGTACAAAGCACTGTGTTTACCCATACACGTGGAAGGACGTAATAGCTGGGCGTTTTATTGCTCGGGCCTCATTCATAAACGTCTACGCACGATGCTATTACCGCGTGCCATGATTTCGCAGCGTCAAAAACGGGTTCGCGCCCACATCGGGCAATCGATTAATTTCGCAGAGACAGCATTAGACACACCGGCATCGGCGACTGAATATCTTAGGTTAGCCTCAGAGCTTCTTGCAAAAGACGACACCCGAGCGCAGAAAAAGAGCCTGCCCAAAACTGTACTGTCGGCAGGCGTTGATTCAGCCAGCCTTGTCTCCCAATTCAATACACTCAGCGAATACCAAGTGGCACAACAAGGCCCACTCCAAGTGTTTAATATCCCATACGCTAAACTAGGCTGTGTCGCCGAACAACTCGCCTTAGTGCGAGAGCGCACCTTCAGAGCCGTTGGCGAGGGCACAGGACTGGCATTTGACGCCGACAGGTTTGATCCTCATTACTCGCATATTATTGTTTGGGATGCCGAACAACATCAGATCGCAGGTGCCTATCGAGTATCACGTGTCAGCACCTTGCTTGAAAAAGAAGGTGTCACGGGCCTGTATAGCAACTCGCTTTTCCATTATGACGATCGCTTCATTCGTGCGCTCGGCGGGGCGATAGAGGTAGGTCGCTCTTTTGTGAGCGAGCAGTATCAGTCCGACTCACGCGCTCTAGACCTCCTATGGCAGGGATTAGGGGCTATGATTGTGAAGTATCCCGATTGCCACACTCTGTTTGGCTGCGTGAGCATTTCCAGTACGTACTCACCCTTATTGCGAGCGGTACTCAGCGAGAGCTTTCTTGCAGGTCACAGCGCAGGGGAGCATATGCGCACACTCGTCAAACCCGTAGCACCCTTTAAATACAGCCCTAAATTTTGGACTGTCGACACCATCAGTGCCCTAAGCAGTATGGCAGCGATCAACAAACTTCTAGGCAGTTCAGGAAGCGCTCAGCGGGTTCCTGTCTTGATTCGTCACTACCTTGCTCTGAATGGTAAGTTCATTGATTTTTCCGTTAATCGTGGCTTCAATCAGTCATTGGACGGCCTGATATTAGTCGACTTACGCAACGCCCCTGCTCGCTACCTGCGTCGTTACTTAGGCAACGAAGGGTCACAAGAATTTACGCAACGCTGGAGGCAACTGCCATGATGCGCACAGCTCTTACCCAAGCTTTGGCGCAGTGTTCTGCAATTCTCGAAGTATTGGAAACACTGCCGGCACCATTGGCAAACAGTGTGTATATCGACGCCAGTATTGGTCGACACTTACGCCACGTTCTCGATCACACGCTGGCGTTGAAAAAAGGGCTTAGCAGTGAACTGGTCGACTACGACCTACGCCACCGTGGTAGCGAAATAGAGAACGACCGACTTGTTGCTACCGCTCAATTCTCTGTCGTTAACCTATGGGTACAAACAGAGGATCTCGCCAATCGCCCTATCTCTGTTGCCTCTGAGATTGACTGTGATGCCACTCACCGCATGCAGTTTGAATCCAATCTACACCGTGAAATTTTGTACGTGATCAATCACACGATTCACCATGCAGCCCATATCAAACTCGCGCTCTCGCATTTTGGTATTACACTGCCTGAGAACATTGGCATCGCCCCAGGGACTGCAAGCTTCAATCGCACGAATCAAGAGAACGAACCCACTCGATGTGCACATTAACGGTTTTCCCAAGCAGCGAAGGACGCATCGTGACCATGAATAGGGACGAGGCGGATTCGCGCGCAGAGGCGGGGGAACATCTTGAGAAGCACATCGACGGTCATCTTAAACAATGGTGGCCCATCGACAGTGTTTCCGGCGGGACTTGGTTCGGCTTGCGAGGCGATGGCTTAGTCGCCTGTTTGCTCAACCGTTATCAGGGACGAAGTGCCACGCCCATTAAAAGTCGCGGCCTTATTATTCCGACGCTTTTTCAACAAGACCACGCGCATCCGACACGATGGATTGCAGAGCAGTGCTGGGACAAATACGCCTCTTTCGATCTGATTGTTGTGAGTAATCTCGGCATTTCTCAATGCAGCTGGGATGATGGTCGCATGCACATTCAAGAGCATAACGAAGAGAGCTCTTTCTTTCTTAGCTCTTCATCTTCAGAGTATGAAAAAAGTCTCAGTGTGAGGCATGGGGCATTTGAGGAGTTTAGGACGCAACATGCATCCTATGAGGCAACGCAGATCATCTCTGACCTGCATCACCAAACAGGCGACGATGCCACCTTAGGATTTCTAATGCGCCGCACTGGACGCAAAACAAAAAGTATTTCTCAGGCCTTGGCTGCCTCTCAGCAGCCCTGGCACAGATACCTTCCGCTCGCTTAACGCTCTCGATTAAGAACCGAATCGATAGCGTAATTTAACAGCAATAGTGTCCACGACAGGCTCTTGCCAAGCTTCCACTAACAGACCACTGTAGTCATCGAACTGCGAAGCTGGAAGGTTAGAGCCTCGCGTGTAGACCACAAACAAGTCAGACAACGGTGCGATCTCCCAACGATAGCGAGCTTGAAAGGTCATCCGACTAATAACGAAATCACCAGAGGTCACGGTGGGTCTATCAACCACTTCTAGATAATCACGCTTATTAGTGTTTACCGCCAAGAAGCGATCTTCGAAGGCTTTTAGTCCAGTCCACTGCATACTAAAACGCAATTGTTGTTTAGCCGAAATAAAGTAATCCAAGGTCACTTTTGGCGCCCATTGCGTGGCTTCGAAGGCCGTATATTGCGCACTGCCTTGATACACCAGCAGTGCTTCACGGTCTGTATAACTCAGATCAAAAAGCAAAGAAAAATTATCAACAGGACGGTAAGTAAAGCCCGAAGAGACCGTCAATGTTTTCGGCCCTAGGTCCTCTTGCCCTATATTAACTCCAGCCTCAAAAGAAAGTTTCTTACTAGGATCATCGTTCCAGCCTAAGTTAAGTGCCCAACGCTCAGGAATACGAAAGTCGCCAGTCCCACGGCCAAGTCGGTCATCGATCCGCGGAGGGTAATAACGCAAACTCGCACTCGTAGCGCTGTTATCCAAGAACGTGTACTTACGATTTAAAAACATGGCCAGACGTGTTGGCTGTCCGGCAGTGTTCCATTGATTCGTAATATTGACGCTATCACTTAGCGCTCTTAGGCCTTCCACATCGGAACGATCGAGACTAAAAGTATAATCAGCCTGCACAAAATCGTTACGGCTTACAAAGCCTAAGTCATTCAATTCCAGCGTATCATCCAAATAACCTAGGCCGATCTTATGCTGGCGACCACGCATGGGCTGGTAACTAATATCAGCGAATCCACCCGCACCTGTCACGCCATCGACATTACTATGCATTAATTGTGTATCGATAGCCCACTGGGTATCTGCTGAGAAATAGTGCATATCCACACCATTGACGACGGCATCGATGTTCGAATGGGAAACGTCCGTGCCCATCCAACCGATCGAGCGACGCCCCCCATTAGAGCTGTCTTCATAGACCACTCGGCCCACAGCGAAATCACGCCCTTCACTATTGATAGTGACACGCTCACCGCCGGCGTCTGTGCCGCGAATCTGCATATCGTCTTCTGACGCAAAAAGTGTCCCATAGCGCCAATTGCCATTTTGGCCTGTCAATTTCACAGCACCAAGAAGATCGCTAGGTTGGCTTCTATCGGTAGGCACTACCGTGACCCCAGCGGGAATATCAAATTGGGGAGCGCTACCAATTCGGCGAGTGTTGAGCATTGTCGTGGGGCCATTAGGACCACTGCTGGAGCGGGCACGAGTAGAGGTAATGAATACATCCTGCCCCTCTAGGAAGAAGGAGCGCTTCTCTGCGAAGAAAACCTCGAATGCCGTGAGGTTAACGACAACATCATCGGATTCGACGTTGCCGAAATCAGGATTCAAACTCGCCGAGACTTGCGTATTGGAGGTTGGACGCCAGAACACTTCCGCACCCGCACGTAGTTCTGAATCGTTACGGATACTATCGTGAGTCGCCGAGACATAGGGGTAATAAGTAATCTGTCGACGCGGCTCGATATCTGACAACTCATAGAGATCGAAAGAGGATAAAAACTGCGCACCGGTCCCTGGCAGGGCAGGATAGGACCAGGTTTCACCGGTAGCACCAATCTGACGCTCTGTGTATAAACCAATGCGGCGCGTGTCCCCTGTGGCTTGCGGTAGAGCCATCATCGACCAGGGAATAAACATCTCTGCAATCCAACCGCCTTCAACGACGGTAGCCTTGCCATCCCATGCGCCATCCCACTGGGTATTGTATTGGCGCTCAGGCAGAATAGTGATGTCGTTCATAGAGCCGCCCACATTGACGCGCATTCCGTAGCCGTAGAGGCCTTCACCGGAAGGGTCAATCATGAAGACAAAACCATCTCGTACAATTTGTGTATCGCGCGATGTCATTCGGGCAACGATAGTGCCTTCAGGTTGATAGTTCATCACCCCGACGTATATGCCTCGTTCCGTATAAAAAATACGGGTATGCGTCTCATAACTGGCTGGCGCTAAAGTATCGGGCGTGATCACACGCATGCCATCAAAATAGGGAATCTGATCCCAAATAGCTTCATCAAGCTTACCATCGAGTACAAAATCGATAGTGTCTGCATCGGCCTTGCTAAGCTGAGTAACACCGTCTTGCGCCCACAGTAATGGACTACTTGAGATAAAAACGCTGATGATTAAAGCGAACGGTTGCACACAACGAGGCAACCCTAATTTGAAACGATTCATTGGCATAACTCACGACAGAGATAAGGCATGCGCCAACATTGTGAAGAATTTCTTTCAATGCAGCGCCCAAAGGGGCTGCAATATACTCTATTACCTAGATAATTTCTTCTGCCGAAACAATTAGTTGCATTTACACGTTGAAAATTAATCTCAAGCCCTACTCGCAACGTATTAAGCGTTAATAGATTCTTTTTTATGCATTGCCAAGGACCACACTATCAAACCTCAAAATTCAATTATGTGGTTTCGCCAAGACTTACGACTTAGCGACAACCCCGCCTTAACCGCCGCATCATCGGATGACGTCATAGCCGTGTATATCCTTGATGACATCAATAGCGAGCGTGAGGCAATGGGAGCGGCCAGCCGGTGGTGGCTTCACCATTCCCTCTGCGCGCTGAACACCAGCCTCAGCGGCAATCTATTGGTATTAAAGGGCGATCCACTGACACTTCTCCCCGCCTTAGCCAAGGCAATGGGCAGCACGCAAGTCCATTGGAATCGTTGCTATGAACCATGGCGAATACACCGTGACAAAACCCTTAAAGAACAATTGAATGCTCAATCCATTGAGGCTCACAGTTATAACGCTTCACTCTTGTGGGAACCGTGGCAGATACAGAAAAAAGATGGCACCCCGTATAAGGTATTCACCCCATACTTTAGACGCGGATGCTTACAAGCAATCCCTCCTCGACTGCCAACCCCTGCACCGAAGGGATTAAGCCTATCGACGCAGACACTCCCTAAATCCTATCTCGCCCACCTCGGAGCGAAAGGGATCGATGCATTGGCGCTCCTCCCAACTATTGCTTGGGATACCACGATGCAAAGCACCTGGCACATTGGTGAACGCGCCGCGCAAAAACGTTTATCTGAATTTTTACAATCGGGGTTGGACAACTATAAAGATGGTCGCAACTTTCCAGAACGCGATAATGTTTCGCGCTTATCGCCGCACCTGCATTTTGGCGAGATATCCCCTAATCAAGTATGGGGCGAGTCGCATCAGGTAGGCCTTATGGAACATTTCGACAACGACCTCGATTGCTTTCAATCTGAGCTTGGTTGGCGGGAATTTTCACACTCACTTCTATACTACAACCCCACTTTACCCACTGAGAATTTGCAAACGAAGTTTGATCGCTTCCCATGGGCGAACGATAAAGCCTCACTTGAGGCATGGCAAAAAGGACAAACAGGTTACCCACTTGTTGATGCAGGCATGCGTGAGCTATGGCAAACAGGCTATATGCATAACCGTGTTCGGATGGTGGTGGGGTCGTTTTTAGTTAAAAACCTTTTGCTGCATTGGCATCATGGGCAAGCTTGGTTTTGGGATTGTTTAGTCGATGCCGATCTAGCGGCCAATAGTGCGAGCTGGCAATGGATTGCGGGATGCGGAGCCGATGCAGCGCCGTTTTTTCGCGTATTCAACCCTGCCACGCAGAGCGAACGCTTTGACGCCAACGGCACGTATATTCGTCAGTACGTGCCAGAGATTTCCGCCCTACCTGATAAGTATCTGCATAATCCGAGCGCAGCTCCTAGTCACATACTCGAACAGGCCAATATTACCTTGGGCAAAGATTACCCGCGCGCTATCGTGGATCTAAAGACATCACGCGAGCGCGCCTTAGCCGCATACAAGACGCTTTAATCTAAAGCGTTTGCAGCCCTTTCTCGGCCAACGCCACGGCGCGGAATATTGCTCGCGCCTTGTTGATGGTCTCTTCCCACTCTAATTGGGGAACGGAGTCCGCAACAACGCCGGCTCCAGCCTCCACATACAGTTTTTCGTTTTTAATCACGGCTGTGCGAATCGCGATAGCCATATCGAGATTGCCGTTCCAGCCTAAATAACCCATTGCGCCACCGTAAATGCCGCGTTTCACTGGTTCGATTTCATCGATGATTTCCATGGCTCGCACTTTCGGCGCACCACTGAGCGTCCCTACTGGCAATGTCGCCTTAAGGACATCAAGGGAATTACAATCTTTGCGCATCGTGCTTTCGACGATCGAGGCGATATGCATAACATGGGAGTAGCGCTCTACAAACATCTTACGAGGCACTGTCACGCTGCCGGTTTCAGACACGCGGCCAGAATCATTTCGGCTAAGATCAATCAACATTAGATGTTCGGCGATCTCTTTGGCGTCCGCTAGCAGCTCTTCTTCAAGCGCCAAGTCTTCCACTTCTGTTTTTCCGCGCTTACGAGTGCCTGCCAAGGGTCGAACGGTAATTTTTCCCTCTTCCACTCGCGCCAATATTTCGGGTGAGGCACTGACAACATGATGATCACCCATATTGAAGAACACCATATAAGGTGATGGGTTCAGATACCGTAATGCTCGGTAAACATTCATGGGGTCGCCAGTAAAAGGCACAGACATACGCTGAGCAATCACCACTTGCATGACATCACCGGCAAGAATGTAATCTTTAATCCGGTTAACGCCACGCTCAAAGTCCGGCTGTTTAAACCGTGATTCGAAATCAGCTTCGTTCACCTCGCGCCCAGTCACTAGCTCAGGGACAGGAACAGGGGCACAAAGCGCAGACTGAAGATCATCAAGGCGCAGCTGCGCATCGTTGTAGGCATCAGCTTGTTGTGGGTCCGCATTGACGATCAACGAAAGCGTGCCGCGCAGATTGTCGAACACCACGACTTCTTCAGACACCATCAAGAGGATGTCTGGCGTGCCGATGTCGTCCTCCCCCGGAGCTGCGCCCAGGCTTGGCTCAACGTAACGCACCGTGTCGTAACCGAAATACCCTACTAGTCCGCCGCAGAAATTTTGACCGCCTTTTAGCGGCGCCACGTTATAGCGAGACTTAAAATCCTCGATATAAACGAAAGGATCATCACACTCTAGTTGCTCAACGATTTGCCCGTTGGTCTCGACTGTAATCTTGGACCCAACCACTCGTAACACTGTGCGACATGGCAACCCAATAATGGAATAACGCCCCCACTTCTCGCCGCCTTGAACAGACTCGAAAAAATAGGTATGAAGCCCACGACCTAACTTGAGATAAGTCGAAAGTGGGGTTTCCAAATCCGCCAGAACTTGGCGGACCATAGGAATGCGGTTATAACCTTGTGCAGCAAGCGCCGCAAATTCTTGGGCTGTCATAACAATGTGAAAACCTTAATGATTGATCGGAGCATGGCCAAGCTCAGTGCGCATGGCCGCTATCGTATCCGCATAGCTATCGCTATTAAATATTGCTGAACCTGCCACAAACATATCAGCACCCGCTTTGGCGATTTCCGCAATGTTCTGAATGCCAACGCCGCCATCGACTTCGAGACGAATCTGCTGATGACTCTCATCAATCAGCTTACGGACCTGAGTGAGTTTCTTAAGCGTGGAAGGAATAAACTTTTGCCCACCAAATCCAGGGTTCACTGACATCAACAAAATGACGTCAATCTTATCCATAAGGTATTCAAGGCAATCGAGACTAGTCGCAGGGTTAAACACTAAGCCCGCTTGGCAGCCGGCATCACGAATCAACTGCAAAGAGCGATCGATGTGATTGGTGGCCTCTGGATGGAAAGTAATAATACTAGCACCAGCTTTCGCGAAATCTTCGATCATCTGGTCAACCGGGGACACCATAAGATGCACATCGATTGGCGCTTTCACGCCGTAATCTCGCAGCGCCTTACAAATCATAGGACCGATAGTCAGATTCGGCACATAGTGGTTATCCATCACGTCGAAGTGAATCACGTCAGCGCCGGCAGCTAGAACTGCATCGACTTCTTCTCCAAGGCGAGCAAAGTCGGCGGAAAGGATAGAGGGGGCGATAAGGTACTTAGTCATAATGGAATCCAATTTCTCGAGTAGTCGGTATTTTACAGAGATTCTCTTTTTGTGCAGCGTTTACTGCAAGATTTGTTCGTTAGTCGGCAAGGAGCAAGCCCTCTAGCTCTGCCAAGCGCTCAGGGGTACCAATATCAAACCACCGCCCGGTGAACTTCTCCGCCGCAATCTGATCAAGCGCGATGGCCTCATCTAACACCGGTCTTAAGGCCAATGGAGCCTCATCAAGCCCCGTAAATAAGGCCGGGTGCATAACACTGATACCACTATACGTTAGGCCTTGGCTCGAAGCCTCGGCCAAGCGCAGACGGCCATCCTGCAGCAATGCAAAATCGCCGTTTTGATGATGATTGGGGTTCGCCACCATGACTAAACGCGCCTTAGTTTCAAAGCCATCGACCGGGCGCAAATTACGATAGTCATAGTCCGTAAAGACATCGCCGCTTATCACGGCGAAAGATTCATCACCCAGCATTGGCATGGCCTTAATGATGCCCCCTGCCGTCTCCAAGCGCTCAGACTCTCTCGAATACTGGATATTCGCGCCATAATTACTGCCATCGCCTAGAGCCGCCTCAAGGGTCGCCCCCAAATAGAAGTGATTAATCACTATGTCTGTAATGCCCGCCCGGACGAGATTCTCAATATGGTATTCAATCAAAGCCTTACCGCCGACCTTAAGCAAGGGCTTGGGGAGCGAGTCGGTCAATGGGCGCATCCGCGTCCCAAGCCCAGCGGCTAGAATAATGCCCCTCATATCGGTCTCTGGGTCGATATGACAGTGGCAAGTTTATTATTGGCTAGGGGTAAAATTTTACTTTGCAGCCACTGCAAAAATTCATCCATTTCTGGGTGTTTGGCCGCCACTGTCACGACGTAATCAATCACAAGGGGAATGTCGGCCATATAGCGCTGCTTACCATCACGAAGATAAAGACGGCAGAAAATCCCGATTACCTTGATATGACGCTGCAAGCCCATCAGGTCGAAATCACGCAAGAACGCGGCCTCATCTGCCGAATCGCCGCGCGCTAACAAGCCCTTTGCGACGGCCTTGCTACGAAACTCTAATGCCCAAGCATTGACTTGCTCGGGAGGCCAGACGATATAACAGTCCCGCAATAGCGATACGAGGTCATAGGTATTGGCGCCGACGACGGCATCTTGAAAATCAATTACTCCAGGGGCGAGCGCTGGAGATTCGTCGCGAACCATCAAATTACGTGAGTGGTAGTCTCTATGTACGGCCACTTGTGGTTGAGATAAGGCCGCGTCTTCAAGGGAAGCCCATGTACGATCAAGCAACTCTCGTTCTTGCTGATCGAGCGACACTCCTAAAAACTCGTGGCAGAACCAATCATCAAACAAGGAGAGTTCGCGATGCAGCAAGGCCTTGTCATAAGGGGGGAGTTCCGAGCAATCACTATCGGCCTGCAAGGCAATGAGCGAGTCCATCGCGGCCCCGTATAGGGCCTCTACATCCTCTCCACGCTCTAATGCGGGCAGGTATAGCGCATCCCCGAAGTCTTGGAGCAACATGAACCCTTGCTCATAATCCGCCTCGATCACTCGCGGCGTGGTCAGCCCCGCTTTCCGAAACATATTGGCGATGCTTACAAATTGTCGACAGTCCTCATGGGCTGGCGGCGCATCGACTAGCAGAAACTGTGTGGCTTTAAGGCACCTGTTGATCTCTGGACTAACGAGTTCTTCATCGCTTTCCAAAGGCTTCACTAGCCGGATCCTAAAGTAGCGCCTAAAACTCGCATCTCCGGAGACTGTCTCTATTATCCCTTCTACAGGGCCATGTCCGGACATATCTTCCAAACAATGCTTTGCCCACCGTACTAACGCATCCTTTCTATTATCCATAGCTCTCGCTTTGTCCTGTTTCTATCCAACCCCTAATGAATTATTATGCAAACTCATTGTTCGGCCTAAAGCAGTAGTAAATGCTTTGATAACTGCCGACTCCGCAAACCGCCCTATTCTATTGGATTGCCTGCAACAATGCAGTTTCGAAAAAACTTATTGTATTCCAACATTTGCCTAATCCTTTCCACTGGTGCTCTCCTCTTACAGCCTACTTCGGACGCTTTGGCGCAAACTAGGGCCGGCAACACGGACCAATGGACTTGCCGAGCCGATTCCAATGGCGCTTGGGAGTGCATCGAGAACCCCGCCGCCGCACGAGACAGTAGCACTTCTGGCGTTGTAGTCCAGCGTGGCGCACGCCGCACGACGCAATCAGTCAATGCCGCTCCAGCGCCCGCCAATGCTCTGCAATCGAGCTCCGCATTGGATTGGATTCCCGTCGAGCAAATGACGGCCGAACAATTGGCGCAAATGGAAGACAATTGCTGCGGCGCGTTTATTGAACCAGAGCGACGCGATAGCAACGGCAAATTGATTGATCTAGAGGCCCAGCCAGAAGGCTCTGCGACCCTGTTCACCGCTCCCGGCGGCATCAGTCAAAGCGAGAACAGCTCCGTAAACATTGAAGGCACGGTAGCCATTCAACAAGGCAATCGCACGGTGAACAACACCGCCTCTACCTTCATAGACCAAGAAGCCGACACTATCACGCTCTCTGGCGATGTCGTATTCCGCGAACCGGGCATTCTACTGCGCGGTGACACGGCCTTTGTAGATCAAAGCAATAGTCTCAATCGAATTGAAAATGCCAATTACGTTCTGCATCAATACGGCATTCACGGCGCTGCGAATGTCATTATCTATGACAGCAACGGTGAAGTGCTTGCCATTGAAAATGGTGAGTTTAGTCGCTGCGAACCTGGCAATGAGTTCTGGAAACTACAAGCCGAGAGCATGACTCTGGACACTAAAGCAGGGATAGGCGTTGCCACCTCTGTGACTTTGCGCATGAAAGACGTCCCAGTGTTCCATTACCCGTTCACCGTGCCATTCCCATTGGGAGACCAAAGAATGTCAGGGCTGTTGGCGCCAAGCATTGGTTCCACGAGCGATGGTGGCTTCGACTACTCTCAGCCTTATTACTTGAATCTAGCGCCACACTACGATGCCACGATTACGCCACGCTACATTGCCGAAAGAGGCGTGATGGCGAGCGCGGAATTTCGCTATTTGGCCGACTGGTCGATGAACACTATCAGCGCATCGTTACTGCCTGATGACAAACGCTACGATGCCTCTACCCCTTACGTTCTAGGCTCCGATGTGGCCCCGCGTAGCAAACGCTGGTTTGCAGGTTTTCAACACACAGGTCAATTAGGCGAGCATTGGGCAACCGAGGTGAATTACGAAGCGGTCAGTGATGATAATTACTTCCGTGACCTTGGCAGCAGCGGTCTGACCGTGTCTAGCCGCACCTACCTGCAGCGTTTAGGGCAGTTGAACTATCGCAATACCAATTGGTATGCCGGCACCAAGGTGCAGCGCATCGACATCATCGACCCTTATATTTCTGCCAGCGATCTGAATCGGCCTTATGACCGCCTGCCAGAGCTAATGCTCGGCAATGAGTACAATCTCGGCGGCTTTCAAATCGGCGTTGATGCGAACCACGTACGCTTCGATCGCAGCCTAAATGTCACGCAACTCAGTGCAGCGCAATTGGATAACGGCGCACTCGTCACCGGTAACCGCGCGCACATTGAACCGCATATCAGCTACCCCATCCGTGGGAACGCTGGATTTATCGTGCCTACGGTGAAATACAAATACACGGCGTGGTCATTGGATCAACAAGCGTTAGACACTCAAGACAATCCCGACCGCGGCGTCGGCGTCTTCAGCCTAGATACCGGCTTGGTCTTTGAGCGCGAGATGAACCTTGGCAATGGCTTTATACAAACACTAGAGCCGCGCCTGTATTATTTATACAGCGAGCAAAAAGATCAGTCCTATTTACCGACTTTCGACACAGCGCAGTTGAACTTCAGTTTTGGTCAGCTATTTCGCGATGATCGCTTCAGTGGTCGCGACCGAGTGGGCGATGCTAATCAAATCAGCGCCGCAATCGGCAGCCGGTTTATCAATGCCCGCGGCCAAGAGAAAGCGCGCATTAGCATAGGCCAGATCTTTTATTTAGAAGACCGAATCGTCTCATTGGACAGCCCGGTGCAGAGCTGGGTGACCTTGCAGCCTCGCGATACCGATCGCTCAGCCATCGTTAGTGAAGGCAGCTATCAGTTTAACGATACTTGGCGTTTCAACGCCGATGTACAGTGGAATGAATTCGATCAACGAATTGATGAAGGCAGCGCAGGCTTTCGCTACCAGAGCGATAATAGTCATATTTTCAACCTCGCCTATCGCTACCGTCTGCTAGTGAACCTATACGGCCCTGTGCCCGCGGGCATTAACCCAGAAATCAAACAAACCGACGTTTCTGGCGTTTGGCCATTGAGCAATAATTGGCGTTTGCTAGGTCGATGGCACTATGATCACAGTAACAGCCGGAACTTGGATGCCTTTGCAGGGGTCGAATACAGCAATTGTTGCGCTACAATTCGACTTATTGGCCGCGAATGGATCGATGATGATGAGTTCTTCCTCCAGCAGGACGAACCCAATACCGGCGTATTTTTTCAGCTAACCCTCAACGGCTTAGGCAACATCAGTGGCGGGGGAATCAGCAGATTACTCAGTGACGGCATCCTGGGTTTTAAGGAGTATGAAGCAAATGAATAAACGATTTTTGTTGAACAGCGCAGTTTTCACCTTGGTGACACTAGTCACAAGCAATATCTATGCACAGCGCGAAGTATTAGATCGGGTCGCGGCCATTGTCGATGAAGGCGTGGTGCTGCAGAGCGAACTAGATGCTCGTATCGAAGAGGTGCGCGCCAGCTCGATTGCGGCAGGTCAGCCACTGCCACCGGGTCCTGAACTACGCTCTCAGATCATTGAGACGCTAGTCGTGGAAAGCCTGCAAATGCAGCTCGCTAACCGCATGGGCATTCGCTACGACGATGACACTATCAATAACGTCATGGAAAACATTGCCGACCAGAACAATCTGTCTTTTGACGAATACATCTCAACGCTCGAAGCTGCTGGTCGCTATATCTCTACTCGGGAGCAGATTCGCAAAGAGCTAATGTTGCGCGACCTGCAACGCGGCATGGTCAATCGTCGCATTAATATCACCGACCAAGAGATCGGCAACTTTTTGAATTCAGAGATGGGTCGCGTCACCATGGCCCCTGATTACTACGTCGATCAAACATTGATTCCAATTGGCGAAAACGATCCAGAGGAAGTGATTGCGGCGAAAGAAGATTTCGCCAAGCAAATGCTTGAGGCCATTAACGAGGGCACGCCCTTTGAACAAGTACGAGAAGTCGCGCAGCGCGGCGCTGCTAGCACACCCCCTACCTCATTCCCTATCAGCGGCGGCGAGCTAGGCTGGCGCAAAGCCGACGGCTTACCGAGCCTTTTCGTGGACCTCGTTCCATCGATGAAAGCCGGTGAAGTACGAGGCCCTATTCGCAGCCCCAGCGGCTTTCACCTAGTGAAACTTGTGCAAGTGCGCGGCGACATCAACAGCCTTGTGAAACAGACCCATGCGCGCCATATCTTGATTACGCCCAACGAGATCCGTACAGAAGAACAAGCGCGACAACTGATCCAAACATTGCATGACCGCATTGAAAACGGAGAAGACTTCGAAACTATCGCGCGTCAAAACTCCGATGATGCGGCTTCCGTGGTTGCCGGTGGCGACATGGGTTGGGCCAATGAAGGTGGCATGCCCCCTGACTTCGAGCCTATCATCAACGAGATGGAAGTCGGCGTCCTTAGCGAGCCATTTAAAACGAGCTATGGCTGGCACATTGCAGAGGTCATCGAGAGACGCGAGCAAGACCTCAGCCGACAGTTTAGTCGCCAACAAGCAGAGAACACCTTGCGCACACGTAAGTTCGACGTGGAGCTGCAGAACTGGTTGATCGAAATACGCGAGCAAGCTTATGTCAAAATCAGCCCACCGCGAGTAGCAGGAAATCCGTGATTGATCGTATTGGTATCACTGCTGGAGAACCTGCTGGCATAGGGCCAGATCTGTGCATTCAGATCGCTCAACAAGCTGACAAAACCTGCGAACGAATAGTCATCGCCGACCCGAAGCTGCTTATGGCTCGAGCGGCCGAGCTAGGGTTGCCTTTATCTCTACGCCCGTTTGATTCGAGCCAAACAGCTCGCGCCAATGTCGCGGGCGAGCTCAGTATTATTCCCGTAAGCTTGCGCACACCTACTCGCGCAGGCGTCCTCGATCCGAGCAACGCGGCCTATGTGCTAGACACTTTACGGATAGCCGTAAAAGCCTGTCAGGATCACAGCATCAACGCGATGGTGACAGGGCCTGTCCATAAAGGCGCGATCAACGATGGCGGCTTTGCATTCAGCGGCCATACTGAGTTTCTTGCAGAACTTTGTGAACAACCACTCACTGTCATGATGCTGGCCACCGAAGGCTTACGCGTCGCTTTAGCGACAACGCACTTACCACTTGCGAAAGTGCCCGCTGCAATCACTAAAGAGTTACTGCGCGATATTATTCGCATACTCGACGCAGACTTACGCACGCGTTTTGGCATAACAGCACCAGCCATTCTCGTGTGCGGGCTCAACCCCCACGCAGGAGAAGGCGGTCACCTTGGCACCGAGGAGCGCGATATTATCGAGCCCGTGCTAGAGGAGATACGCGCGAAAGGCATTCATCTACTCGGTCCCTTGCCTGCCGACACCCTTTTTACCGATAAATATCTCTCTCATGCCGATGCCGTTCTGTCGATGTACCACGACCAAGGCCTGCCTGTATTGAAGTACAAAGGATTTGGCCGAGCCAGCAATATCACGCTTGGGCTCCCCATCATTCGCACCTCAGTAGACCACGGCACCGCCCTTGATCTTGCCGGCACAGGCAAGATCAATACGGGCAGCATGTTAGAGGCGATTGCCACAGCGCAACTGATGGCGCAACACACTCGACAAGGAAACATTGCGCAGTGAACAATAAGCCTAGACGTAAACCACACTCAAAGAAACACGGTGCCGATCTCCAAAAAGACGGTTTTCAACACCAAGCGCGCAAACGCTTTGGTCAGAACTTTTTGCAAGATCAAAATATCATCCTAAAAATCCTTCAGTCGATTCGCCCCACTGACACCGACCATCTAGTTGAGATTGGCCCGGGACAAGGCGCGCTGACACGGCACCTATTACAAACTTGCCAGAAACTCGATGCGGTTGAGCTTGATCGCGACCTCGCCGCCTATCTTGAGCAAACACTAGGAAGTGACCCGCGCTTTTCATTACAGCAAGGGGATGTTCTGAAGTTCGATTTCAGCACCTTAACGGATACGCCACGCTCCCTGCGGATCATTGGCAATCTTCCTTACAATATTTCAACACCTTGCATGTTCCACTTGCTCAACTACCAATCATTAATCAGCGACATGACCTTCATGTTGCAACTGGAAGTGGTGCAACGCTTAGCGGCAGGGCCTGGTGACCCGCACTACGGCCGACTGGGCCTAATGATGCAATACTACTGTCAGGTCGAGCATTTGTTTGACGTGCCTCCTACGGCCTTTGTACCACAACCCAAGGTTTGCTCTGCCATAGTGCGCTTAACACCTCACGTAACGCCCCCAGTGGATGTCGATGACGTAAGTTGTTTGCAGGATGTCATCAGAGTCGCCTTCACGCAGCGGCGCAAGACCTTGAAGAATAGCTTGCGAACCCTGATATCTGAGACAGAACTTAACAAGTTAACAATCGATACTAGCTTGCGACCAGAAAAACTAAGCTTGTCTGATTATGCCATTATCAGTAATAGTATTAGTCGTAGCCGAACCAGTGAGCAGGTTGCCGAGCAAAAGGAGAAGTCACATGAATAAATCTGAGGGACACCCCCAGGACGTCGACATTTCCGTGAAGACGCAATACATACAAGAACAATCAGACCCTGAGAATAATCGCTTTGTGTTTGCCTATACCATTGGCATAGAAAACAAGAGTGAAAAGCCGGTCAAACTATTGTCTCGCCATTGGATCATCACCGATGACAACGACAAAATTGAAGAAGTCCGTGGTACCGGTGTCGTCGGTCAACAGCCCCTTATTGCCCCGGGACAAGTGTTTCATTACACAAGCGGCGCGGTACTAACAACCGGATTTGGCACCATGCAGGGAAGCTACGAGATGCTCAGCGAAGATGGTGAGAAATTTGCGGCAAACGTGCCTGCATTTTTACTTTCCCGGCCCTTGAGCGTCCATTAACAAGAGCTTCAAATGCTATGTCGACCTATGCAATAGGGGATATTCAGGGCTGCTACAAACCCCTACGTAAATTGCTGAAGAGCGTTGATTTCCAACCTGGCAAAGACAAACTGTGGTGTGTAGGCGACCTCATTAATAGAGGCCCCAAGTCTTTAGACACACTCCGTTTTTTGCGTGACCTAGGCAACAATGCCACTGTTGTGTTGGGCAACCACGATCTGCATTTTCTCGCGATCCACTATGGCGCCACACTCAATCGCAACAAAGATACTTTAACCGAATTACTACAAGCGCCAGACTGCGCTGAACTAAGCGACTGGTTACGCCGTAAACCGCTCGTGCATTATGATTGCGTCGTTACCGAAAGAGGCACCCAAAACTATTTGATGGTCCATGCGGGCGTGGCACCGCAATGGACTCTACAACAAACGCTCGCCTTAGCGGCCGAGGTGGAACTCACCTTGCAGGGCCCTGACTTTTTACAGTATTTCGAGAATATGTATGGCGACAGCCCGCGACGCTGGAAAGAGAGCCTGACAGGATTTGAACGCCTGCGTGTCATTACCAATTATCTGACCCGCATGCGTTTTTGCAACGCTAAGGGCAAGCTCGACTTGAAAGTCAAAGAAGGGCTTCTGTGGGCTCCGGAAGGGTATAAGCCTTGGTTTGAGTACGAACAACTTACCCCGACCACGAAGATTCTGTTTGGTCACTGGGCCGCATTAGAAGGCCACACAGGCAATCCTGACGTATTTGCCTTAGACACGGGCTGCGTATGGGGACGCGAGCTCACTATGCTACGATTAGAGGACCATAAACTATTCAGCATTTAAGTCGACCACTACACTTTCACCCCGTTTAAATTAAGAGTCCGACCCATGAAAACTTATCTGGTAGGCGGCGCTGTTCGCGACAAATTACTAGGCATTAGTAACTCCGACCGTGATTGGGTGGTGGTCGGTGCACGCGTCGAAGACATGCTCGCTAAAGGCTATCAACAAGTAGGGAGCGACTTCCCGGTATTTTTACACCCCACCTCTAAAGAAGAATATGCACTTGCTCGCACTGAACGCAAAACAGCCCCCGGCTATACCGGCTTTGCCTTTACTGCAGACCCTAGCGTTACATTAGAGGAAGACCTGCAGCGCCGCGACCTGACGATCAACGCCATTGCACAGGATGAGGACGGCCATTACATCGATCCCTATGGTGGTATTCGAGACATAGAAAAACGCCAACTACGCCATGTCTCTGATGCGTTTACTGAAGATCCTTTGCGAGTATTACGCGTGGCACGTTTTGCTGCACGCTTCGCTCCGTTGGGATTTCAGATTGAAAAACACACCATGACACTCATGCAAACCTTGAGTAGAAGTGGCGAACTCGACCACCTCGTTCCTGAACGCATTTGGCAAGAAATGGACAAAGCCCTGCGCTCGCCTGCTCCCGCTGTGTTTTTTAAAACGCTTCACGAATGCGGCGCACTAGCGGTCATCATGCCCGAGCTCGAAAATTTATACGGCGTCCCTCAAACACCCGAATACCATCCGGAGATCGACACCGGTGTGCATGTCATGATGAGCGTCGAACAAGCTGTTCGCCTTAGCGATGACCCCGTCGTTCGTTTTGCCACCCTCCTCCACGATCTTGGCAAAGCCGTCACCCCCAAAGACAACTGGCCCCATCATTATGGTCATGAGCAATTAGGCTTACCCCTAATCGATCAGTTCTGTACGCGCTTACGTGTGCCAAAAAAACACCGTGCCATTGCCCGCCTTGTGAGCGAATTCCATACACATTGTCATCGAGCACAAGAACTACGCCCTGCGACAATGCTACGACTATTAGAATCGCTAGATGCCTTTAGGCGCCCCGATCAAGTCGAGCAGTTTGTATTGGCCTGTGAAGCCGATTCACGTGGGCGCACCGGTTTCGAGAATCGTGAATACCCACAAGCCGACCTTGTGCGCAGCGCGTTAGCCGCCACTCGCGCAATCGATATTCGCAGCCTATTGCACAACACCAACAACGACCAAGAGTCGGACCCAACGCTTATTAAGGCAAGAATTTCTCAAGCGCGTACGCAAGCCCTGACGGCGTTGCTAGGTAAGGCCACATGACCCATACCAGCGCTACAAAAACCTTATTAATTACCGGGGCTGCTAAACGCATTGGGGCTGAATGTGCCCGGCACTTTCACGCCCGCGGCTATCAAATCATTATCCATTACAATCACTCCAACGCTGACGCAGAACAACTGCAACAATCCTTGAATCAACAGCGCGCAGGTTCGGCAATTTGTCTGCAAGCCGATCTTTGCCATATGGACGAAGTGCAGAAATTGGCCCGCGAAGCATTAGCTTGGAAAGGGAGTATCGATCTACTGATCAACAACGCCAGTAGTTTTTATCCGACTACCTTTGGCGAGATCACCCCGAAAATGTGGGACGATCTTATGGGCAGCAATCTCAAAGGAGCTTTTTTCCTCGCTCAAGCACTAGCCCCCTCACTCGCACAGCGTCGAGGCAACATCATCAACCTCGTGGACATCCATGCAAACTCGGGACTAAAAGATTACTCCGTGTATTGCATCGCCAAGGCCGGCGTGAAAATGATGACCAAGGTTCTCGCTCGCGAATTAGCCCCAGCGGTACGCGTCAATGCGATCTCTCCTGGCGCGATTCTTTGGCCCGAACAAGAGACAGCGCAAGACACTGACGACAGCTCACAACAAGAAATATTAAATCGTACAGCCTTGCAACGAAAGGGCCACCCAGACGATATCGCCGCCTGCGCATGGTTCTTAGCAGAGCAATCGCCCTATAGCAGCGGACAAACAATACGTGTTGACGGTGGAAGAGCACCGTAGAATTCCGTATCATCCTGATTTTCTTCCAAAAAGGGGTTCTCAATGCTCGAAGCCGTATGGATTGGCTTTGCCTTCAGTATAGGTCTGCTAGTCAGGCTTGTGGGGCTCCCTCCTCTTGTAGGATATCTAGCTGCCGGCTTTGTCGTCGCCTCTATTTCTAACCAGATTGGCCTGCCCCATGAAAGCGGAGAAATCTTAAGTCACGTTTCCCATTTAGGCGTCCTGTTGCTCCTCTTTACCGTGGGGCTTAAACTAAATGTACGCAACCTCATCAAATCTGAAGTCATCGGCGGCGGGCTTTTTCATTTTGTAATCTCTGGATTTTTCTACGTCCCCGTTCTTTTATTCTTCTTCCAAGTGCCACTGTACACGGCCTTATTAATCGCCATTGCACTGTCATTTTCGAGCACGGTGCTAGCCGCCAAAGTACTAGAGACCAAACGTGAACTTCGTGCCTTCCATGGCCGTGTTGCCATAGGAATTTTGGTAGTACAGGATTTAATCGCATTGCTTGTGATGAGTTTTGCTAGTGGCACAACGCCGTCTATTTGGGCCTTAGGAATTTTTGCTCTGCCCCTGTTACGCCCCCTACTCTTCAAACTCATGGATGCCAGCGGACACGAAGAGTTGCTCGTATTATTCGGCTTACTGTTGGCGCTTGTGGTGGGAGGCTATGGTTTTGAGCTAGTAGGTTTAAGCTCCGAACTTGGCGCGCTCGTGTTTGGCGCAATGCTGGCCAAACACCCGCGTGCAGGCGAGCTCTCAAAATCTCTCTGGAGTATCAAAGAATTCTTCCTTGTTGGCTTTTTCCTAGAGATAGGAATTGGCGGCCTTCCCGATGCCAATGCGTGGCTATTCGCCATTACCATGACGGCCATGCTACCTATAAAAGCGGCGCTGTTTTTCTTTTTACTCGTGGGCTTCAAACTACGGGCACGCAGTGCGTTTCTTTCTGGCCTCAGCCTCACCAACTACAGCGAGTTCGGTTTGATTGTCGCCAGTGTTGCCCTGCCGTTATGGTTGGTACCGCTAGCACTGACTGTAGCGCTTTCTTTTGTGGTGTCAGCCCCACTAAACCGCATCGCCCATCCTTTGTACGAGCGCTTGGCTCGACGCCTAATCCCATTCGAACGCAACATCCGTCACCCTGACGAACAACCAGTCTCACTGGGTGGCGCTGACGTGCTAATCATGGGGATGGGCCGAACAGGAACCGCCGCGTATGATTACCTGTGCGACGATAGCGCCGTTGTCGCCCTAGACTCCGACCCGGCACGCGTACTGCATCATCAAAGCGAAGGCCGGCATATTTTCTTTGCCGATGCAGAAGACCAAATGTTTTGGGAAAGTCTCGATTTTGGAGCCGTGCGCGCGGTGATATTGACGCTGAATGAGGCAGAGGCAAAACGCATCGCTACGCAAAAACTGCGACAAGCAGGTTTTCTTGGAGTGATCGTATCCCACAGTATGCACGAGGACGAGGCCCGCGAAATCATCGCTGCTGGCGCTGACGAAACCTACCTCACTATGTCTGAGGCTGGGGTCGGGATCGCCGAGCACGTGCGTCAATCCATTCAGCCGGAAACATAAAACCTATGGACGATCTCGCTCAGTTTGTGACAGAGCATTCACGTCTTTTGGTGCTCACTGGCGCCGGCCTCAGCGAGCCATCGGGAATACCAGTCTATCGCGATAAAAGTGGCACATGGCTACGCACCACCCCTATCCAACATAATGAATTTATTAAGTCAGAAGCTAGCCGTCAACGCTACTGGGCACGCAGCATGGCTGGGTGGCCGCGAATGGCGCAAGCATCCCCTAACAAAGGCCATTTAGCCCTTGTAGCGTTAGAGCAAGCTCAACTCATCACGTCCCTTGTCACCCAGAATGTCGATTGCCTACATCAACGGGCAGGTCACCGTGAAATGATTGACATGCACGGCAGTCTCGACCGCGTCCAATGCTTGGGGTGCGAACAATTATTCGCACGCTCGTGGATACAAGATCGACTGCACGATCTCAACCCTAGCGTACAGACTCAAGCGGCACAGATGCGTCCCGATGGCGATGCCGATTTACCTGACGCCGTGATCGCCAGCATAGAGGTGCCGCAATGCCCAAGTTGCGATGGAGTCTTAAAACCCGACGTCGTTTTTTTTGGCGGCACGATTCCCCGCCCAAGAGCCGACGCTATCGCAAGCGCCGTCGAGCACTGTGATGCGGTGCTCGTGGTCGGCTCATCATTAACAGTATTTTCTGGCTTTAGAATTTGCCGTGATGCCCATCGCTTAGGCAAGCCTATCGCCTCACTCAACCAAGGGGTAACACGCGCAGATGATTTATTGAGCCTAAAAGTAGAAGAGGATTGCGCCGAGGGTTTAGCGCAATTGCAGACATTATTGATTAAGGCTTAAGCCCTTCGCGAGAGATTGACCTGCCCTGCCATTTAAAATCGATAGACCAAATTTTTTGTCGCGATTTTTCGTATTGAGCCCAAAGCTCGCCATAACTGAGCGTGCCACCGGGATGAATTTCGTCATAAAGCACTTGTGATAACGGCCACAAAACGTAGGCGTTTTCCATGATTTCGGGGCGCGGAAGAGTGATCCCTTGCATCTCCCCGCACACATCGCCATAAGTCAGCACATCCACATCCACAGTACGGCCACTAAATTTCGGAGTGTTTCGAGCGCGTCCGGCCTCATCCTCGAATTTTTTCAAAAACTCGACTAACACCTCAAGCGGATCATCGGTCTCAACAAGTACGACCATATTAAGAAAGTTAGCTCCGTTAAACCCCACCGCTTCACTCTCAAATACAGAGGAGGTTAGCAAGTCACCATATCGAGCTTGCAAGGCATCCAATGCCATCCCAATATGGTGATAAGGATTTATATTACTTCCTAAACTTAAAGCGACATTGCGCACAGCCAAACTCCCTTTCTATGGTTTCGTGCCGCGTTCAATAATGACACCGACATCTCGTGACCCAGTAACAGCTCCTGGTTTACCCACGCGCAGACGCAACCAAGGCACAGCAAACTCCTGTAAAATCAGCTGTGCTGTTTCCTCTGCCATCGTCTCTATAAGCAAGAATTCACTTTGCTCGATAAAACTGCTGACGCGTTTGGCAATGCTTTTATAGTTGAGTGTATTCTCAATATTCTCAGTAGCGGCTGCCGCAGCAATATCCGTTGCCATCTCGATATCTAAAGACACCGTTTGCTTTTGCGTGCGCTCCCAATCGTAGATCCCGATGATAGTTTCGATGCGCAATTCAGAAATATAGACAATGTCCATACACAAACTCCTTGAGGTTTGCCGAGCGAGCGGCATTATTAAGAGGTCGCTTGAGGCATTTCACCAAGCGGATGCAATGTCGCTAATGGCCAACGCGCTTTTACATTAAGCGCCAGACCGTCCTTCTCTCCTGCCACTAAACGCTGACAACCTGCATAGGCAATCATAGCGCCGTTGTCGGTACAAAATCGTGGCTGCGCATAGAACAGCTGCGCGTCTTGTTTCTCAACCATGCCTTGTAAGCCCGCGCGCAAACTTACGTTGGCACTCACGCCACCCGCAATCACTAAAGTTTTTAATCCTGTTTCTTGCAACGCCCTTCGGCACTTAATGATAAAGGTTTGCACTACCGCATCTTCGAACGCGAAAGCCACATCAGCCAAGGTTTGCTGCGAGAGCGCTTGCCCTTCATTGGCCTCTCGCTCATCTTCTAAAGTATTGCGGACAAAGGTCTTCAAGCCACTAAAACTAAAATCGAGGCCTGGACGATTCGTCATAGGGCGAGGGAATTTATAACGCCCTTGCTGGCCCTGAACTGCTAAGGCGGCGACTCGTGGTCCACCAGGATATTCTAAGCCCAGCATTTTGCCGACTTTGTCGAAGGCTTCTCCTGCGGCGTCATCGAGGGATTCGCCCAACAAGGTATAGCGGCCGATTCCATCAACACGCACTAACTGGGTATGTCCACCGGACACTAACAAGGCGACGAAGGGAAACTGTGGTGGTTGCGGCTCAAGCATCGGGGCGAGTAGATGCCCCTCCATGTGATGAACCCCGATGGTAGGGACCTTCAGCGCCATGCCCAAGGCACGGCCTACGCTGGCACCCACTAACAAGGCTCCCACCAAGCCAGGGCCAGCGGTATAGGCAATGCCATCGATGTCTTGCGGGCTCATATTGGCCGCCGCGAGCACTTCTTGCACCAAAGGTAGAGCCTTGCGGATATGATCACGCGACGCCAGCTCTGGCACTACCCCGCCAAAGCGCGCATGGATCTCCACCTGACTAAATAAGCGATCCGCGAGCAAGCCTTCTTCACTGTCATAGACAGCGACTCCGGTTTCGTCGCAAGATGTTTCTATCCCTAATACGCGCATTTCGTGTGCTTTACCCTTATTTCAACTTTTGTGGAGCGCTTCACTGCCCACTTGAGGGCGCTCATCATAAGCCAGCGCAGCAGTCCTTGACCAGTAAAGGCCTGCATCAGAGGCACTGCTATTGGCATTAAAATCGGCTATTTTGACTTCTACACAACGAATTCTTTGCATTTAATGCAATGCCGCATTACCATACGCCCCCTTTGATTTTAATGCCCAAGCTCTAAAGAAGCAGCATAGAGCTGGGGTAATAAGCGAACACGATTGACCAAATCTATAGATATAACGGGAAGGTGTGCATTTTATGCCAATGGTAAAACTGAAAGAAAACGAGCCGTTTGACGTTGCTCTAAGAAGATTCAAGCGTTCATGCGAAAAAGCTGGCGTACTGGCTGAAGTTCGTCGCAAAGAATTCTACGAGAAGCCAACAGCTGCTCGTAAGCGTAAAGCAGCAGCTGCTGTTAAGCGTCATTTGAAGAAATTGCAGCGTGAAAACAAGAAGACTAAGCGCTTTTATTAAGCCCTAGCCTTTTTAGAAGGTCCTTGGTCTCTACGAGACTCGACCCTCGCACCATGTAATGGCATAAAACGCAGCCCGTGTTTCGGGCTTCGATGCATTCATATATTGGGATTACAATGCCTGACAGCGCACTCAAACTGCAACTAAGCAACGCCATGAAAGATGCTATGCGAGCGAAAGATAAGCTTCGCTTAGGCACCGTGCGCCTTGCACTTTCCGAAGTAAAACGGATAGAAGTTGACGAGCGCATTGATCCCGATGACGCACGCATCACTGCCATACTTGAAAAGATGATCAAGCAGCGCCGCGAATCAGTAAAGCAATACGAGGCTGGCGATCGCCAAGATCTAGCCGACCAAGAAACGGCTGAGATTGCCATTCTCCAAGACTTCATGCCGCAACCTCTAAGCACAGAGGAAGTCAGCGCCATCATCACTAGCGCGATGCAAGAAACAGGCGCCGCCAGCATGGCAGACATGGGCAAAGTTATGGCCGTTGTCCGCCCAGCGGTCCTTGGCCGTGCCGATATGGCCGCTATCAGCCAACAGATCAAACAGCAGCTTTCCTAAAGCGCAAACTGCTGTCACACTGCTTTATCCCCTAGTTACGCTCTACACTCTGGATTATTGACGTCATGGCCGGTCTGATTCCGCAAGCCTTCATCGATGATTTATTGAGTCGCGTCGATATTGTCGACGTGATCGATAAACGCATTAAGCTGCGAAAAACAGGCAAGAACTACTCTGCGCTGTGCCCTTTCCATACTGAGAAATCCCCCTCCTTCAGCGTTGAACCCGAGAAACAGTTTTATTACTGCTTTGGCTGTGGCGCTGGCGGCAACGCGCTTGGCTTCGTTATCGACTACGAACGCATGGATTTCCCTCAAGCCGTGGAGATTCTCGCTGGCGACTACGGGCTCACTGTCCCGCGTGAAGAAGGCAGCAAAGAAGACAAGGCTCGGGGCGAGAACAAGGCCCTATACGAGACCCTCGATAAAGCCAATCTGTTCTACCAGAAACAACTGCGCGAACACCCCCAAAAAGCTCACGCTGTAGAATATTTGAAGGGCCGCGGCCTAACCGGCGCCATCGCCAAACACTTTGGCATCGGGTTTGCGCCTCCTGGCTGGGATAGCCTTCTCAAAGCATTGGGCGAGACCGACACCCAGACCAACCTCCTAGAGAAGACCGGCTTAGTCATTAAGCGCGATCAGGACAATGCCAACAATAGCAACGCGAACTCTAAACGCGACGGGCACTATGATCGCTTCCGCGATCGCATCGTTTTCCCTATTCGGGACTCACGCGGCCGAGTTTTAGGCTTTGGTGGGCGAGTACTCACTGACGAAAAACCCAAATACCTCAATTCGCCCGAAACCCCCGTGTACCATAAGGCCAACGAGCTTTATGGCCTATACGAAGCCCGTCGCAGCAAAGTAAAACAGACCCGCTTTCTCATTGTCGAAGGCTATATGGACGTCGTGGCCTTGGCGCAAAACGGCA
Organism: Gammaproteobacteria bacterium; assembly: GCA_051252515.1. Taxonomy (GTDB): domain Bacteria; phylum Pseudomonadota; class Gammaproteobacteria; order Pseudomonadales; family Pseudohongiellaceae; genus UBA5078. Next base: position 456,354 of record JBPOFS010000001.1, read on the forward strand.
TCGACTATGCCGTTGCTACACTGGGCACCGCCACGAATGCCACGCACCTAAACCGACTCTTCAAAGTGGTATCCGAAGTGATCTATTGCTTCGACGGCGATCAGGCAGGACGCACGGCCGCTTGGCGAGGGATGCAGGCGACCCTTCCCGTATTACACGACGGCCGACAAGTACGTTTCTTGTTTCTTCCCGATGGCGAAGACCCTGACTCTTTGATTCGCAAAATTGGCAAAGAGCGCTTCCATGCGCTGATAGACGGAGCAACGCCCCTCGCGGACTTCTTCTTCGACCATCTTTGCGAAGGCTTAGACCCAGACGCGATCGATGGCAAGGCGAAACTATGCTCGCTGGCCGTCCCCTTGCTAAAGCAGTTGCCTACAGGTATTTATCGTCAGCTAATGATCGACAAGCTCGCGCGCATGGCCAGCGTTGAAAGCCGTTCAATTGATGCAATGATGGGAAGTCCCGCCCCCGCCCAAGCTGCACCCGATGCCAACGAGCCGCCCCCCTACGATGACAGCGACTTCCCCCCTATTCCCGATATGCCGAGCGATCAGTATTCACCTCGGCCGCCAAAAGCGAACGCTCCCCAGAAACCGAAGCCACAGAAGAATTTGCCGCGCAGCCCTGGGCTAAAAGCAATCGAGCTACTACTCTATAAACCGGAAGTTGCCTCAGCTTTAGATAAAGATCTAACGCTTTTGCAGGAAAATACTGACGAATACACAACTTTATTGCTCGAACTTGTTGAATTAGTAAAGCGCGACCCCACTACTAACACTTATACGATGCTCGGCCATTGTTACGACACTGCGCTAGGCAATCAGCTCACTTCTTTAATGAAGAAAGAAAAAATCACCCCAATTGACGGGGTGACTAGTGAATTCCATTACCTTATCGATGCACTGCTGTCAGACGCACAGAAGAAGCAATTTAAGAGGCAATTAATGGCACAGCTCGCGCCACGCCTGCGCTCAGGCAAAGCCGAGCAATAGTACTTAATCGGTTGCTGGCCAGTCTCGCTGTATGAGGCTATAATGTCCGGCTATTCTACATCCACGCTCACATTTGTTTGGCCTTCGCAGGCCACCCATGGGGAAACATGTCTGAAACTCGTTTAGCCCTACTAACACCGCAGCTAGGCCTGAAAGCTCTTATCGCAAAAGGTAAAGAGCAAAACTACCTAACCTACGCTGAGGTCAACGACCACCTTCCAGAATCGATCTCCGATCCGGATCAGGTTGAAGACATCATCCAGATGATTAACGACATGGGAATCAAGGTCTACGAGACCGCTCCCGATGCCGATACCTTGTTGATGAACGAAGGCGATGGCAATACTGACGAAGTCGCCGCTGCCGAAGCCGCCGCCGCACTCGCTGCTGTCGAAAATGAAGCCGGTCGTACAACTGACCCAGTGCGCATGTATATGCGTGAAATGGGTACAGTCGAGCTCCTTACGCGTGAAGGCGAGATCGTTATCGCCAAGCGTATCGAAGAAGGCCTACGCGAACTCATGAAAGCGATGGCCAGCTTCCCTGGCACCGTGGATCACATCTTGCTGGAATACGCAGGGGTTGATACAGAAGAGCGTCGTCTTAGCGATATCATTACTGGCTACCTCTCGACTGATGATGACGAAATCATCCCTCCAGCGATTACGCCAAACACAGTGACAACGCCCCCTAATGCCGCCAACTCTAAAGATGACGATGATAGTGGCGACGACAGTGGCGATGACAGTGAAGACGACGAAGAAGAAGTCAATCTCGGCCCCGATCCTGAAGAGGCCAAGCTTCGCTTCGGAGAGCTACAAGATCAGCTAGTGATCACCACAGCGGCAATCAAGAAACATGGCCGCAGCCACAAGAAATCAATAGCCGAACTAGAAACGCTAGGTGACTTCTTCAAGACCTTCAAGCTAACGCCAAAGCAATTTGAGCCGCTGCTTTCTCATATTCGAGCTGTTCTGCAGCGTGTTCGCCGCAATGAACGCGCCATCCTGTCATTGTGTGTTCGCAATGCCAAAATGCCACGTAAAACGTTTATCCAAACGTTCCCTGGCAACGAAGTGAATGAAGCTTGGGTCGACTCACTGGTCGCCATGAAAGAGCCTTGGTCTGAAGCTGTAGGCTCTTTGAAAATCGAAATCACTCGCGCTCAGAAAAAACTAGTCGCACTTGAAACTGAGACTGGTCTTAGCATCTCAGAAATCAAAGAGATCAATCGCAACATGTCGATTGGTGAGGCTAAGTCTCGTCGCGCTAAGAAAGAAATGGTCGAGGCCAACTTGCGTCTCGTAATCTCTATCGCCAAAAAATACACTAACCGTGGCTTGCAGTTCTTGGACCTTATCCAAGAAGGCAACATCGGTTTGATGAAAGCGGTAGACAAGTTTGAATACCGTCGCGGTTATAAGTTCTCGACTTATGCTACGTGGTGGATTCGACAAGCCATTACTCGTTCAATCGCTGACCAAGCGCGCACGATTCGTATCCCGGTACACATGATCGAAACGATCAATAAGCTGAACCGCATCTCTCGCCAAATGGTGCACGAGAAAGGCCGTGAACCTACGCCTGAAGAGCTTGGCGAGCGCATGGAAATGACGGAAGATAAAGTTCGCCGCGTATTGAAAATTGCGAAAGAACCTATCTCCATGGAAACACCGATTGGTGACGATGAAGACTCGCACCTTGGCGATTTCATTGAAGACTCGACAGTTGATTCGCCAGTAGATTCATCCATTGATGAAGGGCTACGCGAAGCGACTAAAGATGTTCTATCAAGCCTGACTGCACGCGAAGCGAAAGTGCTAAGAATGCGTTTTGGTATCGATATGAACACTGACCACACGCTAGAGGAAGTAGGAAAACAGTTCGACGTGACCCGTGAACGGATTCGTCAAATTGAAGCAAAAGCGTTGCGTAAGCTTCGTCACCCTACGCGCTCAGATCATTTGCGCAGCTTCCTAGACGAGTAAGCCTTGTCTATCTATTAAGCTCGTTGCGTCATCAGCCTTGATGCGCAACGAACTTAGTGGAACCTTTCTAGCCAACACCCTCTTGCGCCTTATCGAACTACAGTCTCGGCATCAACGGGACACTAACCCCTTCCAAACCAACTAAGCCTAGCACCATCAAGAACGCCAACTGCGGCCCTTGATGAGAGTTCTCTGGGCTGTACCACTCTTCAGGCGAATGCGCGCCGCCACTATTACCGCCGCCGCCAATGGTAATGGCGGGGATCCCCATCGACATCGGAATATTGGAATCGGTACTGGAGATTCGCAGCTCCTGAATAGGAGAGCCCACCGCCTCATAAGCCAACGCAGCGACTTGCACAAGAGAGTTAGATGCGGCGGTACTGCCCACAGGGCGATCCCCAATCAAACGAAAGTTCACACTGATCTCACCGTTGTTCCAACGCGCATTCTCCTCAGCCACTGCTTGCTCGGTAACGAGTTTCACTCTCGCCTCTAGCTTGGCTAACTCCGCCGCATCGTTGGATCGCATATCCAACTGGAACACCGCATCAGCAGCAATTGAGTTCACGGACGTTCCGCCCGCCACCGTGCCCACAGTAAAAGTTGTTTTCGGAGCCGATGGAACCTCAAGGTCACCAATTTTTGTGATCGCTCGCCCCATGGCGTGAATCGCACTGGCCAATCCAAATGCACTAAACGAATGTCCGCCAGGACCTGAGAACTCAACAGCAAAACGACGACTTCCGGTTGCGCCTGTCGTAATACGCGTTAGCCCAGAACCATCAATTGAGACAAAACCGTCGATACCAGGGTGATCTCTAAAAATTGCTTTTATGCCGCGAAGATCGCCAGGGCCTTCTTCCCCGACGTTGCCGACAAACATGATGTCACCCACCGTCTCAACACCACTGCTATTGAACGCATCAATCAACGTTAGCAGCACAGTAAGACCTCGCCCGTCATCTCCGATCCCCGGCGCGTAATAACGCCCGTCGCGCATTTGCACAGTGACATCAGTCTCTAAGGGAAACACAGTATCCAAATGTGCCGCGATCACGAACAACGGACCATCACCGCTGCCTTTGCGAAGGCCAATCACATTCCCTTCGCTGTCGATGTACGCGTCGGCTATGCCGCGACTTTGCATCTGCGTTAAATAGTATTCGGCGCGATTTTGCTCCATAAAGGGCGGCGCTGGAATTTCAGTAAGCCGCACTTGCTCTGCCAAAGTTTCAGGTTCGTTTGCTTCGATATCTCGCAAGATGTTTTGCACACGCGTATCCGCAGAGATCCTATCAAAGACACTTGCCACCGAATCGCTCACCACCACTGGTTGGGCGTGCAACGCACTAGCACCCAGCGTCACCGCAAGAGTCAAAACCCCAAGTGATAAGGTGTGTGTTTTAATTTTTCGGTAGCATCGTAAAGCTTCATCGCAAACAAACATCACTAAATCCTCGTGTTATTGCAGCACAGGTTGCGTATTCCTAATTTCGTTCAGAGTATCGCTTGCACTTCTGGCTAATCTTTCGCGTTGATTGATCGTCATGCAAACAAATTGCGGAAGATTAGACCCCAACACTCGTTCTCGCTCACACACTAATTTTTCGCCCTCGCTCGACACAGTGGCGTTATAACGCTCAACATCTGCTTGCGAACGTATTGGTCTATCGGCATCTGAGACCCGCACACAGGCACTTAAGAAGACTAACACAGAGATTAAACTAATTATTTTTAACACCACTGACACTCCTAAATGGCTCGAGCACACCCCGAGCGAAGCTAGATAATGTACATCAAAATCTGAGAACCCTCTATGTCGAATGCACGCTCGGCACCTCTGTGACAATTGCTTACGATTTGACCGGTTTTTTATTAACCTAAAACTTTGATTTTGTGGTATTTTCCCGCGCGGCCACGCAGCTCTAACCGGCTCAAAATGACAATAATTCAGTAATCAGCGGAGATTTACATGCGTTCTCTCAAACTAGTCCCTGCAGTGGCAGCCTTAATGCTTAGCAGCATATTTGCCTCGTTCTCAATGGCAGCGGACAGCCCAGCAGCAAACATTAGTATTCCTCAAATTAGTCAGGAACCCACTCTTCGCGATTTCGTTGGTATGACACCGGCGACAGCGCTAGCAAGACAGATGACTAAGATTGATGGTCTCGTTCAACGCGAGCCAATCAACGGCGCCGCTGCGACACAGAAAACGGAAGTCTATATCGGCTACGACCAAACCAATCTCTACGCTGTGTTTTTGGCCTTTGACTCAAACCCCTCGCTAATTCGTTCTAACTTAGCCTCGCGTGAAAACATCGATGGCGATGACAGCGTTGAGATCACCTTAGACACCTTCAACGATCAACGCACGGCTTACACCTTCCGCGTGACGCCAATGGGTATGCAATGGGATGCCCGCTGGACCGAAGGCTTCTCCAACCGTGCCGGTTTCGACACTACTTGGGAGGCTGTGTGGGATAGCGAAGGCGAGCGCACGGACCAAGGTTATATGGTTAGCATCGCTGTGCCATTGCGTGGCTTGCGCTTCCCTGCCAATGACGAGCAACTATGGCGAGTGCAGGTTGGGCGTCAGATTCCACGCTTGAGCGAAGAAAGCTTTTGGCCACCTTATTCAATCGAAGTGGACGGCCGCTTGAACCAAACGGCATTGCTATCAGGCATTCGCAATGTATCGCCTGGCAACAACACACAAATCACACCGTTTATCTTTGCACGTCACGTTGACGCCTTAGACAACCGCGCAGTGGGTGGCCCAAAATTTCAGAGCGACTCTGAATATGATGTAGGCCTTGATGCCAAATTTGTGTTCAATGATTCATGGGTACTCGACCTCACACTCAATCCAGATTTTTCTCAGGTGGAATCTGACGAGCCACAGGTCACGGTCAACGAGCGTTTCGAAGTACAGTACCCAGAACGTCGCCCGTTCTTCGTAGAGAATGCTGACTTCTTTGCGACCGACTCTATCTTGCTATTCACCCGTCGCATCATCGATCCAGAAGGCGGTTTGCGCTTTACTGGACGAAGTGGTCCTTGGGGCGTCGGCACGATGCTGATGAACGACGAGGCGCCAGGACTGAACCGCAACGCTACCGACCCATTACAGGGTGAGAAAGCGACAATCGGTGTGCTGCGCGTGTTCCGCGATATCGCAGGTCAGGACCGCGTGGGCTTTACATTGACCGATCGCGAGCTAGCCGACGGTTACAACCTGGTAGGCAGTGTCGATGGCAAGTTCCGCATCAACCAAAACTGGGTTACTAATCTCGAGTACATCACTACAGAAACCGAACCTACATTTGGCGGTCGCACCATTAATGGTGATCAACGCAATATTCGTGTCGACCGCGTGGGCCGCACATTCAATACCCATTTACACATCGTGGATACCGATGCCGATTTCCGTACGCAACTCGGCTTTCAAAACCGCTACTTCAAATCTGACATCTCTGGTGTGCATTGGCGTAGTAGTTTGAACTATTACCCAGAGAATTCTGCTATCACAAGCTGGAGCCCAGTCTTGATGGCCGTTTATCAGGATGACCAAGAAGGCGTGAAGGTGTATTCCGAACTCTCTCCTTCGCTGACATGGAACTTTGCCACTAGCGACATCACGATCGGCGCATCCGACGTGACCGAAGTATTGCGCCCGCAAGACTTCAACGGTTTGATGCAAACAACACCATACAACTATGGCAACGTGAGCATCGGCTACAACAACAACGTCCTTAGCTCGCTCACTCTTGATGCCAGCTATCGTCAAGGCGATGCCTTGAACTTAGTGCCAAAGGCCGGCTTCCTGCCGTCGGTGGCCGATACTAGCCGTATTGATGTAAGCCTACTGTGGCGCCCCATCGAACGCCTACGCATCGACAACTCTTTTGTGCGCACTGATCTAGAAAGTAAGCGTGGCGGCAAAGTGTTTACGAACGACATCTTGCGCAGCAGCTGGAACTATCAGTTCACTCGCGAAATGTCATTGCGCTTTATTGCGCAATACGAAGACACAGAAGCTGGCCCTAATACGCGTCTTGTCGACGATAAGAATATGAACTTCGATATCTTATTACGCTATGTGCTTAACCCATGGTCTGCGCTATACGTAGGCTATAACACCAATCAGAGCAATTTCGACATCATCGAAACTGAAGGCATTCGCGAAGTCGTCAATACTGACGAACTCAAGCGTGATGGCAGCCAGTTCTTTGTGAAGTTCTCGTATATGTTCCAACGCTAGTACAAAAAAAAGCGGTGCCCCTTATTCACTAAAGGGGCACCGCTTTGTTGTTAATCAAAAGGCAAGCCGCGTGTTATTCACAACACCGCTTGCCTTTTTTTATGCCAGTTTTAAAGGCAAACGGTTGAACGTTTTACCTGTTGCTGCCGTTAACGCATTCGCCACTGCAGGAGCAATTGGCGGAGTGCCCGGCTCACCGACGCCGCTAGGGGCGTTGGTAGATGCCAGAATATGCACTTCTACCTCAGGCATACTGTTCATGCGTAGCACACGGTAGTTATGGAAATTAGTTTGATCTACTTTCCCGTCCGTTAAGGTCAACTCATCTTCGAGCGCCGCCGACAAACCGTAAGCAATGCCCCCTTCTACTTGTGCGCGCACAATGTCTGGATTCACTGCCACGCCACAATCAATTGCAGCGACGACACGTTCCACTTTGAAACGGTCTCCATTGACAGAGACGTCGACAATTTCAGCTACAGTAGAACCAAAGGATGAATGTACGGCTACGCCGCGGCCCCAACCTTCGGGAAGCTCTTTCGTGCCCCACTGCGCTTTTTCGGCTGCCAGTTTCAGTACCGCCGTCTCACGAGGATTGTTTTTCAACAATGCCAAGCGATAGGCCACTGGATCTTGCCCTGCTTGTCGAGCCAAGGAATCGATGAACACTTCCTTACTGAAAGCGGTGTGCGTATTACCCACCGAGCGCCACCACTGTACAGGGATGCCTGTTTCAGTTGTGTGCAACTCTACTTGACGCTGCTCTACATGGTAAGGCAGCTCAACCAAGCCTTCTAGCGAGGTTAAATCAATGCCGCCCACGATAGTCTCTTCCATGAACGTCCCCTTCATGATCGACTGACCTGCAACGCGTACTTGCATAGCCGTAGGCAATCCATCGCTGCCTAACGCGGCTGAAAGTTTGTGCACATACGCAGGACGGTAGTAGCCCCCTTGCATATCGTCTTCACGGGACCATACCAATTTCACTGGCACGCCCTGCACAGCCATCGCTATACGTGCCGCTTCTAACACGTAGTCTGACTGGGGGTTAGCGCGACGACCAAAACCGCCTCCAGCGAATACTGTATTGATGACAACGTCACTAGTTTGTCCGCCAATCAAAGTGGCAACAACCGCCTGATCGCCAGTAGGACTTTGACAGCCATACCAAAGCTCTGCCTTGTTACCCGTTACTTGTGCAACACAGTTCACCGGTTCCATTTGCGCATGGGCGAGATAGGGAAACTCAAACACTGTTTCAGTCACATTGCTCGCGGACGCCAATGTGGCGCTAGCATCGCCTTCGGACTCGGCCACTACACCAGGGGTTTCCACCAAGGCGCGGTATTCTTGCAGGATCTGTGCGCTGCCACGTTTTTCAGCTTGGGCTTCATCCCATTCGACAACCAAAGCATTGCGGCCTTTAGTGGCAGTCCAATAATCTTTGGCGACTACTGCGACACCTGTTTCGATAGCAAACACCTGTTCAACACCAGCAATGGCCAATGCCGCACTGCCGTCAAAGGACTTTACCTTGGCACCGAAACGAGGAGGATGCGCCACTACTGCCGTCAACATGCCCGGCAACTTGATATCTTGCGTGTAGATCGCTGTTCCGTCTTGCTTGCCGCTATCTTTGCGAGCCACGCTTTCTTTGCCGATGAATTTAAAATCTTCCGGTGCTTTTAGTGTTAAAGACTCTACTGCAGGCGCGCTCAATGCTGATGCCGCGATAGCAAGCTCACCGAAAGTTGCCTTGTGGTTGCCATGACTAAGTTCGCCATTGCTCACAATAATCTCCGAGGCCGGTACGCTCCATTGCTGCGCTGCCGCGGTCACTAACATTGCACGTGCTGCCGCACCGGCTTGGCGCATCTGCATATAGCTATTGGCCATACCCGTGCTACCACCAGTGCCTTGCATGCCCATAAAGAGATTGGCATATTTTTCAACATCGGCAGGGGCGTGTTCACACACTACTTGCTGCCAATCTGCATCCATCTCATCGGCGACGCATGTGGCCAATCCAGTGTAGATGCCTTGGCCCATCTCCAAATGCTTGATCAATACTCTGACCTGATTGTCCGGAGAAATACTAACGAAGGCATTAAACTCTAAATTCGAATCCACAGCGCCTTGTGCCTGTGCTTGACCAAGGTTCACACCCAGCATCAAACCTGCACTTGTACCCGCAGCTACTTTGAGAAAACCACGACGGCTGATAGAGCTTGTTTTCTTACTCTCAAATCGTTGGAAGTTCATTAGGCAGTCCCTCCCACATTCTTCATATCTTTAGCCGCCATCTTGATGCCCGCTTTGATGCGCGAGTAAGTGCCACAGCGGCAGAGGTTGCCGGACATGGCCGCGTCGATATCGGCATCGCTTGGGTCTGCATTCTGAGTCAATAACGCCGAAGCCGACATCACTTGGCCAGACTGGCAATACCCGCACTGAGGCACTTGCAGTGACACCCATGCTTGCTGCACAGCGCGACTCTCATCGCTGTCCAGCCCCTCAATAGTCGTGATGTTTTTACCTTGCGCTGCCTCGACAGTGAGCACGCACGTGCGCATTGCTACGCCGTCCACATGCATGGTGCACGCACCGCACTGTGCGACGCCGCAGCCAAATTTTGTGCCGGTGTAATTAAGATGATCACGTACAAACCACAATAGCGGCATGTCGCCATCGACATCCACTTCATGAGTGCTGCCGTTGATTGTTAATGAATAAGCCATAAATCCTCCGGTTGAGTGGGACGCCCCTGATTAAGAGTTTCGTTTTGCTTATTATTCTTGGTTTCGAGTATTTGCGTCGCAGTAGTAATTCTGTTGCTAGGGTACGTTGAAAACACCTAGCCGGACTATTCTACAGGAGTATTTCTCGAGCGTTCGCTTTTTCGAGAAGCCTCACTGAGTTTATGACTAGCACTGACAAGGTTCTAGTGTCAGAATTTGCCCCATCACCCTTCCATTCGAACCCTAGCACCTTGGAGTTTACGCTTTGACGGACTACCTCCTTCTTATCTTCATCTTCCTTTTTGCTGGCGTTATCGCAGTTCCAATCGCGTCACACTTCAAACTTGGCTCTGTGCTGGGCTATTTGTTAGCGGGCATCGCCATCAGCCCTCTATTGACGCTGTTTAACGTCGATGTGATCTCCTTGCAGCATATCGCCGAATTCGGCGTCGTGATGATGCTCTTCTTGGTAGGGCTGGAGCTGGAGCCGCGTATGTTGTGGCAGATGCGCATGCGCCTGCTAGGGCTAGGAGGGCTGCAGGTATTGCTCTCGGCACTGCTAGTGATGGGCATCGCCATGGCCCTTGGACAGTCGTGGTCCGTCGCGCTGGCGATCGGCTTAGTGTTATCGCTTTCATCTACTGCCATCGTCCTGCAAAGCCTCAACGAGAAAGGCCTAATGCAGTCTGACGGCGGCAAGGGCGCATTCTCTGTACTACTGTTCCAAGATATCGCCGTCATCCCAATGCTCGCTCTGCTTCCATTGCTTGCGATCTCCGTAGCACAACCCGAAGCCATCGTGCATGACGCCGATACAGCGCACGCCGCCAGCATGAGTCTGGTAGACGGCCTGAACAGTTGGCAGACCGCACTGGTGACTCTAGGCGCGATTGCCGCGATCATCGTTGCGGGAGAACGCTTAACCGGCCCACTCTTTCGCTTCATTGCCATAGCGCGACTAAGAGAGCTGTTCACCGCCAGCGCCTTAATGATTGTTGTCAGCATTTCCTTACTAATGTCTTTGGTCGGTTTATCCCCAGCCCTTGGCGCTTTCATAGCAGGGGTTGTGCTCGCCACTAGCGAGTACCGTCATGAGTTAGAGTCGGACATCGGCCCTTTCAAAGGCTTGTTGCTTGGCTTGTTTTTTATGACTGTCGGGGCCGGCATCAACTTCGCCTTATTATCAGACAATTTCGTCACTATCGTTGGCTTGAGTATTGGGCTGATCGCGCTGAAGGCTCTCGTGCTATTAGTAGTAGGCCGACTCTTTAAGCTGCGCGGTGCCAATCTGTGGCTCGTCGCCCTTAGCCTGGCACAAGCCGGTGAGTTCGGGTTTGTGCTGTTGTCGTTCACGGTAGGCATCAACGTCATCCCTGCCGACACTGCCGATCAATTGCTGTTAATCGTGGCGCTTTCGATGCTACTCACTCCACTACTATTCATTATTTACGAGCGAGTGATTGCACCACGGTATGAACTTGCCAATGATCGTGATGCCGATGAAATCGATGAGAAATGCAAAGTGATTATAGCCGGGCATGGCCGTGTCGGCGGCATCGTGAATCGCATGCTGCGTGGCGCAGGGTTCTCCACCACCGTTATCGATTTCAGTTCATCGAACTTAGAAATGCTGCGCGCTTACAATATCAAGGTGTACTACGGCGACGCCACGCGCCCCGATCTGCTGCACGCGGCAGGGATCGACGAAGCGTCCATTTTAGTCATCGCCATTGACGGCAAAGAGGCGATCACCGAACTCGCTCGCTATGTCGTGGCCACGCACCCCCATGTACACGTTGTGGCACGCGCGGTTGATCGGCACCATGTTTATGACCTGTGGGCAGTAGGTTGCCGCGATATTATTCGCGAGACCTTTGACAGTTCATTGCGTACCGCGCGCTCAACCCTGCTCGCTTTAGGACTTAGCCCTGAGGAAGCCATGAAGGTGTCCACTAATTTTGAAACGATCGATCGTCGCTACATGCGTGAGATGGCAGACCTTTACAAGCCCGATGTGCCAAGCCACCAAAACCAAGCTTATGTGAAGAAGGTGCTGGAGCTCAACGAAGAATGGGGGCGTCAATTGCAGGCTGAAATCACAGAGCCTGAAAAAGACGCCGAGTAGATTAGGCTAGCGCCGCCTGCGCAGACACATGCTCATAGTCCAAGGCTGATGCCACATTCGGCTCGGTGACTTTGCCCTGATGTATGTTCAGGCCGTTGCAAAGATGTGGGTCAGCGGCCATTGCGCCTTGCAAACCTTTGTCGGCCAATGCAGCCACAAAAGGTAAGGTCGCATTTGCTAAAGCGACCGTTGAGGTGCGAGCCACCGCCCCAGGCATATTCGCCACACAATAGTGGATAATACGGTCCACGATGAAGGTCGGGGAATCATGGCTTGTTGCCCGGCTAGTTTCAAAACAACCCCCCTGATCGATTGCCACATCCACCATCACAGAGCCAGGTCGCATTCCTTTGAGCATTGCTCGACTCACAAGCTTCGGTGCCGTAGCCCCAGGGATCAACACGGCACCGATCACTAAGTCTGCGCTTTGCAAATGATGCTCGATCACCGCCTCCGTCGAATATTGCGTCACGATTTTTGGTCCATATAATTCATCGAGCTGCCGCAAGCGCCGCAATGATCGATCCACAATAGTGACCTGTGCTCCCATCCCCACAGCCACCTGCGCCGCATTGGAACCCACAACGCCGCCACCGATGATTAGTACATTGGCAGGCGCCACACCGGGCACGCCGCCCAATAAGACTCCACTGCCGCCACGCACGCTCTCTAACCAATACGCGCCCTCTTGCACCGCCATACGCCCCGCCACCTCGCTCATAGGCGTTAACAAGGGCAAAGCATGGAAGTCATCGGTTACCGTTTCAAATGCCACGCACGAAGCGCCTGAGGCCAACAAGGCTTTGGTTTGCTCTGGGTCCGGCGCTAAATGAAGATAAGCGAACAAGATCTGCCCCGGACGCAGCATCTTAATTTCATCGGACTGGGGCTCCTTCACCTTCACGATAAGCTGTGCTCGTGCAAACAGCTCCGATGCCTCCTCCACCATTTGCGCACCGGCCTGCTCAAAATCCGCATCGCTAAACCCAGCATGATCCCCCGCCCCCTTCTGTATCAACACCTCATGCTTATGCGCGCACAACTCCTGCACTCCAGCAGGGGTCAGTGCCACGCGGTACTCATGGTTTTTAATTTCCTTTGGAACTCCGATTAGCATATTGGCGACCCTTTCAATGGTGATCTCATAGATACCCCCCATCTTATGCCTATGTTCACAAAGGAGAAAGAAGACTCCAATTTGAACAGTTAACGGAATTTAGGCACACAAAGACCCAAAAATAGACGAATTACTGCAATTTGGCAGAAATAATGGTTAGTTTAGATAATTAGCGGAATCTAGATGATTAAGAGTTGGCGCGGCTCTAGCGCATTGCGCGCCATCGCTTTATAATACGCGACCCCTATGGGGCAGCTGCAGGGCCTATAACTCAGTTGGTTAGAGTAGCGGACTCATAATCCGTTTGTCCCAGGTTCGAGTCCTGGTGGGCCCACCACTTTCTTCGCTTTGCTCAGTCGCGCTAGTCCTCACCGGACTATCCCAGCCAAAAATCACAGATTTTTGTCGTTACACGACGCGCAAAGCTACCGCTTTGCAAAATACGCTTGTTTCACCCTAGTGGGCCCACCACTTCCTTCGCTTTGCTCAGTCGCGCTAGTCCTCACCGGACTATCCCAGCCAAAAATCATAGATTTTTGTCGTTACACGACGCGCAAAGCCACCGCTTTGCAAAATACGCTTGTTTCACCCTAGTGTGCCCACCACTTCTCTTGCTCATAGCAATAACTTTAATACATGACTTTGTAGATCCCATGTTCGGAATTTGCCAGATCAAGCGTTAACTAGTCAGTATCTGCAGGTATAGAAAATAGAGCGCGATGGAGATATATTGTAGCTAAATAAATCATACATCACCGATAGGAGGGCATCATGACAACAATGTTTTCGATGCGTGTCTTGACCCTTTTCTGCACCATGGCTACCGTGCTGACCAGTACTACAATTCATGCGCAGCCTGCCGCTCCTCTCACTATCATTGATGGTGATTATGCTGAGCAATGCTCCATGGCGGCGCGAAATCCACAAGGGGCGTCCGGGGTTATGTTCACCGGGTCGCGAGTAAGCATTTCGCCCATACAGATATGTACGCTAGCAATACAGCAGGGTGGTAACTCAGCGAATCGGGCTGCGAGCTATAACAATCGCGGTGTACTCCACTTTGCGGCGGCCAACTTTGATGATGCAATGGCTGATTTCACTGAGGCCGTGCATCTGCAGGACACGCTGACCTTCGCTCACATCAATCGGGGCAATATTTTTAACCTGCGTGAACAGTGGGCGCAGGCCATCAGCGCCTTCGATCGCGCCATTGAACTAGGTATTCAGGGCAGTGATGTACGAGAGGTACGTGAGCTGGCGAGGGCTCATTTCAACCGGGGTATCGCTCACGAAAACCTAGAACAACTCCGCGAAGCCTATCTCGATTATCTCAGAGCTTCGGAACTGGCACCCGAATGGGAGAAGCCGGTCCGGGAGTTAGAGCGCTTCGAAGTTGTCAGGTGATAAATCCTGGATATTGACAAGTTAACTCTCCAAGACGCAAAGCAAGCTAGACTAGCTCTCAAGCAGACGCTACCTTTCACTTCTCTATAACCCCTAATGTTATCTACAAAAACGGGATTTTTAATGAAATTGTCCATGCTGTTAACCGCTCTTTTTCTCACGCTTGTGTGCGCCTCCCCCCTTCAGGCCCAGGCACCTGTTTACGTGCCGGCATCCAGCCCCGCTCGCGTGCACGCACTGCCCCCCCTAAGAGAACAGGCGGTAGAGCAGCAGGCCTGGCTTGAGGCACGGCTTAATCGTGTGTTGCCGACGTTGATGGCTGAGTACGGCGTGGATATGTGGATACTGTCGATGCGCGAGTATGCCGAGGACCCGGTGTTCTGGTCGATCACATCGCCCACTACCTTTGCAGCGCGTCGCCGCTCGATCTACGTGATGACGCTACAGCCAGATGGAAGTGTCGAGCGGCTCGCACTTGGCGGTAGCAGTCAAGGCGGGTTGTTTGAAGCCTTCCGCTCAAGCCGGCCCGCGCCAACTCAGGCTACTAGCGAGTTGGCCGGTAACGAACAGTGGCGACTGCTGCGCGAATTGATCGAAGACCGCGACCCGAGCAATATTGCCCTTAATATCGATGCGGCATGGGCGTTTTCTGATGGTCTGCACGCCGGTGAGCGTGAAGCGCTCGAAGAGGCGCTTGGTCCATATGGTGACCGTGTGGTGCGCGAGCCGCGCTTGGCACTGAATTACATAGCCCTACGCCTGCCCGAGATGATGCCGCGCTACCGCAAGATCATGGAGACCGTGCACACCGTCATCTCACAAGCCTTCTCCAACGCGGTGATCACGCCTGGCGAAACCACTACCGAGGATGTGATCTGGTGGATGCGCCAGCGCGTGCAGGAGTTGGGTTATCAGGTGTGGTTCCAACCCTCGGTGGATGTGTCACGCCAAGGTGAGGGCCGCATCAGCGGCGACACCGTCATAGAGCCTGGTGACTTACTGTGGACAGACTTCGGTGTGATCGCCATGAACTTGCACACCGATACACAACATCTTGGCTACGTGCTGAAGCCCGGCGAGACTCAAGCGCCAGCCGGTCTGCAGCAATGCATAGCGGATTCCAATCGCATGCAAGAGCTATTGCTAGAAGAGATGGAGCCGGGTCGCACAGGCAATGACATTCTTGCAGCGACGCTGGCGCGCGTAAGCGACGAAGGCATTACCGGCACCGTGTACACCCATCCCATCGGTGACCACGGCCACGGTGCCGGGCCATTGATCGGGCGCTGGGATGGACAGGACGGCGTGCCCATTCGCGGCGACGAAGTGCTGTTAGCATCAACCTGGCACTCTATCGAACTGCAGGCCACGCGCAATATTCCCGAGTGGGGCGATGAACCGGCGAACTGCAGGCAAGAGGAAGAGGCTTATCTGGATGCTGACGGCGAGCGCCATTGGGTGTATCGCCGCCAGAGCGAGTTTCATTTGGTATGGTGATTCAAAAGGTGCCTCGCTACGCTTTGCCTACTGCGTTTGACTCACCCTGACTGGCCAGCAAATAACTCTCCCTATTGCCGCGATGGCTGCTATATTGGTCTAAATTGCAGTCCTATCACGAGGTTTCATATGTCATCGAACTCCACCTATCTTCAAATGATCTCTACCCTTTCAGATGCAGGAGAACTGCGTCTTGAATTAGTCGAAACACCCATACCGACACCTAAGGAAAATGAGGTACTGATAAAGATCGAAGCCACGCCTATAAACCCTTCAGACCAGGGCGTCATGTTTGGAATGTCAGATATCAGTGCCGCCAAAACATCAGGAACCGGCAAGGACACAGTATTAACCGTCCCCGTCTCCGAACAGGGCTTGCGAGTAATGAAGGCAAGAGTGGGCCAGCCCCTTGCCGTGGGCAATGAGGGTGCCGGCACAGTGGTCGCCACCGGCAGCAGTGATTTGGCAAAAAGCCTGTCAGGAAAAATTGTCGCCGTAATGGGTGGCAGCATGTATAGCCAATATCGCTGTGTGGAGGCGAGCGCATGCTTGCCCTTGCTGGACGGGCATACGGCCAAAGATGGCGCATCCTGCTTCGTCAATCCGCTCACTGCACTGTCGATGATTGAGACCATGAAGCTGGAAGGTCATACAGCCCTTGTGCATACTGCCGCCGCCTCCAATCTTGGCCAAATGCTGGTACGCATCTGCAAATCCGATGGCGTTGAACTGGTCAATATCGTGCGCAAAGAGGAGCAAGCCAAGCTACTGCGCGACATGGGAGCCAAATATGTAGTGAACAGTAGTGCTGACAGCTTCATGGCGGACCTAACCGATGCGATCCATGCAACCGGGGCTACCCTCGCCTTTGATGCCACCGGTGGCGGCATACTGGCGTCTAATATACTTTCCTGTATGGAAGCCGCCGCGGCAAGAACGCCCGGTGCTTACAGCGTCTACGGATCAGTCAAACACAAACAAGTGTATCTCTATGGTGGCCTGGACACCTCTCCCACAGTGCTTAACCGCGGTTATGGCATGGCGTGGGGAGTCGGCGGCTGGTTGTTGCCTAATTTTCTCGCCAAAGCCGGACTGGAAGTCGCCACACGTTTGCGCGCTCGGGTCGCGAAAGAGTTAAAGACCAGTTTTGCCAGCCACTACACGACTGAACTTTCTCTGACCGAAGCATTGCAGGCGGACACCGTGCGCCAGTACTACGCAAAACATACGGGTGAGAAATATTTGATCTGCCCGCAGAAGTGACTTAAACCAAAGGAATCAGAGCAATTTGGCTCCCTTTGATCTTTAAAAAAGCCCGATCATTTTTTAGTGGTCGGGCTTTTTTTTGAAAGCAGTGTAATAAACTACAGTCACAGCTATTTGACCAACAACTAGACCGGTCGTTTTATTAAGCGTATAAATTTCCCATTCACACTGACAATTCAACGCATATACCCACTAGGATCAGGGTTAGTCCGTATGGTTAAAACCCAATACCGTAACGGGAGTTAATTATGAATGCTACGCACCTCATATTGATTACAGTTGTTGCTCATGCTTTTTACAGCGAACCAGCTAATGCGCAACAACGGTCCTTTAAGGACTTACTCTTTCAATCGAGATCAGCTGCACCGATAGTGTTAGGTCTTCTGCCCCGCTATTATTGATTATTTGCGGATACTATCGATCTCACGCTTGATAATTGGATCCCATAATTCATAACCAAGAGGATTCAAGTGCATTCCATCTCCGATAAAAATGTCGTCTTTTAGGCGGCCATTTTCACCAATCATCGCAGACGATATATCCACAAAATTCAGCGTGGTTTTTGACTCGGCATATTCTTCCAACAATTGATTTGAAAGCAGTTTGTTTTTACGAACATCTCCGCCCAAAAAATCATCGATCAACGTTGGCTTCATGGATAGAAGCAGTACCGGTGTTGAGGGAAAATCCTGTACAATGCGATCTACTAACTCTTTAAACGCGTTCACTGTAAATTCTGGAGAGCGGCCCTGCTCCACATCGATATCGCAATAAAGCAATATCATGGAAGGGTTGTGCTTTTTGATAACATCATCATAGTAATGCATCACCTCAGGTAATGAAGCTCCACCAAAACCACGATTGATTATTGGATATTCCGGAAACGAGTTAGCGGTTTCCCAAAACACCATGCTGGAGCTGCCAACAAAAAGAATTGGGTTCTTCGCTAGTGTGTTTCTTGCGTCGAAACGGCGAAAACTTTCAATAGTGCTTTCAAAACGATCTATTTCAATAGATCTATCGCGCACATATTTCGCTTGCCCTTCATGGTAGAGGGCTATGGCTTTTGCAAATTTTTCCGGCTCAGAGTTATACGCCATTTTGTTAGGCATCCAGAAAGCGAAGGATCTTCTGTAGTACTCTGCTGTTGCCTCCTCGCTAACAGCTTCAGTGGTTTGGGCCTTTTCTAGAAAGGCAATATATTGTTCAAGACTCTCTACGCCTGAATTCTCTTGCGCATTCGAGATTAGACTAAAACATAAGCAAAAAGTGACTGCTATTAGATTCCTGACCACTTTGAAGACTCCTGCAATTAAACCTAGTGAATATCCGTATAGGGAATTGTTCTTGGGAAGATATTAACTTACCAATGGGCAATTAGTGAGTTAATCGGTAAAATTTCTACTAATTAGTTTCGTGCCCCAGCCCCTCCCATCCCTCTATCTTCATGACTATTGAACCGCCTGCATGCAATACCTATACTAGAGCAGAAACCAACTAAGACGACATCGTCTATCCTTCCCTTCAAATGCAAAAAATGCGAGGCACAAATGGAATTTCAAGTAACTGGCGTACTAGGGTTTATATGGCTTTGCATAGTCATATGGGCAATTATCAAGGTCGCCGGAAGCACTGCAGGTGGGCTGGCTAAGCTCATTTGGATTCTTTTACTGCTATTTGTTCCTGTCTTTGGCTTTATTATTTGGTTCCTATTTGGGCCAAAAGCACGTTGATTCCTTAAGCAATATGGTCTGCATGTGACCTATCCTTCGAGCCAAGTCTAGCTCCTCAATGACAGAAGCGTTCTGAACGCTTTCGTTGCGGAGCTTGTGTTGCATCATCATTTCTCCGTCTACGCAAACCATAACCAACAAGGGAATTTCAAAATGCCAATAATCAGAGCCTTTTTCCTTATCAGTGTGGCCACCCTCTTTGGCAGCACTGCCCTCGCCGACACTTACGAGACCACTGTGGAGCCCGGCGTTGTGTACAACATGGCTGCATTCAAACTTTGGCATAGCCCAGATGTGAAAAACATCCGCGGCATACTGATGTTGAATCCAGGTTCAAACGGGGACGGCCGAGGCATGGTCGATGACAGCTATTGGCAAGACTTTGCGGTACAACACGACTTAGCGCTAATGGGCACCTATTTCACTGATCACCGACACGTCAACATGATGATTGAGCACTATATAAAAGTGAACGAAGGAAGCGGCCAAGCCCTGATAGACGCCATTGATCAGTTCGCCAAAGACAGCGGCCACCAAGAGCTGTCCTATGCACCATTTTTGCTCTGGGGGCATTCTGCGGGCGGCGAACTCAATCACGAAATCGCCGCTTGGATTCCGGAGCGTGTGATCGCCTATGTGGTTAATCAAGGCGGCTACTATTATTCGTCAGTTCCTCCAGAGGCAACACGCAAAACCCCAGGACTCTATTTCGTGGGGCTAAGTGACCTCGTGTCCCGAAACACCATCATCAAGGGCATATTCACCACCAATCGCCGTGCTGGCGCACTTTGGACTTATGTAGAGGAAAAAGGCGTTGGCCATGAAGTGGTTGGCAGTCGAGACCTTGCACTCGTGTTCTATGAAGAAGTCATGAGCAAGCGCCTGCCGAATGACGCCATGGGCTACAAGGCCTTACTTCCGGTCACAGAAGAGATGGGCATCAGAGGCAATATAATCAGTCATGAAATTGTGGCGGCGGATGACAACGAAGTTAAGCGCGAAGAAACCTCATGGTTAATCTCCGAGCGCCTTGCAGATGCATGGCAGGAACTAGTCTCTGGCGACTCTGCCTTGTGAGCCCAAACCAGAATGCCAAACTCAGCAAGCAAAAACTGGCAACCTACACCTTGTTCGTCCTGTTTTTTATAGCGTTGGCGTGGTACGCGAACAATCTCTTCTCCTTGGAGGATTTAGCACAACAAGAGGATCGATTCCGCTTCGCCATTGCACAGAATCCGCTGCAATCGTTTCTGATTGGTTTTGCCATTTACACCGCGCTTGCACTGGTTCCGGGTACGGGAGGCAAAGCCATTATCTACAGCTGGCTGTTTGGGTTCTGGCAGGCGATGCTTATCGTCACTGTCGGTCTCAGCATCGCGGCGATGATAATTTTTGCGTTGAGCCGCTACCTGTTTCAAGCCACCATCGAGCGCCGGTACACTAGCTTCGTCAAAGTAATGAATGAACATATTGAAAAGGAAGGTGCGTTCTACCTGCTTACGCTGAGGATGATGCACGCCCCGTTTTCTATCGTGAATCCAGTCAGCGGGGCGAGCCGTGTGCGCAGCTGGACATTTTTTTGGACCACTGTAGTGGGCTTAATACCCGCCAATGCGATCTGGGCCTATGTGGGCCTCCATCTTCCCTCGCTGCGCGAATTGGCAGCACAAGGGACGAGCGCTTTCGTCGATCCTCCTCTTATTACTGCATTGATAGCCTGTGGCGTATTTCCTATTTTCATGCGGTGGCTATTCAATCGGTTTGGCGTTCACACAAATGATATTTCTTAGCAGATGAAAAAAAACCAGAGAAAGACTTACCTCCTCTGGTTTTTTTATACTAGCCAAATTTCTTAAACTTTATGGCCGCACAGTCACTGTTAGGTACTGATCGGAGAAAAGACCACCATCATCGGCGCGCCCCCACAGCAAGTAGGTACCAGGCTCGTCAAATGTAACGTTCACATCAACAATACCGTCCTCAGGCATCTTTGGTGCGACCCACAGCCAGCTCCAAGGAGAGTTGGCCGATGGTCGAGTATCTTCCCAAGGTTTAACCTGCGGTGGGTCAAAGTGCACAGCATCTTGTACGTTTGCGACACCTTCCGGCGCACGGTAAACATTCCAAGACAAGTATAGTCCGTTATTTTTGGCTACCGTTGGTTTCGGTGGCGGCATTTTCATCATCATATTGCGAACGACTTCAGGCGTTGCGAAAGCCGCTGCAGGGCCTCCAAAAAGCCGTACGAGCGCCATCGGATCGAAGGGCTTTGGCACGCCATCGTCGGTAACTCGTGTCTGGAAACTGAGCGTTTCGCCGACATTAACCGTTCGATAATTATCTCCGACTAATTGAGAAACCGGGGCGATGTTAGCCCTAATGATTTCATCAGAAGTGCCTGCACCCAGAGAACCGGTTTCAGACATAATCGTAACGTTGTTTATTTTATAATCGCCTCGTAGGGTGCCATAGGCAGCTCGGGTTACTCCATTCGGAGAGGTTAGCTCCCATACTAGCTCCTTGTCGCCAAAGTCGGCAGGAACGATAACGTCAAAGGTAAAACGGTTACGCCGGGGCAAAAAATGAGTAGGCTGGCCACGGTCTGGATCACCGGTAGTGAACCGGTTGTTTTCTCCAATGGGCACATCAAGCTCTTCTTCCCAGTTGTGGTTAAAGTAACCAAACGTCATGGTTATCGAGCCATCTTCGTTTTCTTCCCAGCCTTCATAAGCCACTTCAGCGTGCTGACCATGATTATAGGTATGCTTGGTGTACTCGTAATCCTGTTGTGCAAACACGGCAGTTGAGGTCAGCGCGAAACCGCTGACTACTAAGACAAGTGCTGATTTCGACAAATCTTTAAACTTATTTTTCATATCTAGTTTCTTACCTTTTCAGGAAGATCTCCGATCCTTGAACATTTCAGGTCACAAAGAGGCTCGATTTCGAGCCCCTCGGCTTAATTGCATAAAATGGGAGTAGCGACTCTTAACAAGCCGTTAGAGCCCCGCCACGTTTTCCTCTAAATCCTCTTGCGCGTCGGCAGTATCCGACTCAAGCGGCCATACCAGAGGTGCTAGACAAAGCGGACAACCAATGACGTGATCGTTCGGACCAAGATTCAAATTTTTACGGCGCGTCTCCATCTCTTCCATGAACTGCTCGTCGGTCATAGACACTCGGATCCCTAGGTCGATAAACATATTCGTGACCGAGCGGTTTCCAGAGCCCTGCCAGTTACGAGGATCGGGCACATTGGGATTGGCTCTGGTATTGTCAAAATAACCAGTGATGTGAAGGATGGTGCCCTTTGGCAACAAGGGCGTGTAATTATCTTCGAAGCCATAGCCTCTCACCCAGTTGTGGTCATAGCCCACACAGGAAATTGTCTCTACTGAATAGCCCCAAATTGCCTCTAGGCACATACGCTCGCCAGGGGCGTGCAGGTGGGGTTCAAAAGTGATGACCTTAGTATTTTGAGTTAGCACTTGATAGGCATGAAGCTCCTGGTCCTTGCCATCCCCTTCAACACTGATGTCCACGCCATTGCCCAGAATACTAATGGAAGACTTGTACTTGGGGACATAGTCTCTTGGGTGGAAGCGGAAGCCTATTTCCAAATGACCGGTGGTATCACGACCATTGGAATGCATGTGCACCGAATCGGTAAAGAAAGCACTATTGGCCGCCAGCAAGGGGCCTGCATCGGGGTCGAAGACATCACCGTTACGCCCTACTTCGTGAACTGGGAAAGAAACAGCCTGACCAGGAATTATGGCGCCGTTCTCATCTACTACTTCTGTGCGCCAGATCATGTGGTGGAATATATACAAACCGCCCACGGTATCGGATGCAGCGACGCCTTCATTCACGTCGTTCACTTCAATGATTTCAACCGATTTAACGTATCGGTCCTCTGTCATGCCAGTGCTCACACTCGGCAATTCACCCCACCAATCAGGTCGCCCTGCTTCCATGAGAAAATCTTTGAGGCTTACTATCTGGTCAGGCTCACCCAACTTCCACTTCGCATTATCATCAAAGACTAGCGGAGCCGGAGCGTCGGCCACATCACCTGCTGGTGTGCCCGAGCGCGCCCAAGTGGATATTGCTGCTATCTCTTCATCACTTAACGAAGGATCGTCTTTGATATGTTGAATGCCGATATCTTTCTCTGCATAAAAAGGCGGCATAGCGCCAGCACGGTCGCGCAGTGAGGTTTTGTATTCAATAAGTCCGGCAAATGGAGCCGTCTGTTCATAGGTTACCAAGGGCATTGGGGCGACGCCGCCATCCCGGTGACAAGTTTGACAGCTGCGTTGCAGAATTGGCTCGATATCTTTGTGGAAAGTCACTTCCTGAGCAGTCAGTACTGGCGAGAATGCCAGACCCGATAATGCTAGCAGAAAGCTTGTATTCATAAATGACGAAAGTCGCATGTAATTTCTCTCCAATCTTCTTGCAGGGATTCAGTCAAGCCAGACCAGGCAAACTACGCAGAAGGCTTAAATAAACGTTCCACAAAAGAATAGCCTATTTCCAGAAAACAATACTTCCTGATAGCTTGCAAATACTTCCTGATAGCTTGCTAATGCTGACTGATTTCTAGTAAGCGGCACAAATTCAAGAATTCAGTGCCTCTTACATGCGAGCCCAGCGGACTTGTCTAGGCCACAAACATCTATGACCTTTATTCCAAATCAAGCTAATTCGATTCGTTAAGTTTGGGGGAATTATAACGATAGTTTCAGGTGGCTATTTTAATGAAGAACACGCCATTGGCACTCAGACTCTTTTACCAGCACCGTATAAACACTACTAACGCTAGCGTTAAGGCTAATTGAGAACCTTGCTCTTGCCTCAAGCTCCAAACTCGAGTCATCTAAGCCATATAGCTCTTTGACTGTTTCCATGACGCACTCACCAGGCCCTGTGGGGGCCGCGTTTACATCCTCGGCAAAGTTTTCTGAAATCACCGTTGTATATTCTTGCATCAAGTTAGCAATCAACTGCCCTTCCTTTTCCGAGTAGATTGATGCGCCCTTCGCATCTTTGATCTTGTATAACTCTGTGATGATCGCTTGCTTCATTTCTTCAAAGCGTGCTTCTGGAAACTCTGAGTACTCCATTAACATCGCGACATACAAGGATGCATGGTAAGAAATCAGACAGGCCGAAAAGGGTTTCGATGGCAATTTTTTGTCCATCAACACTGTCACTAACCCACATTGCTCAGCGTGGGTTAAACTATTTTTCATATAGCCTAACGACCACGAAACAATGAATGCAGAGAACGCCTCGACCCCAAACTCACCTTCACCCTTTAGTGAAAAATACCCACCTGATGATTTATCACTCATTTTCACACTCCAAATTGTATTCAGTTCCAAGGCCCTGATTTCCCAGACTCCCCATTATTCAGCCGCGCATTATAGGTTAGCAGCGCCTATTTATTGTAGCTGAACCGAAATTTCTAAAAACTCCATCCCACAGATACCGCTCAGGGTTTTATTTCCTCAAAGCTTGCCAGCATGGGTTTAAGCGATATGGAGCTGTCTAGTACGCTAGCAACGAAGCCTTAGTACATGCGATAATTGGTGGGTTGTTATTTCTCTAAAGTCACCGTGTCGCCTGATTAAGCTCTTAGGAGTCTGATGCAAAAGTTACAGAAAATATTGCTAGTTGCACTGACTATCTGCCCAGTATTGGCACAAGCGGCCGAGCCCAAAGAATCTATTTTTTCCTTCGATGCATTTGGCACATTGGGCGTCGTCCATTCCGACGAGGATCTGGCCGATTTTTCAGGACACAACCTCCATGACGGCGGTGTCGGCTATTCCAATAGTGTGGCCGCCAGTGTAGACAGCCTAATCGGCGCTCAGATCACAGCGGACATCAACGACAAATTAACAGCCGTTGTTCAGGTGATTTCCCAGCGCAACCCAAGCGGTGACTATGATCCTCATTTAGAATGGGCGAATCTACGCTACCAACTCACGCCCGAAATAAGTTTTCGCGTGGGAAGATCTATTCTGCCAAGCTTTTTGGCGTCCACGTATATCAACATAGACTACGCCAACCATTGGGTACGGCCACCTATTGAACTGTACGGCCTTGTTCCCATTACTTCCAGAGACGGCGTCAGTGTCAATCACACATTGGTTCGCGGTGACTTAATGAACTCGCTAGAACTAACCGTTGGTCGCAAAAGCACCAAATTAGCCGATGGCTCTTCGATATCGGCCAATCGAAGCTTTGGCATTGCTGATACGCTTGAGCTAGGAGATCTAACGATTCATGCCTCGTATCAGAGCGCGACTCTAGACTTAGATTCATACGATGCACTGATATCGGCATTCACATTATTTGGCCCCGCGGGTGAGAACCTAGCGGCCTATTATGATCCCGATAACAGCAAATTGAGATTTATCGGTCTTGGCGCAAGTTACGACCCAGGTCAGTGGTTTGTCATGGCGGAATGGGGGCAGACCAAGAGCGATTCAATTGTCGGCACGAGCAGTGGGGCCTATGTCAGTGGAGGCTACCGCATCGGCAGACTCACCCCTTTTGTAACGATTGCGCGAGCGAGTCACGAATCGTTCCCCGAAGGATCGACTTTAGATGTGAGCACACTGCCCCCCTCTCTAGCCTTTTTAGCTGGCAGCCTCAATGACGCGTTACTAAGCTTTCAGGCCACATCCGCCCCAGTCCAAGACAGCATATCAGTCGGTCTGCGCTGGGAACTCAGTCGACGAGTAGCATTCAGCGCTCAGCTTGATCACTCGAACATGAAGGACGGTTCAACCGGCAATTTATCGAATCTACAACCTGGGTATAAACCCGGCGGTTCACTTAACTTAATCAGCGCTTCGCTAAGTTTTGTGTTTCCATGAGGCCTTTAATCATGCAGACAATTCGAGCTTCAATTATTGGAGCCTTAATCAGCCTTGGCAGCGGTATGGCTGCAGCCGATGTCGTGGTCGTCGTATCCGCGCAGAGCGATGTAAACCAACTGCAAAGGGCCAATGTGGAGAACATTTTCTTTGGCAGAAACTATAGCCTCCCCGAGGGTACCGATGCCACTCCCTTAGATTTGGAAGAAGGCGCGCTAGAGCGAGACGAGTTCTATATGAAGTTGGCAGGACGAACTGCAGCGCAGATCAAATCATTCTGGGCGAAATTAATCTTTACAGGGAGAGGTCGCCCTCCTGCTGTAGCAAGAGACACCGAACAATTAATCAGCAGATTGGTCGCCAACCCCAATGCCATTGGTTATGTGGATCGCAGTGAAGTAGACGAGCGCCTAAGAATTGTTTTTACACCGTTGCTGGTTAGCGAGGAGTCCAACAATCGAGAAGAGGGTTCTGCTTTTCCAAATGAGTTCAGCTTCCCCGTAAAATTCCTAGCTGTCGCAGATAAATAATCAGAACGGATAAGGCTCATTGCCGTCGGCCTTAAGACTACGTCTTTCTACGTTGTTTCTGAGGCCAGGCGATAAGTGTTTCTTCCTTCCTTCTTGGCCAAATACATTGCGCTATCAGCCTTCTTGGCAAGAGTTTCCTCGTCTTCGCCGTCATCTGGATATATTGCTATTCCGACACTCGCGCTGACATAACGTGCTTGCGAATTGAGCCAATAAGGCTCTGCAATCGCAGCGACTATCTTTTGCCCCACTTCGCTTGCATCTGTAGCAGAGTTTATTTCTGGCATTAACGCCACAAACTCATCTCCTCCGAAACGCGATATCGTGTCACTCTTACGTACACAAGCTGTCAGCCTCTTGGCGGTTTCGCGCAACAACTCGTCCCCGGCATCATGGCCAAGCGAATCATTGATGGCCTTGAAGTGGTCCAAATCCAGAAAGGCTATCGCCAGTCGATGATTATTACGTCGCGCTCGGTGCAAGCTCTGATCCACAAGTTGCGAGAACAGGATTCGATTAGGCAATCCAGTCAATGCATCGTGCAAGGCTAGTTTTTCTACCCTAGCCAAATTGGCGCGCTCCACATCGAGTGCGCGTCGTCTCGCTTTCAGCAGTTGTTGGTTCTGATAGCCGAGCAAGCCCAGCACTATTATTACCACCAGGCTTCCAACTCCCGCCAAGATCAAACTACTCTCCCGACTACTGTAGAACGCGGCGAGCTGCTCCTCAGCCGACAGCCCAACCACTACTGCCATCGGAAACTGAAACAATTCCAAAGCACTCGTATAACGCGCCACCCCATCCCATGGGTTGGTCATCAAATTGGACTCCACATCAAGCGCTTCTGCATCGTGAAAACGAATCTGAGAATAGTCTGTGCTCTCACCTGCAGAGGTGGTTTCGCCGGAGCGTCTAGCGATAAAAACGCCATCTTGATCCAGCACTGCCAATAAGCCTTTGTCACCCAGCAGGTTGCTCTCATAGCTACTGACGAAATAATCGGTTTCCGCCGAGACAATCGCGACACCATCAAACTCATTGTCCGCAGAGCTGAGTCGACGGCTGAAATGAACATAATGTGGTCCCATATCACTTAGCTGCTGAGGCTTGCTGACGCTTAGTGAACCACCTTGTTTTTGCGAATCAAAATACTCTTCCCCGGCGACATTGCTCAGCCCTGTCGACCTATTGCTATAAACGATACGACCTTCATCGTCTGCAACACTGACGATAAACAACAGTGCTGGCGGCAGAAGCGAGCGCTCCTCTAAATCGACAAGATAATTACCGGGAGCGTTATCGTGGGCATATTGCAAAAACAGCAGGGCTTGATCGATCTCGCGCAACGCGCGGATGACATGAGCCTCGTAGGTGTCAGCTTGCTGATAGCTGGAGATTTGTGCGGCCTGAATCGCGGCGTCTCGCTCTGACGCAATGAAGCCCAATGTAAGCCACCAGATGCCCGCAAGCACGATAACGGCGAAACTAGGAAACATAATCAATGGGGACGAGACTAAGTTCTGCCAAGGCTTTACAGAGTTTGTGGAGACACTGGGTTTAGTCATACGATTGCAAACGGTCCAAGCATGGCGAAAGTACAACGATACTGACCCAGAGTCGTAAAATTATCAACTGAACACATTCATATTTAGGCGTATAAAGACTATCGCCCTACCAACACACCTATTCACCTCATTCGTTACATTCGGCCCTGCGAAGCGTTTGAGCCTTGCTTAACAACAACAATCCCCCGGTCTGCAAGACGAACAACACAGGCAGTGTCCATAGCGCACCAGTGAAGCCTGCCGCCAAGTAACCCATCACACACAGCGCCCCATTAGTCAGAGCATAGGGCAGCTGGGTCTGGAAATGCTCGAAGGCATCACAACCCGCCCCGGTAGATGACAGGATGGTAGTTTCAGAGATGGGGGAGCAATGGTCACCGAACAGACCACCAGAGAGCACCGCACCGATGCAAACATACAACGGCGCATCGATGGCGACTGTAGCGGGCAAGGCCAGAGGCAGCATGATTGCGAAGGTGCCCCAGGACGAGCCCGTGGCAAAGGAGATGCTCGCCGACACTAAGAAAATCAACACTGGGAGCGACCACGGCGCTGCATTCTCAGCCGCCAGTGTCGCCACAAAAACATCTCCGCCTAGCGCTGTAGTCATGTCTCCCATAGCCCAAGCTAGCAGGAGCATGATGGCCACGAGCATCATGCGACTGATCCCCTCAAGATACATTTGCACACTAGCCATGACACGCTGTGCGCCCGTGATGGCCATTAATAGAATCAATGTCGCCGCTGCACTCAGATAAGCCGTAGATAGCCCTGCACGAAAGTCGGCACCACTGACACGACCGAATGGAAAACCTAGGGGTACTAGCGTCCACAGCAGCACGAAGAACAACACCAGCAGCGGCAGCCAAATAAATGAAGCTCGCGCCTTATCACCAGCCCCCGCCTGCGGACTAAGCTTAGCGTCGCTATCCTGTGCCGCACTTACCGATACAGGCTTCTGAATCCCTTCCTGTCTTGTACGACGCTCCGAACGCGCCATAGGCCCGAACTCGACTCCTGTTAGGGCCAACAATGGCACGGCAAACAAAGTCAACCACGCATAGAACTGGAACGGCAACGCAGCGATCAAGGCTTGAAAATCTGACTGCTCAATCCCGAGCGATGTGAACTGTTGTTCTAAAAGACTCATGATGTAAACACCCCAGCCAATAAAGGGCACAAGGATTGCTACTGGCGATGAGGTCGAGTCGATGATGTAAGCCAATTTGGCTCGAGATACCCGCAGGTGGTCAGCCATGGGCCGGAAGGTAGGTCCTATGATCAACGGCGTTCCAAGGTCTGAGAAAAAGATGACTATGCCGCCAATCCACGCTGACACCTGCAACCGCGCTTTTGTAGTGATGTAGTAAGAGACTTTTGCTGCGAAAGCAGCTCCGCCCCCCGAACGCTCCATCAACGCCACGAAACCACCGATGAATCCCAGCAGCACCAATACCCCAGCGTTATAACTGTCAGTGACTTGAGGCACTAGATAGTCACGCACCATCAAACTCATACCACCGAGAAGCGCCGGCCCTTCGATCATTAACACGCCAACAAATAAGCCCACAAAAAGGCCGAAAATGACATTGCGTAAACTAATAGAAATGATGAGGGCAAGCAGGACAGGCGCTAGACTAAAGATATCCGGTGTGGCTGACATGGGCATTCCGCAGTAAGTGTAAGAACTAACACCCATCATACCCATCACCCGCACGAACTGCGATAAAACCTCGATGGGCAATCAGTCCGATACCTCTGGTACTACTAGTCAGATTGGACAATTAGGTGCTTTACGCGCAATGCTAGTGACGAACCAAGTCCGTTTCTGAGAAACTAAGTGTTCACTTGCCAGCACCCCTTGCCTTTGCAAGCGCTTGCATGGAGCCGACTTTAATCAAATTAATCGTAGCAACTGTAGGAGTTAGGCCATGCGCTGGATATACACCGTCGGGATATTATCTTTATTTGTGGCCTGCAGTGAGCCTCAAGTAGCGACAGCGCCACAACAAAGCGCACCGCAAGCCGAGACCGAAACTTTCAATGAAACACATTTGCTCAATACATGGTTAGATGCTCAGTACGAAGAACAACTGGGTTTCAGCCCCCAGACTAGAACCCGATTAGGCGACAAAACCGACTATGACAAACTAGATGACTACACCTTGGCTGGCCAGCTCAGAGAATTAGAATGGCTACGTGGCAGTGTTAGCGCTATGCAACAAGACTTCGACTACGACGCATTGAACGAGGACGGAAAACTATCCTACGACATGTGGGCCTATGGACTAGAGCAAGCCGAAAGCCAGGTTCCGTTTCTTAGCCACAGGTATATATTTGGCAGAGGCGGCCCGCAATCGAGTATCCCAAGCTTTTTAATCAGCTACCAATCACTAGAGTCAGCGGCAGATGTCGAAGCCTATCTGTCTAGACTCGGCGAGATAGACAGAGTGTTTTCTGAATTGTTAGAAAGATCAGAACAGGCCTCCGCCGCAGGTATACGCCAACCAAGATTTGCCTATGATTTTGCCCTAACAGAAATAGAGCGCGTTACAGCCGGCGTCCCTTTTAACACTAGCGATGATTCTCCAAACTCACCACTTTGGATTGATCTACAAACCAAAATACAAACCTTGGTGGACGACGAAGTCCTCAATGCCGATCTTGCCCAAACCTATCTAAGCGAAGCGCAAAATATTTTGTCAACACAAGTGTTAACCGCTTATGCCGATGTAGCCCAATGGCTGGAAGAAGATAGAGAGTTTTCAGCCGAGGAGTCCCAAGGTGCCTGGGCACTACCTGACGGCGAAAACTATTATAATCAGCGCTTAAAACTAATGACCACTCTGGAACTGTCCGCCGATGAAATCCATAACATTGGCCTTGAAGAGGTAGAGCGTTTACGAGGCGAAATGGAGTCCATAAAAAACCTAGTGGGTTACGAGAACAGCCTGCAAGATTTTTTTGTTTTCACGCGGGAAGACCCTCAGTTCTATTATCCAAATACAGACGAGGGACGCCAAGAGTATCTTGATGTTAACAACGAGTACCTCGATTTTATCAATGCCAAATTACCCGACTATTTTGGTCTTTTGCCGAAAGCCTCTCTGACAGTAAGCCGTGTTGAATCATTCCGAGAACAAGCCGGTGCTGCTCAGCACTATCGCCCCGGCGCTCCTGACGGCTCAAGACCTGGCGTGTTCTATTCACATATGTCAGACATGTCGACATTAGCGAAATTCCAAATTGAGGATATTGCCTACCATGAAGGCAACCCTGGCCATCACATGCAGATATCGATTCAACAGGAACTCACAGAAGTGCCGCGTTTTCGCACTCAATATCGCACGACTGCTTACACCGAAGGTTGGGGCTTATACGCGGAGTGGTTAGCAAAAGAGATGGGGGGGTTTGAAGACCCGTACTCGGATTTCGGCAGGCTCGCCGGTGAAATCTGGAGAGCGGTTCGCTTGGTGGTTGATACCGGTATCCACTCCAAGCAGTGGTCCGAGGATCAGGCTGTGCAATATTTCCTAGAGAACACGCCTATCCCAGAAGGCGCTGTCCGATCAGAGGTGCAGCGTTACTTTGCAGGCCCTGGCCAAGCCACTGCCTACAAAATTGGCATGATGAATTTCCAAGAAGCTCGCGCGAACGCGCAAAACGCTTTAGGCGATGATTTCGATATCCGCGCCTTTCACGATATCGTTCTTGGCGCTGGAGCCGTGCCGATGCCGATGATGCACGCTAGAGTCCAGCGTTGGATTCAAGAATCTCAACAATCACCACAACCATAGGACATACCGATTGATGGTGTTAAAGTATGTCCATCAAATACAAAGGGTATTCCCATAACTTCATTTCTTTAGGAAAGTGATATGTTTTCTTCTAAATCTCGCACTATTTTCTTGTCTGGTTTACTTGTCGTTTTAGGCGCATGTAGCCCTGCAGAACAAGGAGAAGAGAATAATACTGACGCCCCTGCGGAAATTGTTTCGCTAGAAGGCAGCAAGTGGAAATTGGTGGAATTAACCGTGCTTGGCGGCTTCGCCTTTCAACCTAACCCAACAGCCGACTACAATATATTTTTCCGTAGCAATGACCGGTTAACAGGACGCTCTGATTGTAATGATATTACTGGCTCGTGGTTCCAAGGGAGTACAACGCTGCGCTTAGAACCTTTTGCCGTCACTCGCGCACTCTGCGCGCCTGGGTCTCTGCACAACAACTTGGCTTTATATATGAAGGATGTCGACGCCTATAGCATGCAAGATGGGCACCTGATGTTGACGACACCGACCGAAGGCATCCTGATCGAGTTTGAACCTGCGGAATAACACTCCAATACCAACCTGCCACTGGACTACGAAAAGGAAGTTTTCTTGGAGATCATTCCACAAGCTCTATTCCCTAGCCTTGTCTGGACCACGCTGTTCGATGATCGTGCAGCGTTTAATGCCAAGTTACTAGAAGCCGCCAAGCGTTTACGCGATAGCGATCCACTTGGCGTCGCCAACACCAATGTAAAGGGTTGGCAAAGCCCGAACAATGTTCAAAGCTTACCTCAGTTCGAGGATATCAATCGGAGAATCTTGCAGGCCTGCCAGCGCATTGCGCAGTCCCAGCACTTCAAGTCCAATTATAGTTTCGACCTCCAAGCCTGGATTAATATCAGCCCACCTGGTGCATCTAACAAAACCCACATTCATGCTAATTGCCATTTCAGCGGCGTTTACTATATAAGCCTTAAAGCGCCAGAGTGCGGCAGTATTTTCTTTCGAGATCCTCGAGTAGCCTCAAGGATGATGACCTATCCAGTCGATCAATTGACTGACTTCACAACAAGTGAGGTTCGAATGCGTCCAGAAGAAGGACGGCTGTATGTCTTCCCTGGTTGGATGGAACACGGTGTTGAAGAAAACCAAAGTGACTGCGACCGGATCAGCATTAGCTTTAATGTACTTGCGCTACCGCGCAGCTGAAGCACGATGAATTTGCGCCCCCCGAAGGACTGATCTCATGATCGAATATATCCAAACATCAATGGCCAACTTAGTTGTCCCAGACTCCATTTTGAGCCTGATTATCAGCACGGCCTTGCTAGTGTTGACCATCTTGATCGCCCGCGCCCTATCCTCACGGTTCATCAAACGTCAGGTAGATTCTCTGGAGCTGCGCCGGCGTTGGTTAGTGCAATCACGCAACGGCCTACTCATGCTGATGATGCTGGGGCTCGTGCTTATTTGGGGCGAAGAGCTACGCACGCTGGCTTTGTCGATTGTGGCCATTGCCGTTGCCTTTGTCGTCGCCACCAAAGAATTGATCATGTGCATCACTGGCTCTATCCTCAAAGCTGGCGCAGGTTCCTTTAGTATTGGCGATCGAATACAAATTAAGGACTTCCGTGGCGATGTCATCGATCAGAACCTGCTCGCGACCACCATTTTAGAGGTAGGCCCTGGCAAGTTAACGCACCAACGCACGGGCCGCATGGCGGTAATACCGAATGCGTTGTTTGTCTCCGAACCTGTCATCAACGAAAGCTTCACTCATGATTATGTCTTGCATGTATTCACAGTGCCTTTCAAACGTGACGACGACTGGCGTGGCGCCCAGAAGGCCATCGTGGAATCAGCGCGCAGACAGTGCACGCCCTTTCTAGAAGAGGTGCGCCGCTATATGAATCGCGTCAGTACATCGCGCGGATTGGAAGCTCCTTCGGTAGACCCAAGGGTGACCATGCAGGTGCCAGTCGCAGGCGAGATCCACTTGATAGTGCGAGTACCGGTCAAATCCGGACAACGTGGATTCATTGAACAAGCCATCATGGCCGAGGTGTTTCAGAATAACGACTATTTGCCTAAAGACCGATCTGACATCACGAAGCCCGCATCTACCGAAAAGTAGAACGAGATAAACGCTGGACGCTGCGTCCAAACATTAATCATATGCCCAAGGATAAAAAATGACTCGACCAGTGCTTAATCAGAACAGAATTCATCCTGCGATTCAGGCAACCGTAGCTGACAATAATATTGATATTATTAATGAAGTAGAAGCAGCCATTGCCAGCAACGATATTGTGATTGTGGGGATGGCATTGAACCCATTCCCGAAGAAGGCTAAAAAACTACTCGACGGTTTGAGCATCGAATACTGCTATTTAGAGTACGGTGGGTATTTCAGTTTGTGGCGTCGCCGCAATGCCTTAAAACTGTGGTGTGGTTGGACCTCGTTTCCTATGATTTTTGTCAAAGGCATGCTGGTCGGTGGCGCTACTGATCTGCAAGCATTAGCCGATAGTGGCGAGCTCTCGACAATGCTCGAGCAAGCCACTAACACTCAGTAATAGATCACTTTGGTTTTAGCGAGGTCCCGAGGGAGGACGCTGACGCACTGCCGGCAAGCTGCCCGGAATTCCGTCAGGTCTCGCTTTAGCTAACATACGCTTATAAGCCGGCCTTGCTTCTGTTTTGGCTTTCCACGCAGCGACATGAGGAAACAACTCCTTATCAACAAGGTCTATATTGGTAGCGACATTCAATGGAAACATCATCATGATGTCTGCCGCTGAAAACTGCGCTCCACCAAACCATGGATTTTTCGCTAAGAAGTCTTCGGCAAATTGCACAACCGCCTCACTATCGACTAATGGCGATCGCTTCTCTGGTGGTTGAATATTCCACACTCTATAGTCACTAAAAAGTCTTGCGGCGAGAGAGCCCTCTGCGTAGTGCATCCACATCAAATGAATTGGATAATCGCGATCCTCTAGTGCAGGCTGCAGTTTTCCTGATGCGTGACGGTTAAGTATTAATTCGATAATAGCTCCGGACTCTACGAGCACTTGATCGCCGTAGGCAACCGAAGGGGCAAATGGCATACCGTGGCCAAGACCGTGAATCGCCGCCATCGACAGTCCCAAGTTACCGCGCACAAACACTAGCTCATAGGGAAGTTCTAGCTCTTCCATTAGCCATACAATGCGCTCGGACCTCCTTCCTTCCAAATGGTAGATTTTAATTTCGGGTAGCGCAGCCAAATCTTTTCTAATTTTGTCAGACATATCTCTCTCCAAGATTTAAAACAACCATCACATTTCCTCGTGAACCTGACCATAGGCTAGCATCGCAAATAAACCAGTGCCCCCAAGAATATTACCAAGGAGCACTGGTGATATATGGAAAAACAGGGCGGTAAAAATATTCACCTCGCCTATTAATACCAGACTAAATATTTCGGTTGAGCCAACAATCACATGGGTAAAACCACCGGCAGCAATTAGCCAAGTGAACATAACGATTAGGATAACCTCAGAGCCTTTCGCCGAGGGTAGCATCCACACCAAAGCGGCAATGAAAAATCCTGAAGGAATACCGCGCAAGAATGCCTCGCTCGGAGCTAACTGCGCGACGTGATGTGATATCTCTAGGATCGCCGCAAGAGTGTTTGCAGGAAGGATCCCCCCATGCACCCCAATGGCAGCGATAAAGAACGTGCCACACAAATTTGCCCCTAACACTATTGCCCAAAGACGAGCGGTGCTAGAGAAAAGGGTTTTCGTCGGCTTGGCCAAAACTGGCAGAACGACTGTTATGGTATTTTCGGTGAACAGTTGCAGACGGCCTAGGATTACCAAGACAAACCCAAAGGAATAGCCAAGGCTTTCGATTAAGCTTAGATATGGATGCTCAGAACCTAGACTTGATCGAATAATGCCCTCAACAAGAACAGAGGTAGAAACACCAATGCCCGCAGCAACACCAGACCACCAGAGTGATACCCCAGGACGCTTTAGCTCTTCTTCACCCTCGTGGCGGATGATGGAGTAGTGATTAAGCGCCGACAATTTGCCATGCTCGGCCTCGGTATCTCTATCAGCGCTCTGTTTGCTCATCCAACCCACCTTTGGCTACTTAGAATAGACGGGAATAAGTTAACGACTTCCTCTTACAAAATCTACTCCCTAGAAATTTCTGCTTCACGCGAGCCTGCATTGCGGTGAAGACGCTGCACTTTAAACGAAATTTATTTCTGTTATTCTCATTGCACACTCTATTAGGAGAAACTGTTATGCGCCTGTTCACTACCGCTGTCGCCGGCCTATTCCTGTTCACGAGCGCTGTCACATCCGCTCAAACACCCCTGCTAGGTTTTGATCAGCCCAGAACCGACTCACAACGAGCCCTTGAACAGGAGTTTGATTCGCACTTAGATGCTCAGGATCTAGATTCATGGCTACGTGAAATGTCTCGCACTCCCCACCATGTGGGCTCCGCAAGAGGTCGAGAAATCGTAGAGTTCATTGCAGAACACTTTCGCGAATGGGGCTACGATACTGAGATTGTGGAATATGAGATATTGTTCCCTAGCCCGCGCACACGAGAGTTGGAGTTAGTATCTCCGGGACACTATGTGGCAGGACTCACTGAGGATTCTCTACCAGAGGATCCGAGCACTTCAAACATTGAAGATTTACTCCCTCCTTACAATGCCTACTCGATCGACGGTGAAGTGGAAGGCGAATTAGTATTCGTCAATTACGGCACACCAGCCGACTATGAAATATTAGAACGCTACGGCATCTCAGTTGAAGGCAAGATCGCGATCTCACGCTATGGCGGCTCTTGGCGCGGCATCAAACCAAAATTAGCCGCAGAGAAAGGCGCCATAGGGACGCTGATTTATTCCGATCCCGCTGACGATGGCTATGGCGCGGGAGATACTTATCCGCAAGGCCCGTTTAAACACGAAAGCGCCGTGCAACGTGGCTCGGTTATGGACATGCCCACCTACCCTGGAGATGTCCTCACGCCATTCATTGGAGCGACGGCAGAAGCACCACGACTGGCACGTGAAGACGCGCCTACGATCACCAAAATTCCCGTGCTACCAATCTCCTATCGCGATGCCCTGCCTCTTCTCTCCGCAATGGGCGGCGAAGTGGTACCCGAACAATGGCGCGGCGGATTGCCTATTACCTATCACATGGGGCCAGGCCCTGCCCGAGTGAGGCTGAAGCTCGAGTTCAACTGGGATATGGTCACCGCCTATAACGTCATCGCGAAAATGATCGGTTCAGAGTCTCCTGACCAATGGGTTATTCGTGGCAATCACCACGATGGTTGGAATCATGGCGCTGCAGACCCTCTTTCTGGACTCGTGTCGCTAATGGCAGAAGCCAAAGCACTTGCGGCACTCGCCGCAGAGGGTAATGGACCAAAACGCACCGTAGTCTATGCCGCATGGGATGCCGAAGAAGTGGGATTGATAGGCTCCACTGAATGGGTAGAAGATAATGCCGCCATACTGTCAGAACGCGCCGTCGCCTATATCAATACCGATGGAAACAGCCGCGGCTTTGTCAATGTTGGTGGCAGCCATGTGCTAGAGAAAATGGTCAACGAAGTCATGCGTGACGTGAAAGACCCTCAGACCGGGGTCACGGTTGCGCAGCGAAAACGTGCTCGACTGGAAGTCGAAGGCAGCGCTCAAGTGCGCAGTGAATTGAAGTCTCGTACAGATTTGCGCATCTCACCGCTAGGGTCGGGTTCCGACTATTCACCGTTTCTGCAGCACCTTGGGATCGCCTCTTTGAATATCGGCTTTGGCGGGGAAGCTCGCGACGGAAGCTATCACACGCTTTATGACACCTACGAACACTTTACACGCTTTAAGGATCCAGGTTTAGTGTATGGCGTAGCACTCTCTCAGGTCGCCGGCAGGGCCACGCTACGCTTAGCCAATGCACCAAGACTGCCTTTCGAGTTTAAAGGCCTAGCAGACAACGTCAGCCTGTATATGGACGAGATCGAAGCACTGACCGAGGACATGCGAAGCCAGACGGTCTCTGATAACGCCCGTATCGACTCAGGGGTTTACGGGCTAGCGTTGGATCCGACTCGCGCGATCGAAGCCCCTATGCACAAGGCAGAAGTCCCATATTTTAATTTCGCACCATTGCAAAATGCATTAGCAGCACTGAAGGACGCTGCCGAAAACTACTCCACTTTGGCCAATAGCGGCACCCCCGCTTCCGAGCAAGAAAATAAACAGCTCTATACCACGGAGCGTGCATTAACTGACATCGATGGTTTACCGGGCCGCCCTTGGTTCACCCATCATATCTACGCACCAGGCTTTTACACCGGTTATGGGGTCAAAACGATTCCAGGAGTAAGAGAGGCTATTGAAGAACGTCAATATGAGCTGGTGGACGAGGAGATCAACGCCGCAGCAACGGTACTCAATAGAACCGCTCTACAAGTGCAGCAACTAACGCAATAATATTGAGCGCAAACTAAAAAGGAGGTTGCCAGCATCGATGCCGGCAACCTCCCCTTAGTGCTTCGTAAGAGCAAAAAACCTTTGTTAAATTAACTTAACAATAACGATCACGAGAATTACAGTAACTAATAGACCGATCATGATGAACTCCTAGGTGGTGAACTTAAATACAGCAATGACCACCATTTTGTACTTTCAAATGCATCCCCTCTGTGCGCTACCACACGCAAGAGCCCATACGGGCTCATTTTCTAGAAAATTGGCACTTCGCGAACGAATCGCCTATACGACCTCACCCTTCTAGGCTCGCTTCATCGAAAACAATGCTCGACTCAACCTAGAGTGGCGATTATCCTTATAAAGGTTTAAAGAATATGCAATCGCCACCACCAAATAGAGAGTGAAGACATTGTCCGAACTAAAAACACTAGCGCCAGAAGATTATTTACTACTGGATTATCAGCTTTGTTTTCCGCTATACGCTGCCTCGCGCTTAATGACGAAACTCTATCAACGCGAACTCGAACCTTTAGGTCTTACCTACCCGCAATATGTTGTCCTGTTAATCCTCTGGCAGGATGCGCCGTGCTCAGTGTCCTCTATTGGTGCTAGAGCAGAGCTTGCCAGCAATACTTTGACACCACTGCTTAAACGCCTTGAATTAATGGGGTTTGTCGAAAGGCAACGCAACGAAACCGATGAGAGGATCGTTAATGTGCTTCTCACTAAGAAAGGAAAAGCGCTCAAGAGTAAATGCATCGATATACCAAAGAAATTAATGGCACGGGCGCAGCTCCCATTAGAACAAGGCATCGCCTTAAAGAAACAACTCGACTCACTCATACACCAACTCCACCAAGCAATCGATCAAGATAACTAAAGTCTAATCGACTCACGCACCGCCTCTATTGCTTTATATGTCGCGCACGATATAATCATAGGCGACACATACTTTCATGAAGCATTTCTGACAAACCAATTAAGACAGAATGCCATCAATAGAGAGTTTCCCGCTTCCTTACTCGAGTGTAATTATATGAATGTGCCTAATACTGTTAATTCTCCAACCCGAAGCTCTGAACTGTTCCAAAGTGGAGCTCGACTAATCGGGCTGCTATCCCTAGTTACCGCCTTTTTCGCTCCTGTAGCCAATGCCCATATCGATCTAGAGAGAGCCGGTACACATGTCGCAAAATACGAGCAGGGCCAATTAGGCGCCGATACGAAGGTTGGTGCTTGCGGAAATCCAAACGGGGTAGCAACTGGTGCCGTTTTCACTTACAAACCAGGCACAACCATTACGGTAGCGCTTGCGGAGTACATTCGTCACCCGGGTTATTTTCGAATCGCTTTCGATGCAGAGGGAAGTGATGACTTTGTGGACCCGCGCTGGATTGTTGCGCTTGAACCTGAAGAGCGTGCCGGTGGCTGCCCTATCAATGGGGATGATCAATGTCGACTTGGTGACCAAGCCAGTGAAGGGGATTTTTTCAATAACGACACAGTCCTGATGGACAATCTCAATCCGCATAATCGCGAAACTGCGCAGCCAAGCTATAGCTGGGAAGTCACGTTGCCTGATCTAGAGTGTGATAACTGCACCTTGCAGATCATCCAAGTGATGGAGGACCCCGCCGGAAACGCGCACGGAGTCTATAACACCACAACTCAAAATGACGAAAACGATGTTTACCATCAGTGTATCGATATAGTTCTTAGCAACGATGCAGTCGCGGGCCAAGCAGCAAACGACGCCGCATTAGCCCGTATGCCTAAAGACTAACTGTAGAACACAGCGCGTCCGCTCTTCGCCGCGTTTTGCCAGCTATTCACGGCCTGCTGTGAATAGCTGATTTACGCTGTGCGATGCAAGTATTGTAAATGCAGCTCAAATTGCGCCAGCATGTCATTCTCCAATTGCTCACGGCTATAGCCCGCCACATCGTAATGCTGCGGTCCTTGCAACAAATACACTTCAGCGCGCCAATAGGTGTTTCCCTTCCCCTTACTAGGCAATGTAGGAAACGCTACCGAGGGCATTGCGTATTCATGCGGTTTAATCTGATAGAAGAAGTCGAGTTCTTGACCGTGACCAATGACTAGCTGAATAACACCATCTTCTCTTTCAATGCGACTCTCTACCGATTGTGCGCTTAGTTTCTTTTTCACTTCTTCCATGGCAGTAAGCACAGTACTGGAGA
The DNA here is from genome assembly GCA_051252515.1 of Gammaproteobacteria bacterium. Lineage (GTDB taxonomy): Bacteria > Pseudomonadota > Gammaproteobacteria > Pseudomonadales > Pseudohongiellaceae > UBA5078. Next base: position 496,960 of record JBPOFS010000001.1, read on the forward strand.
GATATTCCTGCACGTCTTGTTGCGAGTGCCTACCCAACAAAGCCTTCAAACGGTATTTCCAATCACCGGGTGTCGATAGAGCCGGCATACTGGGCGACGGGGTCGCATTCATGAGGAACATTGGATCAGAAGCGAGCCCCTTATGCAGGCTATAACAGATCATCAACATAATAATGGCGAACGGCAATGCGCTAATGATCGCGGCTGTTTGTAAAGCGACCAGTCCGCCAGCCACAAGTAGAACTGCTGCCACGACACCTTCAGAAATAGCCCAGAAAACCCTTTGCCATACGGGAGGATCTTCAGCACCGCCGGACGTAATGATGTCTATCACTAGCGAGCCGGAGTCTGATGAGGTCACAAAGAATGTCACGATGAGCATCGTGGTGAGCAAGGACATCACAGGAGTCCATGGTAACTGCTCAAGCAGCACGAAAATTGCTGTAGGCATATCTTGCTCTACTGCCGTGGTGATATTTTCTCCTAGCCCAGCAAGCTCGAGATACAACGCCGTATTGCCAAACAAAGTTAACCACAAGAACGTGAAACCTGTTGGAACCAAAAGCACACCAATAATAAACTCACGAATAGTACGTCCACGAGAAATCCGCGCAATGAACATCCCCACAAATGGGGACCAAGAAATCCACCATGCCCAATAGAAAAGGGTCCAGTCACCCATCCATTCGTTGGGCTCATAGGCGTAGAGGTTCAAAGTCATCTCAAGCATATTGGATAAATACATGCCCACGTTTTGAACCAGAGTGCTAAGCAAGACCACGGTCGGGCCAGCCACCAACATAAAGATCAATAACAACAACGCCAAAATCAGGTTCAGCTCACTAAGCCGACGAATACCCGCATCCAAGCCTGCAACAACCGACATCGTCGCCATTGACGTAATAGCCGCAATCACACCAATCTGCACCATCGTGTTAACAGGCACATCAAACAAATACGATAGCCCCGCGTTGACCTGCATGGCACCAAGCCCTAAAGAAGTCGCCACCCCAAACATCGTTCCAAGCACCGCAAAAATATCCACAGCATGGCCGATAGGCCCATGAACACGCTCTCCTAGTATCGGATACAAAGTGGAGCGAATAGTGAGCGGGAGATTATGTCGAAATGAGAAGTACGCGATTGATAAACCAACAACGATATAGATCGACCACGCTTGTAGCCCCCAATGAAAGAAAGTCAATTGCATGGCTTGTCTTGCAGATTCCGCAGTACTGCCATCACCTACCGGTGGGGACATATAGTGCGTGACGGGTTCAGCGACGCCAAAAAACATTAAGCCAATTCCCATGCCGGCGCTGAACAGCATCGCGAACCAACTCAGATAGCTGTAATCTGGCACAGAATCATCAGGCCCTAGCTTGATTTGACCGAAACGACTAAACGCCAAGTAAACCACATAGCAGAAAAACCACGCCACTACGGTGATATAAAACCAACCCACGTTAGTGACTAGCCAACTTTGCACCGAGGCAAAAGTCGCAGCGGCGTGCTCATTGAAAATCCCTCCATACAGACTGAATAAAACAATTAACCCCGCGGAAATTAAAAATACTGGCCGACTAATTGTTTGCGCAGGACTGGGTTTGGAAGAAGTTGTTTTGGTCTCGTTCATTACTGCCCCTTGGGGTTAATGGTAGTTTCAATCTGTGCGCTGCCTTCCAATATTTCTCGAAGGGGGCCCAAGTATTCTTCATAATTGCGCCACTGATCGACGCCCTTATTCGTAATCGGCTGCCTTACTTGCTCTGAGCTTGGCGTACGCACATTACGTTGTGTCTTATGGAATTCAAGGCAGGCCTGCTCAAAAGGCAGCCCACAAAATTCCAGCATACGTCGCACTTGGTTTTCGAAATCGTCAATCATGTCTTCATTCGTAACAGTCAAAACAAAACCAGGAAGCACTTCTTCCCAATGATTCATTACGCTTAGGTAGTCGCGATAATAACTCGCCACATCTTCCAAGGAATAAGTAAATTCCTGCCCTTCGGCAAACAGCTGCTTGTAGCCGCCAAAACAGCAAGCCATTGAATTTCGACGTGCGTCAATAATTTTGGCGTTAGGTAGAATCAACTTGATCAAACCAATATGCCGAAAATTATTCGGCATCTTATCAATAAACAACGGCGCACCTTGGCGGTGTATCTGCGTGTCACGAATATACTCTTCGCCAAACTCTTTCAGCTCGTCGCCAGTGAGTTCGTGAAGATTTCCTGGATAGTCTTTGCTATTTCCTGCTCGGCGACGACGTCGAAGGCGCTGTGATAGCGAAAGTATATTAGGCAGTTCCAGCGTACCATCCACTTGACTATGGGAGGACAGTATCTGTTCCAATAGTGTCGAACCCGCTCGTGGCAAACCTACTATGAATATCGGGTCGGCTTTCAAGCACCCATCACCCTCATGCTTCGAGAATAACTCCTTAGTGCAACTTATCTGCTGCGCTAGAAGATCTTCACTCATCCGCTCATGACGGTACTGACTTTGCGCTTTCTTCAATGCATTGCCTTGCTTGTAATAGGCAAAGGAGCGCTCATAATCGTGAGAATCCTCGTACGCTTTCCCCAATGCAAAACAGCTATAGATTCGATCCATATGAGGCAGATTGCTGTTTGCCTCCAATGCATGCATGCCAGCTATCTCTTCCGGCGAAAAAGTATAGGTTTTGAGGTTGGCCAAAGAGTAATAAGCTTCGCCATGATAAGCATGAACAGAGATAGCCGATTGATACGAAGCAATGGCAGCATCTGTATCGCCCATGGTTTTACAGGCATGACCACGAGAGGTATGAGTGACTGGGTCATGTGGAAAACTTTCGAGTATTCGGTCTATGTAGGTAAGGGCCTCTTCAAATTTGCCCGTTTGCATACATTCAATGGCATAAAGCGATTGGAATTGAGGATTCTCGGGGGCGCTATCTAATAACGCCTTTGCCTCTTGCAAGGCTTTACTAAACTTCTGCCGTTTGCGCAGTGTTTGAATATAATCAATTCGCCCTGGGATGTTTTCTGGCTCGAACTCTACAACACTTTCCAACAAAAACTCAGCCTCTTCTAGCACGCCAAGCTTGAGGGCAATCTCGGCCAGAAGCCGCATACCAGCGACACTATCGGGTGAATTTTGCAAAAATTTCTTGCAGACATCTTCAGCCTTCAGAAGATTATTTTGAGATATCAAATCCATGACTGCCACAAGGGGCTTGGGCAATGCTTGCAATTTATCCAATTGCGCTTTCAGGTCGTGACAGGATTCAAACTTACCTTGTGTCTGCAAGATTTTTATCTGAGCGCTTAAACTTGTCGCCAGCGCAGGGTTGTAATAAAAAGCTCGAGCATAGGCACGCAGCGCATTGTCTGGTTGATTTAACGCACGGAAATTGTGCCCTTCTTCCTGATGAGCACGACCCAAACCTGGAGAGAGTCGCTTTAGAGTCTCTAAGGTGTTCAGGGCCTCGGCATGACTGCCGGAATAACGATGACACACTGCCACCATATACAACGCATCCGTATTGTCCGGATATTCGTTGAGCAATACTTGTAGATCACTAAGAGCTTGGGAGAACTGCCGCGCTACGATTTTCTGCTGCACCGCATTTAATCTTTGGGGGTCAACTGTCATTTACTAAACCTCGTAAATGAAAAAGGCGCCCCGAAATCGAGACGCCGTTCTCTATCTTATGAGCAAAGATGCACCCATCTTAGAAGTCATAGCTAAGCCGCACACCGGCTGTCAATGGACGAGCATAAGTGACTCGCTCTCGATCGAAAGTAAATGAGCGAGCGATCTCTGCCCTTTCGTCAGTCACATTATTAACGAAGATCTCAGCATTCCACTGATAAGTGCTCAAGCCACCCACTAAACCATACATGACATAGCTGTCGATGCGATCTCGGTTAATGGTAACAATATCACTATACTTTTCTGCAGAGTAAGTAACGCTAGGCATAATATGCGCAACGATTCCCGAGTTTAGGCTCCACTCGTAACGTGCTCTAAGATTTAGCTGAGCCTCTGGCGCGTAGGCCAAAGAATCGCCTTCATGCACATCATCAGTCGGAGTAATGACTCGCGTGATTTCAGTATCAAGGAAGGAGAACGCCCCTATGATGCTAAGCTCAGGAATAGGACCTGGCACCCAGATGAAGTCGCCCTCAATACCTGCGACTTTAGCATCCGCTGCATTATCCGAGAACGTTAAGTTCGTGATACTAGGATCGAAGATAGTAGTTTGTAGACGCTCTATTTCTGAATAGAAAATAGCCCCATTAAATCTCACTGCGTAATCGAACAGATCAGTTTTCCAACCAAATTCGTAGTTAGTCATTTCATCGGTATCGATTGCATATGGGACTGTGAATGTGCCAGCTGCATTCGTAGAGCCGCCCGGACGATTGAGAATACCGGGTCTAAAGCCTTCGGAGTACGTTGCGTACAGCAATTGATTCTGGTTCGGTGTCCAGTTAAGGCCAAACTTAGTGATCACACCATCAGTTTGTGCCAAGTCAGGATTTGGCGCACTAAACAACTCATCAAGATTGTTGCCAGCATTGTTATCTACGGACGCACCGAAGTTGCCAAATGAGCCAGCGGCACTGCCTCTTAGGTCGACTTCGATGTCATACCAACGTGCACCGGCAAGCAAGGAAAGTTGCTCAGTGAGTTCAAACGTTACCTCACCAAAAATCCCACGCTGTTGGTCTGGTCGATACGTGTCATTTCGGAAAATGACGCCTTCAGGCCATTGCCCTGCATCGGCAGCCGATGAAGGCAGCGCAGAGAAGTTTGGTCCAAAGCCTTGCACACCATTAAAGGCGATTGCTTTCTCAGAACCTGGATACGCATAGTCATTTAGCTCGCGTAGGTCGAGCTTGCTATAGAACCCGCCAAAAGTCGCGCTAATAGGTTGGTCTGGGTCTGTTGAGAAACGAATCTCATGAGACTGCATTTCAGTATCTGTGCTGCTGTTGACAAATAATTCCGGTGACTGACAGGTGCCGGCAGGGCCCGCACTAGGATAGGTCACAGAGCCATCACAAATGTAATAAGGCAAATACTGCCCTACAAATAGATAATCACTGTAATCGACAGTTTGTTCAGCTTCACGGTCTGTAAAGGCACCAGTGTAGATGGCCTCTAGGCTGCCAAAGCGACCCGACAGAGTCCAACTAGTGTTAGTAAAAGTGTCTTTGATGTTGTCATCAGAATAGCGCTGAATTTCTAGGTCACCAAGAGTAGGGTCAGCAAAGAACACACCGTCAGATTCAATCTCTTGGCGCGCGTGGGTGACCAATAGGCTCCAGTCTGCACCAAACTCGTAAAGGCCCGAAATGCGCCCCCCAGTATAGGTAACGTCGTTAAAGTCTTTTTCCACTAAGTTGCTGTTATTAGCATCTATAAAGTTGACGTTACTTAAGTCATCTCCTGCTTGGAATCCAGCGCGAGAAGCACCGACAACTGTCCCGTTAGCTCGCTGCGTCCCGATAGCGCGGAATCTTGCGCTCTCAGCAGCACTTAGAGTGCCAGCCACATTGTCGATGTAACCACCCTTATTATCCACGTAGACCACACCGCGCAAAGTAAAGTCATCAGTTACGGGAAAGTTAAGTACACCTTCTACGTTATTGCTCGCTTTACCATCTTTCGTAAACGAGGTACCAAACTTCACTCGAGCAGATTGCGCGCTTGAGTCGGGCTTATTGGTGATGAGCCGGACTGTGCCCGATTGTGAGCTAGCGCCAAACAACGTGCCCTGTGGGCCAGAGAGAACTTCTACGCGCTCAAGGTCAGCGGCGTATACATCTAGGTTACGCCCTGGCTGCGACAATGGCTGCTCATCAAGGTACAGCGCTACGTTAGGGGATAAGCCCGCAACACCCGCAACAGTAAGATTAGGAGTCGTTGAGGCAACGCCTCGAATGTAGATTGTGTTTTGCCCAGGGCCACTGCCACCAGCGGTGACACCAGGCAGTTGGAGCATATAGTCTTCAAAATTCGAAATCCCCAGCTGGTCCATAGATTCTGCTGTAATAGCAGATACGGCAACAGGGACGTCTTGCAGGCTTTCAGTCCGCTTAGTAGCGGTAACCATTATTTCTTCAATTTGAGCATGGGAAAAGGGGGTAACTGAGGCGAGCGCAACAGCCAGATAGATCGGCTTTTTTCTGAACATGATACTCCTATGGCCCGCATCGTAATCATGATTGCGAACAGCAAAAGCAGCCAAGTGTATAGAGATTTACAGTAAATTAACACCCAAGGGGAAATAGTGCCATGTGAACCACAAAGAGTTTGCTTAAATAAGCCGGCAAAAACAGTCAAACCGAACCGCAAAAGCACAAGCCATTCGATATATTTGAACAATATATCTAAAATCACTTACCACTTTCACGGCAGCTTTAGATCGAAGGCTCAGCGAGCACGCTGATTAATCATTTACTTTGAGCTTACCGCCAGCAATCGCAAGCTCATAGCGCAATCGTGCATTGTCCATATTGCGCTCAGAGTCCTGCAAGAAAGTGGTACGAACAGAAAATCGACCATTTAGCACTAATTGATTGCCGATACGCACTGCCGTACGCGGATCCCCTTTGGCCGTAAGGTTGCCTAAGCTCATCCCTAACGCACAATGTCCCCCAACGAAGGGTAAGTAGTGATTGCGCCCATCTTCTTGAGTAGCGGCCTCGAAAGCGCCTTGGTTCGCGGCATTGGAAAAGCACCAATCCACACCCTGAGCACTCGCCTTAAACTGATCACAGCTGGCTACGACGATAGAATGCTCGTCATAGGCTGCCACTAAGTCAAAAGCCACGAAATCGTCCTCTATTACTCTTGAGAACCCAACACCATCAATATTGATGATGGCATCAGGTACTTGCTGCGCTAACACACTTGCTGAAACACCCAAACAAGCGATCATAATTACGATCTTTGAACCAATACGACTCTTCATCTTAGACTTCCTTTTTACAAAATCATTAAGGGTTCGCACTTACGCTATCCCGCGTACAACAGGCTATAGCCGTACTCCTGAGAACGTGTAGTTGCCAATACACCCGCCGCCGCGAAACGGCTTTCCGGTATTGCTCCGGCAACAAGTTCAGCAAAGACATCGTCGGCCGATGCGCCCGTTGCAGCTGCGATTGCTCGGGAATAACCACCCGTTGCCTTACTGCAGATCACAACTTTGACGCCGATCGCTCGCAAATCAGCAAGAGACGTTTGCCCATTTAACCCACTAGCAGTATTCATCGGGTTAGTCGTCGGCGCAGGGCTAGTATTGGGCTCAAAAATTGCCCCATATTTTTCCCAAATAGCATCATCAAAGGCATAGGGAGTCGATGTGTGGCGGAAACACACGATCATGGCATAATCTGACGCCTTCCCTTCATAATCTTCCACATGTGCTTGAACAATATTATTGGCATAACGCACTGCATTGGCTGCACCTTGCGCCGTTGAGGAGTCTACGAACGTACGGTGACTGCCGGCTAATTCTCCCATCCAAGCGTCTTTACTGTGTCGCGCTGGTTTAAACTCAGCGCTTTGCGCTTGCGCAGATCCCGAAACGGCACTAGCGGCAAGCCCAGCAACGGCCGCTACACTCATATTAGTTAATAGCGCACGGCGCCCTACTGTCGTTTGATTCTTATCCTTCATTTTGCTCCCCTCTTAATTAAGCTAATTGAATTTAACATTTTTTATATAAGAACAAGTTCAATACTCTTGCTTGCCCCTAGCTTGTCTAAAAACTGACGTTGCTTGTCGTTAATGACTAAGGTCAAACGAGTATTTTTCCCTGCCATTTTCTTCGCTTCCCGATTAAAGAAATCGACAGCCGATTGATCAATATGGGTCGTGTACTGAAGATCAACGGTAAGGTCTTTACCTGCTGCCCCTTGAAACTTTTCAGTTAGATTAGCCACCGAGGCATAAAACAACGCCCCTTTTACCTTCAATACCGAACCCGCAATTGAGTCTTCCTCTTTTATGTCTAACTGACTAATACGCACTAGAAAGACGCTTATCGATAAGAAGACAGCGATCTCAATACCCACGGCTAAACCGAAGAACAAAATTCCGATAAAAGTACAAAGATAAATCACTAACTCGGAGCGCACCAAAGAGTAATGTGTGACATCACTCCACTTGATCATATCAGCCCCTACAATAAATAAAGTGCCCGCCATGGCCGCCATTGGCATATAAGTTAGTATTGGCCCTAGAAACGTAATCAGGACCAGCACAAAGCCCCCCGCGACGATTCCTGATAAGGGTGTCGTTGCGCCGAGCCCCTGATTCACCTTGGTTCTATTGAAGCTTCCAGACCCTGCGAAACTTGAAAAGAAAGGAGCAAGAAAACTCGCTACGCCCTGAGCATACACTTCTTTGTCTAGATCAATACGCTGATCTGTTTCCATTTTCAACTCTCGAACGATCACTAACGACTGTGCAAGCCCAATAAATGCGATGGCAATCGCGTAGGGAATCAGTTTCAAACTAGTCATCAAATATTCGATATTCACTGTAGGCACACTGAAAGGCAGCCACTCCAAAGGCATACGGCCCAAATACTCAAGTTCAGTTACCGTTTGCGGCCAAATAAACGCCACCAATAGTCCACAGAGATAGCCAGCCCCAACGGCGATGATAATGAAATAGCGTGGAGAATATCGCCGCCCAATATAGCCGGCGAAAATCGTACAAAGCCCAATACTTAAGCTATAAGGGTTCACTAAGTTTTTAGCATCGCTAACGATGATGTAGAGTTTTTCATAAAAGAAAGTTGTTTTGAATGTGGACAGATCAAGGATGCTATCTAATGAAGCCATAATAATCAGGAATCCTGCCCCCGCAGAGATACCCGAGATGGCGGCAGGAGAAAGGTATTGAAACACTCGCGCCCCTCTAAACAACCAAAACAATAACTGAATCACGCCCACCATCATGCACAGCAAAAACACATAATCGATGTAGATCGGACTCCCCCGTCCCGCCAAGGGCACTACCGCGGTTCCAATAAGAATCGCCACCGCAGTATTGGGGCCACTCATCATGGAAGATGAGCCTAAAAGGCTGGAGAAAAGCGTGACGAAAATAGCGCAATACAAGCCATACTCTGGCTGCAATCCGGCCAGGTACGCGTAAGTAATGCCTTGTGGAATTACCAGTATAGCGCCGACGAAGCCCGCAAAGATTTCCACGCGCCAGTGACTCAGCTTATGCCTCCATGCAAATGAAGGCGTCGCTTCTCTAAGCAGCTTAGTAATCAATTGATCAGGTGTTCCAATAATTTAAGAAACTTGCTGTCACTAGGATCAGCAGGCCGATACTGCAGATTCAAGTAAGCGGACACATCTAATGCCTGCTGATGGCTTAGTGACTTCGCATTGCCTAATGGCATATTGGCCCAAATAAAGCCTGCAGCCTGTCGAATATTATTCATACCGGCGCCCTTATTATAGGAATTGCTTCCCCACACCGCCGGCATAAACCCTAAACCCTCTCCTTGCTGCCCGTGGCAACTGGCACATTGAGCAAGATAAACCGCTCGACCATTAGCGGGATTGGGATCATAGCCTGTGTCCGGTAACGTGGGCACACCGCGCCCCTCAGGCTCCGCGCCCATCACCTGCCCCTGAGACAGATAAGAGACATAGGCAGCAATTGCTAGCACTTCAGGAGCATCTTCAGTCGGCATAATGCCATCCATGCTGTAGAGAAAACATTCACGAATGCGCAAACCAATACCGTTGCGCTTGCCGTTTTTAGCGCGCCACTTGGGATACATTCCTGCCACATTCAAAGGAAGAGCTTCTTTCTGCATCCCAGCTTGTAAATGACAATTACTGCAGTTCAGGCTATTGCCTACATAGCGGCTGGCATGTTTTTGAGTGTCGGTGATGATCTCGTAGCCATAGACCACATTGGAATAATAGTCATCGAGGAATGGCTCATTAAGCAATTGCTCAATGCTGGGCTGGCTCTGCTGGGCATGGCTCACCGCTATTGTGAGGAACAATAACGGCACACAAGAAATGAAACGACAGATTGGCATTGTCTGATGAGCCTATAGCAATAATCGAAAGTTATTGTACGCGCAATCAGAATGTGATGAAAAGTGAGCTAAATCAATAAAGTTCGCAGTTCTGGGTGCCCGCCACACTTGTGAGCATTGCTGAGCCGCCTTTCTCCCAAAACTCGAGATCAGCATTCAGATAGCGCGCACCGCTTGCCGACACCGTCTGATAGAGTACATATCGCTGTTGATTGAAATTCAAAACGGCCGATGGGGGGATAGTTTCGTTATGAAAATAGACATCGACAACATCATTGTTTTCGCACTGATAATGAAATACAGGAAGGGTATCCAACGACCCAGTAGTGGCATCGAATTCAAGTATGGCTCCATCTGCCAGCGTCGCTAGAAACAATTTGTCGTTTCTGATGATGAACGAACGCACATAATCAAGATCACGCAAAAAACGCATCTCTAAGCTTTCAGGCCGGCAAAGGGCTCTTGTCATCCCAACTGGGCCAATTCTCACATTTGCACCTTCTTGTATCCACGTGCCTTGCCCGTGATTACAATCTGCTTGCACAAAAACTCGACCATCGGAAACAAACTGCAGTTTATAAAAAGCATTTTCTTGCGGTTGATATTGCGAATCATCCATTGATTGAATCGTGTTGAGCTGCCACACCACCCCCTCTAACATCACAGGTGATCTTTGGAAACTAGAGCAAGAAACGCAAAAAACAAGAATAAAAAAAGTGTAAATACTTCGTGCCAACATAATCTGTACTTCATCCTTTCACTATTTGCGCGCTGGTATTATACCGTAGTCACATCCATTTTTTACGTTTGAACAACCAAATTTGCCAAACAGCAACAGCGACAAGAATCACACAAAAAATAGCGAACGCCCACGGATTCTCTGTTCCAGGAATCCCCCCAACGTTAATCCCTAGAAGGCCAGTCAATAAGCCCAAAGGCAAGAAGATGCCCGCGACGATAGAGAGCACATACATCGTCTTGTTCATCTGCTCACTCAGAGTACTGTTGAGCTCCTCTTGCGTAACCGTGGCACGATCTCGGATCGCATCCAAGTCTTCCACAAAGCGAGTCGTTCGATCAGCCGTTTCACGCAGACTCATTCTCTCAGAGTCATTAAGCCAGTCGACTTTCGCATTCTGAATCTGCGTAATCACATCACGCTGAGGAGCGATATAGCGCCGCAAACTAATCACACTGCGTCTTATATTCGCGAGCTTAGGGCGCAGCTCATAGGATTTAACAGTCAGCACTTCCTCTTCAATGGCATCAAACTCGTCATCGATATCAACAATAACGCGGCCCATATGCGCCGTCAGCCTGTCGGCGAGCGAATCTAGGAAGTCTCCAGAGCCGACAGGGCCCTCGCCACTCTCAACTGCCTTACGCAACCCCTCTAGCGCTAAGATTCGTCGATGGCGCATTGTCACAATGCGATCACCCTCTATCCAAAAACGGATAGACACCATGTCCTCGGGATCGGCCCCCGGATTCAGATTGACCCCTCGCAAGATGCCTAGCATGACATTCTTATGCACGTCGCTTCGCGGCCTTGTTTCCGTGGCCGTTAAAGACTCCAACAATAAGGGGTCAATCTTACTTTCCTGCTCAAGCCATGTTCTGGCCGCCGCCCCTCTATAATCAAGATGCACCCAAAGCGTGCCATCTGTTGGAACCCAAGCGCCGATTTCTTCCCATGCGAGGTGTTTGCCACCGCCTTTACCATCTAGGCAAAAAGCAAAAATAAACCCATCTTGATTCGTCATAATCACGCCCAGTTAGCCGCTGTAAATTTGTTATCACCAAGCTTATCGTGGTGCAGATAGGAACACTTTAACACAGCTCTAGGCTCCCTTTGCTTACAACAACACCAACAATACTTATCACGCAGAACGTGCACGCCATTGTTTAACACGTGTATTATAAAGTCTCATACGAAAATATTTAAAGCGACACAAAATGATCGAGAATAAAAACAGCCCTTTACAACCAAGTGCCTGCCCATGCCATAGCGGTAAAACATTTGAAAAATGTTGCCAGACTTTTCTCGATGGCAATAAAAAACCACCGACCGTGGCCAAACTGATGCGATCAAGGTACAGCGCATTCTCTTTAGGAGGCTACGGGGAGTATCTATTTGCAACTTGGCACCCCGCTTACCGTGGCCAGCTCAACGCATACGAACTCTCTATTCGCAGCACTGACTGGATAGGTTTGAAAATAATCTCATCTAATCAACAGGGCGAAAAAGGAGAAGTAGAATTCATTGCCCGTTTTAGAAATAGCGATGGCACCACGAGCACTCATCACGAACACTCCAGCTTCACTCGTGAAAAAGGCATGTGGCTATATTGTGATGGATTAGTGGAAGCTAACGAAACGGAAGATTGAGCCCGATAGATTTTACCTAACTAGGTGATACAAATTATCAAACCATAACAATCCTCACACAGTGTAGGATTCCTTCAGTGCTTGGCCAAGCAAATGATTTTTATTAGTACACTCTATTCCCACTGGAGGGACTCCCCATGCTCAAAAAATCTTTGCCGGCACTATCTGCCGTTTCCATCGCTGTCGCACTGAGCGTATCAGCCTCTAGCGCTTCGGCACAAAGCTCATCACCATCCAATGAGTTTTGGTGGCCTGAAAAACTAAACCTCAGCTCTCTTCGCCAGAACAGTCCAGACTCCAATCCGCTAGGCGCTGACTTTGATTACGCACAGGCATTCGACAACCTTGACCTAGACACTGTAAAAAGTGAAATAGAAGCGCTAATGACTTCCTCACAAGACTGGTGGCCCGCAGACTACGGCCATTACGGCCCCTTTTTCATTCGCATGGCATGGCATAGCGCCGGTACCTACCGTGTTGCCGACGGACGCGGTGGTGCAGGCGGCGGGCAACAGCGCTTCGAACCTCTCAATAGCTGGCCTGACAACGTCAATCTAGATAAGGCCCGTCGCCTAATTTGGCCTATCAAACAAAAATACGGTAATCAAATCTCCTGGGCTGACCTAATGGTGCTTACAGGCAATGTCGCACTAGAATCGATGGGCTTCAAAACCTTTGGTTTTGCCGGTGGCCGTATTGATGCATGGGAGCCCGACGTTGTGTTTTGGGGACCAGAAACGCAGTGGCTTGCAGACGAACGCTATAGCGGAGACAGAGAGTTACAAAACCCTTTGGCTGCTGTCCAAATGGGCTTGATTTACGTAAACCCAGAAGGCCCAAATGGCGTGCCCGATCCATTAGCGGCAGCCGATGATATCCGCGAAACGTTTGCTCGCATGGCAATGAATGATGAAGAAACAGCCGCTCTAATTGCTGGTGGTCACACCTTCGGCAAGGCTCACGGCGCGGCCGCACCAACAGGTTGCGTAGGCGCAGAGCCCGCAGCTGCCGATATAACAGAACAAGGTCTAGGCTGGAAAAACGAATGTGGCACTGGCTCTGGCGCTGACACAATCAGTAGTGGACTAGAAGGCGCATGGTCTATTAATCCAACCGCATGGACTATGCAGTACCTAGACAATCTCTACGGCTACGAATGGGTCCAGACACGCAGTCCCGCAGGCGCTATCCAATGGATTCCTAGCGATGAAAATGCCGCGAATCTTGTGCCAGATGCTCATGATCCGTCCAAGCGCCACGCACCGATCATGTTCACGACAGACCTTTCCCTAAAGATGGACCCTAGCTATCGCGCAATCACCACTCGATTCCATGAGAATCCAGAAGAGTTTGAACTGGCGTTTGCAAAAGCATGGTTCAAATTGACCCACAGAGACTTAGGCCCTCGCTCTCGTTATCTAGGAGCAGAAGTGCCTGCCGAAGAGCTAATTTGGCAAGACGTCGTTCCTGCGGTTGAACACACCCTCGTTGATGCCAACGACGTAGCACAACTAAAAGCGAGCGCCCTTGATTCCGGTTTGTCTATCTCGCAACTGGTACAAACTGCCTGGGCCTCAGCCTCTACCTTCCGCGGCACTGATATGCGCGGTGGGGCAAATGGCGCGCGAATTCGACTCGCTCCGCAAAACAATTGGGAGGTAAACAATCCTAGCGAACTGCAAGAGGTGATTGCTCGACTTGAGAACATTCAAGAAGACTTTAACGCAGGACAAAGCGGTAATAAGCAAATATCGTTAGCTGACATGATCGTGTTAGGTGGCGCTGCGGCAATCGAGCAAGCGGCAAAGAACGCTGGGCAGACAGTGAGCGTTCCTTTCATGGCCGGGCGTACCGATGCGTCACAGTCGCAGACGGACACCACTTCGTTTGCAGCGCTTGAGCCGCAAGCGGATGGTTTCCGTAACTACTACCGCTCTGGTTTAGGACTTTCCCCTGCGACATTGCTTGTCGACAAAGCCAATCAACTTACATTAACCGTGCCGGAAATGACGGTTCTCATTGGTGGTTTGCGCAGCCTCAACAGCAATGCCGGAGGCACTCAGCATGGCGTATTCACTTCGACACCCGATGCCTTAAGCAATGACTTCTTCGTCAACTTGCTTGATATGTCTACCCAGTGGGTTAAGTCTTCTACGCAGGATGGAATCTATGAAGGGCAGGATCGCAGCACCGGCGCAGTAAAATGGACGGCCACGCCAGTAGACTTAGCGTTTGGCGCCAACTCTGAACTACGCGCCGTAGCGGAAGTGTACGCTGCCGACACCGCATCAGATAAGTTCGTGCAAGACTTTGTCGCCGCATGGCACAAAGTGATGATGCTAGACCGCTTCGAGTTGTAATTTCTAAAGGCGAAAAAAAACCAAAGCGACCAGCCATAACAGCTGTTCGCTTTGGTTTCTTAGCAAACGTCTAGATTATTCGACTGAGTATTTAGTAAATGCCCCGCCTGCTTGGCTCAAAGAGTTAGGCCCTTCTGCCGCATACACATTACCGTTGGCATCAACCGCTACCCCCTCACCTGCCGTACCTTGCGCCAAACGATCTTCGCGCTCAAACGGAGGAATGAAAGCCGTCACCACATCTTCATCGATATGGCCAATGCGCACACCGTTGCGCCAGTTTGGATGGCTAGTAGGACTAGACTCCGAATCAATGGCATAAACCATGTCGTCATCGGTAATAAACAGCCCACTGATGCGGCTGAAACTATAGCGTGATTCTAGATAGTTGCCGTCTTGATCGAAGATCTCGATGCGATGGTTACCACGGTCGGCAACCCAAAGACGTCCTTGAGAATCAAACTCCATCGCATGAGGTGTTCGGAAATCTCCGTGACGTACACCGATCTCGCCCCATTGCTTAATGAACGTGCCATCCGGTGCAAACTTCATGATGCGAGATGTATCACCGCGTGCACGGCCTTCTTCCATCGCTTGCATGGAGATCATGCCCTGAGCATTGTGCCCATCAGAGACATAGATGCTGCCATCTGGCCCCGTAATTACGTCGTTAGGCTGGTTGAAGTGCATGCCGTCGTTGCCGGCCATACCCGCCATCCCAAGACTCATGAGAAGCTCGCCATCGGGGCTAAACTTGTGAACTTGATGCCCTTTAGTCTTGGCCTCATTCACGGCAAAGTCGGTCACCCACACATTGCCTTCGACATCCACATGAATGCCGTGGGGAGTCACGAAGACGCCCGCACCAAAGTTTTTCAGCACTTCGCCAGTCTCTGGGTTGAACTTAAAGATTGGATCTACCAAGTTAGTGTCACAAGTAATAGGCGCTCCAGCGCCAAAATTACCGGCGCCACAGCGCTCGTAAGCCACTAAATTGCCATCGGTTGGGTCAATATCGACGCCTGCAGTAGACCCCCATTCACGACCAGATGGGAGATCGCCCCAGTTACGCGTGACTGTAGGGTTCGGATTCGGGAACCCAGCACCAGTAATGACATTACCAGCCGCCATAGGCTCCTGATGCATGGGCATTGCAGCAGCGGCAGGAGCCGGTGCAGCAGCTGAAGCATTATTGCTAGTGCCTGGCTCGCTACAAGCCGTCAACATGAGGGCTGCGCAGAGGGTGGATAAGAGTGTTCGAGTCGATGACATGAGTGCTCCTTTATTATTTTGTGCTTGGAGAGGATTAGGTAGTCATCGGAAGGATAAGATCAATTGCCTCTTAAGTCCACTAAAGCCCCCCAAAGTCAGCGCACCGACTATTAGTGAATACGCAGGACGCCTCGCTGTAGCCAGTGCTATGATCAAAAGCACGATTCCAACGAGAAGGAGAGGAAGCCCTCATGGCACAAGAAAGCCCTGTGGCTAGCTCTGTAAATGAGATTTTTAATCTCAGCGATGCTATCCGAGACACCTTAACCGAAATCAGCCAACAACTACTGCACTATGCCCCGCAGTTCATTGGCGCAGCGATCTTATTGCTGTTTGGCTGGGCCATAGCCAGTGGCTTTGCGTTAAGCGCACAAAAATTAGTGCAAGGCTTAGATGTCTTGTATGCCCGCGTCGAGAAATCAGATCGAGCGGCCACCGAACGGGTCACACACTCCTACGCGAAAATCGCCAGCAAGCTCGTGTTTTGGACCGTCATGTTGTTCTTCTTTGCCGTGGCCACCAATATTCTAGGTTGGGATTTCTTCTCGGACTGGTTCCAAGAAATATTCATCTACCTCCCAGGAATCATCACAGGGTTAGTTGTGATTCTAGGCGGTTTTCTTTTAAGCAATCTTGCTAAGTCAGCCATCATCTCCGCGGCCCACCGGGCAGGGATACAACAAAGCTTAGTGATGGCCAAGGTCGTGCAGATCGCCATCATCTTCAGCGCCATCATTATTGGTGTAGAGCAGATTGGCCTCAACATTGGCTTTTTGAGCAACATCATTGTGGTCGTAATCGCCGTATCACTCTCAGGGGTTGTACTGGCGTTTAGTTTAGGCGCACGCACCCTAGTCGCTAATATTGTGGCAGCCCAATACGTAAGGCGTCATTGCGAACCTGGCGATACACTTACTATTGCCGACACCGAAGGCGAAGTGATCGAGATCGCACAAGCTAGCATTGTCTTGGAAACCGAACACGGGAAGTCGATCATTCCTGCCAAGCTCTTCCACGAGCAGGTTTGCCATATAAAACCGCGCCAATAGCGCCCATTTGGAGCGAACATTATGTCCAACAAAAAAGTGAGCTTGGCGCTGAGCTTTATAGCAGAAGAGCCCGAAGCCGCCGCGAAGATATTAGAGCAAAGCAAAATTCATGAAGTAGCGGACTTCTTAGAAAACCTGCCCCTTGATTACCAGTATCAAGTGATAGAGCAATTACTACCAAGCTTTGCCGCACGACTATGTTTACACATTGGTTGCGAGCGCAGTGCAGCGATACTTACAGATCTCGAAACCGAAAAGCTCGCCAAAATATTGCGCCTTTTGCCCAAGAGTGACACAGCGCAAGTATTAGAGGAGCTCCCTAAGAAAAAACGTGAAGCTTGTCGTCTTTTGCTCAAATACTCAGTGCGTGTCATTGGCGCATGGATGCATGCTGGCGCGATGGCCGTTTCGACCGAGATGAGCGTAGACGAAGCCATTCACTACTTGCAAGATGAGTTAGAGCCCCGAGTGACAGGTTATTTATATGTCATTGACCGTGAGGGAAAACTGCAAGGACAAATAAGTTTCATCAAACTGCTTAAGGCCCGTGGAAACCTAAACATCAAAGACATCATGGATCGTGACGCACCGCGCCTTTCTGTGCATATGTTAGTCGAGAACGCACAAACGCTAAGCCTTTGGAACGAATCGAACACACTCGCCGTAGTGGATAAAGACTCTCGACTCCAAGGCTCGATTCACTTCTCTGATGTGCGCAAAGCATTAAACCAAAGTAAAGACCAAAGCTATACACAATCCCATGCCCCCGATGTCGTTAGCGGCATCACTGGTGTCTACGGAAAAACGCTTTTAGTTTTACTGAACAACTTAATGAATGTCATAGAACCCGACCTTAAGTCATAGGAGCGAGATTCATGACTAACAATCCCGCCATACAAGAAGACCCACTCTCTAAACTCAACAGAGCCTTTCTACTAAACCATCCTCGCAATGCAGCGAGAAGCTTAGAGAAAATCGCTCCTGATGAGGCCGCCGAAATTTTACAACAGCAAGATAGTTTTATCGCGGCGCGCGTGTTTGAAAAGATCTCACCAGGCACCTCTGATATTTTATTTCTTTTATTGCCCGTGCCGTTTGCAGCCTCAGTCTTAGTGGCAATGGAGGCTAGCATTGCTGTCACTTTGCTTAGTCGACAAACAGTAGAGCTACGCAACCAATACTTAGCGAAAATGAACGAGGTCAGCGCCACCGAGTTCCGCTCCTTGCTCGGCTATCCGGAGAACAGTGTTGGCCGATTGATGAGCACACAGATCGTGGCCTTCAACATCAACACGAGCGTGGCACAGGCAGTGACACAATTGCGTCAGATGAATATAGAGACCATTCATCATTTGTACCTGCTTGATGACGACATGAGATTAGACAGTGAGGTCGAAATCAAGAAACTCGCGTTAGCCGAACGTGATCAGAAACTCAGCTCTATCTCCAAACCTATCATTACTTACGTTAATGTCATGGACCCAAAAGAGGAGCTGATGGAGAAGCTCGACAAATTTCACATCGATGTATTACCGGTAGTCGACCTTGATTTGAAACTGGTCGGAGTCATCAAGGCCCAAGGCCTAATGAACGCCTTACGAGAAGACATCGTGACAGACATGCAGACCATGGTGGGGGTAAGCAAAGACGAGCGCGCACTATCAAGCAGCATGTTTGCCGTGCGCAAACGTCTCCCTTGGCTTCAGATCAACCTACTCACTGCATTTCTCGCTGCCGCCGTCGTTGGCTTATTCGAAGACACTATTTCGCGTTTTACGGCCTTAGCTATTTTGCTGCCTATTGCTGCGGGCCAGTCAGGCAATGCCGGCGCACAAGCACTCGCGGTAACAATGCGTGGGCTAACGCTGCGAGAAATCACCATGGGCCACTGGTTTCGAGTGATGATGAAAGAGCTTCGCACAGGCTTTATCAATGGAGTGGGTATCGCAATCACCTGCTCTGCCGGCGTATACCTTTGGAGCCGGAGCAGCGGACTCGCCTTGGTTATGGCGCTCTCAATGATTATATCCATGACGATTGCAGGCATCGCCGGAGCGCTAGTTCCCATTCTCCTGAAGCGTTTTGGGCTAGACCCAGCCCAGTCTTCCTCTATTGTGTTAACCACTGTTACTGACGTTGCAGGCTTTATGTCCTTCCTTGGGATCGCCACCTTACTCGCCAATCTTCTTGAGGTGTCATAATGACGAGGCTAGTCAATATTGAACGAGTAATTGATTGCTTTTTTTACACTTACGCTCATAATTAGTAACAACATGTAACGCAGCCTTCAAGCTTTCCTACATTGCAAGGCGCGTAAAACTCAGCAATTCTCATCACTTTTATTGTGTGCATTGTGCGGAATCAACTGGAGAGCACTACTGATGGAAAGGAGCAAGCTCGATGCTGTACTCGAATCCATTTTTGAGGATCAAGGTCCTCAAGGATTAGTAGAAAGCTTATCATTTCTTTTCGGTGCATTTGCCGTCACAAAAAACGGTATTATCCTTGGCGCAAACCAAGTATTTTGTGATCTCCTCGATTATAAACTCGATGAGTTATTAGACAAATCTGCAATCACTATGGTCGCCGAAGATCAGCAAGATTTCCTGCGTAATATTTTCAACTCCAACTCTCATCAATCTTATGAACTCGCACTGAAATCCAAAAATGGTGAACTAAAATATACTCGGGTCTCGCCTAAAAATTTCACTGTTCGCGGCGAAGTCTATCGTCTTGCAGAGTTTGTTGATTTTACAGATACTTTCCACGCCCAACGTGAACTTCAAGAAAGCGAAGAAAGGTTCAAAGCAATATTCAAGCATGCTGCTATTGGGTTCGTCAGGGCATCGATTAAGGGTGAATGGCAGGAACTTAATCAAAAAATTTGCGATCTCCTTGGCTACACCGAAACAGAGTTACGGCAATTAAGTTTTGCACAAGTCACTCACCCCGATGACCATACATTAGAT
Organism: Gammaproteobacteria bacterium; assembly: GCA_051252515.1. GTDB lineage: Bacteria > Pseudomonadota > Gammaproteobacteria > Pseudomonadales > Pseudohongiellaceae > UBA5078. Next base: position 517,073 of record JBPOFS010000001.1, read on the forward strand.
GCTGAGCTAATCAATGAACTAAGAACCGGATCGAAAAAAACTTATAGAATTGAAAAACGCTACCTGCGAAAAGACGGAAGTATACTATGGGGCCGACTCACTGTTTCGCTCATTCGAGACAAAAACGACAAGCCAGAATATTACGTGCTATTCATTGAAGATATCGGTGAACAAAAACAACTTAATGACAAGCTGAAAACCTCAGACCTCATTGTCTCTGCATCTTCTGACATGCTTGCCGTACTTGATGAACAATGCTGCTATATCGCAGTCAATCAAGCTTATGCTGCCGCCTTTAATAAAACCCCTAGCGAACTAGTAGGCATCTCAGCGGGCGTGGTGCTCGAAAAAGAAATATTCGACACCTTGGTGAACATCAGAAAAGTTCAACTGCAAAACGGCGAAGAAGTAAAATATAACGCTTGGTTCAATTATCCAAATGGTGGGCGCCAATATATGAATGTGGCGTACTCTCCCATTCTAGACGAAACCGCTACCTTCAAAGGGTTTGCTGTAAGCGCTCGCAATATCACAGATTTAAAAATTGCAGAAATAGAAATGCGCGAGCTAAACGAGAAGCTGGAACGCTATTCATTTATTGATGGGCTTACCCGCATTACCAATCGACGCATGTTTGATGAACACTTAGACAACGAATGGAATAGAGCCCTAAGAACTGACTCTCCCATTTCGTTCATTATGATCGATATCGACTTTTTCAAAAACTACAACGACCATTACGGCCATCTGCAAGGGGATGAGTGCTTAGTCAAAATCGCACAGACACTTAAAACCGTTGGGAGTCGAAGCTCTGATATCGTGGCTCGCTTCGGAGGCGAAGAGTTCGCTCTTTTAGTCCCTAATGCCAACGTCAAACAGGCATGTCAATTGGCCGAGCGCTGTCGAAGAGAAATCATTAACTTACAAATTCCCCATGCCACAACTGAAGTGGAAGGATTAAGTGTCGTAAGCGTTAGCATTGGTGTCAGCAGCATGACTCCTACGATGAAATCTAGCGCTTTCACTTTAATCGACATCGCGGACAAACGACTCTATAAAGCAAAACACCAAGGCCGCAACTGTATCGTGTATGAGTAGTCGAGAAAACGCTTCGCCAAAAATTATTAGCGAAGCGCCAGTGCTGGTTCTCTAACGCAACATCTGCCCTAGACCTTGTAGAGTTTGTGCTAATCCATTGAATCGATCAGCGCTAACACCACTGCGCTGCTCGCCCTCTTCCGCCAACGTTTGCGCCAAGCCCTCGAAACTCGCAGCCCTCGATGGATCTTTATCTCCGCTAGCTAATAACGGCTCAACACTACTGAGCAATTCTCGCAACTGCGCCTCGCGGGCCGAATCTAGCAAATCACTGCGCACTAGTTGATCGACATAAGCTAATGCTACGGACGGTGCCACTGGCCAGACATGGATCTTTTGTTGTTGCGCGTTAACTACTGCATCGCCAGTACGAATGGAGGCAGCAGCGATCTCATTGGCACTGATATAGTCGCTGGGGTTGAGAGTTAGTACGTCCAAACCACGCGCGATTTCAGTGCCAAAGATTCGACCCGCATACCAATAGGCAGACCAATACCCACCTAGAATGAGCTCCTTTTCGTCTACTGGCCCGCGATCAAAAAAAGCGATCTCGGTTGGATTAGACGAATCAGTGAAATCAATGACGGAGATTCCTCCCTGATACCAAGCTTGCACAAACAAATCTCGACCAGGCACAGGTATGAGGGAACCATTATGAGCGACACAGTTTTCCTGATCGGTTTGTGGCGCCGACATTTTATAATGACTACGGTACTGCATCTTGCCATCAACAATGTCATAGATGGCATCAGCGCCCCAGTCTAAGGGATCAGATGCACGGCACCGAGGACGCGAACCACCGCCCCACTCATCAGTGAAAATAACTTTCGATCCATTGTTATTGAATGTCGCCGAATGCCAGTAAGCAAACCCCGTATCAATCACCTGATCTATACGTGTAGGATTCTGTGGATCGCTTATGTCGAGGAGGATTCCGTTACCAGAACACGCTCCCGCCGCCATACCGATTTCAGGAAAGGCGGTAATATCATGACAGTGATTTGTCTGCGCAGTAGTCTGCGTTCCATTGCCATGATCGCCGCCTTCCCATAAGCCGGCAAGAACGCCCGCCTCAGGATCGGAGAAAATAAACGGGCGATTGACGACCTCTGCCTCATACGGACGATCGACAGGGATCTTAATCACATCAATACGGAATAAAGCCGACTCGGGGTTCTCGAATGGCGAATCGTCTGAGCATTCACTAAGCTCATCTTCAGGACGAACAGAGCTCGAGCCTGATCCATAAATATAGATATTGCCTTCGTCATCAGGGTCAGTGACCACCGTATGGGTATGTGAACCTCGGCAGGTCTGAACCGCCCCGACTTGCACCGGCATTGTGAAATCACTTACATCAAAAATACGAATACCCCTAAAGCGCTCGTCGCTTACAGGTTCCGCAACCCCTTGTAAACCGCAATCCAGACGCCCTCGTGTTTGCTCTACTGACATGATCAACAAATTACCAATCACTGACACATCGCCTTGCCCACCTGGACACACAACGGAGCTTAGGAGTTGTGGAGAGGCAGGATTACTGATGTCGAAAGCGTTAAATCCATGATAGTTACCCGCCACCAACACATCGCCCACAAAAGTCATATCTGTATTAGCAAAATTCAACATACTAGGGCGTGGCTCTGAGGTTTCATCCTCCTCTTCCGAAGCGGGAGTTTCACTAGCCACATTGACACTGCTATCTAATGCGACATCTTGCTCAGCATCAGTATCGGGTTCACTTTGATCAGGAGCCAGCATCGCCTCCTCAAGCTCTTTGACACGGCTCATGGGCAAGCCTTGCGGATTGTTCGGGTCAAAGAAACCGTCCGGTTTGGGGATTGTTGCGAGTAGCTCCATATTGAACGACGCTTCCCCTGCATTCTCAAAACCCGCACGCAAATTGACACGCGGGTCTGGCGAGAAACCGGCCAGCATTGCATTCATGCGTTCAATTTCGCTGTTTTGATCAGAAGTTACCTCTGTGGTGAACTCATATAACACTGAATCCTGAGCCGAGCCACGCTGATCAAGAAGGTTTTCAACCATCTCTATGGCGCCCTTGTGATGCTCTATCATCAATTGCAAAAACAGCGTGTCGAAATTTGCACCGTCAGCTTGTGCCAACGCCTCGAAGTCTTCAGGGCTTAACATCCCAGGCATTAGGTCATCACTTTCCATTTCGTGATGTGCGTGTTCACTCGGGACCGTCTGCCCACGCTCCTCTAACCACCCTTGCATCATAGAAATTTCATCCTCCTGAGAGATTGAGATCCGTTGTGCAATGGCGCTAATAGCCTCACGATTAGTTCGCCCCTCTACTAGTGCGCCCATCTCCACTGCCTGAGCATGGTGCGAGATCATCCCTTGCATGAACTTCACATCGGCATCCGAATACTGAATGCTGGCGAGGTTAGAAGCGTCCTCTGCGGAAATGACCCGACTCGGCTGCCCTGGAGCACCCGGTTGAATGATCGGCGCTTGAGCGCTACTCTGATAAGCCACAAGTGAACTTGCGAGGGATACAGCCAATATCAGTGCGCGTTTTTGATGCTTATTAGGCAAGGAGACTAGCATTGTGGTTTCTCCGACAATTAAAGGGGACTTTCAAATCAAGTTCAAAGAATAGTCGGTATTTAGTCCTATATCTATGGTAAATGTGTAGGCAATACAGCAATTTGATTCTACAATCGCGCGCGTTTGCATTAGAGCTATTCGATCGCCCAAAAAACGCTTCTTCAATCTCCCAATTCGAATATTAATTTATCTACCATGATGCACTCGCTCTCAACTTTATTACCTGCCGGCAACACGCCTTTGATCTTATGCGATCATTGCGATCTAGCTGTAAGTATTACGGCATTACCGGAGAACCACAAAGCGAGCTGCCCGCGCTGCGGACACGTATTAACAAGAGCGTTCCCCAATATCGTCAATAGAATGCTGGTTTTTTCGCTCTGCGCCCTTATGTGCCTTGCGATTAGCATGATGTTCGGATTCATTGAAATGTCCGTACAAGGTCAAGAAAGACAAATCTCATTACTCGGCACCAGCACTCGCCTGTTTATCAATAAAGACTGGGGGTTAGCGATCATAAGCTTCTTAGTAATGATTGTTATCCCCACCGTGTTTGCTGCCCTACTGACTTACCTGTCGTTTAGCTTAAAAATGGGATGGGCCAGCCTTAGCACGGTAAAACTACTAAGAACTATTTCTTTTATAAGCTTTTGGAATATGTGCGAAATTTATTTCCTTGGGATTTTGGTCAGCATGGTCAAGATTGCGAGTTTGGCTCATGTCAGTTTTGGCATCGCATTTTTTGCCTATGCATTTTTCATACTGTTTCTATTCACCGCCTATATGCACTTCGACAAGTTTCAGCTCAGCTTAATCATTAAGGCCAACATGGCAATGCAACAAACAAACGCGGAGACTCCCGATGTCCGCGTCTAAACTTCTCAGCTGCGAACACTGTTGCACTGTGCAAACCAATGATAACGCCCAGTGTTGCTTCTGCGCCCTGCCTGTTGCACGACACCCAGACAAGTCGGCGGCACTACAGCGGGCATGGAGTTTTCTTTGCACGGCACTACTATTGTATATCCCAGCCAACTTCCTACCCATCATGAGAACCACACAATTGGGCAACACAACCGATAGCACCATCGTGGGCGGCGTTCTACTGCTTTGGGAACATCATTCGTATTTGATTGCTAGTATCATTTTCATCGCCAGTGTTCTAGTGCCATTCGCTAAATTTGTGGCGCTCTTTAGTTTGTGTATTGCGCAAAGCCAATGGCTGGCGTTGTCAGCGCAAACCAAAAGCCTCCTCTATCGCGCTACAGAATTTGTAGGACGTTGGTCGATGGTGGATGTGTTCGTTGTTGCCTTTCTTACTAGCCTTGTTCAAATGGGCGAACTAATGACGATTACTCCAGGCCCTGCCGCGTTAGCCTTTGCAGGGATGGTGATTCTAACAATGCTGACGGCCAACAGCCTCGACCCTAGATTATTTTGGAACTCAACTCATGACTGATTCTACGAGCATTGAAACAAGCCCTGCACAGATAAGCCCGGTGCGAAGACTTTCCGGGCTATGGTTACTGCCTATTCTTACACTAGTGGTAGGCGGATGGCTGATGTTCGATCGCTGGGCCACACAAGGGCCTCTAATTACCATCGAATTTTCGAGCGCACGAGGACTGGAAGCCGGTGTGACAAAAATCAAAACACTAGATGTCGACATTGGCATTGTCGAAGACATTACATTGACACAAGACCTTGACGCAGTCCTTGTGTCCGCCCGAATTCATAATGAGTTTCGAGACTTACTAGTTGCAGGTTCACGATTTTGGATTGTGCAACCAGAAGTCAGCTTAACTGGCATCACAGGGCTTGGCACTTTGATCAGCGGCCAGTATCTTCGTTTCTCGCCCGAGAGCGAAGGCGAACCCGCTAATTATTTTAGAGGCTTAGAGCAAGCGCCCCTCACCCCCCTTGGGACCCCAGGCCTGCAACTGACACTGACTAACGAAGGGGACTTCTCCTTTAGCAAAGGCGATCGCATCAACTTCCAAGGAATAGCGGTTGGCAGAATAGAAGATCTTGAATTTAACTTTGAAGATAACCAGGTGTATTACACGGCTTTCATTGAAGCGCCCTATCATCAACTTATTTCAAGCACGACGCGGTTCTGGAAATCTAGCGGCATACACGCACAGATGACCGCCACTGGATTTGAATTTGAAACAGGGCCTTTGGACTCGATGATACAAGGAGGAATCTCCTTTGCTAATCCTAGCGGCCAACTACCCGGTGAAACACCCGCTGACAAAGCGTTGTACTATATTTACCCTAGCCGTTCAGCCATCAGCGCAACACAGTACTTATTTTCGATTCGGTACTGGGTCATGATCCCCGGCAACATCGGCGGCCTAGGCGTTGGCTCAGCCGTCACTTATCGTGGCGTACAAATCGGGGAAGTACTACGCACCGATTACATTCCTGAAGGGCAGACCTTGCTAGACAAGAATATGGAAATACCGGTACTGATCGAGATCAATCCTGGTCGTCTTGGTTTGCCAGACTCCGAACAAAGCCTGCAACGCGCAGGAAGCGAAATAGACAATTGGATTCAACAAGGTCTTACTGCGACGATTAGCTCACAAAACTTTATTCTTGGACAACGACAGATCGAATTGTTATATGACGAGAACACCCCAAACAGAGAATTGCGGATTTTTGCTGACCTACATGTCATCCCTTCCGGTCAAGATACACTCGAAAAATTCACTGATAGCATTGAGCAACTCATTAGCACTTTGAATAACGTGCCAGTTGAAAGTCTAAGCAACAAACTGGACGCGTTGCTAACTGAAGGGCAAAACACGTTGCTCAGCGTTAAGGAACTCACGACGGCCAGCGCTGCCTTAGTCAATGATGAGCGCAACTTTGCGTTGGTGGAACAAATTAACAGCACCATGAACTCTTTTGAAACCCTGGCCGAATCGTTCTCTGCTGACTCTCGCGCTAATCAAGAAGTGATGAGCCTTTTGCAGTCACTCACAGGAATTATTGAGGAGTTCAAACCGTTTCTTAATGATTTGAAAAACAAGCCAAACAGCCTGATTCTACCAAGCACTATTACAGAAGAAGCCGTCCCACAGAGGAAACCACAGTGACAATACGCCCTTTAATTATAACGGCACTCGCAGCGAGCTTAAGTTATTGCGCAAGTGAGACTGCTGCAGTGAACTATTATCTGTTGACCAGCAATAGTGCCCAAGGAATCACACAACAAACACTTAGCAACAAACCTGCCGTGGTATTGGACAGCGTGGAAGTGGCAAATTACCTGCGTCAATCGGGGATAGTCATGCAGACTGCCGATACTCAAGTACAAATTTCGAAACGGCATTTATGGGCAGAAACCTTGGATGTTTCCTTACCAAAGCTACTGTTACAAGAGCTGCAAAATCAATCGAATGATTTCAATTTCTATTTGAAAAATTCCGATTTTGTCCCGCGCACTAATTATCGGCTATTAGTCCAAATCGATTCATTCCAAGCCAATGACAATGGCGAGGTAATATGCAGTGGACGTTATCAAATCATCTCCCAAGCCAATGATGAGCTTGCGGTGACGGTTGACTTCAATTTCAAACGTGACTTAGAAAATGATGGCTATGACCACGCCATTGAGCAACTGCGCAGCCTAGTGGGAGAGATCGCCAGCAACGCCTTACGAAGCACACTTGCACTGAACAATATTTAGAACAAAAAAAACCCCGATGCAACACCGGGGTTTTTTAAATCAAGCGAGAACCTAGGCTCTCGCTTTACGTGCTTCGATTAGAACTGGATACGAGTACCCAAGTAGAAACGACGTGGAAGCACCCAAGAGCTTCCTTCACCAAAGGCAAAGACACCGTCGCCACCCGCAAGCTCTTGCTCACGTGTAACCGCTTGATCGTCTAGCGCATTAAAGATGTCCAAGAAGAATTCAGTTTCGAATCCGCCAATGTCCATCGTGTATTTTGCACGTAGATCAAGAGTACCGTAAGAGTCAGAAGTGTGTGAACCCACTGTACCAGGCGCTAACCAACGAGTCGTTGCACCAAGTGAGTCATAGGCATCTCCAACACGCACCGGTGTGTGGCGACCGTACTGTGAGAATGTCTCACTGTAAGTCAAACCAGAGTTCCAAGCGTAAACAGCACCTAGCTCAATACCATTGTCGAACGAGTATGAACCGGCCAATTTAAGCAAATGCTCAATGTTGCCTGGCTGAGGTCCGTACACGTTTGGCGCGCGTGGATCTAGGTACAAGAAGTCACCTTGAAGGTCCGCGTTACCGTCTGAGTTGGAGTTACCTGACGCATCGTTGTAAGAATACGATGCTAGCATCTGCCAACGATCATCTGCACTGCGACGCTTACGGAAAGTCACTTCAACACCTTCGTATTCACGAACGCCGCCTTCCAGCGTCGCGATGAAGTAGTTAGCCGAAGGTAGTGTGTCGAAACCGAAGTAAGACAGTGGTAATGCATAACCACCAACCGCCGCAGGATCTGTGTAGAAGCCTAAGTCATAGTCTTCCAGAATATCCTTAGTTTCACGATCGGTATAAGTGATCTGAATACTCATTTCGTTAGACAATGTGTGCTCAAAACCAATCATCTTTTCGTCAGTGAATGGAGTCTTAGTAGTCGGCGCGAAGTAACCGTCTTGCACTTGAGCACCACCACGAGTACGGAACGTTACCCATTGGTTGCCCACATACACTTGCTCTTCACGAACCGAACCTGACAAGGTTCCAGCGAACTGGGTCATGTCTGTACGAATGGGATCATAATAGCGACCTGCGAACGCCCACACTTTGCTGCCGCCATCACCGAAGATGTCATACACAAGGCTCAAACGTGGCGCCACTTCCCAATCGAAAGTAAATACGCGTGAACCGTCTGTAGCAATGTGATCCCATCTCTCGGCACGAACACCAGCATTGATAGTCCAATTCTCATTAATGTTCCAAGAGTCTTGTAGGAAGTAAGCGTCACCTTCTGTAGTAAAGGTCACAGGCGCTTTTTGCGTCTGATTAATTCGATAGACGTTTACTTGGTTATCTGGGTTGCCAGCAGTCGCATTGAAGCTCAACGACTCTAACTCTGCAGGTGAAATGCTACCTGACGAGTCCGAGTCAAGCAGACCAAGGAAATAGGCATTGTTACCAGTAGCCGTCATTCCATCGATGATGCGTTGGTAATCATCTTCAGATAGATCACGCTCACCAGTCCAAGTACCGCTAGTATAGTCTTTCAACTGAGTACCAGAGTTCTGGGTACCTATAGACGTGTACTGCGCACCATCACCTGTGTACTGCAGATCGTAGAAACGTTCGTTCGTAGTTTGCGTGTAACCCGCTTTGATTTCGTGATAGCCGAATGCTGTATCAAGGAAATATTCAACGGTGATCGACTTCGTGTCTTTATTACGGAAGTCGATTGTATCGGAGCCTCTACCACCGCGATCGGTATCAGCGTTAGTCACAGCGATTCCGTTAAATGCTACATCGTTACGGCTACTGCTATCTGCGGCCGTCACACTGTTCTCACCTTCATGCTTCGCATAATCCAAAGTCACAATCAGGTTGTCCCAAGTGTGTGAATAGGAATACTTAAAGTTGTCGCCGCCTTGTACGCGAGCGCTGTCACGGTTTGCAAGTACAGTGTAATCGTCAGAACCATCACGCTCATACGGATCGTTAAAGAATTCCGCTGTGAACTTGTCGTTATCAGTGGCCGCCCAAGTCAGCTTGAAGAACCCAAGATCTTGCGTTTCATTAACAGCACGCTGAAACGTATTCGTTACTGGATCGATAATATCTTCATCGCGCTCTTTACGCTGATAGGAGGTAAAGAACCATAGCTTGTCTTGAATGATTGGGCCGCCTAAAGTGAAAGCCGTATCAAAAGTTGAGAAGGTACTGTCAGGCAAATTTTCACTGTCTGACACTAGGCTGTCGCTTTGCATGTAGTAGTTCAATGAACCGTGAAATTCATTACTACCTGACTTAGTCACAACACGCGAAATCAACCCTTGGCCGCCTTCGTACTCCGCAGGCACACCACCAGTGATGATTTGCTGCTCTTGAATGATTTCAGAGTTAAAGTTAGCCCCGAAGCCGCCAGTCAAGTTGTCGGTGATATTCACACCGTCAATGTAGTAGACGTTGTCCGTCGATGTGCCCGCTGTATTACCGTTTGAATCGACTGCATCAGAGTAGTTAACCCCTGACTTAGAAGAGGGGTTGCCATCAAGTGTAGGTTTCGTAGATGGTGCCAACTGCAGGTAAGACTGATAATCACGACCAGTAGGCAATGACTCAGTGAGGTCTAGCGTAATATCTGTGCCGACTAAAGCAGACGTGGTATCTACTAATTGTGTACGGCCAGAGCGCCCAACAACCACAACTTCTTCGATTGTGCTTGAACGTTCAATTTCATAGCTCAATGTAAAGTTACGACCAGACACAACAGTCACATTGCTATTACGCAGGGGTTGGTAGCCAGAGCCACTAACAACAACTTCGTATGCGGCAGAAGGATCCAGACCTAATAAGCGAATTTCGCCATCAGGACCTGTGACACCGCTCCTTGAGGTCAAACTCTCAGGAGTGCTTGCTTGTACCATCGCACCTACAACAGGATTACCTGAAGCGTCGGTAACAACGACACGCAAACCGCCAGTGTCGGCAAATACTTGTGAGCTGATTGCAGCGGCCAGTAGAACACTGGCGGCCTTGAGCCTAAATCGTGCAGGCGTTTTGTGGTTTCGCATTTTATTCCCTCTTTAGGTTGGTTAGCTGGCGTTTTATGTTGGGATAAGCCCCAATACGACCTAGCAATACTATTTTTCTTATAGCAGCACCCAAACCAAGGAGCCCCAACGACATCAGCAGCAAAATCCCACCAAAAGAGCACAATTCGTCCGAATACTGAAAACGTTCACAATTTAATGAATTTCAGGCACGTTGTCGAACACTTGTTCGATAAATGTGTCAAAAAAGGGGCAAAATTGAAATAAATGATTATTTTTGGTGCTAATGGCCGTTTTAAAGCGGAACAGCGGCCCTACGGAGTCGGTCGTTCACGTCACCCCATTCCTCTGCCTGAGGAGGACGCTCAATCCAGATTGCTTTGGCCTGCAATCCATCAAGCGTATAAAGAGTGCCATATAAGCCTTGGGCATAGAGCGTTTTAGCCGCTGGCAGGCTATTAATGTAGACGCTGGGAGTTATTCCCGCCGTATCCGCATAAAAAACACAGGCAATAGAGGCGCTCTCTTCATGTAAGAGAGCCACCATTTGCTCTCTTGTCCCTATATACAACGGGGTATGTGGTTGATAATGCTCTGCGACGTTGCCTGGCACGACCTCATCATGTTGTGCCGGCACAAAAACCGGTCTCTTTGCCACACTCGCTATTTCCCGAGCCGTAATTGGCCCCTCTCTTAATATGCGCAAGTCATCGCCGGTCAGGTCTAATATTGTCGACTCCACTCCCACTTCACATCTTCCACCATCAAGCACAGCATCAATCTTTCCCTGCAATTGCGCGAACACCTGCTGGGCACTTGTAGGGCTCAAACGTTTATACGGATTAGCCGAAGGGGCTGCCACGCCTAATTCGCCTTGTTGCAGCAAGCTTAATAACGCTGGGTGAGCGGGCACTCGCAAACCTATACTCGCCTTACCAGCGGTCACTTGCTCTGGCACATGCGGGGCTTTTCTTAGCAGGAGCGTTAAAGGCCCTGGCCAAAACTTCGCGGCCAACGTGTAAGCCAAGTCAGGAATATCAATGGCCCACTCTTTAAGCTGCTCGGCGCTACCAATATGGACAATCAAGGGGTGATCACTAGGGCGCTCTTTCGCGGCAAAAATGGCATTCACCGCGTCAGGGTTCATCGCGTCGGCCGCCAATCCGTAGACCGTCTCTGTCGGCACTGCCACCAAACCCCCTCGACGCAGAATCGCTAACGCCTTATCGAGGCCTTCGCGGCTTTGGGCGGTTAGTACTTGGGTATCGAGAGATCTCATGCCATATTCCAATCTACGCGGAAGTCGCCGTAAAGCGTTGAAGGACTATGATAAACGCTAGGCAGTAAAGTCCATAACGCTGTTTTTAGCGTAATAGAATTTATCTAAGCGACAGGTAAAGAATCATGAGCAAAAATCACACCTCGAATGCCATTGTGTTTTTAGGGATCTTTCTATGTATTAGCATAGGATTAGCCATGTCTTGGGCCGCAAGTGATGGCGGCTTGCAGGTCGGCGCTCTGTCCTTATTCTTTCTTTGCGGCATGCTGGGCTTCGTGCTGCACTGGCTTGCCTTCATCCCCGCCTATATCTACCAAACAGAACACTATTTTGACCTAACCGGCTCTCTGTCCTTCATTGCCACAATTTTATTAGCCAACTGGTTAATCGTCGACTCCAGCCCAACAGAGAATATCCGCAGCCTTCTTCTGTCATTCATGGTGTTAGCGTGGGCGATTAGACTCGGGATATTCTTATTCTCTCGCGTACGACGCAGCGGCGAAGACAGTCGTTTTAGGGATATCAAGCCACGATTTTTCCGCTTCCTTTTCACATGGACACTCGGCGGTTTATGGGTATTAATCACTGTTGCCGCAGCACTGGCTGCCATCAGTTCTGGTCTCAATGTCCCAATAGGGATTACGGCGTACTTCGGTGTTGCTCTTTGGCTTTTAGGGTTTTTATTTGAGACCATAGCCGACAGACAAAAAACAGCCTTTCGCGCAAACCCAGATAACGATGGTCAGTTCATTCGTTCTGGCTTATGGTCCATCTCCCGTCATCCGAATTACTTTGGTGAGATGACGCTATGGATTGGCATTGCAATCGTGGCGGCTCCTGCGCTACAAGGGTGGCAATATTTAAGTCTCTTATCTCCAGTGTTTGTAATACTCCTTATTTGTCGCGTCAGTGGCATTCCAATGCTTGAGTCGAAAGCAAACGAAAAATGGGGGGACGATCCACGCTATAAACAGTACGTTCAAAACACCCCGGTGCTAATTCCAGGGCTCAAATCGTCGGCAAAGAGTACCGCTTCAAGTGAAACCATCGAAACAGGTAAGTAGTCGCACTGCAGATGCGCAGCAGATAGCCCAGTATTATGACGCCAACACTCGCAAATTCTTACGCTTTGGTGGCGCAGGGGACACCGCGGCGATCCATCGCGCTATTTGGGCGCCGGGAATCAACGATTCGAACGCAGCTTTTCAATACCTCAACCGCTTAGTAGCAGAGTCTGTAAGCCCATTACTAAACACGGATGCAGGCCAAAAAAATCTTCTAGATCTTGGCTGTGGCGTAGGAGGCAGTGCAGTATTCCTCGCACAGCAACTAGGCGTTACAGTGACAGGTATCACAATCAGTGAAACCCAGTGTCAGTTAGCGCAAGCACAGGCGGAAAAAGATAACCTGACCCAGCAATTAAACTTTATCAAGGCAGACTTCGCAGCCTTGCCCCCCCTGCCACCAATCGATGCAGCGTATGCCATTGAGTCCTTTGTGCATGCACGCGATCCGGCGGCACTTTTCTATGCGATCGCCTCTCGCCTGCCTGTGGGCGGTCGCTTTATAATTTGTGATGATTTCGCTCAAGAAAACCCTGGGCCGCTTGCGCGTTACTGGATAGAGCGGTTTAAACGCGGCTGGCGTTTGAACAGCCTACTAAGCGTAGAGAATACGTGTGCATTGGCCGAAGCCGCTGGGTTTCGCCTAGTGACACAACATGCACTTTCGCCTTATCTTCGCCAGTTTCCTCAACCTTTATTATGGCTTGTCACTCACCTTACACGCATCCCTTTGCCTTGGGCTTATTGGGACAATCTAGCGGGTGGGACTGCTTTGCAGCGCTGTGTTCAACGAGGATGGACAGAATATAACGCCCTAGTTTGGGAAAAAATCTAACATAAAAAAAGGGGGCCAATGGCCCCCTTCTTTAATACATCATACTTTGGTAAATCGATTAGAAGCTAGGCGTCCAATCAATAGACATCCAGAACTGACGTCCCCAAGGCTGCTGTAGACGAGACTCGAAACCACCAAGAATCGGCAGACGCTGAGGCTGGCGATTAGTGAGGTTACGAATACCACCACTTAAGACCACTTCGCTACCGAAGAAGTCATTCATGATGTAGCCGTATTGCGCATTCCAAATAGTCTGACCTTCGATCGTACGATCAGCTGGGAAGTTTGAGAACAAGTTGTTGGTGTTGTCATCAAACAATACAGTGTGCTGATACGCTGCAGTCAAAGAGGCACTGTGGTTACCCATGAACCAATTACCACGTAGGTTTGCTTTGAACTTAGGCAATGGCGGTACAACACCACTGTTTGCATTCTGCTTACCCAATGCGTCTTGAACACCACCGAAAAGGTCTTCGTATTCGTACTTGCTGAAGTAAGAAACGTTCAAACCTGTGGCGAAAGTACCCCAGTTGTCTGTACTGAAACGATAATCAACCTTCGCATCTAACAGATCAATCCAAACAGTACTGATGTTATTCGCTTGACGGATAACACGCAGAACTTGCTGGCTAGATGTGTCTCGGATAATACCACTTGCGCCAGTGTTATCTTGAGTTGTTAACCAAGAGTTTGCCGCGATACGTGTGGCAGAACCAGGAGTTGGATCATACGTAGCCTCAGTAGAGCCAATAGCTTGCAACATGCGAGTAAACTGCACGTTTGCTGTCTCTGGGTTACTCAACGTACGAATACGGTCTGTGTATTCGATTGTTTGATAGTCCAAGCTAGCACTCAAGCCATCTAATGCACCACCTGGCTCCCAAGTAACGCCGATATTGCTCATAACTGATGTTTCCGGAGCAAGATTTGGGTTACCAGAAGAACAACCCGCCGCACCAGTTAACTGACCACCAGTTAGCTCATCAAGACCGAAGAAAACTTCAGAACAGCCTTCGTTTGGATCGTATGGGCGTGATTGAGTAGCTGTCGGAGCCAAGAAGCTCTCGCCCCAAGAACCACGAAGCGCTATTTCAGGTGTGATTTCCCAACGCACAGACACTTTTGGAGTCGTCGCATCTAGACCGAAGTCTTGGAATCGCTCATGACGAACGGCAACCTGAGCCGCCACTGTGTCTAGAATTGGAATATCAAACTCTACGAACGCCGCATAAACTTTGTTGAAGTACGTATCGTTCTTAGGCGGTGTATCAACGATGTTAACGTTGTAGTCGTGACCGATTAGCTCCAAAGGGTTGTTGCCAATGAACTCTGAACGATCTCGCATCTGGAAACCAGTCGCCATTTGCAACGCACCAGCAGGTACTTGGAACAGCTCACCAGCAATCGTAGTCTCGAACACGTCAAGCTCGTCTTCACTAGTTCTGACGTTATCAATGTTAGAGAACATCCAATCGACTAGCTCTTGGCTGTTACGGATGTCTGCAGTGTGGTACGGAGAGCGCGGATCAGCAGAACCGAAGGGGTTCCAGTATTCGTTGCCATTAGGGCCGCCTTGCCCAAGCAATGCTTGCTGCATTTTGCCCATATGGAGAAGCTTCTGGTCCTGATTTACACGATCGAATTGACGGGAATACAGCGTGTAGCCGCTCCATGTGTCAGTCATATCGTAGTTCGCCTGGAACTTATAGCGCTGCGTGTAATACATATTAGGCTGTAAGCGTGCTCCCGTGCCTTCAAAATGGCTCGGCCAGCGCTCTTCATCAAGAATCGTGAATGGACGATAGTTGTTAGGCACTACGTCGAAACCATAGGGGTTTGCAGGATGATCAGCCTTCACTAACAATCCGTTACGGTTGTTAGTATTTTGGCCATATGTGCCCGTATTACGGTTAGTCACCTTACGGAAACTGTGGTTCATCGTAAGTTCGAAATCCAACCAATCGGTGGCTTCCCAAGTGACGTTGTTGTAAAGGTTATACTCGCTAGATTGACCTTGTAGGTCCCACTGTGGCGTGTAGTACCAGTAGCAGTTGGAATCACCGACTGGGTAGCCACTTGGGCCACTAAGCTTGCCGCCTAGCTGGTTTTCTTCTGGCGTGCCGAAAGTACCGCAACTCTGATCACGCAGTGCAGGGCCAGTCAATGTGCCGCCGTGCACACCATTGATTACTGGGTTCGCACCTTCTACCTGGCGATAAACACCTGGGTTACCCGATGAAGAATAGCCATAAGCCACTTCTGCAGTACGCATACGCTCATAGGTCATCAATGACCCTTGGCGTGCGCCATCCATTGCACCAACGTAGTTGATACCATTGTCGAATGATTTACCCCACATTACCGCGACGTTGTAATCTTCGACCTGTGCTTTCTCATCACGCTGATAATAAGTACGTGCTTTGATCCCATCGAACTCTTTCACAGGAATAAGGTTAACAACCCCTGCTACCGCGTCAGATCCGTATAGGGCTGAGCCGCCGTCCAAAACCACTTCTAAGCGATTAAGGGCGATGTCTGGGAACATGGTGGATACGACATTGTTAATCGCACGAACACCGTCAGCCAACACTAGCGTCGAGTTCTCACCAAGACCACGAAGATTGAACGTCGCGCCTGTAGAACTCTGACCACCGTCTGATCCTGCGTTAACGTTAGCTACCGTGTTGGTATTTTGAGTAAACGTCAGATCTCGGATGTACTGTCCAACAGATGGTGAGCCAGACTCGAACAGATCTTCCTGAGTGACTGTTTCAACATTCGCTTCTTGAGCAAAAGCGCTGTTGCGGATGTAGGATCCAGTCACTACCACTTCTTCTACTTCAGCATCATTTTGTGCGAAAGAAGCGGCAGGTAATCCTAGGATGGAGACGGCCATTACGGCCTGGCTTAGATGAAAAAGCCGGTTACGTTTGAATTGTATAGTCAAGTTAAAACTCCCAAGTTTTATTTCTGATTGTTTTTTTAGCAATTCTCTCTTTCCAGCACCAATAGACAACTCACTTATTGGTTTCTCGTTGGAATAACGGCACAAAGACTAACCGTCACGTTCTACGAGCGCGTTACCATATAGGTTTAGTTCCTCAAACTCTCTCCAAAAACTCTCCAAAAAAGCTCCAACACAATCAAGTCATTGTTTTTAATGAAGTAAGCATGGCACGTCACAAACCGTCACCCCATGGTGTATTATTGCCCTTCGGTTTCTGGTAAATTCACGGTCATAATAAAGTCAGTCGCTTAGAGACATAATTAAAATCATGATTTTCTTGGATTTATTTACCAAAAATGGCGAAGAAATCGCAACTGGTAATACATCGGCGATTTCCCTACTCGAATGGCAAGTCAATGCTGAAACCTGCACCTTAACCAGCCTAGAATCTGGCGCAGAAGTTCGCATTACTCCACGCGGCATGGAAGTATTGATGCACCTAATCGGCAATCCCGAGCAGGTCATCAGTGCGAACGAACTTCTCGACCTCTTTTGGAGCAAGTCTGTTCGTTCTGACCACGCAGTGCATAATGTCATCGCTGAGTTACGTGCAGCATTAGGGGATCGTGCTTCAAATCCTAAGTACATTAAGACGTACCCGAAACGGGGCTATGCGCTACTGCCCGCTCCCGTGATCGGCGTCAATGTCAATGGCGCCAAGGTTAACTCCCCAAAACAGAACGAACGTTCGCAATGGCTCAGCATCAGCAAAAACCCTTTCGCTTATGCCAGCATGTTTCTGCTATTTGCAGCGGTGTTTATTTTTTATTCAAACAAACCAACCCTATCCCAAGCGACTGACGAGCCAATACGCACTCTTTTGGTGCGAGAATTTGAATCCGTTAACATAGACAGCGATGCTTTGTATTTATCGCAGCAACTTCCGGGCAGCCTTGTCTCAAGCTTAAGCGTACTACCTAACACTCAAGTCGCGGTCAAAAATGGGCCTCTCGAAACCGAAAACGAAGCGGATTATTTTTTAAATGGCAACATTCAAAAAATTAGCGGGCAGAATAGACTGCAAATAAATCTAACGGACGCTCGAACCAAGCTCATCCTATTTTCCGATCAGTTCAATTTTACGTCAGAAGAAATCTTTACCATTCAAGATCGAATAGTTCAGCATGTCGCAACAGCGCTTCGCATCTATCTAGACGAAAAACAACACAATGACATGCTCGACTGGGGCACTAATAGCGCCGTCGCCTACGATTCTTTTTTGAAAGCGGAGTTCTTCTCAAAAGAATCCAATAGCGCAAGCCTTTCAGCGGCAATCGAAAACTACCTATTTGCCGTAGAGAAAGACCCAGATTTTGTGAATGCTTACGTCGGACTGGCCACAATCGCTGCCAGAAAAGGGATCTATAGCAACACCGATACTAATGTTGAGAATCGTCGGCTTGTTAACTTCGCCCTTCGAGAACTATTACGCTTAGATCCAGACTCGCAAGAAGCTAAAGCCGCACAATTTCTCGCGTTACGAGTCGAAGGCAATAACCAACAGATTATCGAAGAGAAGATAAGAGACATGATACTGGATGGAGTCGCACCACAATTCTCCATTTCCCATTACAGTGCGCTGCTAACAAGCGCAAAGTTATACTCTGAGGCGAGCGCCTTTTTAGATACGGTTCCAGGCAAAGCTCCCCACAGCGTCTCACCTGATGCCACATGGACCTATCGCAACGATATCGTTGAACCTCATAACCTCATTCCTTTGCAGAAGCAGCAGCTGCTCGAGCGTCCTTCTCATATCGGTGTATTAGGAAGCCTTGCGTGCAGCTATGCATTCATCGGTGATCACGAGCAAGCAAAGTTTTATCTAGCCCAGCAGCTCGAGCTGGACAGCGAAGGACAAAGCTCCATGCTTAGTCAGGTCATTATCAGCGCTCTGTTTGGCGCCTCCACTGTTGAAGGTGACGAATTAGAGGCGAGCAATAAAGACAATCCTGAGTTCAATTTCGCAATGGGGGTAAAGCAGTTTATTTTGGCCGACATAGAGGCTGGGATAAAGCTCTGGCGCAATTTAACGCCGTCCGATAATCGACGCCTATTTGCTTGGTTGCACTCCGTGGATATTTTCTTTCCGCTCAGCGTATTGAATGACACGCGCTACAAAGCCATTCTTGAAGAGATCGGGATCGGTGAGACTTGGCAAAAACGTTTAATGAAAGGCGTTATCGCCACGAGCAGTAAAACTGGTGTGAGCCTAAGCAAATCCTCGCAACTCGCATTAGCCGAGTCTAGAGTGCTACAGCGCAATAATTTGTGGAAGCACGAGAAGTTGAAGTACCCTGACCCTCTACAACTGAGCAGTCACGACCTTCTCCGCACCTCTCTCTTCAAATAGCTTCTGCTCAGAATTCCTAGAAATATGCCACTTTAGAGCATTTTCGGAGCTATTTCGGAGTTCTTATTGAGAACAAACCTCTGCCAATCACGCATCATTATCAGGCCTTCAGTGAGGTTGCCTTATGGACGAGCCAACCTACTGCCGGAAGAATGCTGCACATAGTGGAATGTGAGCAAACTTCTTGCGGAATAATCAAATAAATATTTAATGTTGAATATTAGGCCTATCTCAACCCTACCGCTCTCCCGCTAGATTGAGATATGTTAACTAGGGGAACCTTATGGTTCCCCTTTTTTTGTCTAGGACTCGTCAGCTTAGCGTTTTCTTCATCCGTATATGGGCAATCCCCACCTCATCGAACTCATCGCCAATAGCGGTATAGGCGTTTTTCTCGTAAAACCCCTGCGCGCTGACTCGCGCATGCAACTCAACGGTGTCAAAACCTTTTTTATGCATCACTTGCTCGACTTTGGCTAAAATCATGCCGCCAAAACCCTGCCCTCTATAGGACTCAAGAACAGCCATTTGTCTAAACTTACAGTGCTTTTTGCTCGCGATTCGCACACAAAGCGTGGCAGCCACTTCACCACCTTTATCGAAAAGGACAAAATGCCATTGCTCCGACTCCCCTTCTAAATCATGAACATCGAGAGTAAGTCCAAGTGGAGCCCTAAGCACGGATTGCCTTAACGCCACGGCGCACTGATAGGCGTTAGAAGCAAAATCAATTTTTGAGAATACGACATCTTGTTTTCGTTCGTTCGAACTTTGAGTGATTTTTGTGGCTAGTTCCAAGCCACTTTTCCAGGCCCCCTCGACCTTTCCTTCGGAGAGCCAGTCTCCACAGACTCCTAAAGCCAGGTCTCCATCCCAGAAACACATACTATCGGCAGGAAATTCGGTGTCAGCGTAGCGCCATAGATGCAAACGCGCCTGCACAGCGACGCCTCCAGTCAATTTAGTAAACTCTTGCTCAAGGGCAGCGCTCACCTCTTCACGAGAATCCTCAATGTGCTCCTCACTCCACTGCGCATTCGCATGTAACAACCAGACATTGCCTCGCTGGCGACTGGGCTTACTCGTGTCTTTAGCCATCCATCGTAGCCGGCCACCATTCACAAACGCCGCATCGAAGCCCGGATCAAAACCCTCCTCTAATCGCAACATTAACGCCCAAGTTGGCCGCATAGTGAATGTCGCCAGTTTTGAATTGAGCGTGCTGGGGTTGGTTTGCAACAGCGCTAAACTCTGCGGGGCAGGCAAAGCCAAGACTAGCGCATCAAAGATTCGATCGGTCCAACCATACTCCTGACTATGGACTCGCCACCCCAATTGCGAACGTTGCAATTTATCGACGGTAGTATTTAGTTGTACCGTTTGATCTTTGGCGAAATGTTGGGCTAGCGCACGCATTGTCGGGACTCCGACGTATCGATCGGGGCCTACAGAATGCGCCGGACGCCATTTAAGGGGCACCCCCTCAAACACAACCAGCCTTGGCCGCCAAAGAGCCGCAGCCCCATCACGCTGCCACTGTTCTACTTCATGCTTGAACCTAGGGTCACGGGCTGTGAAATATTGAGCCCCATGATCACATTGCCATTGCTCAAGCACTCTCGTGCTTAACCGTCCGCCAGCATAACCACTTTTCTCGAATAGACTGGTCTCGACGCCTTGTGACTTCAAGTAACGTGCACAACTCAATCCGGAAACCCCAGCCCCTATGATCAACACACTCTCTGGCCGCTTGTCTGCTAGACTCATCGGCGTTGCCCTCTTAGGTTTCACTTTGTATTATTTTGGTTCATCAGCCACAGTATTGCCAGAAGGGCTTTTCTCATGTGCGGCCGCTTTAACGTCATCGACTCACCCCAGGTACGTCTACTTGTAGACGTACTCAATATCGAACTAGGGACGTTGCGTTTCGCTGCCGATGTCGCTCCCGGCGCGTTGATCTCAATCGTAAAAGACAGCCCTGACGGTCGCTGCTTCCAAGATGCGCTTTGGTGGCTGATGCTAGAACCCAGCACCCTGCAACCCAATTACCGATATGCCAGCTTTAATAGTCGTTCGGATAAACTAAACACTCCAAGCGCCCTTGGCTTCAAACCTTATCGAGAAAGTCGCTGTATTATTCCAGCGTCAGCCTTTATCGAAGGACTCGGCGATCGCAAGACTTACCATAAAATTGAACTATTAGACCAAGCTATAGCCTTTGGCGGTCTTTGCAAACACTATGTGAACGAACACACGGGCGAATCGAAGTTTGGTGCGAGCATCATCACGCTAGGCCCCCTAGCCCAATGGCAAGCAATACACCCCAAATCAATGCCATTGATGCTCCCTTGCAATGACAAAGCTGTTATTGATGCTTGGTTAGACCCAGCCAATAAAGAAGTCGACGCTTTCCAAAGCCTGCTAATCCCGCAGTTGAACGCCTCTCAACGCATCACGCCTATCGGTCGACCAAGCAAATGGGACATTCAAGGCGAGCCGCAAATTCTCAGATAAAGTGTCCATGATCCAAATCAAAAGCAACGGGCCTATATAGTTCAACTTTCTCTGCCTTAACTGCTATATTGACCACATTCGAACTAGCAATAGAATAATAAATTCACACTCTAGCTCAACCATTGCTGCCTCTTTTTGATGCCTACGCTCAAACAGGGAGTCAGCGATAGAAAGGAGACCTTGATCCATGCGCAAATCCCGCACCATTCTTAGTACTACAATCGCCGTCCTGATGCTGCAATCCCCTACATGGGCGCAGTCAGACGATGCCGCCTTAGCCATTATGGTTCCAGGGGGAGGCACTTATTCAAGAACCATCTCAACAAACTCAGAGATGGCGCAGCAATTCTTCGACCAAGGCCTTCGTATGGCTTGGAGCTTTTACTTTCCCGAGTCAATTGCTTCCTATCAAGAGGCCTCTCGCCTTGACCCAGACAGCCCAATGCCTTATTTCGGCTTAGCCCACGCGGCAGGTCCTAACCCTAATAGTCGCTATCAAAATCTACCGGATGACCCACAGGGCAGCGGTCTGGCCGCCATCCGCCAAGCATTAGCATTGGCTAACAATGGTACGCCCAAAGAGCGCGATATGATCAATGCGCTGTTTGTACTTTATAACAAAGACAGTATTCCAGACTCCGAGCAACGCGATACGGCTTTCGTTGACGCCATGCGCGCGCTACGCATCAAATACCCTAACGATCCTGACATCCATACCCTGTTTGCCGAAGGGTTTATGAACACCTCACGCTGGGATTATTGGGACGTGGATGGCAACGCTAAAGCGGGAACGGCTGAAGCGCAAGAGGCCTTAGAGACGGCAATGCGTCTTGAACATGACCATCCGGGTGCAAACCACTTGTACATCCATTTAATGGAAGCCTCGGGACAGCCTGAGCTAGCCATGCCGGCCGCTCAGAAACTGGAAGGCATCGTGCCAATCTCAGGGCACATGGTGCATATGCCGGGGCATATTTATTTGCGTGTTGGCGAGTATGAAAAAGCGATCGACATTAATGAGCGCTCACAAATCGTCGACCAACAGTTTTCTGAAATTTGGGGCGAAACTAATTTCCCCAATATTGGTACGTATGGCTTATCCCACAAATCTCACGCGCCTCATGCGTTGGACTTCGTTCGTTACGCCAATATGCTACAAGGCAATTATGCCAATTCACTTGCCGCCGCCGATGAAGGCGCCGCCAGTGTCGGTGTTGCCGTTGAGGCCGTGAACCGTGGCCAGAAGCGCGTTGTCCATTCATGGATTATCGACAAAGTATTTGGTAACTGGGAGAAAATCTTAGGCAGCGCGCAGAGTCATTCGGGCACTCCTTACCTTGATGGCATGTGGAGTTATGTTTCAGGAAGTGCCCAAGTTGCCACAGGCGATCTTAGCGCGGCCGACATGGCGCTAGCGAATATCCGCCAGCAGTCCGAGGATCGCGAAGCTGATAGCAATGGCGTAGGCCCAACACCCGCCTCACACATCCTACGACTAGCCGCCTTTGCACTTGATGGCGAGATTAAGGAAGCCAGAGGCGATCTCGATGGCGCCATCGAAGCCTATACCCGTGCGATAGAACTACAAGACGCCTCCAATTACACTGAACCACCCGATTGGTCGCAGTCCATGCGCCTATACCTTGGTGCAGTGCTATTAGATGCGGGCCGTCCAGCGGAAGCCGAAGCGGTTTACCGTAAAGATATGGAATGGAATCAACAAAACGGTTGGGCAACCTTCGGTCTTACCCAGGCCCTAGAAGCGCAAGGAAAACATCAAGAAGCCGTGATCACCAAGCGTCAGTTTGACTCGTTTTGGCGAAATGCCGATGTCACATTAACGCGCTCGCGTTTGTAAACCAAAGGAGTTGTGATGATTCGCTCTTCATCTTATGTGCGTGCGTTTATTTTACTGAGCCTTCTTGTGCTTTCGCCTTTGGGCCTAGCGCAAGAGAGCTCCGCAACAAAACATGAGGTGATGGCAGAGGGTCATCCCATCGCAGTCTGGGAAAAGTCTGTGCCCAATCCCAAAGGGCACATTCTTTTGCACCACGGCCGAACATGGAGCTCAATTCCCGATTTTGATCTGCAAGTCAGTGGAGAAAACCTATCCCTCATGGAGGGCTTTAATGAGAGGGGGTATAGTGCTTGGGCGATGGATGCTCGTGGGTATGGCGCTACACCGAGAGACAGCAGTCAATGGAACACACCCAATCGCGCCGCTAAGGATATGGCAACCGTTTTAACTTGGATGGAGAATCGCAACCATTCAAAAACCAATGTCTGGGGTTGGTCCTATGGCTCTATGGTGGCGCAATTAACCGCCCAGCTTTACCCTGAGACTATCCGGAGCGTCATTCTATTCGGGTATCCAACAGATCCCGACAAAGAGGTGCCAACTGACACTACTAATGGCACACCAGAGAACCGCATCAATACTGCAGCCGCCGCTGCATCGGATTTTATCGTGCCGGGCTCCATCAGTGATCACGCCATCGCCACATACGTTGAAGCCGCCCTAGCCGCTGACCCAATAAGAGCCGACTGGAATCAACTTCATCAGTGGAACGCACTCGATGGAACGGCACTCACATTGCCAACCCTTCTACTCCAAGGCGAATTCGACCCTCTTGCAAATACTGACGCACACGCGCGTTTTTTCAGCAAGATTGCCAATCCGAATAAGCAGTGGGTTGTGTTAGCAGGTGGCGACCACGCGGCGCTACTAGAGACACCGCGCGTTCGTTTGATTAAAGCCACAATTGACTTCATCGAATGGATAGATCAATAAAGCCGTTTAGAAGTTACCACGGATCATGAACGAGAATTCGCGACCAGTAGTCGTTCGGAAGAACTCAATCTCTTTCAGAACGTTATCTAGCACATAGCCATCATAGCGACGACGCATAGGCGTAGACACATCGTTCTCAAGATTGCTTGCTTCAAAGCGATACGTCAGCCCTAAGAAACCCACCTTCTCAATATAGAACGAAAGATCTGTTGGGACATAGATGCTATAGCGATTGTCGATATCCCATGCCATACGTCCGTCTTTGAAGCGTGCGTTATAAGTAACGCCATAGTTCATCTGGTACTGCGGCAAGTCATGACGATAGCTCAAACGGAAGCTGCCGCGATCATAAGGAGGGAACCCATGCTCGATCGGCACCAAAGGATCATGATCAAACTCAGATTCCTGAATTGTCACAGAGGAAGTAAACAGTGCTTCAGGCAAACCAATAAAGCCAAGCCTTACGCTGCCATTGAGCACCAAGCCATAAGTGGCTGCTTTGCCCACGTTACCATTGGTCGTTTGTAGCTTTGTTGGCGTTGAAATATCGACCTTATAAATTTTGTTTTCATACTCATGATGAAAATAACGCGCATTGAGCGCACCGAGATCATCTGGCAATCGATAATCAAGCGTCACTTCAGCGCGCAAGCTTTCTTCTGGCTCTAGGTCCGGATTACCTGCGACAGTGTCTTGATCTTCATCACGCTCGTTAGTCGCTCGTGAGAAGTCTGCAAAACTAAGCTGAGTAACAACACGTTCCAATGTAGTGCGAAGCTGCATGGAATTGCTGATGTTATAGCGAAAATCCACTTTCGGTTTCAGGTATTGAAAATCTCGTGTGTTCGTAAGATCACCCGATTGCTCAATCTCAGAAAACTCTGCAACCAATGTGCTTTCAAGGGATATTTTCGGACTAATCTGCCAGTTATGAATCGCAAATGGCTCATAGCGAAGCTCTTCTACTGAAGAGTTTGCATTAGGAAGATTGACTGGTGTTAAACCACCGAAAGCAGGATCTCCTAGGCTAGCAGTCAACACGCCCATCTTAAGCGCAGAATCTTGAATCGTTTGCGCCACTTCTATCCCTAGCTCGATTCCTTGACCCTCACGCAGGGGCATCGTGAAAGAGCTGCGTCCAATGCGCTCGCGATACACACTCTTAGTAGAAAGATGAAGGTTTTGTGTTTCTGCACCACCGAGCGTGCTGGAACTAAAACGCTCTCGAAGAATCGATTTATCTTCTTCGTTAACAATAAACAAGCCCTTGAAACGACTACCGTTATCAAAACCATGTTCATAGTCCCCACCAAATTCCCAGCTATCGGTAGTAGCAGGTAAGTCTTCGCGCTCATAACTCACCTGTGGTGTTGCGGCGCTGAAATCAGTGATCTTGCGATCCAGTGTCGCGGGCGGATTACTTTCGCTATATAGAACATTAAAAGCGATACGATCTTTGTCCGTGATCGCATAAGCAACATTGGAATTCAATGTGTAGTTGGTTTGCTCACGGTAGCGATCAAACTCTACGGTATCTTTTGGCGAGAAATCGCCATTGATGCTCACTTCTTCACTTTCTAGATGCTGATAGGCTGGCTCAACAGAGGCGCTCACAAGAAAGTTCAGCTTACCTGTCTGTCCACTCCAAGCAATCGAACCGCCTGGCTCTGTGGTGCCATCGGCATAACGGGTGGTGCTGATCTCAGTAGAAATATTTGAACGTGACAGAGACTCCAGTAGCACGATGTTAATAATTTGGCCGCTGTTCTGCACATCAAGGTCACTAGAGCTGCCACGAATGATCTGAATATAATCCACTTCGTTTGCAGCGATGCGATTAAGCTGTTCGCTGGCTTCATTTGACTTTCCCGCCAAACGCTTGCCATCAACCAGTATTTGCGCACTAGAACCCAACCCACGATCGCCACCAGAACTTGAACTGCTCGATCCTAGAATTAGCTCAATACCAGGAATACGATTGACCATGTCATTAACGGTCAATGGTGCGTACTCACTAAAATAGGTACTAGGGAACGTTACAGTTGAATCTTCAGCATCTTGAGCGATGGCATTCACACTTAGCAGCGACAGGCATAGCACTGATAGTGGGCCAAGGTTATTTTTTCTCATTTTAAAACCCTCGTTTGTAACGATTGCAAACGGTGCTTCTACTTAGAAACACGCCGCTTTTTGTTTTGTACTTATAATTATGTCGTTGCGCGATGCGCGCTAGCCCCCTTATTCAAGGTGAGTCGCATCCTACAGGTCTCACTACTGCGATGTACCCCCCACGAATGCCATTTTGTAACTTAGTATGTCAGGATGTTTCAGGGCAGTAGCGCCAATCCCCCACACTTCGTGGCAAGGAATATCTAATCCGAGAGGTCTCAGTTAGCATTACGAGGGTGTACTGGGTGTTTCCAGCAAAAAATGAAGGGGTATCGCAAATGCAATATGCAAGAAATTGGAGGGTTTTACACTGGGTAATAGCGCTGTGCGTTATGAGCTTAATACCCATAGGCCTACTTATTGAAGCAAGAACAGAAGCTAATATTTGGGACGATTTTACTAACCTGCTTTACAGTATTCATAAGTCATTAGGTTTTACCGTTCTGATACTCATGATTGTGCGCATTGGGTTTAAGCTCACTTACAAAACACCTGAGTACCCCGAGGCCATGTCGCCCCGAAAAATACGGCTAGCTAAGAGCTTGCACCATTTACTTTACCTGCTTTTAGTAGCAGTGCCACTACTGGGCTGGGCCGGTGTGACGGCATTTCCTGCACTGGACATTATTCCCGGGGTACGTTTACCGGCTATGCCGGGCATCCCTAGCGATGAAGCACTCGCGGCAAGGATCTTCTCAATCCACGGCACATTGGCAATCACTCTCGCCATTTTAGTACTAGGGCACGTAGGAGCAGGCTTGCACCACCTCTTCATCAAGAAAGACAATATTTTTCAGAGAATGTGGTTTAAGTAAAAACTAGTTTAAATAAATTTCTAATCCCGACTGATCTAGGGTTTTTGTAGCGGCGTATACCTAATAGCTACACAGTGTTATCCATGTACCTTTAAGTGAGACCTTGTTTAACTTGGTTTCACTTTTTTTTGCCTGACACATTCGCATTGCAACATTTGGGATTAGCTGAGCCAGAAGCAAGAGTATTACTCTGACTCAGCAAGTCCAAATTACCATTGCAATCCCGAGTGTCTAATTGTTCTTACGGATCGATTTGGGTGAGGTTAGCAGGCTTACGACCGCAACCGCATTGCAATCTTAAGTACGTGGAACGAAGCTGAACTTCATGTTCGAACGTACAGGTACCGCTACACCGTTATCCATAACTGGCTCAAACTGCCAGCGAGAAATTGCACTCAAAGCGGATTCAGAAAAGTGACCAGATGAAGATTCAGCAATTGCTGGAGTCATAACAGAGCCATCGGGAGATACAGTGAACTCAACTAATACATAACCATCAACACCGGCCATGTCAGCAAAACGTGGGTAATCAGGAGAGACTTGCTCAACAACTTTCAACTGCTTGCTGCTCATATACATGTTGGGCACTTCGTCTGCGCTGGCACTAGCAGCTGCAACTGAAAGAGCTAGTACAGAAAGTGAAGCAGCAATTTTACGGCTAGATAATAATGACATTTTAGACCTCGGCTTAAGATTAATAATAAATTTGGGAGCAATTAACAAATGTGAGAAGAGGAAGACCTCATTGCACTCTACACTCGTACACCAAAGGTATTGCAAACCCTAGGCCAACTTTCAAAACACTATAAAATCAACAACTTAACCAAAACCCCCTCCCCATACCCCCTAATAATATTGCACCAAAAAAATGCACGACGACCTCATAACGTGCAAATCGGTATCATTTTTTGAGTTGAAAGGTATCACTTTTTCGAAGTTTTCGATTTTCTCTGCCACAGTGACGGGATCTTCTTGCCGCTTAATTTCAAACCATAAAAAAAGGGAGCTTTACGCTCCCTTTCCGTGACGCGGGCCCCAATGGAACCTTTGTATGTACAAAGTAGTGACGTTTACCCTAGGAAGTGAAGCCCTCGAGTAAAACCACACCAAAGTCCATTGACACCTTAATACCACTCGACATTGGATCACCTCCTTTTATTTATCAGTTGAAGAGCCTTGAGATTACCTAAGAGCGCAAAGTTCTGTCAACGCAATTTGCTTTCTTTTTTTGTGGCTTGTAGTCCCCTCCAATGTGGGCGACTATTGTCGGTCTTGTCGCTAAGACTGCTATTATTTTAAGTACAGAAATGACCTACGAACTTCGCAATCTTGGCTTACTAGGAGTCGCCATCCTACTTCTTTGTATGACAGGGTTAGCGGCTATAGAAGATATTTCGTTCAGCGTGCAGTGGGGCATTGTTGCGACACTAGTATGGGGCTATGCCTGGCAGCAATGTTGGCAACGCCGAGACACCAATCGCCCCACCGAATTCGCGCCTTTATATACATCACTAGGCTTAGCAAACCGCCTAACCTTGCTACGCGGATTATTGATCGCAATGACAGCGGGATTTATTTTCCAGCACCCGCAACTCTCTATCACGCTTTGGATCCCCGCACTGTTGTATTCAGTGGCGGCAATACTCGACCGCGTGGATGGTTATGTTGCTAGGCGCACAAAGCACTCGAGCCTACTAGGCAGCGCCTTAGACAACATCTTTGACGCGCTAGGTTTAATCGTCGCACCAATCCTCGCCGTAGAACTAGAGAAGATTCATTGGAGTTACCTATTAGTCAGTGTCGCCTATTATGCGTTCCAACTCGGCTTAGCATGGCGACGAAAGAATAAACGCATAATCGTCCCATTGGCACCTAACAAGTTACGCCGCACACTCGCAGGATTCCAGATGGGTTACGTCGCAGTAGCCCTGTGGCCCCCATTCGCATCTTCCATTACCCAAGCCGCAGGGTTTGCATTCATGCTTCCTGTTCTCCTTGGATTTTTTGTCGACTGGTGCGTCGTCAGTGCGCGTGTTCAAACTACGAACACTGCGAATTATTTTGATGCATTAAAGATCTTCAGTCATCGTTACTTACTACCGAGTTTACGAATCATTTTTCTGTTCTTCTTAGCAATCCTAATACTGAAAACTGAGATGAGCTCGATGAGTGTATTGTGCCTACTCCTTGGCAGCACTTTAATTGTACTGGGATGCGGGGCACGCATTGGCGCGGTTATTATATTGTTAGTACTCGCACTACAATCGCCAAACCTACTGATTTCTGCTGATTTATTCGCACTTATCTTGTTAAGCACAATGGTTGCGCTATTAGGCAGCGGCAGGTTCAGTATCTGGCGCGGAGATGACGATTGGGTCGAACGCCAAGACGGAGCCTCATGAAGCCAGCAAACCTCATGACACTTTCTCTATGGGCAGGAGCCTTTGCACTTGCAGCATGGGCGCTAAAAGAGATTAATCTAGACGCCATTATATGGCAGGTGAAACAACTCAGCTTTTCGCAATGGTGTATTTGGCTGCTATTAAATATTTTTGTCACACTATTCTCAACGCTACGCTGGCACCTACTTCTATCGGCACTTTCATCCTCTGTCAGCCTTTGGCGATTACTGGTCATTCGACTGGCAGGGCAAACAATTAGCTTCATTACGCCAGGGCCGCAATTTGGTGGCGAGCCTTTGCAAGTGTATTGGCTCTACAAACGTTGCGCCATTCCTTTGCACAGGGCCATTATTTCTCTTGGGCTAGACCGCTGCTTTGAGCTTTGGGTGAATTTCTCAGTCTTATTGATTGGGGCCTTGTACCTTTTACTTTCCCCAACAATGGCCTTCGCACAATGGGGACAGATTGCGCTAGTGCTCTGCGTACTAGCGTTCGCAATGCCTGCAGTACTTTTTTACTTTTTGCGATCCCCCAACAAATTGTTGGACCGCATAAAAACCCTTAGCAAGCGTTGGCTCACCCACCCCAAACTCACTACCCGTGAAGAATCATGGCAGCAGTTGGAAGCCGATTTCCTGAGACTGAATAGCCATCATCGAGGAGCATTACTGCAAGCGCTGAGTATCTCAATTGTCGGATGGGGAATCATTCTCGGGGAGCTGTACTTCCTACTGCATCTACTCGATATTTATTTACCAGTGCAGAGTTTCGTATTGATCGCTGTCTCGATTCGTTTGGCGATGCTGTTACCACTGCCTGGTGGCATTGGCACTATCGAGGC
The DNA here is from genome assembly GCA_051252515.1 of Gammaproteobacteria bacterium. Classification (GTDB taxonomy): domain Bacteria; phylum Pseudomonadota; class Gammaproteobacteria; order Pseudomonadales; family Pseudohongiellaceae; genus UBA5078. Next base: position 547,556 of record JBPOFS010000001.1, read on the forward strand.
CGCGCTACTGTGGTGCTTTCAGATGCTAGAGCTGCAAACTAGTGACGCTTTCGCGCTTATCGCGCTCATGCGACTTCGAGATCTCACCATTCTCGCTGCTGGATTTGCGAGCTTGCGAACCGTGCGTTCGTTCCAAGCCTAACAGCTCCTTGTCTGGCGCCTTCACCATAGATGAGGCACTATTGTTTAAAATATAGAGGAGACATTGCCGTGCAGTTAATGTGGAAGATAGTCAGTATTTGTGTCGCCTTCGCGACTCCTGTTTACAGTTTCGCAGAGCGTTCACTAGAAAGTGCGTTGGAAGACCCAGCCGTTCAAGCGGGTCTCACACAGATCGACACCACCGAACAACTCTCTGCCCAACAATTAGTAGAGATTGGCGGGATCATTTCGCCTTCTGGGCAAGAACACGAACGCGCCGAGGCCGTTGCCGTTCTGATGAGACAGGCAGGGTTACAAGACGTCCAAGTATCGTCGGCACCCAATGTGACTGGCCGAATCCCCGGCCGATCCGGCAAAGCCTTAGTTTTTGTCGCCACTCTTGATGACCTCTCTACCGTGGCAGATCACCAACGTGCGGCTGGCACTCCTCCTCGCATCGAGGGAGACCGAGTAGTCGGGCCTGGCACCAACACCTCCTTAACCACGGTCGCCCTCATATCCGCCGCACGAGCACTTGTCGAGCAAGGTTTCACACCAGAGCACGATATCGTCTTCAGCGCAGTGGCCGAAGAGGAAACGGGCCTAAGAGGCATGCGTGCTTTATATGCTGAGTATGAGGACCGTGCATTCGCATTCGTCGATGTTCTAGGAGAAGGCAGCAGCCTTAGTTACGGCGCTTTAGGGATCCATTGGTGGCGCATTAATGCCTTTGGCCCACCAGGGCATACACTCAACGGCGGCCTGCCCAATATGAACCAAGCGATCGGACGTGCCGTGGATCGCATCTTGCAAATCGAAGACCCACAACTTTTCGATGATCGTCGCACTCGATTGAATGTTGCCATACTAAACAGCGGCGCCGTGTTCAATCACAAACCCGAAAGTGGTTGGTTCTCTCTTGATGCTCGCTCCCTAGATCCAGAACACATTGAGAGCATGGAAAAACAAACTCGCGACATTCTGGATACTGTCACTGCAGAGCTTGGGATTCGCTTCGAGATGGAACCCGTATCCATGACCCCACCCGGTCAAATAGAAGGCGCACGAGAAAGCACACTCGTGCAGAACTCTGTCGCCATTTCTGACTACTTAGGCACAAGCCCAACACTATCCAATGCGGGCTCTGCCAACCTCAATATTGCTATTGCAGGGGGCACTCTCTCAATTGCCATCTCTAGTGAACGCGGCGGGCAACGCGGCTTCGCCGACGAGTGGGCAGACATTCCTATTTTGCAACGAACGGCGAAGCATGTTTTCTTAACCGCCATCACGCAAGCAAACGCTGAATAAACATTCCAGGAGAATGATCATGCGCACTATATTAGCTTTAGGGCTTAGCTCGATTCTTGCCGCTTGTTCGGGAGAGAGTATTGAGACTCCCGTACCCGAGGCATTCGACGTATTGCTTCATGGGGGCGAACTCTACAATGGCGACGATGCCCAGCCTATAGTGGGCGACGTGGGCATTCGCAACGATCGCATCGTAGCACTAGGCGGAGACTTGAGCGCACACCCTGCAACTCTCACTCTCGATGTGACAGGTTTGGCCGTAACTCCTGGATTTATAGATATTCACAGCCACGCCATTCGCAACTCTCTCGATGACGATATGTTCCGTTGGCCCGATGCAGAGAATTTAATACGGCAAGGAGTGACTACTGTTATCGGCGGGCCCGATGGCGATTCTCCGCTTCCTATCACTGACACTTTCGATGCCATTGAGGCCAACCCCGCCGCCGTTAATTTTGGAACCTTTGTAGGTCATGGTTCGATTAGAGGGCTTATTGTTGGGGAGCAAGATCGCTCCGCGACAGAAGAGGAAATGCAACTCATGCGTGAACAAGTCACGCTAGCGATGGATACCGGATCCTTCGGGCTTTCTTCCGGACTGATTTATGCCCCTGGCCGATTTGGCGACACAGAAGAAGTCATCGAACTAGCAAAAGTAGCGGCCCCTTACGGTGGCATCTATATAAGTCATATGCGTGAAGAAGGGCTTGAGGTGCTAAGCAGTGTGGCCGAGACCATTCGCATTGGCGAGGAAGGCGGACTGCCGACACAGATCACTCACCATAAAATTGTTGGGGCACCCATGTGGGGAAGCTCTATTGAAACCTTAGGCATGGTGGACGCCGCCATTGCTCGCGGAGTTGATGTTTCCATTGATCAATACCCCTACACTGCCTCGGCAACGAGCTTAACAATTCTCTTTCCTGGCTGGAGTCTCGACGGCGGACACGAAGCCCTCGTCGCGCGTATAGAAGATTCGGTACAACGCGAACGACTCAAGGCTGACATCGTGCACAATATTGAAGTCGATCGCGGCGGCAACGACCCCGCCAACGTTGTCATTGCCGTATGCCCTCACGATGCCACCCTTAATGGTTTGAACTTAAGTGAAATCCTGCGACTAAGAGAGATCAATGTTAGCAAAGAGAATGCCGCGGACTTACTAATGGAATTAGTCGCTGCCGGAAATTGCGATGCTGTTTTTCATGCCATTGATGAGGACGATGTCCGCAATATCATGCGCCACCCACGAACGATGATCGCCTCAGATGGCGGCATTATGGGCCCTACCGATCGCATGCCGCACCCAAGGAACTACGGCACCTTTGCGCGACTTATCGGCCACTACGCTCGCGAAGAAGGAGTCGTACCTCAATACACGGCCATTCACAAAATCAGCTTATTACCCGCCCAGCGAATAGGCCTTTCAGATCGAGGACGCTTAGCCCTCGGCGCCATTGCCGACATTGCAGTTCTTGATTTAGAGGAAGTGATTGATACGGCCACGTTCGACAGCCCCCATCAATATGCGAAAGGGGCGCGACACGTGTTTGTTCGAGGAAAGGCCGTGCTATTGAATGAAGTCATGACAGGAGAGCGACCAGGAGTCATTCTCAAAGCGACGGACTATCACCCCTCGCCTATGCCGTGATGACTTTCTTATAGCCCGCCCAACAAGTGTCGTTTTCCCAAAGCTTCACATTTAGAGAACCACTGCCAGGGAAATTGATGAGTGCGAGCATTTTTTCGCAAATGATGCGACTAAAATGCTCGATGCTCGGATTAAGCCCAGCGAATTCTGGTTTGTCATTGAGTAATGCATCTCGATAATAATCCACGATTTGCGTCATCGCCGCTTCGATCTCAACAATATCTACTAAGTATCCGTGCTGATCCAATTGCGCGGCTTCAATACTAATCTCAACCACATAGTGATGCGCATGTGGAAAGTTCTCGCTCCCCCAATCTCCGCCTACTAAAAAATGATTGGCAATAAATTCACGTGTGACAGCAACGGTATACATGTAGTTTCCTTTACAGTGTTAGTGACGTTAATCGTACACAAATAGTGCTTGAACGACCCCTTCAGGGGCCTCGTGTAATTGTTTATACATACTCTCCGCTTCGCCAAGCGGCAAACGATGAGTGATCAGTGTATGAGGCTTGATAAGTTGTAGCATTTTCCACGCCACATTAAAGCGCCGCTCTTTATTCCATCTCGCGCTTAACTCTGGTGCAATCGTACTCACTTGGCTCGTCGTAATACTTAAACGATTTCGATGGGCTTTGCCGCCCAACTCTATCGAGGCGCTTTTCTTTCCGTACCAACTGCCGACAACAATACGACTGCCATATCCGCTCAGGTTAATGGCGCTGTTCAAAGCCTCCGGAGCACCGCTAACCTCAAAAACCAAATCTGATTCTTGACTAGCGATCTGGTCTGGGGCGCAATCATTGGTGGCGCCTAATTGCCGTGCCAACTCTCGTCGCGCAGCAATGCCATCGACAGCCAGTAAATTCTCTAATGGGAATCGCGCGAGCACAGCCGTAAGCAACAGCCCGACGATTCCTTGCCCTAATACTACGACACGTTCTCCTAGTACCGGTTTAGCATCTTGCGCGAGATTGATCGCGGTCTCCATATTAGCTAAGAACACCGCATCTTCGGCTTTAATATCAGCAGGCACTGCAATCAGATTTTCACAGGCGCTAACAAAATGACTCGCGTGAGGCGCGAAACAAAACACACGCTTGCCCAACCAAGTTGAATCAACACCCGCCCCTAGCGTCTCCACAATCCCCACACTCGCATATCCGTATTGCAATGGATAAGCAGGGCTGTCTTGCATGTCGGCGATACTATCATCTAAGGCTAGCTCTTCAGGCAGTTGACCGCGATACACGAGCATTTCAGTGCCGGCACTAATCGCAGAACATTCGCTTCTTATACGCACACTGCCAGCCGGAATATCAAGGGCTGAGTTAGCACGAACCTCGACACAAAATGGCTTGGTAAACCACAGCTGGATCACGCTTTTATCTGGCTCAGTCATTATCATTCCCGTAGTGCAGTTCTCCCCACATAATGAGGTCATCCCCGAGCGCTTCAGTGTGTATAGGTGAGATTCTAGGGAGTTGGGCAAGAGTCTCTAGCCCAAGACTATCAATCGCCTTGTAGCCCCCTACGAGCCTGGGAGCGACCGTCAGCACGATGGCATCGGCCAAGCCTGCCTTAACGAAAGCATTGATGACTCGCGCCCCACCCTCGACCATCAAACTTTTTATGCCTCTTTGCCAAAGCTCCGCAAGCACTTGCTCCAGATCTAGAGAGCCCCCGTCTAATCTCGCGACACGGATAATGTCTATATCGTCTCGGATGGGCTCTGGATTATCAGCATTCGTGACGACCCAACATTTACCACCATCACTTTGACAAAGTCTTGCGCTTGGAGAAATGCGCAAATCGCTGTCTAGTACGATGGTTTGGGGGTTGGCGCCTTCACATTCACGCACGGTAAGCTGTGGGTCATCGGCTAGGACAGTTCCGATGCCTACAAGGATGCCGTCGTGCAAGCTTCGCAACAGGTGCGTGAGACGCATAGACTCATCGTTACTCAGGGCCAAAGACTCCCCAGCACGGATAGTAATACTGCCATCCCAGCTTTGCGCATAGCACAGCGTGACCAGTGGTCGTTGAAGCGCGACCTTGCGCTGTCGATGCTGCATAAGCCATCGCTCGATCTTGTTGCTAATTGTCCTAGGCATAGGCGCGAATGGTATGTCGGGCGCTAGGTTTAGGCAAGGTAAGGTGTAACAATACGCACTTGATGATCAAAGGAGACTACGTGCAGGCCGAACTTTATTTTGCAATCCCCGGTGACTTGGAAAGCCGAACAGGGGGTTACGCCTATGACCGCCGCCTATTGCAAGAATTTGCAGCCTTGGGGCTGCGCACCACTGTAATTACGCTAGCGGCTAGTTACCCCTATCCCGATGCCGCCGCACTAGCTGACACTGAACGTCGCTTCGCACAGCTGCCGGAGCAGAGCATCGTGCTTGTGGACGGTCTAGCCTTTGGCGCCATGCCTGAATGCGTGCGTAATCATTCCCACCGCTTACAGTTCATCGCCCTATGTCATCACCCCCTCGCACTCGAAACGGGTCTGAGCCCCGAGCAAAAAGAGGCGTTTATACAATCCGAGACTGTGGCACTACGCGGCTCTCAGGCCATCGTGGTCACAAGCCCAGCAACCGCTCTTACCTTGCAGTCTATGTTTGCTGTGGAAGCGGCCAACATCTCCATTGCATTGCCAGGCACCGACCCTGTGCCATTCTCTGATTGCTCCGGAGAGCCTCCCGTATTGCTGACGGCGGCAACTCTCACACAACGCAAAGGGCACGACCTATTGATCGATGCCCTTGCCAGTATTGCTCATTTGCCTTGGCAAGCACACTTTGTTGGTGCCCAGCACTATGACCCCGATTGGTCAGATGCTTTAAAGCAAAAAGTACAGGCTGCAGGGTTAAGTGAGCGAATCCTGTTTCTTGGCGCAGTCGCTGATCTAGAGCCGGAATACCAACAGGCCGACCTCTTTGTCTTACCCTCTCACTACGAAGGTTATGGGATGGTGTTTGCCGAGGCCATCGCGCACGGTTTGCCTGTCGTGGCCACGCACTGTGGCGCGGCCGAGGATCTCGTTCCTAGCTCGGCAGGCCGCCTCGTTCCCGTAGGTGATTGTGCCGCCTTAAGCGCTGCTTTAAGGGAGATACTTCAAAACTCAAACCTACGCACACAGCTACAAAAAGGGGCCAGAGACGCGTCACAGCAGCTGCCTCGTTGGCGCAGCAGCGCCCACATTATTCATCAACTAGTGCAAGCAATTGCCCAGAAAGAGAGAACAAATTCATGAGCGGTTTTTCAATAAGTTGGCTTGATCTACGAGAAACGGCAGATCAACGTGCCAGAGACAATACACTCAGCGAAAAAGCCATCACAGCACTAATGGACTTAGAAGGAGCGCAGGCCCCAGGCCTCGCCGTAGACCTTGGCGCCGGAACCGGAGCAACCTTACGTGCCTTGCAACAGCTAGGGGTCAAAGATGTCGTTTGGCGCTTAGTCGATCACGATGGCGCCTTGCTTGATGAGGCATTACGAAGGCACCGCAAAGAGTGCATCATCGAAGATCACCAATGCGATTTACAAGTCGTATATGAATTGCCTTTAGCCGGCGCACGACTTGTGACCGCCTCGGCGTTGTTTGACTTATGCTCACAAGAGTTTATTGATGCATTATGCGCACGGATTGGCGAGCAAAAAAGCGGTGTGTACGCGGCACTCAATTATGACGGCACAACAGTTTGGCATCCCACACATCCCTTGGATGCTCAAGTTTTAGCGGCCTTTAATCAGAATCAACTTAGTGACAAAGGCATGGGATTGGCACTCGGCCCACAGGCAACCCAAGCGTTGCAAAAAGCGCTACAAGGCTATGGTTATAGCGTAGAGATCGCCAGCAGTCCTTGGGAACTTGGGCCTAAGGATGAGGCCATGGTGAAAGAGTTAATACAGGGTATCGCCTCGGCAGTGGCAAACTCTGTCGATGCCGAAGCATTAGAGCAATGGCGCAGTTTTAGACTAGAGCATGCGAGCTCAGGAAAGTGCATTGTGGGACACACGGATCTTTTGGCCTTACCCACAACGCCTTAACTCGCAAAACACTTCACTGTGAAAAAGCCTGGATGAATCGATCACGCACTTCATCCATTCTCCAAACGGGGGCATCGCTTTGTGGAAGCATGCCTTCGCTCCACTGCCAATGTTCAACCGCGGCCATGACAGCGGGGTCTTTGGCAATAAGATGCACGAACACATCACGACTCTCCGTATTGTCAGTGACATAAGGCATCGGTTGATGATCGCCAATGACCAGTATCACTAGCTCATCACCACCAAAGGTTTGCGCGAAAGAAGAGATTGTTGCCAATACATATTCTATAGATTCACGGAACTGTTTAAGCACGCGATCCCTGCTTTGCCATACCACTTCCGCCGCATCCCCCGATGTCGCCTCTTCTATAAACACGCTTCCATCGCCAACATCTGCCCAATCAATGAGGGTGGCCACTGGCGTCCAAGGCGCATGGGAGGAGACTAGCGCAAGCTCTGCCATAACAGGTTTTCTATCACTGCCATTGAGTTCAAACTTTTGAAATTGCGAAAAAGTGAATTGGTCAGGCATGGTCACATAGTTATACGGGGCACCTCGGTACTCCAGTTCCGGAGCTGTATATAATTGCTCGTACCCGAAATAATCGCCTTCGGGCCACGCCATGCTTATCGCAGGCATTACCCCCACCGTTCGCCAACCGGCTCGTTGAAACAATCGCACCAATGACGGACGCTCACTCATCATAAGGCTGTCATAGCGCACCTGACTATCAATCCACAGCCCCGACAATGCAGTGCCATGGGCCAACCAGCTAATACCCCCAACTGTCGGAGAAGTCAAAAATGCGCTGCGCGATTGAAATCCTGCTGACTCTAATGATTTGGTACTGGCATTCAGGAATGGTGCGAATTGTTCAGAATACTCGACCTTATCCAGCAAGGTGCGCCCATAGGACTCCACGAATACGACAAGGACATCTTTGCCACGTAGCGCAGAGAAGAGCGCATCTCCTGGAGTTTCTGCGTAGGCATCCACATTGACTAGGGTTCTAAACTCTCGCAAATCCTTAATACTAGTGATGGTATTGGCGATATGCATCGCGAATTGATCGTAAAAATAACGAGAGGCTCGAGGCCAACCTGCACTGCTAGCACCAACCCATACTAACAACCCCGCCAGCACCATCACGGTTGCAACTCCTGGCCGCAATTGTAGAACTTGATGTAAACGTGCAAGCGAGAAAAACGAGATAAGGACAATGCCAAAAACAAGTACACACAAGAGTACGGCGACCCCGATAGCGGCCACTTGTCCGAAGGAAGTTGTCAGAAAATGAAAACCATCAGCAAGCAGGTAGGTGTCGAAGACGGGATTAAAAGGACGAGCAAACACTTGAAATGCCGACATATCGGCAATTCTAAAAATCACGCCAGCGGCCAGAATTACCGCCAATAAGGCTCGCAACCATCGGCCAGCGCTACCGCGAAGCAATAAGGCCAACCCAAGAACAAAGAGTTCAAGCGGAAGATAGAAGTATGTCATTGAATCAAACCACGCAATCCGATTAGGGACTACGAAGGCTGAAAACACAAAAACAAATGCCGCAAGCGTTAAAAACAAATATAAGACTATCGATAAAGCGTTACTGCTAGACTTGCCGGGCATGTGACTTCCATTGCGGGGATAATCCCCTTTATAACTGTTGTTCTACCGCGCTAATCAACTGTGTCGAATCTGGTGTCACCGCACTATCGTAATGGGCAATCACTTCGCCAGTTTTACTAACCAAATACTTATTGAAGTTCCATTGTGGTTCGCCCTTCTCACCCAAGACCTTAAAGATAGGGTGTGCATTTTGCCCTTTCACTTTCACGACCGAGGTCATAGGAAAGCTCACACCATAATTAATAAAACACACTTCAGCGATTTCATCGGCATGATCGGCCTCTTGATTGAAATCATCCGAAGGAAAACCGACCACCATCAAACCTTCATCTTTATAACGTTGATACAGAGCCTCCAAACTTTTGAACTGAGGCGTAAACCCGCAGAAGCTCGCCGTATTAACGACCAAGACTGCCTTACCTGCAGTCAATGCACATAGATCATGTTCTTGACTGCTGTTTAATTTACCAATGCTTTGATCTAGCCACTCGATACACGCGCCATCGGCTTGGGTGCTGTCATCAGCATTGCCGACACTAGACATAGCACTGAGAATCATGGCAATCATTGTGAGTCGTATCATCGTTTTCTTCCTCTTTACTCTGTTGATTCAGAACGTCCCTTCGCTTTAGGCAAGGCTAATCGAGATTGATGCTACATAGACGCTCATCATAAGGAGAGCGCACCGACAAACGCAAGCCTCTATAAACAATTAGACCCTAAAGCTTGCCCAACTATTGCACCCTAGCACGCTTCCTCACTAGCTCCATTCATCGCAAACTAGCGATTATGCGCGAAGCTATGAAGTTGACTTGTGTATAATGCGCCGCTTAGTTTTTGAACCCCTCGCTTTGCAATAAGCGTCGCCATCCGCGATGGCCTTACCGGAAAACGCACACATGAGAGACTTAACTCAAGGTTCCGTCACCCGAATCATTATTAATATGGCGACCCCGATCGCAGCCGGCATGATCTTTCAGACGCTGTATCTACTGGTCGATCTGTATTTCGTAGCGGCCTTGGGAGATGACGCCGTCGCAGGCGTAGGGGCTGGCGGCACCGTGTTATTTGTCATTATGGCCCTCACACAGATTCTTGGAGTGAGTGCGGTCGCCTTAATATCCCAAGCGGTGGGGCGTAAAAACCAAGAAGAAGCCAACCTAGTCTTTAACCAATCCTTAGTCCTGTCCTTTATCTTCGCAGCGTTTACATTGCTATGCGGTTATTTAGCCGCCGAAGCCTACCTGGGCGGCATTACCTCTGATGAAGGCTCAAAGCGCGAAGGGGTGACATTTTTATACTGGTTCCTTCCCAGTATGGCATTGCAGTTCCCTATGATGGCGATGGCCTCGTCGCTGCGTGCTACAGGCCTTGTTAAGCCGGGCATGGTGGTGCAAGTGCTGACCGTCGTTCTCAACACCATCCTCGCCCCAATATTGATTGCAGGTTGGGGACCAGGGCCAGCGCTTGGGGTGATGGGAGCAGGGCTCGCCAGTTCTATCTCTGTCTTTATCGGTGTGCTGATGCTCACCTTCTATTTCGTGAAGCTCGAAAAATACGTGTCATTCCAATCACTGCTATGGAAACCTCGTTTCGATATATGGAAGCGCATGTTCAATATAGGCCTGCCAGCCGGCGCAGAAATGCTACTTCTGTTTGTCTATTTTTCCGCGGTTTACTGGTTGATTCAAGACTTCGGCGCCTCCGCGCAGGCAGGCTTTAGTATCGGCGGCAGAATCATGCAGTCTATCTTCATGCCAACAATGGCGATCGCCTTTGCATTAGGTCCTATTGCCGGGCAGAACTTTGGAGCCAAGCGCTTTGACCGAGTTCGCGAAACAAGCCGCAGAGGCATGATGTTGAGCAGCATCGTGATGGCCATTGTGACAATTTTGATGCAATGGAAATCTGACGTACTCGTAGGGTTTTTCACAACAGAGCTCGAAGTGATCGAAGTAGGTTCTATATTCTTGCAGCTAATCTCGTTGAACTTTATCGCCCAAGGCATTGTGTTCTCGTGCTCAGGGATGTTCCAGGGCTTAGGAAACACACGTCCCGCGATGCTGAGCTCAATCGTGCGTATTTTGGTATTCCTGCCTTTCGCAGTATATTTGAAGTACCAACCAGGCTTTACCATCAATCAAGTATGGTATGTATCAATTGCATCGGTAACTGTACAGGCCATCGTGAGCTATGTTTTAGTACAACGAGAGCTGCGCATACGCTTACAAAGCGCATCGACGCCGAGCACAACAGACTGATTATAATAGGGGCCTTATGCAGCACAGTTTCTGGCACGAGAAATGGCAAAAACAACAAATGGGTTGGCACGAACCAGAAGCCAACCCATTGCTATTAGCGCATATTGATGCCCTTGCACTCAGCGAGAACAGCCGAGTGTTTCTGCCCCTGTGTGGCAAAACTCTGGATATTGCTTGGTTGCTTGCCCAGGGCTATCAAGTGCGCGGAGCAGAACTCAACAAACTGGCAGTCGAAGCTTTATTTGCAGGCTTAGCGCTTACACCGACTATTAGCGAATGCGGGGCACTCACTCGTTACAGCGGGCAAAATGTCGAGATCTATCTTGGGGACATTTTCGAGCTGAACCAAGACATACTCGGCCCAGTCGACGCGGTCTATGATCGTGCGGCACTCATTGCCTTGCCCGAGGAAATGCGCGCGAACTACAGCCAACACCTTATGGCACTAAGCAATACCGCCAGACAACTATTGATTACCGTTCATTACGATCAAAACGAACAGGCTGGGCCACCGTTTTCGGTTAGCGGCGAAGAAGTCTCCAGCCACTATGCTTCACGTTATACCGTGAAACCTTTAGCCAGCGCGCCTATCGAAGGCGGCTTAAAGGGCAAATGTGCCGCCGATGAAAACGTTTTCTTGCTGACTCCCCGCTAAAAATCAATAAGATTAGCGGGCAAAGTCATCGACTGTCCGGATCACGCCCGGTGCCATCATCTTAGGAAGATCCAGTGTTGGCATCTGTATACGGAACACCTCTTTACTCTCTTTTAGAATTCCCCACAGTACATTGCCATCCACAGTTCGATCCCATGCAATACCTTGCCCATTAAGCCCTGGGATTGTCACAGTCGCCACCCAGTCCAAAGTCCCTCCGGTGGACGGGATACGTATCACATAGACTTCAGGGTAATCATGCCCTGTTAAATATAAGTAGCCATCTGCGCCCCAACTGCCACCAGAATTACTCATTGGGCTCATCTTAGGATGCAGTGCAGCAGGAATCGCCCATTGCTCTACAATTTGGAACTGATCGTCCATTTTGACTATCTGTGAACGTCGCGTCTCTCCATAAGGATGATCTTGTCCACTCTGAACTTTGTCATAGTTACCAAACCCTCCCCACCAGAAACCCTCATGACGATCTATCCACGTCATAGAACCCAATTGAATACCAAAGCTGTGCGAAGACACATGTTCCATTGTCTTTGTATCCCACACTTCTATAGAGCTCACCATCGGCCAGATAGGATAGTTCGAGTGTGCCGCATAGAGCTTACCGTTGCGTATCATTGCGCTATCCAAATGCACAAGGGGGCCGGTATCTTCTGAAACCCCATCCCACTGCCGCAATGCTTCACCGCTTTCTCTATCGTGCTTCGTGATACGAAAGTTATTCACTGCGTAGAAATGCTCGGCATCAACGGCGACCGCTTGGCGGGCATCAAAGGTTTGGTATGTCTTGACGATCTGTCCTTCAAACACAGGTGGCAACTCTTGCGCTTGTGACTGTAAGCCTGTGACGCTGAGCAGGAGCGCGCCAATGTAGAGAAACGTTTTCATAATGTACTCCCAATACAAACGGTGAGCGCGTTGCTCACCGTTTGAGGTTTTTCCTAAGCAAAGTTAGCCTTAGAAACCGTAACTTACACCCATGTAGTAAGTGCTTCCTACCCACTCATACTCTGTATTCCAGTTACTGCGTCCGCCTTGGAATTCGGAAGTAGGCTCGTCGTTGAGGTTTACCCCTTCAACAAAGAATTTTAGTCGATCGTTGAAGCTATAGCTCAAACGCGCATCCCAGCGACCAAATTCTCCTTGATCAAGAACTAGATCAGGGTTTGAGTTTAAGTCAGTCAAGAAGCTATCGTTATACGTATAACTCACCGAAGCATCAATACGGTCATTCTGGTAGAACAATGAGAACGCATAGCTGCTTTCAGGCTGGCCTACTAGTGGCGTATTGCCTGTAGGCAGTTTGGTCTCACCATCAAGGCGTGATAAAGAGGCCGACACACCTAAACCATCGAATGGACCTGGCAAGAAATCGAGCTGCGTTTGCCCCATCAATTCAATACCTTTCAAAGTCGCGGCACTAGCGTTGACCGTCGTTGAAAGATCAAGCCGTGACAGAGTAGACGTATCGATCACACCAGCAAGGCCACGTGATGCCAAAGCGGCATTCATCTCTGCTTGGCTAGTGAGCGACGTAGTGTTTCCCACTAACTCGTCCGAGATATCCTTATAGAACACACTCAATGACAGAATAGAAAGTTGGCTTGGGTACCACTCGAATGACACATCGTAGTTAGTTGACATGCGCGGCGTCAGATCAGGATTGCCGATATTGACGGAGGCGATTGGGCCACCATCGTCTGACACTGTTGAACGCGGGGCGATCGTTTCGAAATCCGGACGCCCTAACGCACGTGTTATCGCTGCACGGGCGACGAAGTCCTCGTTCAAGCGATAGTTCGCGATTAAAGAAGGCATGACACTTGAGTAGTCACCATCCGCATTGACGCGTTGTGCCACTGCATTGCGCAACACATTCCCTGTACTGCTTACCTCTGTTTTCTCAAAACGCACACCTGCAATTAGCTCTAAGTTTTCGAAAGTTTTCGAACCCATAATGTAAGCAGAGCTAATTGTCTCTTCTACCCCGTAGTCCGCTGAATTATCGGACACAAAATTATCCGCTAGATCGGCTTCAAACGCTGTTGCATTTGCAGGGTCGGCGAAATAGGCATTCATGCCTGCAATGTTCAACCAGATGTTCGGGACATCATAGCTGTCCGCATCGTTGATGAACGCCCCATTAGTAAAGTTCGCCGAAGATCCTAATGTGAGATCAACACTGCCAGGGTTGTAACGACGCTGCCCTTGGTCTAGCGCACGATCTGTGTTGCTATACTTCAAGCCTGTTTTCACATACGCCGTGTGGTCAAGATCCCATTGCAAATCCACCTTAGCAATATTGGCATCTTCTTTCATTGCGCGGTTAAAAAAACGTACACGACGCAGGTCGATCAAATTTGGATCTTGGCGATCAGGAGTTCCTGCATCGGGAGTGATGGAGACCACGCCATCACTGTCATGGGTATAGGTGTTAGGGCCGAAGTTGGCACCGGAACGAAACTCCCAATAATCATTTGGCTCAGCAAGTTCATTGGCATTGCGCTGCGCCATATAACTTAGCGTCAACGAATCCGATACATTCTCGCCACCAACACTAAAAGAGACTAATTCTTTCTCTGCCGCTTCCAAACGGACGTTGCTAAGAATGCGATTTTCTCCGGAAACTCCCGAACTAGCGTTCGAAGGTACAACCCCTTCGCTTAAGTTTTGCTCGTAGCGATTGCGATGTTGAAATTCATCCCAAGTGGCAAGAAACCCTCGTGCATAATAGCTCGCGTTGTCATTCGGACGGAACTCCAAAGCGGCATTCAAATTTGTGCGCTCTCGACCAATGATGTAATAGTTATTTTTGACATTCACTGGCAAACCTTGCCCAGTACTGGTATCCCAATCATCTTGATAGATACCTTGCCCAACATATTCACGATCCGACCACGTAGCCCCTAACAACCAACCCACGGTTGAGTCTGCAAATTTTCCAGACACCATTCCATCAATTGCACGAGGATCTTTGCCTGCGAATGCTGCGCTTTCAGGACGTGAACTTTCATGCCCCAAGCGAGTAGTAACAAAACCATACAATTCTTCGTTACGATCGAAAGGCATAGTGGTTTTTACATTCACCGTCCCACCGATCCCTTGCGAGTCCATATCCGAAGTAGGTGTTTTCACAACCTGCACGCCACCAAGGACTCCACCAGAGATCACGTCCATCGGTGCTGCTCGACCACCGCCCTCTTGTTCTGGCGAACCTAATTGAACACCGTTGATTGTGACATTATTCAATGCTGGATTGATGCCGCGAATCTGAACGAAGCGCCCCTCACCTTTCTCCACCAACATAGAGACACCAGGCAAGCGATTCAAAGATTCACCTACATTACGATCAGGAAACTGACCCAACTCATCCGCGCCGAGCGCTTCGATTAGCCGTGTGTCATTCTTCTTTTGCTCAATCGCTCGTAAACGCGACAGATTTGAGCCTTGCACAATAATTTCTTCGATATCACCGTTTGATTCCTGCGCCTGCAGGCTAACGCAACTAAGCCCAGCGATGGCAAGAACGAGCGCCTTCTTGATAAAAGTATTTGAAGTGTGTCCGTGGATATTCAACATGAAGCTGCCTCATTGATAGTAAATTCGTAGTGGCCCCTAGTAATTCTCGGGCTCATTTGGGCGGCAAGTGTGGAGAATATTTTTGACAAACCTATGACATTTACTTGAAGTTAATATGACGAAACCTGCGCAGCACTGGCACAGTGCTTTCAAAACGATTACATTGAGTGCAGAAACTCAATAATAACAATCACATTGGCCAAAACGAGGCGCATCGCGAGTGAACGAACTATTTATTAGAATTAACGACTTCTTCGCCTTCATTCAACCTATCGCCGATGCCGCGTGGATATTCCCCCTACAATACTCGTGGTACAACAGCATCCCGGTGCTGGGACTAATTCCGCTCCCTGTTTTAGTGCTGCTAGGAATTGGTTTGTATTTCACAATACGCACCTATGGCGTGCAGAGACTCAGTTTCACGCAAGCGCTGCACATTATGTTTCGTCAGCGCCGCACTGAAGTGGGCATCAGTTCACTGGCTTCGTTTCTACTAGGGCTAGCGATGAGAGCAGGGCCAGGTAATATCGTCGGGGTTACAGGGGCCATCACAGTGGGCGGGCCCGGGGCATTGTTTTGGATGTGGGTTGCTGCGTTTTTCGGGATGTCGAGCGCATTCGTCGAGTCGGTATTGGCACAACTCTTTAAAGAAAAGAACGGCAATGAATTTGTTGGCGGTATGCCATTTTACGGACGTCGTATTCTTGGCGATCACCGCAGCGTCGGAATCATTCTTTCAATTGCTTTTATGGTGTATGCATTTTTTAATGTGCCCGTACAAACGTTCAATGTATTCAGCGCCATCGGGATGATTGCCGATACCGCTACTGGTCAAACGGCCGACAGACAATCGCCATTATATTTTGCTATTGCCGTTATTCTTGTATGCAGCTGTGCGTTTCTGATTCTTGGTGGCATTCGACGGGTCACCGCATTTACTAATCGTCTGGTACCGGTCATGGCCACCGTCTTCTGTGGCATTTCACTGATCATAATCTTGATCAACTTCCCACTAGTCCCTACTTTCTTTACGTCGGTGATTAGCGGCGCCTTAAACCCCGATGCGTTATTTGGTGGGGGAATAGGCGTAGCTCTTGCTGAAGGGGTGCGGCGCGGACTGATGTCAAACGAAGCGGGGCAAGGCACGATCACTATGGCAGCGGCAGTAGCTGACAACGACCATCCTTGCGAACAGGGTTTTGTGCAAAGCTTAGGCGTATTCTTTGACACCATCGTCATTTGTACAATGACAGGTTTCATCGTAGTGATTGCTCATCTTTGGATTGGGGTCGATGACCCAGCGCAATGGGCAGAGATCAGTGCGTCGCGAATCGGCACTTACATCGATTCCGTCCAGGCTTTGATTCCTTCAAGCCTTAGTGCGGTGATCACTATTATCGTGAGCTTGTGCTATATGCTCTTCGCGTTCACCACCTTGCTCGGAATGATTTCATTCGCAGAGATATCGGCGACGTTTATCTCGCGTTCACATAATTTTATTATTGGCGTTCGAGTATTAGGCTCGTTAGTGTTTGTTCCTTTTGGTGCACTTTCCGTACTCGCGGGTTTGGAACTTGGCAATCTATGGGCGATGTCTGACCTAACCAATATTATGATGGTCTATCTCAACATCCCCATACTGTTGCTCGGCTCCCCTTTAGTCTTCAAAGCATTAGCCCATTACCGTGCAACTAATGGGGGCAAGTTTATTTCTTCCTCTATAGGGATAGAAACCGAACACTGGACGGCCGAGCACCAGCAACACTTACCGGACTAAATTAGAAAGTCTTAGACTTTATTAAAATAGGACTTCGCGGCCTTATTGACTTTAGGAGCAAGCAAAAGGGTCGCCGTCATGGTGGGAATCGCCATCAGAGCGTACATAGAATCGATCAAGTTGACGACTATTTGCATCGAGGCCACAGCGCCAACAACCACTAAAACAATGTAGAACCAAATATAGTGATGCTGATATTGCGCCCCAATTAAGAAACCTAAACACTTGCTTCCGTAATACCAAAAAGTAAACACGGTGCTCAACCCAAGTGCCGAGACTAATAACGCTAATATTACCGAGCCTCCCATGGGGAAGAGTTCGCCAAAGGCGGTGGCGGTAAGCGTCGCCCCGTTTGCTTCACCACTTTCCCAGACTCCGCTAATCAGAATCACTAGCGCCGTACAGGTGCACACAATAAGCGTATCGACAATCGGGCCCAACATCGCGACTAAGCCTTCGCGGACTGGTTCTTTTGTCTGTGCAGCCCCGTGTGCCATCGCTTCGGTACCAATCCCCGCTTCATTGGAGAACGCCGCCCTGCGAATTCCGGTGATGATCACAGTGCCTACAACCCCTCCGGCAACAGCGTTACCAGTGAATGCGTCGGTGACAATCAATGCCAGTGCCGCGGGGACTTGGCTCGCATGACTGAGCAGCACAAAACCCGTTAGCAACACATAGCCCGCCACCATGCTTGGCACTATGATCCGTGCAATGCGCCCTAAACGAGGCAGTTTGCCCAACCCCACAATCAATACAATGACAGCCAACACACACCCCACGACTAAGTCGAAAGTGAAGTGAGAATCAACGGAGGTGATGCCAGAGGGGATAGCGATGGTATCTCGCAACACTTGCACAAGTTGGTTGATCTGAAAGATTGGTAAGGTGCCAAACATTCCGGCTAACGCAAAGAAGTACGCTAAGGGCAGCCATCGCCGGCCAAGGCCTTCGCGAATGACATACATCGGCCCTCCTTGCCACTCCCCTTCACTATCTTTGCCTTTGTACATGACCGCTAAAGTACAGGTATAGAATTTCGTGGCTATCCCCAGTAGCGCGCTGACCCACATCCAGAAAATCGCACCGGGTCCGCCCATCGCTATCGCTAATGCGACACCAGAGACATTGCCCATGCCCAAGGTTCCAGATAAGGCCGTACACAAAGCTTGGAAGTGTGAGAGTTGACCAGGCTCGTCCTTATCAGGAGGACGCGTCAGCAAACGCAGACTTTCTGGGAGATGGCGGTAAGGAATAAGTCGGGAGTAGAAAAGGAAAAACAGACCGCCCCCCACCAAGAGAATGACTAGTGGCAGGCCCCAAAGAAAACCAGCGAGCTGCCCTAGAAGGGCTTCGAGTGTGCTTTTAATATCCATGGATACTTATCCTAGCAGGCTCACCACTTCGTGTCTTTGCGCAATTAGAGAAGGAATTTGAGCTTTCTATTACAAATGATAGGCTGCTAGGATAATCGCTAGTTCCTAGCCCCTTAGAGCCCAACTATGACCGAGACCGCACGCACGCCCTCCCTACTGCAGTCATTACTTTGCTTTTTAGGCAATTTTTTGATGATTTCAACGGGCTTGTTTGTTTTCTCTATCAGCTTACACATCACTTTATTCTTTTGTCTTATTTGGACTAGCCTGCACGCGATAAGCCTCGGATATAGTTTCCCGCAAGTGCGCGATATGATGAACCAAGGCATTCACAATGCTCTACCTGCTATCTATATTTTCATTCTCATCGGCATGGTCATCGCGGCATTCATGCGCAGCGGCACCATAGCGGCACTGATCTATCACGGTCTCAATATTTTAAGCCCCGCTTACTTTCTCAGCGCAGGCTTACTACTGTGCAGCCTCATGTCTGTTGCCACTGGCACCTCCTGGGGCACGGCAGGCACCCTTGGCGTGGTGCTAATAGGCATAGGTTCAACAATGGGGGTACCGCTGCCACTAGTGGCAGGAATGGTCGTAGCCGGAGCCACGTTTGGTGACAAGCTCTCTCCAATGTCCGACACCACCAATCTTGCAGCCATGAGCGCTAACACCAATCTCTACCGTCACATCGGCTCTATGCTGTACACAACAGTGCCCGCCTATATTCTTTGTTTGCTTATATTTACCTTCATAGGTTTTAGTTACTCCGCAAACGCTCTTCCCGTGACCGCCATCAACGAGATCCAAGAAGCGCTTGCAGGGCAGTATTCTTTGTCACTTGTTTATACCCTGCTGCCTTTATTGCTAATGCTCGTATTAAGCATTCGACGAGTTCCCGCCGAGATCAGCATGAGTGCCAGTGTGCTCTGTGCTGCATGCATTGCCGTTTTCTATCAACAGCAGTCACTTGTGGATGTACTCAACAGCTTGTGGAGCAACACACCAGGACAAACGGGAATCGCTACCCTCGACTCCCTTTTAGGGCGCGGTGGCATTACGAGCATGAGCTGGACATTGCTACTGTCATTGATGGCCTTGGCGCTAGGCGGCATCTTGTTTAATGCCGGCTTTCTAGAATCTCTGCTGCAAGGAATTATTGCCAAAGTCCAACGTACAGCCACGCTAGTAGCCACTACCATTGGGGCAGGAATTGTCGGCAACATGGGAATGGGAGAGGCTTACATCAGCATCATCCTCAACTGTCAGCTATTTCGAAAAGCCTATGAGAAAAAAGGCTTAGACAATGCCGTGTTATCTAGAACAGTAGAGGAAGGTTCTACAATGAGCACAGGGCTAATTCCGTGGACCACCGCTGGGGCGTTCTATGCAAGCACGCTAGGGGTATCAGTACTGGATTACGCACCCTATGCTTTTCTAAACTATCTAAACCCACTGATCTCTATCGCCATGGCAGCTTTAGGAATTGGACTTTTGCGCAACAAACCACAAAAAAGTGACAAGGCTTAAGAGATACTAATAAAAACCAGAAATAGGACACTCCTGATGCGCCCCACTCGACGACAGTTTTTAAGCTGGCTACCAGCCTTCCCTTTGCTATCCAGCCCTAGCTTTGTTTTCAGCCAAGAGCCTAGCGCACAGGAGTTACGAGTCGCAGATGCCATTCGTCAGTATTCAGCACAAGGCTACCACCGCACAGGCACGGCCGTAGACACAGTCAGTGGCGCCTGGTTGTCCGATCGCATTCAAGATTTAGGGCTACCATCTTTTATGGACCCTATCACCTTAGACCGTGTAGAGATTCTATATGCCAGCTTTACCTTTAACGGTATCGAAGTCGAAGGAGTCCCCCTATACGATTGTCACTACTCCGATGTACACGGCATTACTGGAACACTTGGTCCTTTGGGAAGCAATGCCGACATTGGCGTCGTCATGCTGCCTCCATCCACATCTAGCCCGACTCACAATCAATTGGCCGAAGTGCGGCGCAGCAATCGTCATCGCGCCATCATCATTGTCAGCGATTCGTCTTATCCCGCCGAGGGAATTGCGACGCTGAATGCCGAAGATTTTAATGCTCCAGTCGGCCCGCCTACCTTGCAAATTGCCAATGCCATTTGGCCAGCGCTACAGCAAGCCATGACGAACAGAGCCGAGGCCACCGTTGTAGCCTTTTGTGAGCGCAAAGAAAGCAAAGCCTATAACGTAAGCGCTCGCATCGACGGCACTGATCCAGACCTTGCCCCCATCGTGATAATGACACCGCGAAGCGGTTGGTGGCGTTGCGCTTCCGAGCGAGGCGGTGGCATTGCCGTTTTCATGGAACTCATTCGCGCATTGATTGATAACCCTCCAACTCGAGACGTTATCTTAACTGCTAATTCCGGCCATGAACTCGGCCACCTTGGATTGGATTTAATGCTACATGAGAACCCCGCTCTCGCAAAAGATGCAGCCATGTGGATTCACCTTGGAGCGAATTTTGCGGCAACCAGTTCGCAAGTAAGATTGCAATACTCCAACTCGAACGTAAGAAGTCTTAGTGCACGGCATCTGCAACGGCACAATCTGAAACCTGATATCGAAACTGCGATAGAGAATCGACCATTGGGTGAGGCGAGAAATATTTTCGATCAAGGAGGAAATTTTCTTTCGATACTTGGCACTAACCCGCTATTTCATCATCCTGATGATCGCTGGCCTGATGCTGTTGATATTGCAAAAACAGTACAATGGGCACAAGCGTTAACGACAATTGTATTAGAGTTAAGCCGCGAATAAAATTCGCGGCTTACTGAGTCTAGAACCGATCGAGTCTAGTATCCAACGGCTGCGCCGTCTCCCGCACGCGAGTCAGAACCGCCTAGAAATAGGCCTGTTTCGCTTTCGTAATAAACTCCCATCGCCGTGCCTTGCTCGCCACGCGCACGGACTTCATGTCCCATATCTTCATAAATAATAAGCGTGTCTTCGGAGAAACCAGTGCCTTCAAAGCTCGTGACATCAGGCAACCACTGGTGATGAATACGAGGAGCCTCGACCGCTTCGGCAATATTCATGTCATAGTCAATCACATTCAAAATGGCTTGAACCGTAGTGTTAATAATCGTACGCCCACCAGGACTTCCGATTGCAAACAATGGCCGCCCATCTTGAGCAACAATTGTTGGCGCCATGCTCGACAGCATTCTTTTCTCAGGCTCGATCAAATTAGGCGGTGTGCCTATCTGCCCAGAACGATTAGTGACACCAGGCACAGCATTAAAATCGCCCATCTCGTTATTTAAAAGATAACCGGCGCCTTCCGCTACAATTCGCGAACCGTAACTGTTCTCAAGCGTATAGGTAAGCGAAACCATATTGCCATCTTTATCGACAACCGAGAAATGCGTAGTGTCTTCACTTTCATAAATATTCGCAAATTCTGTTTCAGAGCTGACAGAGGCTTTGGCCATATCTATCGTCGCACGCAAAGTCGCGGCATAGTCTTTATCTAAAAGCATATCCAATGGCATGCTTTCGTTAAAATCAGGATCCCCTAAATGCTCGGCACGATCAGCAAATGAACGGCGCATAGCCTCGGTCAATAAATGCAAATATTGCGCAGAGTTATGACCATAGGCGCTCATATCAAAGCCTTCCAAAATATTAAGCATCTCGATGATCGCCACTCCACCTGAACTGGGAGGGGGCATGCCGACTATGTCATAGCCGCGATAAGTGCCGCGCATCGGCTCTCTTTCAATGGCTTCGTATTTCTCTAGATCTTCCTCGGTAATGATCCCGCCATTGGCACGCATAAAGTCAGCAAGCATTTTGGCGTTTTTGCCTTTATAGAATCCGTCACGCCCTTCGTTCTGAATCAGCTCTAGTGTGTCAGCCAAGTCAGATTGAACCCAGTGATCACCAAACTCGTACGCAGAGCCGTCCTCTTTTAAGAACACCTCAGCGGAGGAAGGGTACTGATCCCAATAAGATTGATTGCGCTGAAACCCAGTGTATAACGCCCAAGAAATCGGAATCCCTTCGCGCGCTAGCTTTACAGCAGGAGCCACTAAGTCAGCCCAAGGTAGATTACCTAACTCTTCGTGCGCCTTATACATGCCGGCAACTGTGCCAGGAACCCCAACCGATAACAGCGAGCGATGATTGGAGTTATCCACTACCAAGCCATCCAACCCTAGGTACATGCGTTCTGTGGCCGCCAACGGTGCTTTCTCACGGAAATCGAATGTGGTCGCGTGACCATCAGCCCCGTGATAAACCATAAACCCACCTCCGCCGATATTGCCGGCAGATGGCCAAGTCACTGCTAATGCAAACGCCGTAGCGATTGAGGCATCGATCGCGTTGCCTCCTTGCTTCATGATATCTACGCCTACTTGCGACGCGATCTCAGACGCACTAGCGACAATGCCATTTTTAGCTCGCAACGGGGTACGCCCATCAGCGAATACAGCGATAGATACTAGAACAGACAATGTCACAACAAATGTCTTGGTCAAAAAACGCATTTTCATTTTTTTCTCCGGCCTTCCGGTTAGTGTTATTTATAACTCTTTAACTATTGGCTTCTTTGCTAATCATTTCAATATACAGTTTGCGCATTAATTGGGTGACAGGCCCAGGAGCCCCATCCGCCACTGGCTTGCCGTCGATACTTACCACCGGCATTACCAACGTTGTAGCGCTGCTCAGAAATGCCTCATCGGCCTGACCGGCCTCTTCTAAACTAAAGGGCCGCTCTTCTAATTCAATGCCGTGATCTGCAATTAATTGAAGAATTACTTTACGCCTAATGCCAGGCAAAATCGATCGACTTAACGGGCGAGTAATCACTTTACCCGCTTGCACTATATACGCTGACGAAGAAGCCCCTTCTGTTACAAAGCCATCTTCGTGCATCCAGCCTTCATAGGCTCCGCGACTCGTCGCTTCTTGTTTAGCGATGCATTGTGCAAGCAAGTTGATGGATTTAATATCTCTGCGCTTCCACCGCAAATCAGGCACGGAGACAACACTCACTCCGGTTTTCGCCAGTGGATTATCAATCAGTTTTCTAGAGCTAGCAAAGGCTACAAAACTGGTAGGCGTGTCTTTAGGGAAGGCAAAATCTCGCTCAGCGACCCCGCGGGTGACCTGCATATAGACAGCCCCTTCGACTATTTCATTTCGCGCACGCAGCTCTTCTAGTATTAACAGATATTCATCTTTGCGGCAGGGCCATGCCATGCCTATCTCATTAAGACTGCGATCGAGCCGCGTCACCGCATGCTGGCTTTCGATCAGACGTGAATTGAGAACAGGTATCACTTCATAGACACCATCTCCGAACAAGAAACCTCGATCAAACACAGACACCTTGGCCTCACTCTGCGGCACAAAGTCCCCATTCACATAGACGATCTTTTCCACTTATGCTCCCGTGCCGCTGCTGGCGGCTAAATCTTCCAAAGCTTGCCCTGTCACGCGCTGCACTGTCCAACCTTCCATAGGTTGTGCCCCTATAGAGCGATAGAACGCAATAGAAGGGGCGTTCCAGTCTAGTACCGACCATTCAAATCTGGCACAGCCTCGCTCAATAGCAATGTTTGCAAGGGTGCTCATGATCAGCTTACCCATGCCTTTACCACGCATCGCGGGCTGCACGTAGACATCTTCTAAGTAAATACCAGGACGTCCATGGAAAGTGGAGAAACTATAAAAATACAGAGCATAGGCAACTGGGTTACCGTTAAATTCACCAATAAGCACTTCTGCATAGGGTTTTTCGCCAAATAGCGTTTTGGCGAGAATCTGTGGCGTCGCGACGAGCTCGTGCTCAAGCTTCTCATAGATCGCTAGCTCGCGAATAAAACCGAGGATGAGCTCACAGTCATCAACCGTAGCGGGACGAATGTGCAGTTTGTCAGGGGTTTGGGCAGAGGACATAAGGGAAAAACCTGTATCAAATACAAGCTCTGAGCATAGCAATAAAGCCTGCATCCTAGAAGGCTAAATTGGACGTTAAGCCTTTTTAAAAGGCAAAAAAAATCCCGCCACACACATTCGTTGCGACGGGATTTTTTATTATCGAAAAGGCTTACTCTGCAGCTTGTTCCGCTTCGAATGCTGCCTTCTCATCTTCTTCAATTTCTTTAATGCTGAGCTTGATACGGCCACGCGCATCCAAGTCAGTCACTTTCACTAGTACGTCTTGACCTTCTTTCAGGAATTCACCGATATTTTCAACACGTTCTGCTGAGATCTGTGAGATATGGACCAAACCGTCCTTACCTGGAAGAATCGTCACGAAGGCACCGAAATCGACGATTCGTGCAACCTTACCCATGTACAACTTGCCCACTTCTGCTTCTGCAGTAATGGCCATTACACGTGCAATTGCCGCATCGCGTGATTCAGCGTCTTCACCGTAGATACGGATATTACCGTCATCATCGATATCGACTGACGCGCCAGTTTCTTCCGTGATACCACGGATAACTGCGCCGCCTTTACCAATCACGTCACGAATCTTGTCTGGATCAATTTTCATCATGGCCATTGAAGGCGCATTTTCAGAAACAGACTCGCGTGACTTGTCGAGAACCTTGTTCATTTCGCCAAGAATATGCAAACGCGCTTCGTTTGCTTGGTTCAAGGCCATTTCCATGATCTCTTCAGTGATGCCCTGGATTTTAATATCCATCTGCAAGGCTGTAACACCATTAACAGTACCGGCCACTTTAAAGTCCATGTCGCCAAGGTGATCTTCATCACCTAGGATGTCAGTCAGCACTGAGAAACGATCGCCTTCTTTGATCAAGCCCATCGCGATACCCGCGACTGGCGCTGCAAGAGGAACACCTGCATCCATCATTGCCAAAGAGCTGCCGCAGACAGAAGCCATAGAGCTTGAACCGTTAGATTCAGTAATCTCAGACACAACACGAATAGCGTATGGGAAGTCAGCTTCTGCTGGCATTACTGCCTGCACACCGCGACGAGCCAATTTGCCATGGCCGATTTCGCGACGCTTAGGGCCACTCATCATGCCAGTCTCGCCCACACAGAATGGAGGGAAGTTGTAATGCAGCATGAATGGCTCTTTGCGTGATCCTTCAAGCCCTTCAATCAACTGCGAATCACGGATAGCACCCAATGTAGTCACAACCAATGCTTGTGTCTCACCGCGTGTGAACAATGCTGAACCGTGCGCCTTAGGCAACACACCCGTTTCGATTGAGATTGGACGCACTGTGCGTGTGTCACGACCATCGATACGCGGAGCGCCATCAATAATACGGTTACGAACTACTTTCTTCTCTAGCGAAGCGAATAGTTTCGAAACTTCTTCTGCATCAACACCAGTGTCATCGCTGACGAACTGCTCTTTTGCTTGATCAAGCAAAGTGCCGAGCGCGTCATAACGCTGCATCTTGTCAGAGATCTGGTAAGCATTACCGATGCTCTCTGCAAAGCCTTGCTCCATTCCTGACAACAATGCTTCGTTGACCGCAACTGGTGCGATTTCCCACATTGGCTTGCCCGCTTCTGCTTTGAACTCTGCAATCGCGTCGATAACAACTTGCATCGCTTCGTGTGCAAATAGCACGCCGCCAAGCATTTGATCTTCGCTAAGCTGCTTTGCTTCAGACTCAACCATCAGCACAGCTGATTTCGTGCCCGCAACTACCATGTCTAACGCAGAATCTGCGAGTTCAGCAATGCTTGGGTTAAGGATATAACCTTCGTTCAAGTCATAACCCACTCGCGCGGCGCCAACTGGCTCGAGGAATGGAATACCTGAAATAGAAAGGGCAGCTGATGCGCCGATTAGGGCAGCAATATCAGGATCCTGACCTTTACCTGCCGAAATGACAGTACAAACTACTTGTACTTCATTCATGTAACCTTTTGGGAAAAGCGGTCTAATAGGTCGATCAATGAGACGAGAAGTTAATGTCTCTTTCTCAGTTGGACGGCCTTCACGCTTAAAGAAGCCACCGGGGATTTTTCCCGCAGCATAGGTCTTCTCTTGATAATTCACTGTCAGTGGGAAGAAACCTTGGCCTGGCTTTGGTTGCTTTCTTCCAACCGCTGTAGCCAAAACTTGTGTATCACCCATCGTGACGATCACTGCGCCCGTTGCTTGTCTTGCAACCTTACCTGTTTCCAGAGTTACGGTATCTTTACCGAACTGGAAAGTCTTACGCACAATATTAAACATACTCTATTCCTGTATTTTTTATTTTGACCCCGGCACCATTGCAATTGACATCCATGTCAAACAAGGTCGAACTTCATCTCTTCATCATTGAATTACTTTTACAACTTAGCGACGCAGACCTAGTTTCTTGATCAAGGCAACATAACGGTCAGTGCTTTTACCTTTTAGGTAATCAAGCAATTTACGACGGCTGTTAACCATACGGATCAAACCACGACGTGAATGGTGGTCATGTGTGTGCTCTTTGAAGTGAGACTGCAACTGATTGATGTTTTCTGTCAGAAGTGCCACTTGCACTTCGGGAGAACCAGTATCCCCTTCACTTTGCGCATGCTCTTTAACGATCTCTGCTTTGCGTTCTGCTGATAAAGCCATCTTCTTTCTCCTAAAATATGCAATTAAAAAATAGTCGAACACGCCAATCGTGAAACGACTTTTTGTCGACATCCTTATCGAGCCAGATTAACCATGCATATTTATAGTTATCTGGTACCTTTCCTGCGAATACTATAGCGCGTATATATGACACTTCCTGTGTCAGCGTTACGCTCGGCTAGCGTGATAAAACCCTAGCTTACAAATAATCTCTTGGGGGCTACACGGCCATCGTCCAAGATTGTTCCAATGCCAATAAAGCGTTGCTCTTCATATAAGCGCACCAATCCAGAAGTCGGAAGGTGTCGAACAATGACGGCTTGGCCTAATTTAACAAAAGCGGCAGTCTCCGAGGGAAGATTCACCTCTGGCAAGCCTTGAACCGCTATATCAGCAGGCTTGATTAAGGCATCAATAGCCTCCAAACCACCCGCTTCTTTCAATTCTCTGAGTTGTTCAATACTAACACACTGCGCTTCTTCGAAAGCCCCTGCTTGCAGGCGTCGTAGAGCAATGACGTTAGCCCCACACCCAAGCATTTCACCCAAATCGTCCCCTATTGTGCGGACATAGGTGCCTTTGCTGCAGAAAATCTCTAACTCAACCGTGGCGGCCTCTGCATCAAACGCGATTAGCTTGATTTCGAATACAGTGACATCACGTGCTTTACGCTCTACTTCTTTGCCTGCGCGCGCTAGCTTGTACAGTGGTTGACCTTGATGCTTCAGGGCCGAGTACATAGGAGGGGTTTGTTTGATATCCCCTCGAAAGCTTTCCAAGGCGGTCAATATAGCGTCTTCGGTTACCCCGGCGGCGCTGCGCTCACTGATTACGGCCCCTTCAATGTCGGCAGTGTCAGTGCGTACACCGAGCTGCAGCACTGTTCGATAGCGCTTATCAGAATCTAGCATGAACTGTGACACTTTGGTTGCCTCACCAAAGCATAGCGGCAAAACGCCAGTCGCTAATGGGTCTAATGCGCCTGTGTGCCCGGCTTTCTCAGCATCGAAGAGCCGCTTTACTTCTTGTAAGCATCCGTTGGAGCTCGCTCCAGTGGCTTTATCTAACACTACAATGCCGTTAATACTACGACCGCGCTTTCGACGATATTGCGTCACACTTTTCTCTCCAACCTAGGCATTACGTTAAGACTGATGCTCATCGTCTTCGGCAATAGCGCGATCAATAAGAGAGGAAAGGTACTGTCCACGCGACACACTTTCATCGTAGTGGAACTTTAATCGAGGGGTAATACGCAGAGTCAGACGTTTCGATAACATCGTGCGTAAAAAGCCAGAAGCGCTGTTCAGTGCTTTAACACTGGCTTCGATTTCAAGCTTATCAAGATCACCGGCTTTATCGAGCGTCACGCCAGGGGAGAGCGCCGCTGCACCGTCGATGGAACCCATTACGGTCACATAGACATCGGCGTAGGCAAGGTCGCGACTAAGCTTAACGCTTGTCACTGACACCATGCCTACACGTGGATCGTTTACTTCCAGCTGAATTAGCATGGCTAACTCGCGCTGTATCTGATCAGCGACTCGCTGGACTCTAGGTGATACTTTTGCCATTAAATTTTCCGGCGTTATAGAGTTCGAGCAACGGCAGTGGTCTGATAGACCTCAATCTTGTCGCCGACTCGGACATCGTTATAGTTCTTCACGCCAATACCGCATTCCATTCCGTTACGAACAGAGTTGGCTTCGTCTTTAAAGCGACGCAAGGATTCAAGCTCACCTTCGTAAATCACCACATCATCACGCAATACGCGGATCGGCTTATTACGATGCACAGTACCTTCGATAACCATACTACCGGCAATCTGACCAAACTTAGGCGAGTTGAAGACATCACGAACCTCTGCGACACCAAGAATTTCTTCGCGCATCTCAGGCGTTAGCATGCCACCAAGAACGGCTTTCACGTCATCAATGACGTTATAGATGATGTTGTAATAGCGTAGCTCTAGGTTCTCATTTTCAATAAGTTGACGCGCACTCTTATCAGCACGAACGTTAAACCCTACGATCATTGCATTCGATGTAGCAGCAAGGTGAGCATCTGTCTCAGAGATACCACCAACACCGGAGGATACAATGTTCACCTGAACTTCTTCGGTACCAAGCTTATGCAGCGAGGACACAATCGCTTCAAGCGATCCACGAACATCGGTTTTCAATACGATGTTCATGATGCCCATTTCAGCACGGCCAATACCGGCAAACATGCTTTCCATCTTATTAGTTTGCTGAGCGGCCACTTTGTTATCTTTAGTGCGCTCGCGACGATGTGCCGCCACTTCTTTGGCTTTCTTCTCATCAGCCACAACGACAAACTCATCGCCAGCCTCAGGAACACCGTTCAAACCTAAAATCTCAACAGGAATAGAGGGGCCCGCTGTTTTGATTGACTGACTCATTTCGTCAACCAATGCGCGTATGCGTCCATATTCATGCCCAACTAGTACAACGTCTCCCACTTTCAGAGTACCGTTCTGTACCAATACAGAGGCAACAGGGCCGCGACCTTTATCAAGACGCGACTCAATAACAACCCCTTTACCAGGCGCGTCAATGAAGGCTTTCAATTCTAATAGCTCTGATTGCAATAGAATGGCTTCAAGTAGTTCGTCAATGCCTTGGCCAGTATGCGCAGACACTTCTACAAACTGCACATCACCGCCCCATGCGTCTGAGATCACGCCAAAGGCAGACAACTCATTGCGCACGCGATCTACGTCGACGTCTGGCTTATCAATTTTTGTAACTGCCACGACGATCGGCACACCAGAAGCACGAGCATGAGCAATGGCTTCTTCAGTTTGTGGCTTCACACCATCATCGGCAGCGACTACAAGAATTACAATATCCGTAGCCTTAGCACCACGTGAACGCATCGCGCTAAAGGCGGCGTGTCCTGGGGTATCAAGGAAACAGATCATGCCGTTCGGTGTTTCTACATGGTACGCACCGATATGCTGAGTGATGCCGCCCGCTTCGTGAGAAACTACAGTCGCTTTACGGATATAGTCCAATAGAGATGTCTTACCATGGTCTACGTGACCCATGACCGTCACTACAGGTGCACGGGCAATAGACTCTTCACCGCCAGCATAGGCAATGGACTCATAAAGGCTTTCTTCAATATGATCTTCGGACACAAATTTAACGGTATGGCCCATTTCTTCGACTAGCAAAGTCGCAGTATCTTGGTCGAGGACTTGGTTGATAGTTGCCATGACGCCCATCTTAAAGAGCACCTTAACAACTGCCGCCGACTTCACAGACATTTTCTGAGCAAGATCCGCTACGGAGTTTGTCTCGCCAATGAGGATCTCGCGAGAGATAAACTCAGTAGGCTTCTCAAAGCCGTGCTCTTTGCTTGTACGCGAACGACTTTTGCGACCACCGCGACGTGCACGGCCACCATCATACTCGCCTTTTTCCAGTACGAAATCGTCACCGGATGAGCGGCCTTTGCTCTGTTTTCTTGCCGGAGCTTTATCCTTTTTACGGAACGCTCCTTTGTCGTCATCTTTGCCACCTTTAGGTGCGTCACGGCTCGGTGCCGGGTGACGTCGTGGCTCTGGCGCTGCAGCAGGCTTGGCTTCTTTCGGTGCTTCAGCAACTGGCGCTGGAGTAGCGGCAGCTGGCTCAACAGGAGCAGCAGGCGTTGCCTCAGCTGTCTCTGCCGGTGCAACGGCCTCTGGCGCAGCAACCACTTCTGGAGTCGTCGCTGGCTCGGCTTGTGCTGCCGTCTCTGGCGCAGTTACTAGTTCTTCTGCCGCTTCGATAGGCTCTTGAACTTCTTCTACCTCTGGCTGCAATTCGCTACGTTTCACATAAGTGCGTTTCTTACGAACTTCAACCGCAACCGTTTTTCCACGACCATGATTCGACGCAGACTTCAGCGTCTCAACCGTTTTGCGCTTCAAGGTTATTTTTTTGGGGGCGGCATCTGATGATTCACCGTCACCATGGCTTCGACGCAAGAATCCCAATAAGGTGCTCTTGTCCTCTTTCGATATGGAATCATCCGCCTTTGTATGGGGCAGACCCGCTTCTTTCACTTGGGAAAGAAGTCTCTCCACTGAAACTCCAACCACTTTGGCGAGTTCACTGACTGTTACATCTGCCATTTAATTGCTCCTAATTTCTCTTGCGGTCAAAACCCGCTACTCACGTTTCGCGAACAGTAATGCCCTAATTATTCGAACCAAGGGGCTCGCGCAGTCATAATGAGTTTGCCGGCACGCTCTTCGTCCATGCCTTCAATATCCATCAACTCATCTACTGCTTGTTCAGCGAGATCTTCCATGCTCAGCACGCCTTTCTTAGAGAGTGCTAAAGCTAAACTTTCGTCCATACCTTCCATATTAAGAAGGTCTTCGCCAACATTGGCGTTAGACAAATCTTCTTCAGAGGCAATTGCTTGTGTCAGCAATGCATCCTTTGCTCGATTACGCAGCTCAGTCGCCATGTCTTCGTCAAATCCATCGATGTCTAAAATTTCATCTAATGGGACATAGGCAATTTCTTCTAGCGAAGTAAATCCTTCACTAACCAGAATCTCTGCAACGTCTTCATCAACATCTAGCTTCACGACAAACATATCAACAAAGCCACTAGACTCTTGTTCCTGCTTCTCGTTCGCCTCGTCTACACTCATGACGTTAATAGCCCAACCAGTAAGTTCGCTGGAAAGTCGAACGTTCTGACCGTTACGGCCAATCGCTTGCGCTAGGTTGTCCTCTTCTACGGCAACGTCCATCGTGTGACTATCTTCGTCAACAATAATCGAAGCCACTTCTGCAGGCGCCATAGAGTTAATAACGAGCTGAGCAGGGTTATCGTCCCAAAGGATGATATCGATACGCTCATTGGCTAATTCGTTTGAGACGACTTGTACGCGTGAACCACGCATACCAACACAAGCGCCTACTGGATCAATACGACCGTCATTAGTGCTAACAACGATTTTAGCGCGCGAACCCGGATCTCGTGCTGCCGCTTTAATTTCGATTATTTCTTCAGAAATCTCTGGGACTTCTATCTTAAACAGCTCGATCAACATTTCTGGAGCTGTACGGCTCAAAAACAATTGCGGGCCACGTGGCTCCGAACGCACATCAAGCAACAATGCACGAATACGATCACCTGTACGGAAATTTTCACGCGGGATCATATGCTCACGGGTTAGAAGGCCTTCGGCATTGCTGCCCATATCAACCAATACACTTTCACGCGTAACTTTCTTAACCGTGCCAGAGATTAGAGTACCAATCTTGTCGATATACTCAGCGATAATAATATCGCGCTCCGCTTCACGTACTTTCTGTACGATTACCTGCTTGGCCGTTTGTGCAGCGATACGACCGAACTCAATGTTCTCGATTCGCTCTTCCCAATCGTCACCAATATTCAATTCTTCGTTTTTTTCTTTGGCTTCTTCTATTGTTAACTGCGAGCCCTTACCTGTGTATTCTTCGTCATCGACAATTGTCCACACACGGAAAGTTTCGTACTCGCCAGTTCTACGGTCAACACCAACGCGGCACGCGATGTCATCGCTTTCATAGAATTTTTTTGTCGCTGCCGCTAACGCTGACTCAATAGCTTCGAAAATGACTTCGCGTGACACGCCTTTCTCATTCGAGACTGCATCCGCAACCAACAGAATTTCTTTACTCATCATAATCGTGTCACCTTACTCTAGAGGTCATCAATCCATTATTCTGCAAAAACCTGGGAACACCCAAAGGGGCTCTAACCAGACAAGTCCTAAAATACTAAATTAGCTTTATCAATTGTCATAGCTGAAAGCTTGAACGTTTCGCCATCAACCAATAGCGTGACGCTGTCTGCATCAACACTCTGTATTACGCCTTTAAACTTTCTACGTCCATCTAATGGAGAACGCAAACGCACAGCGACTTCATTGCCCACATAGCTTGCGAACTGTTCGATTTCAAAAAGGGGACGTTCCATACCGGGGGAGGAAACTTCTAGCGTGTATTCCCCAGGGATTGGGTCTTCCACATCAAAAATTGCACTAACTTGACGCGATACTTTTTCGCAATCTTCAATAGCAATGCCGTCTTCGCCTTTATCGATATAAATGCGCACGACGCTGTATTTTCCTTGAATCACATGCTCGATTCCCCACAGTTCAACCCCGAGCGCTTCTACGGTCGGACGGATTAAATCGCTTATAAGGGTAACGCTTGTACTCAAGTTTCACTCCACTATCTTGGAAGGTCATTTCGTTCTAGCGAAAATCAAATTCCACAAATAAAAAATGGGCCTGCGGCCCACTCCTAAAATACTGACTTTGTAACACCGATAAATTCGCATTATCGATGTGGAGCATACCAGCCCGGCCTTGCTAGGCGAAAATCGCGCCTAATAAAAAGCCCCAAATGGGGCTCGTTATTTTTACTTCTACTAAAGTGGTAGCCAGAGCAGGTTTTCACCTTCGACCTTCAGCGGCTGCGCCGGATTGAAAGCTGAGCCCGAGTCGGGCGCCTACTATTACTACTGCACTTCGATTGGTAGCGGGGGCAGGATTTGAACCTACGACCTTCGGGTTATGAGCCCGACGAGCTGCCAGACTGCTCCACCCCGCAATAAATCATAAATTCTGATGAGATATTACATTTGCACGACTTTAACGTGCGATCGACCACTGGCTATCTGGCTAACAGGGTCAATGCCTCTTCAAATCTCAGGGGCCGAATTATACTGACCTTGATAGTGAAAGGTCAAGTAGAACCTAGCAATTCGGTAATTTAGCTGCTTTTCAAAAAACGAGCAAACCACTGACATTTTCAATTCTTAAATTTGGTGCCGAAGGCGAGACTTGAACTCGCACGACCATAGGTCACTACCCCCTCAAGATAGCGTGTCTACCAATTCCACCACTTCGGCGCTTACTGCATTTACTACTTACTTCGAGGACTTACTATTTCTAACAATTAATTCGCTTGATCATCGCCAACAACAGGGATGTCAGACACGTCACCCACTGGGGCTGTTGACTCTACCTGCGGGATATCGCTCACCGGCGCCGAAGATTGCTCTAAAAGTGCTGGGTTTACAATAGGCATCCCTTCAATCGCACCTGCGCCTGTATTTTGCTTAGCAAAGATCGCAAGCGTCAGGCTCGTAATAAAGAACACCGTGGCCGCAATTGAAGTGGCGCGCGTCAAAAAGTTGCCCGAGCCCCCACCGCCAAATACAGTTTGCGAAGATCCGCTACCAAATGCCGCGCCAGCATCTGCGCCCTTGCCCTGTTGCAATAACACCAGGCCGACGATCGCAATAGCGACGATGACGTGCACTACGACAATTATTGTTTCCATTATTTACTCACACTTTTACAAATCGTTATGAATTCTTCTGACTTAAGCGACGCTCCGCCTACCAAGCCACCATCTATATCTTTTTCAGCAAACAATTGCGCTGCATTGCCAGCATTAACGCTGCCACCATACAAAATTCGCATACCGGCGCCAATAACACTGTCACGCTTGCTTAGTAATTCTCTAATAAAGCCGTGCATTTCTTGCGCTTGCGCGGGTGTCGCTGTTTTACCAGTCCCAATTGCCCAGACTGGTTCATAGGCGATCACGGCATCAGCCATCGATGCTATCGAACATACATCTAATACAGTATCCAACTGCCTAGCGACTATCGCTTCGGCACTCCCAGCTTCGCGTTCTTGCAATGTTTCGCCGACACAAAGAATAGGGGTCATGCCTTGCGCAATCACTGCGTGGCACTTAGCGGCGATCTGCGCATCAGTTTCTGCGAAAATCTGCCTTCGCTCTGAATGCCCGACGATCACCATCGCGACATC
This sequence comes from Gammaproteobacteria bacterium, assembly GCA_051252515.1. Classification (GTDB taxonomy): domain Bacteria; phylum Pseudomonadota; class Gammaproteobacteria; order Pseudomonadales; family Pseudohongiellaceae; genus UBA5078. The sequence goes on from JBPOFS010000001.1 coordinate 582,476, forward strand.
AAAGTCATTAAGCATCTGTGCTGCCACTTCACCGGTAAATGCTCCGTCACTTGCTTCGTGCGCATTTTGCGCCCCGAGCAGAATTGGGCTATTACGCAACAATTCCTGACTTAAGCCTAAATATGGCGAAGGTGGACAGACAACAATCTCTACCTCATCTGACACGACATCAAGGTCTCGAGTCAGAGTGGCTAACAATTCTTCAATAAACTCTCTGGAACCGTGCATTTTCCAGTTCGCAGCAACTAAGCTTCTGCGCATTTGCATCACCTTGACCAGTAGATGGCGTCTGACATCAGGAAAACGGGGCGCCAATATAACCAAACTGCCCCGCGCTTGCAACTTTCTCGAAACGCACTATTGGCAAGTTCAGGAAACAGCCTCCTCCACACTTGCCGCCAACTCCTGAGCTAACTTAGTCACCAGTGTATGATCTTCTCCTTCCACCATGACTCTCACCACTGGCTCTGTGCCAGATGGCCGCAACAATACGCGCCCCTTCTTACCCAAAGTAGCCTCCACAGCGCGTACCGCACTGCACACTGCTTCGTTTGCAGATAAATCCGTTTTTTGCGCAATACGGACATTGATCATTGTTTGCGGGAACTTACTCATCTTACTCGATAGCTCATGCAAACTAGAGCCAGAGCTGACCATCGCGTAGAGCACCTGTAGCGCCGCAACAATCCCATCCCCAGTGCTCGCTACATCCAAACAAATAATATGACCCGACGATTCGCCGCCAAGCTGCCATTTCTTGGCCTTTAGCTCCGCCATTACATAGCGATCGCCAACGTTAACCCGTGTAAATGGAATATCGAGCGCTTCCAAGCCTAGTTGCAGGCCGAGATTGCTCATCAAGGTGCCAGCAACCCCTCCAAAGTCGACATTGCGACGACGACGGTCTCTGGCGATCACATAGATAATCTCGTCACCATCAACGACATTGCCCAGATGATCCACCATCACTACCCGATCGCCATCGCCATCAAATGCGATCCCGAGGTCCGCTCCTTCTGCAAGCACCTCTTTCACTAGAAACTCAGGAGATGTTGAGCCGTAGTTTTCATTGATATTCAAACCATCCGGAGACGCCCCAATGGTCTTAACCGTGGCGCCCAACTCCCGCAGTACGTTACCTGCAATGTTGTAAGTAGATCCATGCGCGCAGTCCACTACAATTTTCAGACCTTTTAATTTTATATCGGTCGGAATAGTGCTTTTACAATACTCAATATATCGCCCGCCCGCATCGGTAATTCGCGAGGCCTTACCAATAAGCTGAGAGTCTACAGTCGTGATGTCTTTGCTTAAATACTCTTCAATTGCGAACTCCACTTCATCAGGAAGCTTCGTGCCGTCGCCGGCAAAGAATTTTATGCCATTGTCGTTATAGGGATTGTGCGAGGCACTGATGACAATGCCGGCCTGGGCGTGAAAGGTCCGCGTAAGATAGGCAACTGCAGGAGTAGGCATTGGACCAAGTAGATTAATATCCACACCTGCCGCCGTAAGTCCCGCCTCAAGCGCGGCCTCAAACATATAGCCGGAGATGCGCGTATCCTTGCCAATTAGGATCTTGCTACGACCGCTGTCTTTGTTGGCGAACACCTTGCCCGCGGCCCACCCGAGTTTCAGCATGAAGTCAGGCGTAATAGGATGGCTACCTACTCGCCCGCGAATCCCATCGGTCCCGAAATATTGTTTTTCTTTTATCTTCGACATGCGCACCTAACCTATCAATTTGAGGCGCCGATTACGGCGCGGTATACCTTTACTGCATCTATAGTCGCAGCAACATCATGAGTTCGAACGATTGACGCTCCCTGCAACAGAGCCACCATGGTAGCAGCAATGCCTGCAGGCATGCGCTGATCCACATCCCTTCCCGTGGCCGCGCCTAGCATCGACTTCCTAGACACCCCAATCAGTATCGGCAGGCGCAAACAGGCGAATGCCTGCAACTGAGCGAGCAGTTGGAAATTATGTTCGGGAGTTTTACCAAAGCCGAAACCAGGATCAATTAGTAACCGCTCTCGTGCGATACCTGCTTGCTCACAGGCCTTAATTCGCAGACCTAGATAGGCCTTCACCTCTTCGATCACATTCTCGTATTCAATATGGCTCTGCATCGTTTGCGGCTGCCCCCGCATATGCATCAAACACACAGCCGTACTGCCAACACCAACAGCCTCTAGAGCACCCGGGCGTGACAACGACCGCACATCATTAATTAGCCCAGCCCCGGCCGCAATGGCTGCCTGAATGACACTGGGGGTGCTGGTGTCCACTGAGATGGTTACGTCAAACTCGGCCCTTAGCGCTTCCAATACAGGCAGGACACGGTCTAGCTCTTCTTGCTCACCGATCACTTGTGCACCGGGGCGAGTAGACTCCCCTCCGATGTCGATGAAGCTTGCGCCCGCATCGACCATTGCCTTGGCGTGCTGCAAAGCTTTATCGATACTGACACGAAAAACGCCAGACTCCTTTTCCGAATGAAGATTACCTCCATCAGAAAACGAGTCTGGCGTTACATTCAAAATGCCCATTACGGCAGGCGTACTAAGATCAATGAGCCGATCACCCATCTTGATGCTTGTCTTTGTCACAAGAATCTCCAAGCACTGCCTCTAGCTCAACGCAGCACTACTAGTGCTCGCCGGCAGGCCCACCAATGGTGCTATCAGTCGGCTTAGTCTCAGCAGGGCGCTCTGCGCTTTTAGCTGAGCCCGATCCCGAATCATCGTTACTCCAATCTGCAGGAGGACGTGGCTTATTACCGGCCATTATCTCGGAGATTTGATCGGCATCGATAGTTTCATACTCCATCAACGCATCTTTCATAAGCTCAAGCTTGTCTCGGTTTTCTTCGAGAATAGCGTGTGCACGCTTATAACAGTCATCAATGATGCTTCTGATCTCTTCGTCGATAATTCTCGCGGTTTCGCCAGAATGCGCTTTGGCATTGGAGGACGAGCGTCCCAAGAACACTTCGCCTTCTTCTTCAGCGTAGGTCAACGGGCCCAATTTAGCCGAAAGACCCCATTTTGTGACCATGTTCCGAGCCATGTCAGTTGCGCGCTGAATATCATTAGAAGCACCAGTGGTAACCCCTTCAGTACCCAACGTCATCTCTTCCGCAATACGACCACCATAAAGGCTGCATATCTGACTCAATATTCCCTGCTTACTCAAGCTGTAGCGATCTTCCTCTGGAAGGAACATCGTCACACCCAGTGCACGACCGCGTGGAATAATGCTGACCTTATAGACCGGGTCATGATCTGGGACTAAGCGGCCCACGATCGCATGACCAGACTCGTGGTAAGCCGTGTTGATCTTTTCTTTATCCGACATCACCATGGACTTACGCTCTGCGCCCATCATGATTTTGTCTTTCGCTTTCTCAAACTCTTCCATCGAGACCAGCTTACTACCGCTGCGCGCAGCAAATAACGCCGCCTCGTTCACTAGGTTGGCAAGGTCTGCACCGGAGAACCCAGGAGTACCACGGGCAATCAATGACGCATTCACACGGTCATCAATCGGCACTTTGCGCATATGCACTTTAAGGATCTGCTCGCGACCACGAATATCAGGCAAGCCCACGACCACTTGACGGTCAAATCGGCCTGGACGCAACAATGCTGGATCCAGTACGTCAGGACGGTTTGTCGCCGCAATAACGATAATGCCGTCGTTGGCTTCAAAACCGTCCATTTCTACTAGCAACTGGTTAAGGGTCTGTTCGCGCTCATCATGACCACCGCCCATTCCGGCACCACGATGGCGGCCTACGGCGTCAATTTCATCGATGAAGATAATACAAGGAGATTGCTTCTTGGCTTGCTCAAACATGTCACGAACACGCGAGGCACCAACCCCGACAAACATTTCGACGAAGTCAGAACCAGAGATAGAGAAAAACGGCACTTTCGCTTCGCCCGCAATTGCCTTAGCAAGCAATGTTTTACCAGTACCTGGTTGACCCACCATCAAGATGCCACGAGGAATACGACCACCTAAGCGCTGGAACTTGTCCGGCTCTCTTAGGAAATCCACAAGCTCTTTAACATCTTCTTTGGCTTCGTCCACACCCGCCACATCGGCGAAGGTGATTTTAATTTGATCCTCACCCAGCAACTTAGCTTTGCTTTTGCCGAACGACATTGGGCCGCCTTTACCGCCGCCTGCGCCGCCTTGCATTTGCCGCATGAAAAAGAAAAACAAGCCAATGATGATCAGTATCGGGAAGCTCGCCACAAACAATTGCGACCAAATGCTTTGTCGCTCAGGCTCAGAACCTATGATCTCTACCCCGTTGTTAAACAGGTCGGTCATAAGCTGATCATCACCAATCATCGGAATCATAGTCGTGAACTGAGTACTATCCATACGCCGGCCAGCGACCGACACTCCGGAAATATCGACAGAACGCACTTGCCCTGCACGCACTTCCTTCACAAAGTCGGAATAAGTGACGGACACACTGCTAGTTTCTTGATTGATGTTATTGAACACCGTCAGCAGCACTGCAGCGATCACCATCCAAAGTAATAAATTTTTTGCCATATCGTTCAAGGGATCATCCCCCATCTGTTGAAAACACTAAGCGATAGCATCCTTTAGGACGCTTTGGACCAGCGCTAAAATAGAGCTCTGGTGTTAATTCTGTAGGGCTGGTTGCCCAACTAACGGGCATAAGATCGGAACCCGGCACCCATTCTGCACGTATTCCACTTTATTGTAAGGCGTTGTTTTACTGACTCTCGCCTTTGATATTGGGAGTTACAATCGATATTACAAGATCAGAACGCAAAATGTCCAAGAATAGCGGCACAAGATATCTTTCGCTTGGTTGTGTATTTCTCACGCTAAGCTACAATGTCGCCTCTTTTATTCGCCCTTCTATGCCTCGCGATGTACCAATTATGAAATTAGCTTCTCAAGATAAAAAACGCTTTCGCACAATTGCCCACGAATTGTCTCCCGTAGTAACCATTGCTCAAAAAGGGCTAAGCGAAGGCGTTAATGACGAGATTGAGCGTGCACTATCTCAGCACGAACTCATTAAAATCAAGATCTTCGCAGCAGATAGGGATTCTCGCAAAGCGCTAACGCAGGAAATTTGCGAGACGGCAAAGGCAGAATTGATTCAAAGTATTGGCAACGTTGCAGTGATTTATCGTGCGGCAGAAAAGCCAAATCCAAAGCTTTCGAACATTCTCCGCTTCAAGGCGCTCTAAGCGCCCTGGCGGCACAGGCTAAACGATCAAGCCTTAAAGATGCTTCACATCTTCGATTTCGTACTCTATTTCGCCAACAGGCGCTTTAACGACGACTTCATCTCCGATTTCCTTGCCCATCATGGCTCGAGAGATCGGTGATCCTACAGAAATACGCCCTGCTTTCACGTCCGCCTCGTCTTCACCGACGATCTGATAGACCACTTGCTTCTCAGTCTCAAGGTTTAGCAAAGTCACCGTCGTGCCAAAGATGACACGGCCAGTTGGCTCAATCGAACAGATATCGATGATCTCAGCATCAGACAGCTTGCCTTCGATCTCATTGATACGACCTTCACAAAAGCTCTGCTGTTCACGTGCAGCATGGTACTCGGCGTTCTCTTTAAGATCGCCGTGCGCACGCGCCTCTGCAATTGCTTGAATGATTTTAGGTCGACGTTCTGTTTTCAACTCTTGCAGCTCCGCGCGTAAACGTTCCGCGCCGGCAACTGTCATAGGGACTTTTCTCATAGCTCTGCGTGTAACTCCTGAATCGTATATACCGATAGGTTATCACCGAACTCGAGAGATTCACAAACCGCTAACGCCCCCTCGATTGTCGTGGTGCAAGTCACATCGTGGCGCAGCGCCGTACGGCGAATAATTGAAGAGTCAGCAATCGCTTGCTTACCTTCTGTCGTATTCACAATAAGCTGCACTTCTTCGTTTTTAATCATGTCGACAATATGAGGACGGCCTTCGTTGACCTTATTGACCGATGTCACAGGCAGCCCTACAGCCGCTATTTTTGCAGCCGTCCCTTGTGTAGCCAACAAGGTGAAGCCAAGTCTGTGCAGCTTTCCAGCCACCTCTTCCAAACGTGGCTTGTCTGTATCCCGAACACTGATAAACACAGCGCCGCCCGTCTTAATTTCTTCTCCCGCGCCAATCTGGGCTTTCGCAAACGCTTCCGCGAACGTACGACCCACACCCATCACCTCACCCGTGGACTTCATTTCTGGTCCAAGAATTGGGTCAACACCAGGGAACTTATTGAAAGGGAACACCGCTTCTTTTACAGCAAAGTTTTTAGGAACGATTTCTTTCTCAAAGCCTTGCTCTTTAAGGCTAGTACCAGCCATGCAACGGGCAGCCACTTTCGCAAGTGACACACCAATACATTTAGAGACAAATGGCACCGTTCGTGACGCACGAGGATTCACTTCGATCACATATATTTCGCCGTCTTGGTAAGCAAGCTGGGTATTCATCAAACCAATAACATTTAGCTCTTTCGCGAGCATAGTGACTTGCTCTCGAATGCGATCTTGCACTTCATCAGAAAGATTATAAGGCGGCAATGAACATGCGGAGTCGCCAGAATGGACGCCTGCTTGTTCGATATGCTGCATGATCGCGCCTACTACCACTTGATGACCATCGCTGACCAAATCCACATCGATCTCAATCGCGGAGCTCAAGAAGTAATCTAGCAGCACTGGGCTCTCGTTACCTACTTTCACAGAAGTGCGCATATATCGACGCAATTCTTCTTCGTTATAAACGATCTCCATTGAGCGACCACCTAGCACATACGAAGGACGCACAACGAGCGGATAGCTAATACGCTCTGCCGCTTCAATACTCTCTTCAACACTACGTACGATACAGTTTGGTGGCTGCTTCAAGCCTAATTTCTGGATCATTCTCTGGAACCGTTCACGGTCCTCAGCGAGGTCAATTGCATCTGCCGAGGTGCCAATGATAGGCACCCCTGCCGCCTCAAGACGTTGCGCAAGATTCAAAGGCGTTTGCCCGCCGAACTGCACAATGACGCCATGGGGTTTTTCTAATTGAACAATTTCAATAACGTCTTCATAGGTCACTGGCTCAAAGTAGAGACGGTCGGAAATATTGTAGTCTGTCGACACTGTCTCAGGATTACAGTTCACCATGATGGTCTCATAGCCGTCTTCACGCATCGCTAACGCGGCGTGCACACAGCAATAATCAAACTCGATGCCTTGACCAATACGGTTTGGCCCGCCACCTAACACCATGATCTTCTTACGATCACTAGGCAGCGCCTCACACTCTTCTTCGTAGGTCGAATACATATAAGCTGTCGAGGAGGCAAACTCTGCCGCACAGGTGTCTACCCGCTTGTACACAGGACGCACACCTAATGCATGTCGATGCTCTTGCATGCGCAGCTCAGGAATATTCAAAAGCGTCGCCATGCGTAAATCAGAGAAGCCTTTTTGCTTTAAGCGGAAGAGAGAATCTTTATCAAGTTGGTCTAATGTCATCGAAGCGATCCGCGCCTCTTCGAACATCAAGTCTTCGATCTGCACAAGGAACCATGGATCAACGCCCGTTAGTTCAGCGACAGTCTCTACACTCCAACCCTGACGGAATGCGTCAGCGATATACCAAACGCGCTCGCCGCCAGCATCTTTAAGCTCGCGCTTTAAGCGATCCATCGAATCGCTTAGACCAGTTTCAAGCACCGGATCAAAACCAGAGACACCCACCTCAAGACCGCGCAGTGCTTTCTGCATGGATTCTTGGAAGGTACGGCCTATAGCCATGACCTCTCCCACAGATTTCATCTGCGTGGTAATACGGTCATTCGTCTCTGGGAATTTCTCAAAGGTGAAACGTGGAATCTTAGTAACGACGTAATCGATGGTAGGCTCGAAACTCGAAGGCGTTGCTCCGCCCGTAATCTCGTTGCGCAACTCATCAAGGGAGTAACCTACGGCTAGCTTGGCAGCCACACGAGCAATAGGGAAACCTGTCGCCTTAGAGGCCAGCGCTGATGAACGAGACACACGCGGGTTCATCTCAATGATGACCAAGCGGCCCGTCTTAGGGCACATACCAAACTGCACATTGGAGCCGCCAGTTTCAACACCGATTTCACGCAGAACAGCCACCGCCGCATTACGCAAAATTTGATATTCTTTATCGGTAAGGGTTTGTGATGGGGCAACAGTAATGGAGTCACCTGTATGCACACCCATCGCATCAAAGTTTTCGATAGTACAAACGATGATGCAGTTATCTTTGTGATCACGAACCACTTCTAGCTCGTATTCTTTCCAGCCTATAAGAGACTCATCAATCAACAATTCGTTATTAGGAGAAAGCTCAAGACCGCGCGTACAGATCTCAATAAATTCTTCTTTGTTATAAGCGATGCCGCCGCCGCTGCCGCCCATAGTGAAGGAGGGGCGAATGATACATGGGAAACCCACTTTCTCTAGCGCCGCATACGCTTCGTCCATGTTATGCGCCATGCCATGTGCGGGAGTTTCTAACCCGATGGCCTTCATGGCTTTATCAAAAAGCTCACGGTTTTCCGCTTTGTCGATGGCTTCACTGCTCGCGCCAATCAACTCTACGTTGTACTTTTTCAACACACCGTGACGTTCGAGATCCAACGCACAGTTAAGCGCCGTTTGCCCGCCCATCGTAGGCAACACTGCATCTGGCCGCTCTTTCTCGATAATTTTTTCAACGATCTCCCAAGTCACTGGCTCAATATACGTCGCATCGGCCATAGTAGGGTCGGTCATGATGGTAGCGGGATTCGAGTTTACGAGAATGACTCGATAACCCTCTTCTCGCAACGCCTGACACGCTTGCGCACCGGAGTAGTCGAACTCGCAAGCTTGGCCAATAACAATAGGGCCCGCACCGAGGATGAGGATACTTTTTAAGTCGGATCGTTTTGGCATATTCAAACCGTAAGTCTTGATGCTGCTAAGGCATTATTGCCTCAGAAGCTTGTTTAAATTTCGCATCCGAGGGCAAGGGCCCTCGGCAGTGATTTGTGGCTAAACGCTGGCTTTCGCCTTCATCAAGTCAATAAAATGGTCAAAAAGCGAAGTGATATCGTGAGGCCCAGGACTTGCTTCAGGGTGGCCCTGGAATGCAAAAGCCGGCTTATCCGTTCGCTCTATCCCCTGCAATGAACCGTCAAACAAAGAACGATGCGTTGCTTTAAGATTGCTTGGAAGACTCGCCTCATCCACTGCAAAACCATGGTTTTGGCTAGTGATGAACACAGTCCCTAGCTCAATGCTTTGTACAGGATGATTGGCGCCATGATGACCCAAACGCATCTTCACTGTTTTAGCACCGCACGCCAAAGCGAGAATCTGACAGCCCAGACAAATACCAAAAATTGGGATGTCCAATTCTAAGAACTGCTTAGTCGCTGCGATTGCGTAATCACAAGGCTCCGGATCTCCAGGACCATTGGAAAGAAACACGCCATCAGGCTTCAACGCGAGCACATCTTCCGCAGAGGTTTGCGCTGGCACGACTGTCACCTTGCAGTTGCGGCTCGCGATCATTCGAAGAATGTTCTGCTTTGCCCCAAAGTCATACGCAACAACATGAAAAGGCTTATCGAGCGGCGCTACGCTATGCCCTTTGCCTAGCTCCCAGAGCCCTTCGGTCCAGACGTAAGTCGCTTTTGCGCTCACCTCTTTCGCAAGATCCATTCCTTTCAGACCTGGAAACTGACGAGCCTGCTCCAAGGCATGCGCTTCGCCATGTTTCGCCAGAGCGTCACCCGACAATAGACACCCGTTCAAAGGCCCCTTGTCACGCAGCAGTCGAGTCAGACGACGCGTATCAATCTCCGCTATCGCGACAACGTTACGTGTTTTAAGGAAATCATCGAGAGTTTGTTCGTTACGCCAGTTACTTGCCACTAGCGGGAGATCACGAATCACTAGACCGGAGGCCCAGACATTTTCAGATTCGTTATCTTCGGAGTTAGTACCGGTACTACCGATATGAGGATAAGTCAAAGTGACAATTTGGCGAGCGTATGACGGGTCTGTCAGAATTTCCTGATAGCCTGTCATTGAGGTATTAAAGACCACCTCACCACTAGTAACGCCATGGGCGCCGATCGCCCTGCCACGGAATATACTGCCATCTTCCAATGCCAGTACAGCTGGATTAATCAATGCATTCTCCCGATAAAACGCAAAATCCGGGTGAAAAAAAGCGGAATGAAACGACCGCTTCATTCCGCCTTTTTGTGAATCCCGTTATGTGCTCAGATATAAACATACTGAGGCCGCATTATACGCGAATGGGCCTTATCGTGTCTACGCAGTTTTTGCACCAAACAAAACATCATCGATGGAATATAAGCCAGCCGGGCGCGCCTCTAGCCATGCCGCGGCACGCACAGCGCCCTTAGCGAAAGTCATACGGCTGCTCGCTTTGTGAGTGATCTCTACTCGCTCACCTAGGCCCGCGAATATCACGGTATGATCTCCGACGATATCCCCTGCCCGTACTGTGGCAAAGCCAATCGTATTACGAGCACGCTCCTCACCCATGCCCTCACGCCCATACACAGCGACATCTTTAAGATTACGCCCCAATGCATCGGCAACCACCTCACCCATGCGCAATGCGGTGCCTGATGGAGCATCTTTTTTATACCGGTGATGCGCCTCAACAATCTCGATATCCATGTCGTCCTCTGCCAAGACCCTTGCCGCCATATCGAGCAACTTCAAGCATAGATTGACGCCAACACTCATATTAGGTGCGAATACGACGGGAATTTTCTTAGCGGCCGTAGCAATGATCTGCTTCTCTTCGTCACTAAAACCAGTAGTCCCAATCACCATCGACTTATTATGGGCAACGCAGAACTCAAGATGTGCCAAAGTTGCCGCGCAAGACGTAAAGTCTATCAAGACATCAAATTGCTCTGACACAGCGTCCAACGTCGACACTGAAGGAATACTCAGCGCAGAAATGCCTGCCAACAGACCGAGATCCACCCCTAAGGCTGGGTCATCCGCCAGCACAGTGCCCACCGTGACCTCCAAGTTGGCATCACTGCTAGCCACGGCCTCGATTAATGTCCTACCCATTCTTCCGGCTGCGCCGGCAATCGCCACTCTCATCATTGTCCTACCCTACTGATCTCTCGGGATGCGGATTATAGCCTTGTGCCCGCCCTACGGCCAAAACTATCCTGCCCGACAACAGGACGAAGCTCGAAATTCCCCGCCACAAGAACACCAAACCCCAAATGACTTGCCGCTCAAGACGTTATTCGTCAAACTCGACACCCTTAACGCAGAGTTTCAGCGGGGTTATTGCTGCCCAATCTTTGCTAATTCAACATCCATCAGCAATGCAATCTGGTTCAACGAAACGAAATGAGCGAAACACCGGTCTTGGACGATATAGCAAAGCGGAAACGCTATCAGATAATGGTAGACGCCTTATACCAGGACGTATATCGCTATGCTTATTGGCTCTGTAAAAACGGCGCTCTAGCAGAAGACCTAGTACAGGAAACTTTTTTGCGCGCTTGGCGGTCTTTAGACAGCCTGCAGAACGATAAAGCCGCAAAAGCTTGGTTATTTACGATTTTACGCCGCGAGAACGCACGCCTCTATGAGCGCTATCGCCCGGATATAGTCGATATTGAAGACCAAACAATTGCGGACTCCTTTGATAATGAGCCGGATCAACGCATGGATCGCAAGCTCCTGCATGACGCCATTGAATCTTTGGACAAGGATTATAGAGAACCCCTCCTCCTGCAAGTCATTGGAGGGTTTAGTGGAAAGGAAATCGCCGAAATCTTAAATCTGAACAACAACACCGTCATGACTCGTCTTTTTAGAGCGAGAGGAAAGTTAAAGCATGTCTTCTTTCCCGATGGTGAGCCAGACAAAGCACTCGACGAACCACAATATGAATAGGGCGCTGAATGCAGCCAACCCATTTAATATCCACAGTAAAAGGGCAAACACCCTTAAAAGAGTCCAACATCAATGGATGACTTAGAATTTAGAAAACGCGCTTACGCTGACCCAAACGATCAAACGCCAGAGTTCCTCGCGGCAGCGAACGCGACTCCTGAGCGCTTACGTTTACTAGAACAACTCCAAGCACTCGACGCACGTGTGCTTGCGGCTGCCAATTCAGTCGCGATTCCGGAAGGTTTGGCCGCCAAACTCAAGGCCGTTGATTCCAATGTGGCAAGCATCACACCAAGGCACACGGGCGCAAAACGCTATTTCGCCATTGCGGCAAGCCTTGTTGTCGCTTTTGGGCTGGCACTGTCCCCAGGACTGTTCACTGCTCGGCCTAATGCCGCCGACATCCAGTTCCACGACGATGTCATCGGGCACGTCAGAAGTGAAGTTGCTCGATTTGACCTAACACGCGACGATGTCAGCTTATCGCATATCAATAGTGTGCTCGAACGCGAAGCTGGTGGTCACTTACGTGAAAACGAGCTGATCAAGCAAATGCATATCAAGTTCGCGAACGGCTGCAATATCGCTCGTAGCGGACGCGGTGCCCATATCGTATTAGATGGCACTAAAGGATCGATCTCTGTCATGGTGGTACACAACTCTCCTGTGAGCACCACTCTGGACGTGAATGACTCACGCTTCACAGGCAAGATCATTCCTTTTGGGGAAGGCAACTTAATCATTGTGGGGGAAAAAGATGAACCTCTTGATACCTACGAAGCAATGATCGCAGAAGCATTCGAGTGGTCCATCTAAGTCACAGCAAAGGCGCAGACTAAAATTGCTCTGCGCCTAAAGCCATCAACACGTCACTTCCCCCTTTAATCTCCAACTCCAATGCCTGCAATTCAGGCAAGCGTCGCTGCAAGAAAAAGTGCGCGGTTTTCAGTTTTGCATCGTAAAAGCTGGCATCACCAGTATTCGCCGCCAATCCTTTTTGCGCGGCCTCAACCATGCGCGCCCACATAAACGTATAGAGCACCAGGCTTACTAAACGTAAATAAGGCACCGATGCCGCGCCGATTTCATTCGCATCAATGGCAGCAGCCTCTTTCATCCAGGCGCTAACGCCTGTCAACGTTTGCATTGCCGACACCAACGCCTCAATAAATGGCGCAAGCGCTGAGTCTACTTGCTTCGCGCCAATGTACTCTTCGATCTCCAATGTCAGGCACTCTAACAAGCCATCACGATCGCGCACCATTTTTCGTCCGGCGAGATCCAGTGCTTGAATACCATTAGTGCCTTCGTAGATCTGTGCAATGCGCGCATCACGCACGTTCTGCTCCAGCCCCCACTCTCGCACATAACCATGCCCACCCAACACCTGCTGAGCCAACACGCAGCCTTCAAACCCTCTATCAGAAAAAGACGCCTTGGCGACGGGGGTCAGAAAAGCGACCAGTTTCGCCGCACGCTCGCGCACTTGGGCATCACTATGAAAGTGAGCCGTATCTAATTGACTGGCGGCATACACAGCTAAGGCCCTGCCAGCCTCCACATCAGCCCGCACAGTCAACAGCATGCGCCTGACATCCGCATGAACGATAATCGGATCGGCGACCGCGTCCTTATTAAGCGCCCCCTCTGCCGCGCGGCCCTGAACGCGATCACGCGCGTAGTCCGCTGCCACTTGATAGGAACTATTGGCAAGTCCAAGCCCTTGCAAGCCAATTGAGAGACGCTCGTAGTTCATCATCGTAAACATATACTGCAGACCTTTATTGGCCTCGCCAACAATAAAGCCTTTCGCGCCATCAAAGTTCATCACACAAGTGGCGGACCCTTTTATGCCCATCTTGTGTTCAATAGCGCCGCAAGTCACTTGATTATCAACACTCGCTTGCCCACCTTCATCATCCAACTGTCGCGGCACTACAAATAGAGAAATCCCCTTGGGACCAGAAGGGGAGTCAGGCAGTTTTGCCAACACTAAGTGAATAATATTTTCACATAAGTCGTGGTCGCCTCCCGTGATAAATATTTTCGTGCCAGTGACTTCGTAACTGCCGTCGTTTTGAGGGACCGCGCGGGTTTTAATAATCCCAAGATCAGTCCCGGCATGAGGCTCAGTCAAACACATAGTGCCCGCCCACTGACCGCTATACAGCTTGGGAAGATAGGCTTTCTTCATCTCCTCACTCGCGTGTCGAGCAAGCGCAAGACTCGCACCGGCACTTAAAATTGGGTAGAGCGCAAATGAAGAGTTCGAAGCCATCACCATCTCTTCAAATAAAACCGCAAGCACCTTTGGCATCCCTTGACCGCCATACTCGGCGTCGCCAGAAAGCCCGACCCAGCCCCCTTGTGCAAATGCCTTATAAGCTTCTGTAAATCCTTTGGGCGTCAGCACTTTGCCATTCTCTAAACGGCAGCCTTCTTCATCTCCATTGCGATTAATAGGCGCGAGTATTTCCTCGGAAACCTTAGCGGCACTCTCGAGCACTGCATCCATTAGCTCCCGATTAATCTCCTCAGTGCCCTGCATTGAAGCCAGCAAGGTCTGTGCATCCTGCACCTCATGCAGAATGAATTGCATATCCTTTAAAGGTGCTCGATAAGCGGCCATACATATCCCCCGATAATGATGTACTGCATTCGATAATCGAATGCCTATAGAACGTGGATGAGCCGACACTGCGCTCACATTAGCTTTTACTACTATACTCAAGAAACTTGGTTATTGGCTTCTTATTCGCGCAGTTTTGCAAATTCACGAAAGACTCAACAATGTTCTGCAACCACGCTAGCGCCAGCTGCCTTCTTTGTGGCTGCCCCACTGATCCACACGCAGCGCTGTGCAAAGCCTGCCTACTCGAACTCCCCTATCTCGACCAGCCTTGCAGGCGCTGCGGCCTCGAGCTCGGCCTAGACGCACACAATCAGCACTATTGCGAACAATGTCTTTTAGAACCCCCCTTTTTTGATTATTGCCTTGCGCTCGGCCGCTATGAATACCCACTACAAGAACTCATCACTCGATTCAAATTCAACGCTAAGCTTTGTGCCGGTCGGGCGCTGAGCTTAGCGCTAGCGCAAGAGAAAGGGTTTGCAATGCGACAAGACCCACCGGATGCCTTGCTTCCGGTTCCGCTACACACGCAAAGAATTCGTCATCGCGGATTCAATCAAAGCATTGTCATAGCACAAGCGCTTGCCAAACCTTTAGGGGGAATTCCCGTATTGCGCCAATACTGCCAACGCCAACGGGCAACATCGACTCAACGAGGTTTAAGCGCTTCTGAGCGTGCCACCAATTTAAGGGATGCCTTTGTCATTTCACAGCCGAACGAGCGATGGCAACACATCGCTATAGTGGATGATGTCGTCACAACGAAATCGACAGTCAATGCCATTGCACAACTGCTCAAAAACAAAGGAGTCAAAAAGGTAGGGGTGATTTGTCTAGCGAGGGTTAGCGAAGCGCCTAGAACTGATACTTAATAGAGCCATAAGCGACTCGACCTTGCGGCTCGATAGTAGCGGCTGGGGTTGGAAGCAATTGATCAGGACGAGCATCAAATAAGTTACGCACCCCTACTGAGAACACTGCCTGCCCTTGCTTGCCGGTTTTCATATTGTAACCGTACTGAAGATCTAAAGTAGTTAAGTTGCCCACAAGCTCATTGAGCTGCTCTAAGTTTAATTTGCCAATCTCTTCAAACGAGTCGAAGTAATGGGTGACCGCACTCGCTGTATGCTGCCCAACCTGCCAAGTCAGCATCAAACTACTTTGCAGCTCTGAGCCTTTTGGCAGCAGCGTGGCATCGGTAATTGGCGGCAAAGCGTTATCGAGCAAATTTCCCGTTTTCGCGGTGTCGTATAAATAGGTCGCTTTTGTACTAACTATGAATTGCCCGAATTTTGGCGATTCCCACACATAAGAGGCGCTAAGGTCTATTCCTTTTGCGAGCTCGCCCGGATTGACCGTTGCCTTTACTGAGGGCGCTTCCAATAAACCTGCATATAAGTTTGAATCATCGATAAACAAGTTTGTCGTAACATCTTGCGCACCCGCTAATAAGGAAAGCTCTGGCACCGAAGTGGCTGTGACGAAAGGCGTGTCAGCACTAGCCTGCCAAGCATCTGCGTGCAGACTCAAACCTTTAGTAGGCGAAAATACCGAACCAAGGTTCACATCGTTTTGAGTTTCACCACTAAATGGCGCTTGAACAGCTTTGCCGCCGAAGTTGAAATAGGCGACAGCTCTATCGAAGAAGGAGAGTTTTTCGGCATCTAATTGAGCAGATTCTTGGGCGGAGGCAGGCACAGCAACCATAGCAGCGCATAATGCCGCTAATAATAAGCTTTTGCCACGATGTGATTGACGCACATTTGCCCCTTGAATCAGTCATTTTCCTGCCATTTTGGCCATCGCTTCTGATTTTTGGCCAGAAACACCTAGGCTGCACTCTTTTGGCGCTATACAGGATTGCTTAGTATACACAGCGAATTGGAAACTTACAGATGGCTAAGCATTATTTCCTACTTTTCTAAGCCCTTGTTCTGCCAAGCTGTGGGCCAGTTCACTCAAGCGCAACAATGTCCCGGGCACACGATAGTCTGGCGATATCTCCAAAAGCGGAAAAACTACAAACGCTCGCTGGTGTAATCGAGGGTGAGGCAATGTCAAAACCTCGTCGCTACGAACCGTTTCACCGTAGCTTAGAAGATCCAGGTCCAAGGTCCGCGGCGCATTGCGCTGACCTGTACGAAGACGTCCAAATTCGAGTTCGATGTCCTGTAACGCCCTTAATAGGGTAAGGGGGTCGGAAATTCGTGGAGCCAATACCGCGACGGCATTGATAAATAAGGGAGAGCCAGGGGGACAATCAATAGGCTGGGACTCCCACAGTGAAGACACCCCGATTGGTGAGGCGCTCAACGATTTGAGCGCCTCAAAAGCTTGTTCGAGGATCTGCTGTGGGTTTGTCGAATCAGAGCCTAAATTAGAACCGATACCGATGTACGCCAATGGCTGACCATCGAGCGCCGAGATATCCGTCAATTTAGCCTTGATGATATTGCTGTGAAAGCTCATGCACTGACTCAACAAACACAGAGACGTTAGCCGGATCAACATCTGGGGTAATACCATGCCCTAGATTGAATACGTGCCCAGGGCCTTGACCATAATCACGCAAAATACGATCGACTTCCGCGCGGATGCTTTTGCCGGAGGCGTAAAGAATCGTAGGGTCCATATTGCCTTGCAACGATACCTTGTCACCAATACGCGCTCGGGCTCTACCGATATCGATCGTCCAATCCAGACCGACGCTATCGCATCCAGACGCGGCAATATCTTCCAACCAAAGCCCACCGTTCTTCGTAAAGAGAATAACAGGCACTTTTCGCCCATCGGCCTCTTTCGTTAAGCCCGCTACAATTTTTTGCATATAAGCCAAGGAGAATTCTCGGTAGGCATGAGTGGAAAGTACACCACCCCAAGTATCAAAAATTTGCACGACCTGTGCGCCTGCTGCAATTTGCGCGTTCAGATAATCGATCACGGCACGAGTGAGTTTTTCAAGCAACAGGTGCATGGCTTCAGGATGGTTGAACATGAAGGCTTTGGCGTTGCGGAAATCTTTGCTGCCACTGCCCTCGATCATGTAAGTCGCCAAAGTCCAAGGGCTTCCAGAGAAGCCAATCAATGGCACAGAGCCATTAAGCTCGCGGCGTATCACTGACACAGCATCTGTCACATAGGATAGATCTTTGGCTGTGTTCAACTCCGGCAGCTGGTCCACATCTTTTTCACTGCGCACCACTTTACGAAAGCGCGGTCCTTCACCCTCACTGAAATAAAGGCCCTGCCCCATGGCATCAGGGATAGTGAGAATATCTGAGAACAAAATAGCGGCATCCATCGCATAGCGACGCAGTGGCTGCATAGTCACTTCACACGCAAGCTCAGAATTACGGCAAAGGCTCATGAAGTCACCAGCTTGTTTGCGGGTTGCTCGATACTCTGGCAGGTAGCGTCCAGCTTGACGCATCATCCATACAGGAGTCATGTCCACTTTTTCGCCCGCTAGGGCTCGCAAAAATCGGTCGTTCTTCAATGCAGTCAACACAAACTCCTCATACTTTAGAGCGATAATAAATCCGTTATGACATCACCACTTTGACTTACCATAAGGCATAGGATGATGGATCAAATGGCGGGACATTCTACACAGGCACTTGCAGCAGAACAAACTGTCAGGGCTTAGTTACTTGCTTCTATGTCGCGATGAACGGCACCCAAGCTTCGAATCCACGGCTGCAATGCCCCCAATTCTCCACCGAGCGCATTGGCAGCTGTCTGCGCCGCGGCGCGACTTGCGTAGCTGCCGTGAATCACGACATACCATGGACGGCCTTGGTTTTCTGTCTCAAACCAATATAAAGGGGCCGATGGGTTACGTTGCACAAAGGCCTCGACGTTCGTGCGCGACGCAGCTCCTAGTAGCTGCACTGTAAACTGATTATCGGGCAACGCTAAGATCAGCTGAGCTTGCCCCGCATTCTCCGTCGCAGCAGCGACTGCTTGTGGCACAGGCGCAGCGCGCGGGGCTGCTTGCGGCTCTGGCGTGCGCGGCACACTTGCAGTGGCAACGGCAGGAGGGTTTGCCGGAACGGGTTCTTCAGGCTCAGGAGTTGGCTCCTGTGCTGGTGCTGGTGCTGGCGCAATAACAATAGGAGTGGGAGCAGCCACTGCTTGAGGCTCTGACACTGACGGGACGCTTGGTGTTGGCGTCACCGCTGAGTCTGCAAATGGAGAGACGGCTCTTTGCTGCGCGGGAACGTCTTGCGTCGCGACACTACTAGCATTGCGCACAGGCACTGGCACAACGATCTGGCGCTGGGCGGTTTCGACCTCGGGGTCCGCACCGCCAACAAAGAACGCTATCAACAAAATGACTAATAACGCCCCAGCCGCATAAGCATACTTTGGTGGCACGTTGAGCTGACGCAAAGGCTCCAGTAACGCCGCCACTGATTTGCCGCGAGAAAGAAGCATCTCACTCGCCACAGCATTGATCTGACCTGGAACCCCATTTGAGAGTTTGTGGATTTTCTCAACTTGTCGATTATTGAACAACAGCGCTCTGGCGGGGTCTTGATCGTTAAAGCCTACCGCGTTAAGCCTATAACGAAGATAGTTTCGTGTTTCGTCCAAGCTAAACTCAGGCAAACGTACCGATGTGAATTGATTCTGCCCATTTTTTTGCGGACATGTGTAATCCAACATCTCCAACAAGGCCTCTTGTCCAACAAGGATCAAGTGAAAGGTATTGCCTGGATTGTCCACCAATGCGAGTTTGGTGAGCAGATTGAATGCATCGTCTCCAAGTTCGTGAGCGTCATCTACAATGTAAACGATGCTCCGCGATTTATCTTGAACCGCTTGGAAGTACCCCACCAACACCGCTTTCAGCTCACTCATGCTGGCTTGGGGCGGAAAATCTAGCACGAAGGCTTTGAACATTTCTTGGAGGAGTTGTGAAGGACTGGTCAGCATACTGGCACGCGTTCGCGCCACTATCTGGTCACGTTCGGCGCGGCGTGCATAAAAATCCGCCAACGTCGTTTTGCCACTACCATCGGCCCCAATTAGGGCGATGATATCGCCGCTTTCTCTGGCCAATAGCTGCAACTGGTCGAGACTAGCACGGCGCATACCGCCGGGAAAAAGGCTCTCTAGCGGCGTCTCTTTTGCAAAAGGATTCGCTGACAAGCCCAGTTCCGATAATGCCTCATTTAACGTTGACACAAATGTTCTTTCGCCTCCAATGTCTGCTCAAGCAAACGGGTATCAAAATCACTCTCTATGACCGTGTGGCCAAATTCACGCATCAACACAAACCGTACTTTACCGCCTTGTACCTTTTTATCAAAGGACATCAATTTGAGGTAATCTTCGGTACTCAAACCCTCGGGGGGTACTACCGGCAATCCAGCACGAGCAATGAGCTCTTTTGCTCGGGCCGCCTCCTCCCAACTTATATATTGCAATCGCGCAGACAAATCAGCCGCCATCACCATGCCCGTGGCCACCGCCTCGCCATGCAACCAAACTCCATAGCCCATACCATTCTCTATGGCATGCCCAAAAGTATGTCCGAGGTTCAGCAAGGCGCGTACACCGCCTTCTTTTTCATCAGCGGCCACGATTCGCGCTTTATCGGTACAGCTTACTCGCACCGCTTCTGCTAGCAAGTCTTTATCGCCATCCAACAATGTTTCGATGTGCTCTTCCAACCATTCAAAAAATTGCAGATTGTCGATAAGCCCATATTTGATCACTTCCGCCAAGCCAGCCTGTAACTCGCGCTTAGGCAAACTGGCAAGCACATCCGTATCAGCCAATACGCACTGAGGCTGATAAAACGCTCCAATCATATTTTTGCCCAACGGGTGATTGACGCCTGTTTTTCCGCCTACAGATGAATCAACTTGAGACAATAGCGTCGTTGGGATCTGAATAAAGTTCACGCCGCGCAGATAAGTGGCTGCAGCAAAACCGGTAATATCACCGACCACACCGCCCCCCAAGGCAATCAAAGTTGTACTACGCTCGTGCCTTTGTTCCATTAGTTGGTCATAGATTAAAGACAAAGTTTCTAGCGTTTTTGTATGCTCACCATCGGGCAGCACAATGACATCACACTGCACATCAGTCAGGCTTGACTTCAGCTGCTCTAAATACAGCGGCGCTACGACCTCGTTTGTCACGATCAGCACACGCTGGCCTTTAATATAGGGGCGCAATAACTCCGCTCGGCCTAACAATCCTGTGCCAATGAAAATGGGATACGAGCGATCCCCAAGGTCTAACTCCAAACTGATCATCTACAATACCTATTTCGTGACAATGGCTGCCTCATGGCGCCTTATTGTGGCTAACTTATTCGTAATCGGACCTAGGAAGGTCAGTCTCCGAGGACGGAGCTTCCAAAGGGGAACCGCCATTAAACTCATTCAGCTGACGGATAATTTCTTGGCTAACAGAGCGTGGGCTGCGACGACTGGTGTCAACTATCAAATGCGCTGTTTCGCGATAAAGCGGTTCACGGATCTTGAACAGCTCTTTGATTTTAAGAAGTGGTTTTTCGGTCTGAAGAAGTGGACGATTTTTGTCTTTGCCGGTGCGTTCCAGCTGCTGATTAACGGAGGCGCGCAAATACACCACAGTGCCTCGTGAATGTAAGTATTCGCGTGACTCCGGACTCAGTATCGCGCCACCACCAGTGGCTAGAATAATGTTTTGGCGCTGGGTGAGGGTATCAATCATGCGCGCCTCGCGAATGCGAAACCCTTTCTCGCCTTCGATATCGAATATCCACGGAATATCGGCGCCAGTGACAAATTCGATTTCTCGGTCTGAATCGTAAAAAGGCATGTTGAGCTGACTTGCCAATAGCCGCCCTATGGTGCTTTTACCCACCCCCATAGGACCTACTAAAAAAACATTGTTTGGCTCATGCATGTCGATCATTTCCCTGCCATCACTGCGCTGGCCGGCAATCGACAAGTACAAGGGCAATTAAAAGAGCGACATTGTAACCTTGCACGGCGTGCAAAATCACGGCCGAAACACGCAAGAAGATCAAGGTTTAGCGTGTGTTGAGCTCTGCAATGATTCTCGGAGTGATAAAAATCAACAATTCGGTGCGTCTGTTAGAGTTGTTAGTACGCTTGAACAGGCGTCCAACATAGGGAATATCGCCAAGTAGCGGCGTCTTACTCTCAGTGGTGGTGGTCTCCTCACGGAACACGCCACCCAATACAATAGTGTCTCCGTTCTCAACTAACACGCTTGTATTAATCGCATTAGTGTTGATAGCAGGGACATTTCCCGTACCTGCCGCAACCGAGTCCTGATGGATATCCAATTGCATAATAATGCGGCCATCCGGGGTTATCTGCGGCGTTACTTCCAGAGATAACACCGCGTCCACGAACTCAGTGGTCGAACCACCTGCCGTGCCACCCGCTTGTGCCTGATAGGGAATACGCACACCCGATTCGATTGTGGCCGTGACTTTATCCTGCGTTGTCACTTTGGGTCTTGCGATCACCTCTCCGTTACCACTGCTCTCCAGAGCAGATAACTCTAGCTCGATAAGACCGCTACTCCCTGCAAACCCAACAGAGAAGGACGTAGCACTTTCGCTTTCAGCCCCTAAATCGACCGCCAAGGCATCTGGGAACGAAACACTACCGGTAGGGATGGGAATTGCCGCAATCGCTTGGGCCACAAGGGCGCCAATTAAACTAGGATCTGTTCCGTCCTGAAGGGCCTGTACTCTGGCCGCCTCACCCGCCGCATAGGCAGTTTGCAACGCATTATTCTGCGCCACTCGATTATTTTGTTGTTCTAAGGTAGAAGACTGACTACCCCCATAACGAAAACCATCACTTGAATCATTACGCCCAGCACCGCCCCAGCGAACACCGAGGTCGCGCCCAAAGTCAGTCGACACGTTCACAATCCGCGCCTCGATCAGAACTTGGCGCACTGGCACATCTAACTTACTAAGAAGTTCGCGCACCTCTTCAAGCTTCTCCGCCACATCGCGAATAATGATGATATTGGTTCTTGAGTCGACCGTGGCCGTTCCACGACTTGAGAGAACACCGTTAGCCCCATTCCCTGTCACGGGAGCGGCTGCCGCTGGGTCGGCGGCAACAGGCGCAGCTCCCCCTAACTCAGACCCTGTCGAAGATCCCGTTAAAAGCAGAAGAATATTGCCTGCATCCGCGTAGTTGACCTGCACGTATTCAGTCTGCAAAGGTGCCAATGCCTGCGCCTGCCGACTTGCGTCCAAGGCTTGCTGCTCTTGAGTCGCGATCTCATTGGCTGGCGCCACGTACAGCACATTGCCCACGAGTCGCTTATCCAAATTGCGCGACTGCAAAACTAAATTCAACGCCTGATCCCACGGGACATCTTGTAACTGCAACGTAATATTGCCTGAAATAGCATCACTCGCTACTAGATTTAAATCGTTTTCCTCTGCAAGTAACTGCAACACCGAGCGTACTTCGATATTCTGAAAGCTTAACGACACTAGATTGCCGGAGAAAGCCGACGCAGGGTCGGCACTAGCACTCGACGCCCCAGGAGGGGTAACGCTTATAGTGTATTGACGACCTTGTTGATAGGCGACGTACTCGTACTGCCCGTTTAAATCTACCGCTATCGTCGCGCTACCGCGCTGAGGGTAAACATCGATGGTATTGACCGGTGTAGAAAAATCAGTCACATCAAAGCGGCGATTGAGGCGTTCTGGAACTGTCGTCCCGCTAAATTCTAAATAGACGCGACTACCAATCTGCTCAACATTACCAAGCGCACTGTCATCACTTAAGCTAATAACAATTTGACCTTCATTTGGCTCACTGCCACGTCTAAAGTTAACATCGACAAGCGCGGGACCTTGTGCTCCTGAGGTGGGCGCAGGAGATGCTTGTTGCGTAGCCTGAGCACTAGCCGCACTTCGGTTATCACTACCAAGTTGCACGATAAGCGTATTGCCCTCGATGCTCGTTTGGTAATCCACAGCGTGCAACAGATTGAACACGAGTCTCGTGCGGTCACTCGTCTCCAATACCATAAGGCTATTGGCATTATTGGAATCGATATCAAAACGGCGTTCACCTAATAGGCTTTGCACATTTTCTAAATCAATCGAAATACGGGCAG
The DNA here is from genome assembly GCA_051252515.1 of Gammaproteobacteria bacterium. Classification (GTDB taxonomy): domain Bacteria; phylum Pseudomonadota; class Gammaproteobacteria; order Pseudomonadales; family Pseudohongiellaceae; genus UBA5078. Next base: position 606,220 of record JBPOFS010000001.1, read on the forward strand.
GGTCCACTTGTGCAAATCCGCTAGGCTCGGGTGGGCGCTGATCAAATTCGAGGCGCACCTCTATGCTGTCGCCCGGCAAGTTTGCAAAACCAATGCTATTAAGATTAATGGCTTCTTGCCCAATAGCCGATTGCCAAACGCCCAAGAAAAGCAGAAACGGCAGACAGCATTTCCAGAGCCCACGTTTAGCGGATTTTCCGGTTTTCGAAGTCATCGTTGCTGTAACCATCATTGTCTCACCTGTATTAGCAGCTCGTGGCTCGCTGCAAATTGTCTCTATTCATAAACAAGCGCACGTGCGCCTAAATTGCTAAATCTAGTTTTGAATTGCTAACGTTCGAGGACGTTCTACCCAACCACCATCACCAGAAGGCACTATTTCTATTAGTTCAATAACACTTTGTGTCACAGTGTTGACTCGACCGTGATTGCGGCCCATGTAGGTGCCTACCCCCACACGATGGATCTTTCCGTTTTCATCTTGCACTAATGCGATGATCGCATTGGCACGCGTGATCATTCCCACCATATTAAGATTGCTAAGCGCGAAAACTTCCAATGGCTGAGGAGTCCGATCGAAATCTGGCCGGACTTGCGTTATTGGCGTTTCGGCCACATTTGTTCCCGCCATAACCGGCACATCAAAAGGACTGCGCATCGAGGCTGCACTATAAGTAAACGCCTCATAGGGTAGAAATTGCGGCATGGGCTCAACAGGGCCCCCATCGCGTAACGAGACTTCAACGATGTATTGCTGCAAGTCATTCATATCATGACTATCCGAGCAGGCGGCCAATAGCCCACAAAGTACAATCATAAAAACAGGCTTGCCATTTAGTCGCGGCACCTTATTCAGAAGTTTCAGCATTTAGCTCCACCTCCGTTCGATAGCGATAAGTTTTGGCCGTAATTGTCATCTGCAATGAGCTACGATTATTAACCGGTATGATCGAAAAATCGTGCAATGTTACGATCCGAGGAAGACTCGCGACACCGCTGACGAAAGTCCCGAAATCGTGATAATTACCGAGCACCTCAACAAGAATTGGCTGCTCAATGTAAAACTCTTTGGCTAGCTCCGAGTCCAACTCGATACGAGAGAACGCAAGACTACTGCCAAGCCCTGTCTCCGTAATATCATCGACTAAGTCCGGCACTTCAGTCTGGCTTGGCAACTGCCGAAGGAGTTCAGAGAACGCCTCTTCCATCTGCACTGTCTGCGCTTTGTACTCCTCTAAGTTGGAAGCCATAACCGCTTTTTGCTCAAACGCTATTCGCAGCGTTGTCTCTTCAGCCTGCCAACGTGTCAGCTCTGCTTGCAAATTACGAATATCGAACCAATACCCTGCCCCTAAGCACACCACCAACAATGCAAATGCGATGATGATTTTGACCACACCCGGCCAAACACCAATAGACTCGATATCACTAAGATTATTCCAATCGAAGCTTTTCAGCTCTTTACGCAGATCAGCTAGTGACATATCACTCGCCCTCCGCGCGCGTTGGCTCTTGTAAGAAGAGCGTCAACGAAAATGCATTGGCAGCACGTTGATCTGAATTAGCATCAGCACTGGCCGCTGATATCTGCTGCAAACTCGGGTTCACAAACCACTCAGAGTCATCTATTCGACGCATTAATTCGGAGACTTTGTTATTAGACTCGGAGATGCCTTCTATTTCCAAGCGCTCACCGCTACGCTCCAGAGTATTAAAATAGACCCCCGTCGGCAGTGCTTTTACTAGCTCGTCAAAAATACGCACAATACCTGGGCGCGATCCTTGTAAGTCTTGAATCACTTCCATCCGCGAATTGATTTGCTCTTTCTGCTCTTTCAGCTGATTGATTTCTTCAATACGAGCATCGAGCAGAAGTACTTCGCGGCGTACGAATTCGTTTCGCGCTTGCTGGTAACGTATGTCATTTCGGAAATTTCTATCGATTAAAAAAACTATCCCTGCGGCAATTACGACGACGCCCATGAGCAATACAAAAAATTCTCGTTTGCGCTCTTCGCGCAGCTGTTCGCGCCAAGGAAGTAAATTAATACGTGCCATTAGTATTTGCCTCTCATCGCGAGGCCACAAGCAATCATCAAGGCAGGCGCATCGTTAGTCAGTAAGGTCTTATTAATTTTACTGCCCAACGACAAATTGAGAAATGGATTGGCGACCACTGTTGGGGTTGCGATCTGTTCGCGCACCTGTTCGCTCAAACCTTCAATTGCAGCAACGCCCCCTACCAATACAATTTGGTCCACATCGTTGTATTGGCTGGATGAGAAAAAGAACTGTAGTGAGCGGCTTACTTGTTGAACGGCAGCATCTTTAAAAGGCGCGAGAATCTCTTGCTCAAATTCTTCAGGTAGCGTGCCGCGGCGAATCCCGGCCTCAGCTTCGACAGCTGACATGCCAAATCGGCGTTGGACATCCTCTACAAGCTGACGGCCACCGAATAATTGCTCACGCGTATAAATAGTTTTGCCATGCGAAAGGACATGCAAGGTAGTCACCGTAGCGCCAATATCCAAAATAGCGACTGTTTGCGGATCAACTGTTGAGAGTTGATCGAGCAGTAAGCCATAAGCTCGTTCCATCGCATACGCTTCGATATCGACTACTTGGGCTTTTAATCCGCCCGCCTCTAAGGCGCCCACTCTTGATTCGACGTTCTCTTTTCGACAAGCCGCAAGCAATACATCGACAAAGTCTGAATTGGGGTCTAATGATTCTTGTCGCTCAAAATCGATAGCGACCTCACTTAACGGGTAAGGGATGTATTGATCCGCTTCCACAATGATCTGGTTTTCCATTTCCGAATCGGACAGTGCCGTATTCATTTCGATGATCTTAGTAATAACGGCTGAACCCGCGACGGCAACTGCCGCCTCTTTCGTTCCAGGCTTGAGCATCGACACCGCTTGGCTAATACACTCGCCTACCGCATCGATATCATTAATGTTCTTCTCGACTACTGCATTCGCAGGCAAGGGCCGAATCACGTAGTTTTCGATCCGATATTTACCATTGTTTAAACTGAGCTCGAGCAGTTTTACGGCAGTGGAGCTAATGTCCACACCGAGCAGTGTCTTTGATTTTCTATTCAGAAATTCCAGCACTTTAGTGTTCCGCGTTTTGGTCTCTAGTTTAATATCGGCAAGAATCGTCATAGCGTCAGTCATTTGCGCTATTTAAGTCCTAATTAGTCCTTTAATTGGGAGGCATCCATCGACACAAGCGCTGAGCAGATCTTTTAGCGCCACTTTCGTGTTTAGGAGTATAGATTCATATGCTGAAATTAGCCGTATGATCGGCAGTCTCTCAACACCATCACATCAAAACAAATTTATATATAATATTCAATAGATTATGCAGACTATTCAATAAATAACTTTATGTTGCAAACTCCATCAAGAACCCTTGTGACTTGTTGAACTAGCTCACAATTTCAGCATGTGCGGCGAATGAGCAAGCAATCACCTTCAACAGCCCAACTAAAAACCCTAACACAAAGCTAACACACTGTTATTAATAGAGTTAATGAACATCAATAGGAATGGGTGCCGACTCATTCAAGCAGAAGGAAAGCTAAGTTTAGCCATAATTAAACCCGACGGTTTCACTCAAGATTAATCGACATGGAGAGTATATAATGCCTTCTTTATGGACAGCTTAAGTCGTGTTTTGCGTAATAGAACGCTATAAACAACGGTCATATGCTGGATAATACGGCACCCTAACAGCACAGAAGCGTGGCAACCCCTAAGTGAACAAAGGTCTTAAAAAAACATTCAGATTCGTGTTCTGGCTCGGTATTTTCTGCGTCAGCGGCGTTGTTATGGTGGCGGCCGCGGCCTTTTTATACCTATCTCCGCAACTGCCTTCTGCTGAGTCCTATCGCTACGTTCAGCTAGAAACCCCTTTACGAATTCTTACTGCCGACAAGAAGCTCATTGACGAAATAGGCATCCGCCGAGATCCGATCCCTTACGAATCGATCCCGCCAATGATGCTTAACGCCGTAATTGCCAGCGAGGACCCTCGCTTCTACTCACATCCCGGTGTGGATATCCGCGGCTTGTTGCGAGGCTTTTATGGCTTTGTGCGCGGCGTCAATCTCGGTGGCGGCAGCACAATCACTATGCAGCTCGCCAACAACATCTCTTTCGATGACGACAACGTGTATGAACGCAAGCTAAAGGAGATCCCCTTTGCTTTGCGCATTCAGCGCGAGCTCAGTAAAGAAGAAATCATCACGCTCTACCTCAATCTTATTTATTTCGGATCAGGTGCTGACGGCATCAACGCAGCCGCTTATGCATACTATGGCAAGCCTATTTGGGAGCTCGAAATACACCATTTCGCGATGCTCACATCGGTACTGCCCTGCCCATCCCCCTGCAACCCGATCGCAAACCCACGTCGCGCGGAAACTCGACGCAATGTGATTCTCACTAAAATGTTCGAACAAGGCATGATCACTCGCGCCGAACTTCAAACCGCTATTAATACGCCTGACGACGCACGCCGCCACAGTCGTCGCATAGAAGTAAGTGCTCCCTATGTCGCCGAGATGGTTCGACAAGAGCTATACCGTGACTACGGCGACGACATTTATCGTAAAGGCTTTGAGGTCACAACCACTATCCTGAGCGAAAACCAAATAGCCGCAGGCAGCGCTCTCACCAATGGATTAGAAGGCTATTACGATAAACGTCACGGCTATCGCGGCGTTGAAGGCCATATCGAGACTCCTGCCGATACAGACCCCCTGCCCTTTTACCTAGAAGCACTAGAGGACTCGGCAGTTTATGGCAATCAGGTCCCCGCCATCGTCAGCGCCGTCAATGATCAAAGCATCCAGGTCGTTCAAAGCGATGGCAACTTCCTGACCATCAATTGGGACGGACTTCGTTGGGCCGCCCCGTTCGTTGATCGAGGAAACGCTTGGCCTCGCCCGCAAACCGCTAGCGATATTGTTAAAATTGGTGAAGTCATACGAATCAAACAAGAGGATGACGAAACTTGGGCGCTAGGGCAGATCCCAGAGTTACAAGGTGCCATTGTCTCTGTTTCACCCCATGACGGCGAAATTCTCGCTCTTACAGGCGGATACGACTTCGGCATAAGCCAAGTAAACCGAGCCATTACTCCTCGCCCTCCTGGCTCTGGGTTTAAACCATTCCTATATGGCACAGCGCTAGAGAACGGCTACACCGCTGCCAACACCATTAATGACGCCCCATTTGCCCGTGGTGACTACCGCCCACGAAACTTTGAGAACAATTTTATAGGGCCCGTCACCTTACGCAACGCTCTGGCGACATCGCGCAACATTCCAGCCGTGCGACTTTATGATCAACTAGGCTCTGAGCTAGTGCTTCCTTTCGCCAAGCGTTTTGGCTTTCACACGGAAAACTTCCCTCGCAACGACCTTACCATCGCCTTAGGCAGCCAAGATGTGCAGCCCATGGAGATGGCAATCGCGTTTGCCACCATCGCCAACGGCGGGCAAAAGGTTGAACCTATTCTTATAAAAGAGATTAAAACTGTCGACGGTTTAGTCCCGCTGCCAGTGCGAGCGATCGCCTGCGGAAGCAACTGCGAAGATCTCGCCTTTGATGAAATGCCGGCGCCACAAGTTGTAGACCCGCGAGTCACCTATATTTTGGCAAGCATGATGCGTTCTGTGATCGAAGAGGGCAGCGGCAGACGAGTTAATCGCGAGATGGACCGTAAAGACCTCATGGGCAAGACAGGCACCACTAACGGCCCTGCTGAGCTTTGGTTCTCTGGGTTTAACCGAGATGTCTCAACTAGCGTATTCGTTGGATTTGACCAGCCACAACCTATGGGAGAAAACGAACAAGGCGCTACAGTGCCTGTTCCTATCTGGATTGATTACATGAAAGCTGTGCTAGACGGAAAGCCCGAGAGCATGCTCGAGCGCCCAGACGGCATTGTGGATCGCCTAGTCGACAAGAAAACTGGCAATCTAGCTCGACCAGGTCAAGCCAACACTATGTTTGAGTTATTCATGCAGGAAAACGCACCGACAGAAACCACTACTCGGCGCCCTGACATACTTGAAAATACAGACGAAACCCCTTCAATAGAAACCATTTTCTAATTAGAAATTCCGGGCACGAGAAAAAGGCGTTAGAGCTTCCTCTAACGCCTTTTTCTTCAGCATAAGCACTTGGCTTATTAAACTGAGCGCGTACCGAAACGCTTCTTGAAGCGATCAACACGACCACCACTGTCAAGAATCTTCTGCTTGCCAGTATAGAAAGGGTGGCAATCTGAACATACGTCCAAAAGAATATCTTTGCCTAGCGTAGAGCGAGTCTTCAGCACATTGCCGCAACTACAAGTTGCAGTCATTTCTACGTAGTTTGGGTGAATATTGGGTTTCATTTTCCTGCCTCATCTTAAGTTTTCACTGGGTTCGCTACACCGGGTCCGCATATCTTTGCCCTGCACCGCCAGCGAAACGGGCTCGCATTCTACCAAACAACGCTAAATTCGCAAGTAGGACATGCAGAAATTGCCGATTTCTCAATTAATGGGGGAGTCACTCAACATTATCAAGTGCCAACACCCAGTATTAATCGTATGACGGACCAGCTTTTATAAGCTTATGGTTTTTCACCACTTCTCGCATCACTCGTTCAAGTATCTCAACAACAAGCTCTGGATTGACGTCATGCTCAGCACATACAGCTCTAATCGCTGCCAATTTACGACTCTCGCGCTCAGGATCAAGTGCCTCAAGGCCAAATTCCGCTTTAAGCTCACCTACGCGGTGAGTCAGAGCAAAGCGATTCGCAAGCAATAACACCAAGCCAGTGTCGACTCTATCTATTTGTGCTCGCACCCGAAGAAGCTCTTCAGGGACTTCTTGGTTGCTCATGCTAAAACTCCATCAATTAACGTCATGATTGCGCTGTGGCGGCGAGTATAAACCAAAACCCATGCTCTGAGACAGTGACGTGCGCTGGATTGCTTGTCACTGGCCTCCCATACCCTTTACCATGATTGCGCTAATCAGCCTCGATCGCACGCTACTCACATTAAGATAATTTCGTTTTATGCCAAAGCAAAACCTGAGCACTGTTCAATCGCCCCCCAAGGTGATTCTAAGATTAGCGGTGCCTTCTCCATTGCGACGCTTATTCGATTATTTGCCACCGAAAGACCTCAGTGACGAGTCCGTCGCCCTATTAACACCAGGTATGCGAGTCCGCGTCCCGTTTGGTCCACGGGCACTCATCGCAGTAATAGTGTCTATCGAATCTAGCACTGAGGTGCCTCTATCACGGCTGCGCGCGGCACAAGAGCTGATCGATACGCAAACTCTGCTCCCTCCTTCTCTGCTAGGCCTGTTTTTGTGGGCCGCCGCGTATTATCAACACCCACCCGGCGACGTCTTTCAAACTATGCTGCCAACTCTTTTACGCCAAGGCCGTCCCGCTAAGCGCCCAGGCAATAAAGTGTGGCAGTTGAGCGAGACGGGCAAAGCGCTGCAGGATGAAGACCTGCGACGAGCCCCAAGGCAAAAAGAAATAGTCGCGTTCCTAAACGAGCATGAAGCATTAGACAAGTCAGCCGTGGGAGAGCTCGACATATCCCCTAGCGCCTTAATCGCACTGCAAGCCAATGGTTTCATCGTGATGCAAGAGCGCGAAGTCACTGCGAGCTCTGCGCATGATGCAAGACATGCCTCGGAACATGCGTTGGAGCTCAACCCTGAGCAAAGCCAAGCGGTGGAGACCATCGAAGCCACGCTAGACAGCTTTAATTGCCACTTACTGGACGGCGTTACTGGCAGCGGTAAGACAGAAGTCTATTTGCAGGTCATTGCTCACGTCTTAGCCCAATCACGTCAAGCATTGGTGCTAGTGCCAGAGATTAGCCTGACCCCACAAACCATCGCTCGTTTCCGAAAACGCTTCAAATGCCATATCGCCGTTTTACACTCTGGCCTGACCGATACAGAGCGCCTACAGGCATGGCTGGAAGCCCGTGACGGCATCGCAGAGATCGTCATAGGGACACGCTCCGCCTTGTTCACACCACTGGCAAAACCAGGACTAATTATTCTAGACGAGGAACACGACAGCTCCTTCAAACAAGGCGATGGCTTTCGGTATTCCGCACGCGACCTAGCCATCGTGCGCGCGCAACGCGAGAACATAAGCATTATCCTTGGCTCTGCAACTCCTAGCCTCGAAACTCTTCATAATGCACTCAGTGGACGCTATACCCATTTGTATTTGCGCCAACGCGCAGGCAATGCAGCGCCACCCACTCTTAAGCTCATCGATACCACTCATGAAGTGCTGCAAGAAGGGTTTTCAGAGTCATTGCTGCTGCAAATTCAAACCCATGTGCAACGCGGGCAACAAGTCCTCGTATTCATCAATCGACGCGGTTTTGCCCCGACCTTACAATGCGGTGATTGCGGGTGGTGCGCCGAATGCACGCGCTGTGACGCACGAATGACGCTTCACAAAAGCACGCCACACCTGCGCTGCCACCATTGTGACACGCGCCGTCCCGTCGACTACTTTTGCCCTCTGTGCAAATCGAAAAACCTGCACCCCCTTGGGCTCGGGACAGAGCGCAGCGAAGCATTTCTATCCCAGCACTTCCCAGACACCCGCGTCCTACGCGTGGACAGAGATACTACTCGGAGAAAAAACGAACTCGACGCAATACTGAACGAGGTTAACCAAGGCCAGCCCTGCATTCTCATTGGCACCCAGATGTTGGCCAAAGGGCATCATTTCCCTAGCGTGACCTTAGTCGCCGTTCTCGATGCCGACGCAGGCTTGTTTAGCGCTGATTTTCGCGGGCAGGAACATACCGCACAATTACTGATGCAAGTCGCCGGACGATCTGGCCGCGCAGGCACCGCTGGCGAGGTTCTCATTCAGACCCGTCACGCCAAACACGAAACACTGCAGAGCTTAGTCAATGAGGACTATGGGCATTTCGCCCGTCACCTCCTACAGGAGCGACACGCAGCTCAAATGCCCCCTTTCACCTACTTAGCCCTCCTGCGCGCCGAGGCAATCAATGTCCAAGCACCAGAGGCATTCCTGCGCATCGTGCAGCAAATGGCTACCCGCATAGCGCAGGCACAAGGCAATACCGACATTGTGCTAATGGGCCCTATCCCCGCGCCAATGGAGCGACGCAACGGCAAGTTCCGCTCTCAGCTGTTATTACAGGCGAGCGCCAGATCCAAGCTGCAGCAATTGCTTAGCCAGCTCTGCCCAGAAATAGAAACGTTGAAAGAGGCGCGCAATGTTCGATGGTCTATAGATGTCGATCCTCAGGACATGATTTAACTGGTTGAAGCGGCCTATTATCTGGATAATGAGGGCCGAATTGAGAGCGGCACCAACGCGCAGCCACAAATGAATTCAAATTATTAAAGAGAGACCATGGCCCACGATTTCGCCAAAACAAGAAACAAAAAACGCTCAGAACCGGCACCTCCTCCACCACCGCAACCCAATAAAGGGATGTTGATGACCGGTGTGCTCACAGGGCTTGTCATAGGTTTTTTTGCCTCTTTCTTGATTTATTTGTCGGGCATTTTGCCACCTATGACAAACATCGATCCTCAGGCCGACGCAGACAATGCGGCAGCGATGCTAGCCGCACAGCAACGTCAAAACGAAGAGCTCGAACAAGCTGCCACTCGCCTGCAATTAGAGTTCTATAAAGAACTTCCTAATTACGAAGTCATTGTGGACAACATGCCAACAGCGGCGACAACGCCCCCAATCGCTAGCAGTGCGCCAACCGCCACCACTTCGAACGCGACAGTGGCAAGCGTGACGCCAGCTCCCGCGCCATCGCCGCAGAGTCAAGGTAGCTATATGATCCAAGCGGGGGCATTCCAACAGGAAACCTCCGCGCAGGCACAGAGCGCCAGGTTGACAGCCTTAGGTTTAGACGCGCGTATCAAGAAAGAGGCTTTATTAGGTAAAACCTTATTTCTAGTGCAGACCGGGCCCTACAACACTCGCGACCAAGTGACGCAAGCAGAACGCTTACTGCGTAATGCCAGCATCGACAGCATTCGTATAGGCCTTAGCCAATAAGCCCTTACTCGCAAAGGCTCATGACCTTGAAATCCCCATGTGTTTTCCCCATATCCCAATGCATCAGGGTGAAACCATCAACACACCGATTAATCAGCACATTGACTATCTCAGTGCTGTAGGAGCTTCAGTTTGGAACAGTATCGCGGCACAACCATCGTTTCAGTACGACGCGGCAACACAGTCGTTATCGGTGGTGACGGACAAGTCTCTCAGGGCAATACCGTAATGAAAGGCAACGCTCGAAAAGTGCGACGCCTCTATAAAGACCAAGTAATCGCCGGATTTGCCGGCGGCACAGCCGATGCATTTACGCTCTTTGAACGCTTTGAAGAGCAGCTCGAAAAGCATCACGGCAAGCTAGTACGCTCCGCGGTAGAGCTAGCAAAACTTTGGCGTACAGATCGCGCACTGCGCCGCTTAGAAGCATTGCTCGTAGTCGCAGACAAAGAAGCCTCTTTGATCATTACTGGTAACGGCGACGTGATAGAGCCAGAGGATTCGCTGATGGCTATCGGCTCTGGCGGCTCTTTTGCGCTTTCTGCCGCTCGTGCGCTATATCGACACACAGAGTTAGATGCTCACAGCATCGTGTCGCACTCCCTCGGCATTGCAGCCGATATTTGTGTGTACACCAACCAAAATCACACTATCGAAACCCTCGAATTCTAAAGACTCTGCCTTATACAAATCAGAGCACCGAACTTATTGCTTGGAGCAATGCATTGCCAACCTTAGCGCTGCTCCAGCCTCTATTAGGAACGACACTATGACCAGCATGACCCCGCGAGAGATCGCCTCAGAACTCGATAGATTCATTGTCGGCCAGAGTGCCGCCAAACGCGCCGTCGCCATCGCTTTGCGCAATCGCTGGCGCCGCATGCAATTGCCAGAAAACATTCGCCAAGAAGTCTCGCCCAAGAATATTCTAATGATTGGACCTACCGGCGTAGGCAAAACAGAAATTGCCCGTCGCTTAGCTAAACTTGCCAACGCCCCTTTCATCAAAGTGGAAGCGACTAAGTTTACAGAAGTAGGTTATGTGGGCAGAGACGTTGATTCCATCATTCGCGATCTCGTCGATATTGCAGTCAAGATGCTCAGAGAAGATCAGATTCGCAAAGTAGAAGCCTTTGCAGAGAACGCGGCAGAGGATCGTATTCTTGACGCCCTATTGCCACCAGCTCGTGGCATGGAAGGTGAAGAGCTTGCCGAAAAAACAGATAGCAGCACTCGGCAAATCTTCCGCAAAAAATTGCGCGAAGGCGATCTCGATGAAAAAGAAATCGAAGTAAAATTATCAGAAAATGCTGCGGGCGTAGAGATTATGGCACCCCCTGGCTTAGAGGAAATGACAAGCCAGCTCAAAAGCATGTTCTCTAATATGAACACTGCAAAACAGAAGACCCGACGCCTTCCTGTTAAAGAAGCATTCAAACTCCTCAAAGAAGAGGAAGCAGCAAAGCTTGTTAATGAAGATGAGATCCGCACACGCGCTATCGAAGTCACCGAACAAACGGGCATCGTGTTTCTTGACGAAATCGACAAAGTCACTGTTCGCAATGACAGCGGCAGTAGCGGTGTTTCACGAGAAGGTGTGCAGCGCGATTTGCTACCACTAATCGAAGGCTCCACCATCACGACAAAATACGGCAGCGTCAAAACTGATCATATTTTGTTTATCGCTTCGGGTGCGTTCCATCTTTCAAAACCTTCGGATCTGATTCCGGAATTGCAAGGCCGACTCCCGATCCGCGTTGAACTTGAAGCGCTCACGGCCAATGACTTTGAACGAATTCTGTCCGAGCCTAGCTATTCGCTTACGGAACAATATCAATCACTATTGGCGACTGAAGGGCTTAGCGTGCGCTTTGCTCAAGATGGAATTGCCAAGATTGCAGAGATCGCTTTCCAAGTGAATGAGCGCACTGAAAATATCGGTGCACGACGACTGCATACAGTAATGGAGCGCCTTCTAGAGGAAGTCTCTTTTACTGCATCTGACATGAGTGTCGGGGACAACAAAGAACTGGTGATTGATGCCGAATACGTTGAGAATCAACTCAATGATCTCGCGCGCGATGAAGACCTTAGTCGATTCATTCTTTAGCGCCTAGAACGGTTCAGGACACGGCACACAATGAGCACTCCTAGCGCAGTAAAATTGCACCGTCGATCCGCCGTATTGGAATTACAATATGGCGACGATGAGCAGTATCAATTACCCGCGGAACTGCTGCGAGCCTACTCCCCTTCCGCAGAGGTCAGAGGACATGGCAAAGGGCAGGCGGTACTGCAAACCGGAAAACGCGACGTCGCCATTGTGGCTGTTGAGCCCGTGGGTCATTACGCCATTAAACTCGCATTCGACGATGGCCATGACTCCGGCATTTTTAGCTGGGATTATTTATACCTGCTTTGCCAAGAACAACAGACCCGGTGGCAATCCTATTTAGCCGATTTAGCCGCCGCCGGTGCTAGCCGAGACCCCATTGCGGTCGATGCTGCATTGTCAGAGCCCGTACAAGTGATTAACATACAGCCGCTATCAAAGCCCCATTAATTGCCCCCTAGCCTTATTAGGGAAAGCAGGATCCGCCTATGTCCGACAATCGCAAAACGAATAATGACTCCGACCCTAGCACTACACACTTTGGTTATGAACAAGTGCCGGTGCAAGAGAAAGCCAAACGAGTGGGCCAGGTATTCCACTCCGTTGCAGGCAAATACGATGTCATGAACGATTTGATGTCTTTGGGCAGCCATCGACTAGTCAAGCGATACGCCGTGGAACTAAGCGGTGTGCGCACAGGGCAAAGCGTCTTAGATTTAGCCGGCGGCACGGGCGATTTCACTATTCGCTTCTCTTCCCTAGTGGGCAAAACCGGCCAAGTGGTACTTGCCGACATCAACGCCTCTATGTTGCAAGTTGGTCGGGATCGGCTTATCGACAAGGGCATCACAGAAAACGTGATGTATAGCCAAGTAAATGCGGAGCAACTGCCCTTTGCAGAGGGGACGTTTGACTGCGTATGTATTGCCTATGGCCTGCGTAATGTAACGGATAAAGATGCTGCCTTGCGCTCAATGCTATCCGTACTGAAGCCTGGTGGTCGCGCCATCGTCCTAGAATTCTCCAAACCTAAGAGTGGTTTAGTCGGAAAGGCCTATGACGGTTATTCGGCGCTATGGCCAATAGTCGGAAAATTAGTGACAGGAGATGCTGACAGCTACCGCTACTTGGTTGAGTCAATTCGCATGCACCCAGATCAAGAGACGCTTAAGTCCATGATGGAAGAGGCCGGTTTTACTGATTGCCGATACCACGATGTGATGGGCGGAGTCTGCGCTATCCACTTAGGTTTCAAACCGTTAGAAGCGCAATAAGCGCAGGACGCCTACGATGAACGCGATGCTAAGCAGCAGCCTTTGTGCGCCTATCGAAGGCCTGATAAACGCACTACTCGCGCAGGACCCTGCCGCCCTTGTGCAATTGCAGCCTTACAGTGGCAAAGTTCTGCATTGCGAGTGCACCTCCCCGGTGCATTTTGAGTGTTATTTATTGGTTGAAGATTCCCGAATCGCTCTGCAAAGCCTGTATGAAGGCGAGCCCGATGCTAGCCTCAGTGCGAGCGCTAGCGCATTCGCTAAAATCGCGATGAGCAGCTCACAAACAGAGGCTCTTTTCTCTCCTGATATTACGCTGATGGGTGATACCCACTTGATACAAGCATTGCACGGGATCATTGCAAAGCTTGAAATTGACTGGGAAGCCCACTTTTCCGTGATCGTTGGCGACGTCGCTAGCCACCAGCTTGGGCAATTCTTCAGCAAATCTCAACGCTGGGCCGCACAGACCAAAGACGCCGTTCTTGAAGACATTGAAGAATATCTGCATGAAGAGTCGCAGATCCTCCCCAATAAAGTCGAATTTGCGCATTTTGCTACGCGCTTGGATGAACTCAAGCTCACTCTGGACCGTATAAATGCCAGAACACAGCGCTTAAACAAGACGTTAGACGAATTTTCCAACTAGACCTGTAACGTTGCAGACATTACCTAGGTCTAATCACGTAATGAAACACTGTATAGAGCAACAGTGGCAAAGTGTCACAGAGCCTTGTAATAAGCAGGCATAGTAGGATAATCAAACTCATACCTCCCGCAGAGCCCCAAAAGGGCGGGAAATGATTAGGAGAAATCAACGATGAAAACGACTGATGGTTTGAAACTCGCGTCTTCTGCAGCTGCACTTTTAGTAGCCTCTGTAGCAATGTCTTCGGCAACTCAAGCGGCAGATGTCGCAGAGCCCGTCAAAGTAAGCGAGTGCCAAGGGCTGGAAGGCACCACTAGCGCCGTAAGCTTTGCTAGTGGTCACGCGATGATTTCCAAAAGTTTCTGCGACAAACTAGGCGGCACTCAAACAGCTACCGCATCTCTGCCTGCACAGGCACCTGTGGCAGCCGGCGTACAAGTGGCCTACTGCAATGACTTATTCAGCTGCAACACGTTCAGTGCCTGCAAAGGCAACGGTAATGATAACTGTGCCGGTCAAAACACTTGCCACGGCATTGGGTTTGTAGCCATCTCCTCAAGCGACATGAGCATTTCTGAGCAAATGTGCGGCAAGCTTGGCGGCAATTTAATCAGCGCCCTTTAAAGCGGGAGCTCACCATGCTTGGCTACGGCCTGGGTCTGCGCAGCGTTCACTATGACTACGTATTGACCCATCGGCCTACGCAAGTCGATTGGTTTGAACTCATCACGGAAAATTATCTTGCCCCCGGTGGCCGACCACGCGCCGTCATTCGCAAGATCCGTGAAAATTACCCCGTAGTCCTGCATGGCCTTTCCTTTAACGTAGGCACAGACGAAGAGCCCGACTGGGACTATTTGCGCCAACTGCGGCAATTAAGCGATGAAATTGAGCCAGCCTGGGTGTCCGACCACTTATGCTGGACTGGATTGGACGGCTACACATCTCACGACTTGCTCCCCATTTCATACAATGCCGAAAGCCTCGCCCGTTGCGCGAGCAAAGTGAATCAAATTCAAGACTTCCTCGGCCGCACTATTGTGCTCGAAAACCCTTCGATTTATATCGGGTTTCGCTCCAGCACGATGAGCGAGGCGGACTACATCAATGAGTTGGTCGCCCGCACCGGATGCGAAGTATTACTCGACATCAATAATGTCTATGTCTCGGCATTTAATTTAGGACTCGACCCTTATGCGATAGTCGATGCCTTAAACGCCCCCTCCATTAAGCAATTTCATTTAGCCGGCCACACCCACAACGGCAACCATATAATCGACACCCACGATCATCCAGTCTGCGACGACGTCTGGAAACTTTACGCCCACGCCTGCAAACGCTTCGGACCAGTGGCCACGTTATTAGAGCGTGATGATCACATTCCCGAGTTCCCTGAGCTTATTCAAGAGTTACAAATGGCTCGTCAACTGCAGGAACAGGCACTTGGTATTGCCTCCAACAGCAGCGGCACCAAACAGTGAACTGGAAAGAGGAACAAGCACAGTTTTGGGCCTGGATTAATCGCCCTCAAGACCTCAGTGAAAAGGCAGACTCAATCGCGGCATTAATGGCACCTCACAGCCATATCGGTCAGGCCCAAGCGGTCTCAATCTATAATAATGCGTTCCACCAACGCCTCATTGATGTCTCTAGCGCACTCTTTCCAGTGCTCTACAACACCTTGGGCGCTGCGCTCTATACACAACTTTGGCTGGGCTATATGGCCGCCTACCCGCCCAGAAACGGCCCGATACACCTAGTTGGCGAACACTTACATACTTATTTGCAAGCACACCCTCAATTCGGCGCTCTGCCTGCCGCAGCCGACATCGTGCAGCTAGAGTCCCACCTCACCTATTTGTTCGACAAGGCCGACGAGCCCGCTTACACCTTAGCCGCATTGCAAGCGCTTCCCCAGGAAGACTGGTCGGGCATGCACTGGCACCCCAAACAGGATTGGGCATTGTTTCAGAGTCAATTTGACTTGGAAAAATATTGGCGCCAGATGCAGGCGTTTATTGCCAATGAAGGCGAGCCCGGAAACACTACTTTCAGTATCGAAGCGCTCACCCCAGCGCCTAGCGAAGCGCCCAATTATTTAGTCCTTCGCAAAGATCAACGCATGCAATTCCAATTGATCCGCCCTGAGTTCGCAACTTTCCTGATGGCGATACAACGTCGCGAGGATTTCGCGCATATTTGCGTCACCCTTGCTCAGGCTTACCCAGAACACGACATCCCAGCCTTAAGCCTAAGCTTATTATTACGCGCAATTGAGCTGGAACTTCTTTGCCAAAGCGACAACGAAGTGCCGCCCGAAGCCTTGTCGTAACTCACTCTAAATGCTATCTTTGCCAGCCCTTGTTCGCTCAAATGTAAACTCCTGATATTTCAACAAATACTCAATAGTCTGCGTTCGCAAAGCCCCTTGGCAAATTGAAGGCTGAAGCTGTGTCTCATATCCCTCGACTCCTAAAACTCGTCAACACTGCAGCACGCTATGGGCTGGACCAGGTTTCTCCCGAATTGAAGCCCAAAGGCATCCCCGGCGCATTGTTTCGCTTATGGAGCCTGCCTTGGCGCTGGCACTCGGCTCGCCAACTGCCCCCAGAGGTTCGCCTACGCTTAGCCCTTGAAGAACTAGGGCCTATCTACATCAAATTTGGCCAGCTACTTTCGACACGACGTGATTTTCTGCCCGTCGCGCTCGCCGATGAACTGCAATCACTACAAGATAAAGTGCCTGGCTTCACGACCCCCAGCATCCAGGCTCTCGTAGAGGAAGCTCTACAATGCCCATGGGATCAGGTGTTTGAAGAGCTCGACACACAAGCGCTCGCTTCGGCCTCTGTCGCTCAAGTACACAGTGCCCGCCTTCTCACAGGCGAGGAAGTCGTCGTCAAAGTGATACGACCAGGGATCGAGAAGACTATTCGCGAAGACATGCAGGTCCTGCATTGGATCGCCGCGCTCATCGAACGCTTCGTTCCTGATGGCAATCGTCTACATCCCCGCGAAGTCGTGGCTGACTACGAAAGAATCATCATGGATGAGCTCAACCTCTTGGCAGAGGGGGCAAATGCAACTCAACTACGCCGTAATTTTGAGAATTCGCCAGCACTCTATGTTCCCAAGGTCTACTGGGAACAAAGCCGAAGCAACTTGCTGGTAATGGAGCGTATTTACGGCACGCCCGTGGCAGACATTGCGGCGCTGCAAGCACGTAATGTCAATCTGAAAAAACTTGCAGAGACCGGCGTGGAGATTTTCTTCACACAAGTGTTCAATCACAGCTTCTTCCATGCCGATATGCACCCTGGCAATATTTTTGTCGCCTTGCACAGCCCTGAGAATCCTCAGTATATAGCGATAGATTGCGCCATTATCGGCTCACTAAGCCGTGATGATCAGCAATACCTCGCACGGAATCTGCTAGCCATTTTCAAACGCGACTACCGCAAAGTCGCAGAGCTGCATGTGGAATGCGGATGGGTACCCAAAGACACCAAAGTGCATGAGTTTGAATCTGCTATGCGCTCAGTCTGCGAACCCGTCTTCGAGAAGCCTTTAAAGGACATCTCCTTCGGCTATTTGCTAGTGCAATTGTTCAGCACGGCGGGCCGATTCAATATGGAAGTACAGCCCTCACTAGTGTTATTGCAAAAAACATTGCTGAATGTCGAAGGTCTCGGTCGACAGTTATACCCAGAGCTCGACTTGTGGACGACAGCCTTGCCATTCCTAGAAGACTGGAATCGACGTCGCATGCAGCCCAAAACTTTGTTTAACGCACTAAAAGAGAACGTGCCGGACTGGATTGAACAGCTGCCTTATTTACCTACACTGATGATCGACGCCCTTACACAGGCCCAACAACTTAGCGCGATCAACACCGCCCTACATAAACGCCTAGATGAAGAAAACCAGCGCACCAATCAAAGGCGCTCACGGGCCACAATCGCCGCCGTCATCCTTGCAGGGCTAGGCTTTGCCGGATTGTTCACCCCGGCTCAGGATTTTATAAATACCGTGCCTTGGTGGAGTTTATTAGGCTTCGGTGGTGCGGTTTACCTTTTGTGTTTTAGACGCTGACATAGCATACTAGCGCGCATGAAATCAGCAGCAGAAACAGACATACAAACACCTTGGCTCGATGCCGTTAAATGGAACGAAGACGGCCTAGTCCCTGTCATCACTCAGGATTATCTTAGTGGTAGAGTGCTCACTCATGCTTGGTTAAACAACGAAGCATTAGGCTTAGCACAAACAGAAGGACGCGCCGTCTACTGGTCTCGCTCGCGAGCGAAGCTCTGGCGCAAAGGCGAAGAGTCCGGTCATATACAAAAGCTCCATGGCATCTACCTCGACTGTGACGCCGATACCGTGTGTTTCATGGTCGAGCAGATAGGCGGCATCGCTTGCCATACAGGGCGTGAAAGCTGCTTCTATCGAAAGCTAGTCGATGGCCAATGGACTAGCGTTGATCCTGTACTGAAGGATCCAAAGGACATTTACGCCAAATAAGTAAGTTTCAATGCTTACAAGTCACTACAAACGAGTTACGAGCCACAAATGAGTGATATATTAATAGAACTTGGACGCATCCTAGAGCAACGCAAGCAAGCAGACGCTTCAAGCTCATACGTTGCCAGCCTGCATAAAAAAGGGCTAAACAAGATACTAGAGAAAGTAGGTGAAGAGGCGACAGAGACGATCATTGCGGCGAAAGACGTTGCCAGTACACAAGATCGCGAATCGCTGATTAAAGAAACAGCTGACCTTTGGTTTCATAGCATGGTGATGTTGAGCCATCTAGAGCTCGGGCCAGAGGACGTTTTGGAAGAGTTGCGCAAACGGTTTGATATCTCCGGCTTAGCCGAGAAAGCATCCCGCACACAAACAAAGTAAGAGTAACGACTCTATCGAATACCAAATCGGTATTGATAGCACAGTCATTTGGAGGCAGTAATGGGTTTCGGTGGAATTGGAATTTGGCAATTGGTCATTATCTTGGTGATCGTTGTAATGTTGTTTGGCACTAAGAAATTACGCAATCTTGGCGGTGACTTAGGCGGCGCCTTGAAAGGCTTTAAAAACGCTATGAAAGACGATGCGGATAAAGACGCAGAAGATGACGATAGTGTTAAGCCTGCTGCCGACGCTAGCGCTATGAAGTCTGAGACTGCTGAGAAGCCTGACACAAAAGATTGATGCGCCTATTATTCGCGCCAATCCCAACGCCTGTCTTATTTATTCACTTGATGCCGGAAAGCACTAATGTTTGATATTGGTTTCATGGAGCTGATGCTGATCAGCGTTGTGGCGCTGATTGTCATTGGACCGGAACGACTTCCGGCCGCAATCAGAACAGCAACGTTATGGATCGGTCGCGCTAAACGCAGCTTTACTCAAGTTAAATCTGAGATAGAGCGTGAGATCAATGCCGACGATATCAAGCGTCAACTCCACAATGAATCCATTCTTTCAAACTTGAAAAAAGTGAAAGATAAAGCGGATACATTTGTAGCGGACACCAAGAAGCAAATCGACGACGTCAGCACTAACGTTAACGCAACCTTGAAAAACGAGGAAGAGCAGTTAAAAGAGTCCTTGGGAGACAAACCTAAGCTTCCAGACACTGCTGACGCAACGCCTCCAACGGCGAAGCCTCGCGAAACTCCAGCGGCGGCGATTGATGACCCAGCCACCCTCGATGATCCGGATGCTGAGAAAGATTCTTCTTCACCAGAGACCGACACCCCAAAGGCCGACGCTGAAAGTGATGATGAGCCAAAGAAAGAAGAAGGCCCTGCCGTCGACTTTTATAACAACCCTCCTTCGGGCACAATCAAAGTGGAAGGCGCTGGTTTTCATCCTACTAGCTCGCTTGATGACGAAACTGATTCTGGGCGCCGCTCATGAGCGATAACAATACTTCTGAAATGGGTGAGGATCTTTCCTTAATCGATCACCTTATAGAATTGCGCAACCGAATATTAAAATCGGTTCTTTCTATACTTGTTCTGTTTCTTTCTTTATTTTATTTTTCGAACGACATCTACACATTTGTAGCCACACCACTGATGAATGTCCTTCCAGAAAATATGGGCATGATTGCGATCGACCCTACGTCGCCATTTTTCGCCCCGTTTAAGCTCACTTTCTATGTCTCGTTGTTCCTAGCCGCGCCTTATATTCTGTATCAACTTTGGTCGTTTATTGCACCAGGGCTTTATAAGAACGAGAAAAGTTTAGCGATCCCCCTTTTCGTTTCAAGCGTCCTTTTGTTCTATGCCGGCATAGCATTTGCCTATTACGTACTATTTGGCTTTGTTTTCGCATTTTTTGTGTCCGTCGCGCCCGAAGGCATCATGGTCACGCCCGACATCAATAGCTTTTTAAGTTTTGCATTGGCCATCTTCTTTGCCTTTGGCATCGCGTTCGAAATTCCGATTGCGGTTTTTCTAATGATTTGGGCAGGAATTGTAGAGCCCGAAGACTTAACCTCAAAACGCCCCTATGTGATCGTGGGCTGCTTCATCGTTGGCATGATGCTAACGCCTCCGGATCCATTCACACAGTCAATGCTCGCGCTTCCTATGTGGTTACTTTTTGAAGTGGGAATCTTTTTTGGAAGGTTCATCAAGAAGAAACAGAAGTTAAAAGAAAAAGAAGACGAGAAAGAGAACGACGCTGAGTAGAGTTTTATACTCGCAGCGAAAAGGTCACTGGACCATCGTTCTCTAGAGCCACTTTCATATCCGCACCAAAACGCCCGGCCTCCACCTTAAGCGTCGACTGTCGCGCTTGGGCAAGCAAGTAGTCATACAGGGGCTGCGCTTGTGCTGGCAACATGGCACTGGAAAACCCTGGTCGCAACCCCTTGTCCGTCGTAGCGGCCAAGGTAAACTGCGACACCAATAATAGCTCACCGCCAATATCCAGCAACGACAAATTCATCCGACCTTCCGCGTCTGAGAAAACTCGGTAATTGAGTATTTTGTGCAGAAGCTTATCGGCTTTAGCTTCGTTATCCTCTCTCTCAACACCAAGCAATACGACGAGGCCTTTGTTGATTTTCGCGCACACCTCCCCATCAATGCTTACCTGCCCCCAGTTAGCTCGTTGCAACAAAGCAATCACGACGCTGCCTCTGGCGTACACAATCGTGACATTTGCCCCGTGGCTCGGATCAGCGCATCAGTAATGCCCGGCTCAGATGCAGAGTGCCCAGCATCGCGAATTATGTACAACTCGGCTTCAGGCCAAGCGCGATGCAAAGCAATTGCATTATCTAACGGACACACAACGTCATAACGCCCATGAACAATAATTCCGGGAATCCCTTGCAGGCGTTTCGCGTTATTGATGATTTGATTCTTTTCTAAGAAGGCTGCATGCATAAAATAATGCGCTTCGATTCGCGCCATCGCCAAGGCCGTATGCGGATCGTTCAGCTTTTCAACTACGTGCGTGTTGGGGCGTAAAGTCGAACAACTTCCTTCCCAGTTTGACCAGATTTTGGCGGCGGCCATGCGAGCGATTTCATCATTACCAGTTAAGCGCCGATGGTAGGCTGAGATCAAATCAGATTGCTCGGCCTCAGGAATGTGATTGAAATAATCGGCCCAATAATCTGGGAAAATCCTGCTCGCACCGTCTTGATAGAACCACTGCAGGTCCTGATCCCGGCACAGAAATATGCCGCGCAACACTAAGCCAAGGACTCGCTCTGGATAAGTTTGCGCATAAACCAAGCTTAAAGTGGAGCCCCAGGATCCGCCAAACAACACCCACTTTTCTATGTGTAGAAGCTCACGGATTGCCTCGATGTCGGCCACTAGTGCGTCGGTATTATTATCCTCTAACTCGGCATGGGGAGTGCTGCGCCCTGCACCACGCTGATCAAAGACAATGATGCGATAGGTTTCCGGGTCAAAATAACGACGACTAGAGGCATCAGTACCGCCACCTGGACCGCCATGTACGAACAAAGCAGGAATACCCTCTGGGTTGCCTGACTCTTCAACGTAAAGCTCATGCACGGCACTCACAGAGAGCCTGTGGGTCGCAAAAGGTTTGATTTCGGGGAACAGTACTAACATGACAAGCCCTCATGATAATTACAGGAACATGTCTGACGCATGTTCAATCATGGCGCTAATCTTAGGGGAGTTTTCTTTGGCTTGCGACAACAGAATAAAAAAACGCCTGCACAACGGGTTCATCCGTCATACAAGCGTTTTTTTCTAACCAGTAGCTTTACCCGCGGGCAGCGCCACCACGACCAGCGCGCTTACGCTCACTTTCGGTCAGCAATTTCTTACGTAGACGAAGGTGGTTAGGAGTAATCTCAACCAATTCGTCTTCTTCAATGAATTCCATTGCTTGCTCTAGCGTGTGTTTTACCGCTGGAGTCAATACGATGTTTTCATCAGTACCAGACGCACGAACGTTAGTTAGCTGCTTACCCTTGATTGGGTTCACAACCAAGTCGTTTTCACGGCTGTGCAGCCCGATGATCATACCTTCGTAGACTTCAAGGTTAGGATCTACAAACAAACGACCACGCTCTTGCAATGTAAATAGCGAGAATCCTGATGTCTTACCTTTAACCATAGACACGAGCACACCATTTTTACGTGCGCCAATGTTACCCATCTTCACTGGGCCGTAATGATCAAAAACGTGGTTCATCATGCCAGAACCAGACGTCATGCTGAGGAACATAGAACGGAAGCCAATCAAACCACGAGTTGGCACGATGAACTTAATACGTACACGTCCCTTACCGTCCATAACCATGTCTTGTAGGTCTGCTTTACGCTGGCCTAGCTCTTCCATGATCGAACCTTGATGCTCTTCGTTACAGTCAATCACCAATGCTTCATGCGGCTCCTGCATAACGCCATCGATTTCCTGCACAATTACTTCTGGGCGAGAAATCGCAAGCTCAAAGCCTTCACGACGCATACTTTCAATCAAAACTGAAAGGTGGAGTTCGCCTCGGCCAGACACACGGTATTTATCAGGTGTCTCACCTTGTTCAACACGAAGTGCCACGTTATAGATCAATTCGCGATCTAGGCGGTCACGGATATTACGTGTCGTTACGAATTTACCATCTTGGCCAGCAAACGGAGAATCGTTTACTTGGAATGTCATGCTGATCGTAGGCTCATCAACGGTTAGTGGCGTCATCGCCTCTACGTGATCCGGATCGCACAAAGTATCGGAGATATTGAGCTTATCGATACCGGTGATACAGATGATTTCCCCTGCACGCGCTTCAGCCACATCTACACGCTCCAAACCTAAATGGCTCTTCACTTGTAGGATCTTACCTTTACGCTCATTGCCTTCGCGATCGATGATCACAACAGGCATATTTACTTTAGCAATACCGCCAGTCACACGACCCACACCGATAACACCAACGTAGCTGCTGTAATCCAATGCACTGATCTGCATTTTGAACGGCGCGTCAACGGCAACAGGTGGTGGTGGAACGCGATCGATAACTGTTTGGAACAATGGCGTCATGTCCTCAGCCATCTGATCCAACTCTAGACCTGCAAAACCGTTCAAGGCAGAAGCATAAACAATTGGGAAGTCCAACTGCTCATCGGTTGCGCCAAGCTTATCAAAAAGGTCGAAAACCTCGTTGAGGACCCAATCAGGACGAGCACCATCGCGATCTACTTTATTGATCACAACGATTGGCTTAAGACCCTGGTCGAATGCTTTCTGAGTAACGAAGCGAGTTTGTGGCATTGGGCCGTCTACTGCGTCTACTAGCAGCAACACAGAGTCAACCATCGACATTACGCGTTCTACTTCGCCGCCGAAGTCGGCGTGTCCTGGAGTATCCACAATATTAATGTGGTATCCGTTCCAATTAATCGCCGTGTTCTTGGCCAAAATTGTTATGCCGCGCTCACGCTCTTGGTCGTTCGAGTCCATGACTCGCTCAACCGATTTACCACGGTCTTCCAAGGTGCCTGATTGTTGCAACAATTTGTCAACAAGTGTGGTTTTGCCATGGTCAACGTGGGCTATGATGGCGATATTACGAATTTTCTCGATCACGAGCGAGTACCTGTATGGGATGCGGTGGAGTTACTTTAAAGAGTGAAGTACCGCGGCGTCATCAATAAACACATACGGCAAAAAAGGGGCGCAAGTATACACTAACTACTTATTAGTGACCACTTTTATGGGGGCATTGTACACAGTTATCTTGACTGTTATGTGTCAAATTCAAAAATAGAACGCCAAGCCACGCGTTCTGCGCACTCGAACCCTGCTACGAAACTAGCTAAATGACGTAAGCTGCAACGTTTCGGCTTGCAGAACCTACCATTTGAAGAATTTTACGGGTCCAAATAGACTCATTTGCGCTTTTACGCCGTATAGACATGTAGAATCCACCCGCTTTTACACCCCTAGCACAGAATATGAAGAGGTTTTAATCCATTGAAGCGTGTCATGCTGCCCTTTGCGATCCTTGCGGTCGCTGTAGTCATTTTCCTAATAATTGTTCGCAACCCTGAGCGTTTAGCGCCAGCCGCGCCCGAACAATCACTTGCCACTGTGCGAGTCGCTGCGGTGCAGCCAGAGTCCGTAACCTTAGAGGTCAGCTCACAAGGGAAGGTACAAGCCAGCCGCCGCGTTGACCTTTCAGCGTCCACCTCCGGCCAAGTGTCATGGGTCTCTCCCTCTTTAGTGCCTGGCGGTTTTTTTGCTGCAGATGACGTCATCATCCGGCTCGATAGTAGAGATTTTGAGAACGCCCTAGAACGCAGTCGCAGCTCGGTCGCTCAAGCAGAAACCGAAGCGAATCACTCCAGCACGGAATTAGCGCGCTACCGAGAACTCGCCCAGCGCAGCTTAGTGAGCGACTCCCAACTTCAAGACTTACAAAGACAAGCAGACCTCAATCAGGGTCGCCTGCGCGATGCCAAAGCCGCACTGTCGCAAACAGAACTCGACCTGCGACGCAGTGAAGTACGCGCCCCATTCGCGTCCATAGTAGAGGACACCAATATTGAGCTCGGCCAGAACGTTAACCGCGGCCAGTCACTAGCGAACCTACTCAGCGCTGACGACGTGGAAGTGCGAGTCCCATTGGCCTTATCGCAGCTCGGCTACTTGGACATCCCTCTAGGGTATAGAGGAGAGCTACCCCAGGAGATCGCCCCCGAAGTTACCTTAAGCGGAATGTTCGGCGGCCAACTTCTACACTGGACTGGCACATTGGTAAGAACAGAAGCAGGCATAGATGCTAGCAACAACTCCGTTCAAGCTATCGTGCGGGTCAAACAATCGGCTATTGCTCAAGAGGCAGGAGAAGGCAAACGCCAAGTCCCCCTCCCTGTCGGTCTATTCGTGGAGGCCAGCATTCGCGGCAAAACTATTGACGGAATATTCGCGCTCCCAAGAGAAGTCATTCGCAGCGGTAATCGCGTATTAGTGGTCGACGCAGAGAACCGCCTTCGATTCCGCGAAGTAGAGATACTGCGCCTTGAGAATGACCGCGTGCTTATTCAATCTGGCCTTACCGCCGGCGAACGCATCTGCATGTCGCCGATTCAAGCCGTGGTCGATGGCATGCTTGTACAGGTCGCTCAGTAATGAAAACAGCAATCAATTGGTTCATCGACAACCCTGTTGCCTCCAACCTTCTAATGCTGGTGTTTATCGTCGGCGGCATCGTGTCCTTTATGAGCACTCGTCAGGAAGAGTTTCCCAGCATCGAAACCGGAACCATTCAAGTCAACGTGCCCTATCCTGGTGCAGCCCCTGAAGAAGTGGAACAAGCCGTTTGTTTAGCTCTCGAAGAAAGTTTAGAGACTGTCGAGAATGTTGAGCGCATGACCTCTACTGCACGAGAAGGCGCCTGCTCGGCCACTGTAGAAGTCGCCTCTGGTGCCGACCTGAACAGAGTCCTGAATGAAGTCAAAAGTGCTGTCGACGCCATCGTCACGTTTCCAGATGATATCGAAAAGCCCATCGTTGCCTCGTTCTCACCTTCCAGTACGGTCATGTCACTCGCTCTCGCGGCAGACACCGATGATGCCAGCTTAAAAGAGCTTGCCGAACAAGTGCGCTTAGAATTGATTGATCTGGACGGCATCTCTCGAGTCGAAGTGAGTTACATCCGCCCCTTCGAAATTTCTATTGAAGTATCCGAGCTTACGCTTCGCCAATACAATCTTTCTCTCGATCAGATCGCGACAGCGATTAACCGCTCAGCAATGGACATGCCCGCGGGCACATTACGGACTGATGGCGGGGAAATACTGTTGCGCAGTAAAGGCCGCGTATACACCGGCGCCGAGTATGAAAACATTATGATCCGCTCTTCCGCCGATGGCTCACAGCTGCGCCTAGGCGACATCGCCACCGTCAACGACGGTTTCGAAGAGGGCTACTTAACCGCAAGAGTGAACGGAAAGAATGCGGCGATCGTAGACATCTATCGCGTAGGAAACGAAGACACTGTGGCATCGTCTGAACAGGTCAAAGAATATTTCGAGCAGAAACTCAGCCGCATCCCTTCCACTATCGACTTCATGATTCTGACCGACGATGCCAAAGGCTTACAAGAACGCCTTGCTACCGTCGCCGGCAATGCCTATTCAGGGTTCTTTCTGGTACTGATTGTCCTGACATTATTCCTACGCTTCAAACTAGCCGTTTGGGTTGCGGCGGGCATTCCAATAGCAATATTAGGCGCCCTAAGTCTTTTTCCATCGCTAGACATCACCATTAGCTCATTGACCATCATGGCGTTTATTTTGGTGCTCGGAATTATAGTGGATGACGCCATCGTCGTGGGTGAGCGTATCTTTGTTTTTGAACAAAGCGGCATGACCCCACGAGACGCTGCGTCGCAAGGAACTCTCGACGTTTTCATACCAGTCATCTTCGGCGTGATGACGACCATCGCTGCCTTCTTGCCTTTGCTTATTTTAGATGGCCCCATGGGATCTTTCTTCAATGTCATTGGCGGTGTCGTCGTGCTGTGCCTAATTGCCAGCGTGGTGGAGTCCCAACTCATTCTTCCTAGCCATCTCGCCCATAGACGCACTAGCGGTTACTGGCTAGAGGGCACCGCATTTGTGACGCGCTGGTTAGCATTGCAAAAACGAATCGCGGCGGGATTGGAATATTGCGCAACGCACATCTATCAACCGACCTTGCGCAAATGTTTAGAGTATCGCTATGCGACTTTTGCGCTAGCAACCGGCGTCATAATAGTGACCTTCGCGCTTCTAATCAGCGGCCGAGTCATCTTCCAGTTTTTCCCCGCAGTGGAAGGCGACCGCATATACGCCAGCGTGCAGATGCCCGAAGGCGTGGCCGTCGAAGTCACAGAACGAGCACTAGCGCGCATTGAAGCGGCCGCTGCTGAGTTAACAGCTGAATTAGATGCAGAGCTCAACGAACGAGTCGCGCAAGGTGATAGCAGCACATCACTTACTAGCATCGTGGACAAAACCTTAACGACACTAGGGGCGCGAGTAAATCGCGGCGGACCGCCTACGGGTCGGGGCACCGCCGGCGGCAGTCACATTGCCGAAGTCGTTATGATTCTGCATTCATTTGACGACCGGGGACAGATCCTCGCTAATGACATTCGCGATCGCTGGCGCGAGAAAGTCGGCGTAATCCCCGACGCTCTTGAGCTAACTTTTGTCTCCGATTCATTCTCGGCAGGACAAGCTCTAAGCTTTAGACTCGAAGGGCGAAGCGAAGAAAATCTACAGATTGCCACCGCCGAACTTCGCGAAGCACTTGGCCGCTACCCTGGTATATTTGACGTCAGCGATTCATTCCGCGCCGGAAAACAAGAAGTACAGATTGAGATTCTACGGGAAGGCGAATTACTTGGGTTCACACTAGACGGAATTTCACGACAAGTTCGACAAGCATTCTATGGCGCGGAAGCACAAAGAATTCAACGCGGCTCAGATCAAATCAAAGTCATGGTGCGCTACCCAGAGAGCGAAAGAAAATCATTAGGCAGCTTAGAAGGAATGCTTCTTCGAACTCCGAACGGAGGTGAAGTCCCTCTATCGAGCGTTGCAAAACTATCTTTGGGTAATGGCTATTCCAGCATTAATCGCGAAGATGGCCGTCGCATCATCACCGTCAATGCAGACATCGATCGAGCTGTCAGCACTCCTGAACAAATCACTAGCGAGATCTATGCAGAGTTTGCCCCTAAGTGGCTAGCAGACTATCAAGTTAGTTTGGCGCTTGGCGGCGAAGGCGAGCAGAGAGCGCAGTCTCTTAACGGTCTTGTCGCGAGCTATCCGCTAGCGATGCTTATCATTTACGCATTGCTCGCCATTCCATTGAAGTCTTATAGCCAACCTCTCATCATCATGAGCGTCATTCCCTTCGGCGCTATCGGAGCTATTGTTGGGCATTACATCATGGGGCAAGAGCTGGTGTTTTTCTCTTTGATTGGGATAGTCGCACTGGGTGGGGTGGTCGTAAACTCGAGCCTAGTGTTGGTCGATTACATCAACAAAGAAATCACACTTGGGCATTCATTAAAAGATGCAATTTCCAGTGCTGGGGTCGCGAGATTTAGGCCAATTTTCCTCACATCTATGACAACATTTATTGGGCTCGTGCCGCTAATGGCCACACCAACACCAGCCACTTTCTTCATCGTGCCCATGGCAATTTCTTTAGCCTTCGGTGTGCTTTTCGCTACAGTTATCACACTATTCTTAGTGCCATGCCTGTACCTCATCCTCTATGATTTCAACACGCATCATGCGCATGTAGAAGATCAAAGCACCCAAATTTATGAGGACCCAGCAGCCAATCTTTAAGCCTGCTTTAACTAGGCCTAAAGACTGCGACGTTTGCATGCCCCATCTCTTGAAGATGTGAGGCATGCAAACGACTCATCATGCCTTTATCGCAATACAATACGTATTGTTTTTCCTTCTCTAACCCTGCAAACTTTTTGCGCAATTCATAAAACGGAATAGTGATAATATTTTGACTGAAGGCTGATTGCTCTAAAGGATTCTTCTCCTCTTCGTCGGGATGCCTAATATCTATTATGACCGCGTCGACATTCTCTGCGTCGTACTCTTGAACTGGTTTTGTTTGCTCCGTATACCCTTCCATCACGCGATCGATCATTTGCACTTCGGCATTCTTAACAGCCGCTTGCAATACATCATCATTGAACAATGCCTCTTGCTGTTCTATTTTCGCTAAGCGTGCCCTTGTCGTCGGCTTGATGGAAATAACGCCGCAGTACTCAGGCACATTCTTGACGAACTCCTCTGTACCAATTGCGCGCGCTACATCAATAATTTCTCGTTTATCTAACATCGCTAATGGGCGCAGCACTAGTTTATCTGTCACGCGATCTATAATGGCCAAGTTGGCTAGCGTCTGACTTGATACTTGCGCGACGCTCTCACCCGTAATAAGAGTATCTACTTTCAGTTTGGTCGCAACCTGACTGGCGGCACGGTACATCATCCGTTTAAAAATCACGCCCATTTGCGAGTTTTCTACACTACCAACAATTTCGTCGACAACATCTTCAAAGGGTACCGTGACAAACTTAACCCGATGGGTCGCTCCGTATTTCATCCACAAATATAGAGCGACTTCCTTCACGGCAAACTCGTGCTCATTGCCGCCCAAGCGGAAGAAGCAATAATGCGTGATGAGCCCACGCTTGATGCACTGATAGCTCGACACAGTAGAATCAAACCCACCCGAGATAAGTGACAACACGGCATCTTGGGTACCCAATGGGTAGCCGCCTAAGCCGGCGTAGACGTTCTTTACGATTGCCACTTCATCTTTGTGAATATCAACACGCACTAGCACTTCGGGGTCATTCAAATTTACACAGGCGCTCGGGACATTTTCTAATAAAGCACCGCCCACGCCGCGTTCAACGTCCATCGAAGTAAATGCGTGCTTCCCGCTTCGCTTACAACGTACTGCAAACGACTTTCCTTCGATCAAATGTTTATTGTGCTCCACGGACAACGCAATAACGCCGGCTAGATCTGTTAGCGGGAACTTCTCTATATGCATCACACGATCCAAACCTGGCGTGTGCGTGAGCACCTGCACCACTTTATCGATGTCACCTGAGGCGGTGAGCTGTGTAGTGATGCTAAGGTGGTCCCAGCCCCCCTCAATTCGCACACCTGGATCTAGTTGCTTCAATTGCGTTCTGAGACTGCGGCGCAAAATAGCAATATGGCGATTACGCACCTCGCGGCTTTTTATGATGATTTCTGGGAAAAAACGAACAAAAAAATTCATGGTAAAAGCCTGTGTCTAACCGCTAAGCACTACCTTGACGCACTATTGTGGTGCGACCAAGCAAGACATGCACTACATTGGTGCAGTTTACGGAGATGTATTTGAGATTATGATTTCCGGGCCCCTAGAATCAAAGGGTTAGAGCAATTATCCTTACTGGCATATATTTTGCTCCTACCCCTGCACACAAGGCCCGCTTGCGCGCTATTATAGCCCCCCGGAGAGCTACTTGTTGAGCAGAACCTGATTTGGCTTGGCAACACCTTATTCGCAAGCACGGCTTTAGATAGGAACTTCGAATAATCGATAGTTCCAGCCATTAACCTGTGACTTATAAAAGAAGTCACATTCTCGATCGTACGGAGGATCAAGAATGTCCGAAAAGACGCTGAAACTTATAAAAGACAATGATGTAAAGTGGGTTGACCTCCGTTTTACAGATACCAAGGGCAAAGAACAGCACGTGACATTCCCAGCAAGCGCTGTGGGTGATTCGTTCATGGAAGGCGTTATGTTCGACGGCTCTTCCGTTGCCGGCTGGAAAGGCATCAACGAGTCAGACATGATCTTGCGCCCTGATGACTCCAGTGCCGTCCTCGACCCGTTCGTTGATGAGCCACAAGTTAACTTGTTTTGCGACATCATCGAACCTAAGACTATGCAAGGGTACAACCGTGACCCACGCTCAGTAGCCCGACGCGCTGAAGAGTTCCTAAAGTCGACTGGTATAGGCGACCAAGCGTTTTTCGGCCCAGAGCCAGAATTCTTTGTATTTGACGAAGTAAAATGGAAAACAGAGATGAATCGCTCGTTTTTCGAGATCGATTCTGACGAAGCGGCTTGGTCATCAGATAAAGCAATCGAAGGCGGCAACAAAGGCCATCGCCCTAAAGTGAAAGGCGGGTACTTCCCAGTACCACCTGTAGACTCTTTGCACGATCTACGTGGCGCAATGTGCGACACCATGACTGAAATGGGTCTTGAGATTGAACTTCATCACCACGAAGTAGGTAACGCGGGCCAGTTAGAAATTGGTACTAGATTCAACACCTTGGTGAAGAAAGCAGACGAAACTCAGATACTAAAATACTGCGTAATGAACACGGCTGACGCCTACGGCAAAACAGCGACGTTTATGCCTAAGCCTCTAGTTGGTGACAACGGCAGCGGCATGCACGTACACATGTCTATCTCTAAAGATGGCAAGAACGTGTTTGCTGGCGACCAGTACGCAGGGCTTTCAGAAGAAGCGCTTTACTACATCGGTGGTGTAATCAAGCACGCTAAAGCCTTGAACGCATTTGGTAATGCTTCTACTAACTCTTACAAGCGTCTTGTAAAAGGGTTTGAAGCACCTACTCTACTAGCTTACTCCTCGCGTAACCGTTCAGCGGCTATTCGTATTCCTTATATCCTTGGCGGCAACCCGAAGGGTATTCGTGTAGAAGTGCGCTTTGGTGACTGTACAGCGAACCCTTACTTGTACTTCGCGGCACTGCTTATGGCTGGCCTTGACGGTATTAAGAACAAGATCCACCCTGGCGATGCTGCCACTAAAGATCTTTATGACCTAGAGCCAGAAGAAGAAGCGCTAATCCCACGCGTTTGCTACTCTTTGGACGAAGCATTGGATTCACTCGACAAAGACCGCGACTTCCTTAAGCAAGGCGGCGTATTCTGCGATGACTTGATCGATGCTTACATAGAGCTTAAATCTGCAGATTGCACTCGTTTGAACAGCTCAACTCACCCAGTTGAGTTCGATATGTACTACAGCGTCTAATGCTCCACGTTAGCGCATGAAAAAAGCCCGGCACTTAGCTGGGCTTTTTTTTGCCTTTTAGTTTTGCCCCAAAACCTCGCAGGCACCTAAATCACTCGTTATATTTGCCTAACGCACCATTTCGGTGCATTGTTAATTCTATGCACGACCACAAAATGAGCTATTGCTCATTCACAGAGCAATAACGTGGTTGGTTTACTTATTGCATGTCACCCCTTAATGACGCGTATTGCGTTTTTAAATTGCACCCTAACAGAGCGTCCCGTGAGCATAAGCAACCTACATAAAAGACTTCTCGACAATCTAAGCACTGGCGTCATCGTGTTCGATGAGAAACTGCACCTGAGCTACATTAATCTTGCGGCGGAGGCTTTGCTTGCCATAAGCGGAAGACAGTTTCAGCAAGCGTGGATAGGCGATGTGTTTTTAAGTGCTGAGAAAGATATCGAAGAGATCGAGAATGCGCGATCGAGTCAATACAGCTTCACCAAAAGACGCACGGAATTACACCTGACTCAAGGTCGAACCATAGTGGTTGATTACACCATTACGCCCCTGAACGAACTCGATCAGTCACAAGTGCTAATGGAACTTCAGGGTCTCAACTACGCCGAACGCATAAATAAAGAAGAAGCCTTAATCTCAACCCACGAGACCACTAGAGAGCTCGTGAGAGGCCTTGCACACGAAATCAAGAACCCTCTTGGGGGAATCCGTGGAGCCGCCCAACTGCTTGCGCGTGAGCTCCCCAATGAAGATCTAAAAGATTACACCAACGTCATCATTGAAGAGGCCGATCGTCTGCACAAATTGGTAGACCGACTCGTTGGCTCTAGAAAACTACCAGAACTGAAAGAGATCAATATCCACGAAGTGTTAGAGAGAGTGCGAAATCTTGTAGAGGCTGAATTAATCGACAAAGATATTCATATTGAACGCAATTATGACCCAAGCATTCCTAGCGTGATGGCCGATTCCGAGCAACTCATTCAAGCCGTACTCAATATTGTGCGCAATGCGATGCAAGCTCTCGAAAGCCCTAATGTGCATTACAAGACGGGGACCATCTGCCTCACTACACGCGTGTTGCGCAACGTCACTATCGGCTCTGTGTTTCATCGCCTCGCTGCGCGCATCGAAATTGTCGATAACGGTCCGGGAATTCCAGAAGAATTAATAGGCAGCATTTTCTACCCCATGATTAGTGGGCGGGCCGAAGGCACAGGCTTAGGACTTTCAATTGCACACTCAATCATTACTCAACACAAAGGGATGATTGAATGCAGCAGTAAACCGGGGAAAACACGTTTCGCAATATTTATCCCCGTTACCAATACTCCAAAAATAAGCGAACTGTCAAAAATGTGAGACTAGGGCTTCATTATTTATGCCCACCTATTTCTACGAACAGGATGAAGGTTTATGAGCAAGCACAATTCAGTCTGGGTACTCGATGACGACAAGTCAATTCGTTGGGTGCTAGAGAAATCGTTAACCCGTACCGGCTTAAGCACTCAATGCTTTGAGAGCGGTGAAGACTTGTTGCATCGATTAGAAAAGGAGCGTCCTGACGCTATCATAAGCGACATACGTATGCCTGGCATTAACGGCCTAGACCTGCTCTCTACCGTTCACGATCAGTACCCGTTATTGCCCGTCATCATCATGACGGCCCATTCCGATTTGGAAAGTGCGGTGTCCTCATACAGCCGAGGCGCATTCGAGTACCTGCCCAAGCCTTTCGATATTGATGAAGCGGTAGCAATGACTGTACGGGCCTTGCAGCACGCCAAGGAAAAGAGTACTGATTTACCTGCACCCGTCTTCGAAACTCCCAAGGACATCATTGGCGAAGCGCCAGCAATGCAGGAAGTCTTTCGGGCCATTGGCAGACTGTCTCAGTCCAACATCACCGTATTGATCAATGGTGAATCCGGTACCGGTAAAGAGCTCGTTGCCCACGCACTGCATCGCCACAGCCCACGCATGAGCAAACAGTTTATTGCTCTAAACGTTGCGGCCATTCCAAAAGATCTTATCGAATCAGAATTATTTGGACACGAGAAAGGAGCCTTCACAGGCGCTACCGCTCAGCGCACAGGGCGTTTCGAGCAGGCTAATGGTGGCACGCTTTTTCTCGACGAAATTGGTGATATGCCTGCCGATACGCAAACGCGCCTATTGCGAGTATTGAGTGATGGTGAGTTCTACCGAGTCGGCGGGCACACTCCCATCAAAGTCGATGTTCGTATCATTGCGGCAACTCACCAAAACTTAGAGGCACTCGTTGGCAAACACCTCTTCCGAGAAGATCTATTTCACCGCCTTAATGTCATTCGTATTCACATTCCACGACTGCGTGACAGACGTGAAGATATTCCTCGCCTAGCACAGCACTTCCTTGCCAAGGCCTCGGAAGAGTTAGAGACCGAGCCAAAGATCTTCCGTCCAGAAACCGAGAAGTACCTTACTGGCCTGAACTGGCCTGGTAATGTGCGGCAGCTGGAGAACTTCTGTCGCTGGATCACGGTCATGGCATCAAGTCGTGAAGTGCATATCGACGACTTGCCTCCAGAGTTAATGGAAGTACAGGCACAGGTCTCGAACTCCGGCAGTTGGTCGCAGTTGCTTTATAACTGGGCCGATCAAGAGTTAAACCTTGGACACAAGGAAATCCTCAATCAAGCGACGCCTGTGTTTGAACGTACGATGATTGAGGTTGCACTCAAACATACAGCAGGAAGACGACGTGATGCCGCGATACTTCTTGGGTGGGGGCGCAATACTCTGACCAGAAAGATCAAAGAGCTCGAAATAGAAAGTGATGACGATATCTAGCAACTCAATGGCGACCTTACTTTTTCTAGCAAGGTCGCCATTGAAGATTACGGCGTTGGGCTGTTATAAATTTCCTGCCAATTGATGATGCGATCATGCATCCGGTATTGACCAAACTCTATCCGCCCTGTTGGGTCTTCATTGTAATCACCATCCGCATCATCCCACTCAAAGCTCAGGTAACTCAGCCCTGCCGCGTTAAGGTCTAAAGTAATGTCGACCCCACCGCTAGCATTTTCACCCGGAGCAGACGTTTCTAACGGACTATCACTCGGATTCGCTACATCCTCAAAGCCTTGTGTTTGACCTTCGAAGAACGTCACCGTATCCGGGGAGGTGAGATCGGTGTCTCCAGGTTCCAGATCGTCTGTATAGGTTCCGGACACGAAGCTCAAGTCATCCACATCAATCATGCTGCAATTGTCTAAAGTGTTACGGACAAATTCAGAGCCGTTAAAATACTCCACTAGGAATGTTAGAGCTAAATCCTCTGTTTCAGGACCAAAGGCGTTATTAACGATGAGGCGACCATAGCGGAACTCGTGCTCATCAATCAGATAATAAACCGCAGTGCCGGGCTCGGTAGGCATTACATCGAGATCCACATTTAGAAGCCCTAGCGAGGTCGCAACATCTATCCGCGCTGGGTCGATTGTGACGCCATCGTTATCCGTGGGCTTAAATGCTATCTGCATATTAGGGAACGGCCCATCGGGAATCCCAGTGACCGCGCGCTGGAACTCCATATTGCCAGTAAGGCTTAGTATGCCGTTATTCCATGTGGCGGCAAAGCTGCTGCTCGGCAAGGACACATTGTCAAGGCGAGCGGTGTAATCCACATCATCGCTGCCGGCAATATCATCAATGGCTACTAACGCCAGCTCACTAAAGATATCTAATTTAGCGTAAGGTCCACGATAATTGACCGTCGTGTAGTTACCGCTATCGGTTAAGCCCTTCGCCACTAGCTCAAGCTCGACTTGGAATGGTTCATCCATATAGGTGAAGCTCGACGCTGGTGTACAGGACATATCTGCACGGCCTGTCAGATCGCTCTTTGCGATGCTAAACAGATTAGGAATGAAGCGCCCAACGTTAAGAACACGCCCTTCTACATTGGCCGTACCTAGATAGGGAATTACCACGTCGCTTGCATTCACAATGTCGGCACGCATATCAATGATGCCCACTTCGTTGTACACAATACTGTGGGTGTTAACCCCTAAACTAAAGTTATCGAAATCATTATTTGTCAGTATCCCATCGATGCCGCCAAGCACTTTGGTTTCAATAACACTGAGCTTGACGCTGTAGTCACCTGCGGCAGAATCCTCATCAAAGTTAGGTGTAGCGTGATTGTCAGATAAGTCCGCACCAGTATCGGGCACTCCATCGTTATTGGTGTCGTCTCCAGACTCCCAAGCAACTGAAGTCACGGTCGCATCGAATGACTGTCCTGCAACTTTCCAGATAGTACCGTTGTGATCAGCCGCATAGGACGCATCAGCCGTGTCGTTGTTTTCACGGCCATCGCTAAAGTCGATATCAAAACCAAATGGTCGCACGATGAATTGATTACTGCTGGTGGTGATGGTGTCACCTGATTTAGTTGCGAGCAACGGATCAGTATTATCGCCTAGCGGTATATCAAAACTTGTATGAAGGCGCATTTTTCCGACATCGGAATAATTAATGATGATTGGAGCCGCTGGTACACCACCGCCTATATCCGTTAGCGTCACAGCAACTTCTGTGTAGTTAACGGCATCTCCTGAGTCAATCAATGCCACGTCGGTGCCATTAACGCCAAAAGTTTCAGTGGCCGTAACGCAGGTTCCAGAATCCTCACATACCGCCGAGAACCCGAGATCCAATGTTTCACCCACTGAGAACAAAGGTTCACAAACTCCTGGATTAGTACCTGAAGAGTTCACAACTTGTACAAATAGTAATGATGCATTCGGATTCACATTCGAAGGCTTTCCTGCAATTTGCAAAGGAATCGGGGTGACAGCATCGCCCGTACCAGAATTGAACACGCGCAAGCCGACTTTCGATACCGAATAATTAGGATCTTCGAATTCTACATTCGCATTATCCGTGACATTAATATTCACAACTTCTGGATCACTCACAGGCCCTGTGTAGTCAAAATGCAGCTGCACGCTTTCCTCGTTGTTCGGGAACGTATACGTGGCGGCCCCATCATTAACAGTGCCATTGGCGAGCGACCCTGTGCCAGTAAGAATACGTGACCAGTTACCACGACCAGTGCTGCTGGTTAGGTAGATCGATACGGCACCGGGTATTACCGCTGAGTGAGCGGCGTCGTGGGCTGTGATGGTAATGTCGGCTCCGACACACGCCACGCCACTAGCCGTACCGGATGTTACGCCCTTAATATTGATCTCGTAATGGTTCACACCTAAGGGGCTCACGTTACAGTCGCTTGTTTCGGCCGTAAGTTTCACGTTATCGATAGAGAAAGTTCCGCCACTGGTATAACCAGTCTTAATACGGAATCTAATTTCCACATTCGGCCCAGTCGGCATTCCAAAACTTAAGTTTCCAGACAAGCCATTGCCATTTGCGACGTTCGCTAAGGTAGTGCCACGCTTGAAACTTCTGAGTTCAACCCACGAACCCACTCCATCTCGCGCTTCCACAACAAATTCATCAGACAAGCCTAAATTGGTAAAGTTGTAGCTAAAGCTCAGGAGCAAATTGGAATCTAGCGTCGCGCCACTCAAATCGATGGATCGAGTCAGACTCGCGTTAGAGGTGCCATTGGCACGGCGCAGAACGGCCTTGCCTCCTGACACACGCACATTACCTGCACTAGCCCCCGTACCACCGGCCGCATCGTCACCTTCAACCCAGTTGGCTCCCCACGCATTTGTACCATCTTGATTCGCATAGGAAACAGTGCTGAAGTTATCCAGATAGTTTAGCGTCACACCTTCCGTATAAGTAAATATAGGCGCCTCGGATCCGACACCTGGCGGATGTCCTTCTCGCGCGATGCCATTGCTGACATCGACATTCACTGGACCACCCGTTGATTGGTTCAAGCTCAAAATTACGGTTCCGGCATCACTAGCGACGTATGTGTAAATCGCAGCACCATCATCAGAGGTCCCGTTATTCAACGTGCCGTTGCCAGAGATCAATACCCAGTTGCCTTCACCCGTATCTGCAGTCAAGCGGATTGAGCCGGCGTAATCAGTGTCGCGAGTATGAGTGAGGCCTTCGTGTTTGCTGACCCGCAAATAGAGACCCGTGGCCGAACACACACTCGGATTGCCACCCGCCTCTGAAATACGGAAGTGACCGATATAACCGTCTTCTACTAAGTGTAGGGCATCTATTAGCAGATCGCTTTCAGCACCCGTGCTGTCGAAAACACCTTGCTCAACATTGCCTAAGAAAAGATTCTCTGTGCTATCAGAATCGATATCGATCTCGGTGACATCATCTTGAGACGCGTAAGTGCCACCGGTCGGGTCATTACTCCCACCGGTGCTTGTATTCACCGAATCATCGGCCGTATCTTCGAAGGTGAAGATATGAGAGTCGAGCGTTGCATTAGGATTGCTTGGATCGACACGCTTGTAATAGCCCGTAGCAATAGCAAGATCATCGCTACCACCGCTGGCCAGGTAAGCTGACACATCTAGTATTTCGGATGCGGTTCCGACCGTTCCACCAGCACCTGGCGTATATCGATAAATACTATTATTGTTAATCGTTAAGCCATTACTGCCAATAGTGGACCCTGCATTAGCGGCGGTCACGGCAATATCAATCGTGCCGTCCTCGTTAACATAGACGGCCGTAATATTATTGGCATCTGGAGTAGGCCCACCAAAAATAGCACTGCCATCAAACAGTAGCGATGTGGTGCCCAAAATAGGGTCATAAACAACTAAGTCACCCGGCTCGAAATTCAGAAGATTCCCGCCCGTTCCAATACTGCTCGAGGTCTTAGCAGAAATAACGATATGTCCGTTCTTTAATAAGTGCACTGCATCTGCATCGTTGATATTGAAACCAAGCGCACTATTATCCAAGAACATCTCCGCAGTATCGGTTGCAGGGTCATAGATAAAGTAGTCATCATCCTCTATTGCGCTCAAGCCTCCGATACTTGTTTGCTCACCATCCGAGCTCACTGACATTAGGAAACGCTCTTGCGAGGCCACCGGTGGCCCAACGATCTGAGTCACATCGGTATCTGAGTCATTACTGTCATCGATATCGAAATTAAAGGCGCCAGGAGTAACAGAGGCGACGTTAGTGACGAAGTCACCATCAGGCCCTGTGACATCTACTGTCAATAAAATATCAGTAGTGGCGCCACTGGCAAGAGCTCCCGCATACGTACACGACAAGTCTCCAGGGAAGGCTGCACAAACCCATCCTGTCCCGGCGGCAGCTGTGAAAGTAACACCCGTAGGCTCGACGTCGTTCACTGTAATAGTGGCGGTAGTCGCATCAGGCCCATTATTAGTAACGCGCAGGGTATACACCCCAGTTTCGCCACTCTCTAAGATATCTTCTACAAATTTATTGATAGCCAAATCGATCTCAACGCCTTTCACTACGGTCGTGACGCTATCAATATTATTATTATTAGCCTGTTTATCGTCAAGATTATTGATATCGAGGTTGCCGCCTTCTAGATCATTGACGTTGTCAAATTGTGGGGATCTCGCGCAATCATCGGCATCTGGAATGACGCCATTGGCAGTAGCAGGGCAACTTCCTCCCGAGTGCAAAACTCGAACAGAATTCTTGGCGTTATTATTTCGTAGAGGGAATGTGCCACTATCGCCAATTTCGACCGTTAGCGTGATTGGAGGCAATGACTCACCACTTGCCAACTCACCAGCGGTAGCACCGCCTGTCCAAGTAGACGCAATGTCATACACACAGGAATAAGCGCCAGGATCGAGGGTGACACTACAGCTCCAACCTGTTCCGCCAACATCGCCTGCACTGTCAAATGTCATTCCTGTCGGCAGAATTCCAGCAACAAGAATCTCACCGTTAGCAAAACCTCCGGCAAGCCCACCATCACCATTGTTCTTTACATCAATCTGATAGGAGCCCGTGGAGTTTACTTTAAAAGTGCTAGTTTCCGTCACAACAACTTCTATATCGGCCACAGGATAATTAGTGATACTGATTACCTCTGACATTAGCAATACCAGATCTTGCTCAGCGCTATAACGTGTTGTGATTTTTTCAGCTTCAGCATCCAGTGCAGCGAAAGGGAAAAGCAAAGTTCCTGAGCTACCGCCCTGGATGTAATGAGTATCGACATCGATGCCCCACGTATTACCAA
Organism: Gammaproteobacteria bacterium; assembly: GCA_051252515.1. Taxonomy (GTDB): domain Bacteria; phylum Pseudomonadota; class Gammaproteobacteria; order Pseudomonadales; family Pseudohongiellaceae; genus UBA5078. The sequence continues at coordinate 646,665 of JBPOFS010000001.1, forward strand.
AACGAGGCCCACCAGAGCTCACTTGCGGCCCAGCGCTGTCAATCTCATAGCCGTCTCCATTGACGCCGCCTGTCGGGTTGAACTCAAAATATCCTGTCGTACCACTTAGGGCATAAACAGGACGGGTCACCGTAGAGTTAAACTCTTGACCTAACGGGTTCAGCGACGAAGTAATACTGGTAAAGGTCGTCAAGTTTGGGGCCGTCTGAATGCCCAACCCTTCTCTGCTATCCGTGGAGTTTAGGGTTTCGTCGCCTTCCATCGTAATGTGAGTCACTTGACCATTAGGAAGGTTTTGTGCGGGATCATTTGTCGCCATGCGGAAATTACGCGGCACCAAAGTAAATGAGGAGTCTTGAAAGGGTTGGAAGCCCTGAAACAGATTAACTACTCGCAACCGCTCATCGGGATGCTCATAGATGACGACTAAACCCCAGCCGCCTGCGCAGGCCTGAGAAGCACTCCATGGAGCGCCATTCTGCACGGTTAAATTTTTGAGCGTATAGCTGCCATTACCAGAAACAATGGCCGTCACATCTTTATAACCCGTGAAATAATCAACGTTATTCGAACCAGTATTGTCTACTAAGTACGTTTCATCCGCCGTAATTGAACTCTCACTACCGGTAATCCCGAAATCGACTTCTACATCTGTTTGTCCGAGATCATCGCTGCCTGAACCACCCCAATAAAGATGTGCGGCTGTTATCGTAGCCCCTACTGGCAACGTTAATGTGGCGGCGGCACCTGTGGCAAAATTCACGAAATTACACGCCAAAGGGGTCGGGTTAGACTCATTGTAGGTTGAGCGCAGTGTCGCGCCAATGGCACGATAACTTAGATTACCTGAATAGGTTTCTTCTAATAAAACAGGAACATAGTCTGCCGCCAAAGGCGTTCCGGCAATCAATGGTTTGAATGATGCCACTATCTGAGTACCCAAAAAGCCATTGGCAAATTGTAGCTCGTCTAGAATGCTCGTAATTCCAGCAGCAGGTAATCGCCCTGCAGCACCAATAAAACGCGATTCAGAATTATCAGGGTCAGACTCACCGGGAGGACGAGGGTTTGCTATGGGGGTAGCTCCCTGACCAAAAATTCGACTTAAGTAACTTGGCGACGCTTCGTCAGCAGGCCAAAAATCACCAGCCTCATAGCTTGTCGCCGTGACTACAATAGAGTTGTTATCTTGTGTCGTTATATCTGTCGTCAGCGGATCAAAACCTTCAGAAGTATTCAACGGCCCCGTTTCTGCGGGACTTGCAGCCACAGGAAATGCCTGCTCAACATCCTCCACTGTCAAAAGGCACATGGCGCTTTCTTCTGGGCCATTAGGAATCGTACCGGTATAAGTACCCGCTGTAATGGGAAGATTGACGTCTAATATTCCCCACATCTCAGTAATACTTTGATCTCCTCCGCTAGACGAACTCGCCTGACTAATCAAAGTCATGGCAGTGCTATTGAAAGTAGGCACCCCCCCCGCTGACTGAGGAAATCTTCGAGAGACTAACAGCAGGACCATGCGACCACGCTCACTGATAATGACAGATCTCGCAGGAACTCCGATCGTAGCGGTGTTATCGCCTACATTACAAATAGTCCCAGTGACTGCAGGCAAACAAGAGCTAACCGTGAGATCGGGATCATAAACCGCATCAACAATGATGGCATTATCGGAGGCATCAAAATTCACCAACTCTGCATGGGGATTGCTGAAATCAAGTATTACTACACCATCATCTGTATCGTCGAATGCATAGCTGGCGATCCCGTTATCGTCTCCTGCGCTGTCTGTTAAGACACCAGCGCCAGTGTTGAGCAACCAATTACCGTGCAATGTACTAGTCCCTAAGGTCATCGTACCGGTGTAATCTTCGGCAGGGCCTCCTCCGCTATCTATAATAGAAAACGTCACTGTCTCTATCTCACAGGCTGTACTATTTTCACTATGACTAATTTGAATTGTACAAAGCCCTACGGCAATACTTTTGTCGTAGGTATTAGCGCTATTTTGAGGATCAGTCGTTGCGCCATCAGTAATATTAATATTAACAACGCCATCAGCACCCGAATGTGTAAAGCGTAAGGTGATTGTTCCTACGTCGCCTGTCACGAACTGATAAGTCGCGCCACCGTCACCACTAATCGGATCAGTGAGTGTACCCTCTGCATCCGCAGCCGTGCTCGTTTTCGCCCACGTTCCTCGACCAGTACTCGTCGAGATATTAATTGTGCCTGTGTATCCCGATACATTGACAGCGCTGCCAGAACTATCAACTAACGTGATCGTAACTGTTTCAGGGGTACAAACATCCATTTCTTCACTGTGCGTCACTCTGAAAGTACATTTACTAACGACAAAGTTAGCATCGTAAATGCCACCAGGGGCGCTTACACCTGTAGCGGTCACATTGAAATTTACAGTCTCAGCCGTGTTGTCTTGGAAATTTAGAGTAATCTCTCCACCATCACCCGCAAGAAAGCTATAGGTCGCCGCGCCATCATTAGCAGCTCCGTTATTCAAGGTGCCAAGTGCATTACTTGGGGTGCTCGTCTTAAGCCAATTACCACCGGTTAGTCCAGCCGTACTCAGATTCACGTTGCCTGCATAGTCGCTTACCAACGCGTTGTTGGCATACACACCAATTGTAATGGCATCAGCGGTACACACATTACCCGCCGTGTCATGACTAATACGGAATGAGCAAGCCGACACAACTAAGCCACCAGCATAATTTTCTGTTCCCGTACTGCCGGAAGTCGCATTAAAAGTATAAGTTCCAATCGAAGGGGCACTGAAGTTCAAGACAACAGAGTCAGTGTCCGCTGCCGTAAATTCGTACTCAGCGACTCCGTTATTCGCTGCAAGATTATCAAAGTTCGCGGGAATGCCGGTGTTCAAGGTGTAGTTACCAAGGCCAAGGCTATTGCTAATCGTTACAACACCTACAAAGTTGGGCACTGGGTTTGAATTTGAGTCCACCACACTAATAGTTACTGGAGTCGAACTTGCACACACGCCTATTGTCGCTATGTGCGAAATTTCTAAATGATAGTTAATAATTGCGACAGTGTTCGATTCGACATAGTCCGCGGTGCCCGCGGGAGTAAAACGAATCCGACGATCGCCAACAGCTCCCGTAATTTGCAGATCAGTGAAAGTCGCTCGACCATCGGCCGCCGTAACACGAGTCAACGTTCCACCTAAGGTCCCTGCACCTGATCCTATAGAGGCCGTGATACTCGCTCCTACTACCGGGTTTCCAGCGCTGTCGAGTAAGCGAACAACAGCCGGCTGTGTAAAGGCCGCACCACTGACTGCCGAGCTAGATGGCTGAGTCGTTATGCTCACGGTAGGGGCTATATAACGCACTATCACAACGCCAGAGCCACCGTTCGCGCCAGCCCGACTATTATTACCACCGCCACCGCCACCGCCAGTGTTGGCTGTTCCGACAGTTGGCGCAGTGTTATCTCTTCCCCCTGCACCGCCACCACCTGTACCACCTGCTCCCACTGCTCCGGAGTCCTGCGAAGCACCGCCGCCACCACCGCCTGCGTAGAATAGGGAAGTGCCAGTAATGCTATAGGCTAAACCTACACCCCCATTTCCGCCGGCTTCAACGCCTGCTCCTGCTAGATTCTGTCCAGCTCCGCCCGCGCCACCGCCGCCGGTTCCTGCGGCACCACCGGGGGACCCACCAGAATCACCCCCACGAAAGCCAAATCCGCCTGATCCAGAGCCCGGTTGTGTGGCCGTGCCACCAGCCGCCCCACGAGAGCCACCACCAGACCCACCAGAGTTGCCCGAACCATTCCCACCGATACCACCGCCACCGCCAAGGGCCACTAAGGTCCCAAACGTTGAGTTAACGCCGTTATTCCCACTCGTATTACCTGACGTTGCGGCTGTTCCACCATTTCCAACGCCCACAGCAACAGCACCGCTTACGGCGAAACTGCCACGATGCACTAGTCCCCCGGCACCACCACCACCGGCACCAGCACTGCCATAGGCGAGAGCAGCACCGCCGCCACCCCCGCCGCCAACAACAAGAACTTCGACATTGCTTACGCCTGAAGGAGGAGTGAAAGTGCCAGAAGAGGTAAATCGATGCACAACATATGTGGTACTGATAGTGGGTGCTATATACCTAACTATGACCACACCGGAGCCACCTATCGCACCAGGGGTGCCGCCCGAGTCGCCGGAACCACCGCCGCCGCCACCTGTGTTTGCTAGACCTGCAATTCCGGGTGGGCTTGCAGGACTACCACCAGCACCGCCACCGCCTTGACCTCCAACACCACCAAGCGACCCGTTACCGCTTCGCTTGCCGCCGCCACCACCACCGCCGAACCAACCGCTAGCGCCTACTGCCGTTCCAAATGTGGCTGAGTAATTAGAACCTGCTCCGCCAGCACCACCGGCACCATTCACACCATTCGAACCAGTACTACCGGCACCGCCACCGCCGCCGCCAGAGCGGTTATTGGCAGCGCTATTGGAGTTGCCGGACCCGCCGTTATTACCTTGTGTTGCTGTACCACTACCGCCTGCATTTTGATTGCCGCTCGTGATACCCCCACCGCCACCACCAGAGCCACCGCTGCCACCGGTTAACGCATCAGGATCGTTCTGTGCTCCGCCTTGGCCATAGCCGCCACCAACAGCCGAGAGTGCTCCAAACGAGGAACTCCCGCCTTGCCCACCATTACCGGCAGTATCATTAGTAACGGAAATTGCAGCACCCGCTGCGCCTCCAGCCCCAACCGTCACCGTTACTGGGCTAGCACTGGCCGCTTGGCCGGTAAGCCAGCGCACTCCACCGCCACCGCCACCGCCGCCATACGTACTTCCGCCACCACCGCCGCCGCCGACTACTAAAACGTCAAGGGTGCTTAAGCCCGCTGGTGCGGTAAAACTGCTACTACTATTAAAGACATGAACGGTATAGGCACCTTGAGTGCTAATGGTGCCACCAGTGCCGATAACAGGCACAGTCTCTACCACCTCATTAACAGTATTGCCCCCAAGGCCCTTCAAACTCACGGGGCCAGGCACCTGAGCAACGACTATTCCGGCCGCTAAACACACACTCAACGGCGCTATGCGCAACGCGAAGCGGCGCAGTCCTCTAACAGAGGATTGCACAAGGCTCGATTGGGAAGCTGAGCGCGAAATAGGGCTTAGTTTTATACTGCTCATGTAATACCGAAATACCGTAAGTCGAACAAAGTGGATGTGGTCGTCTAGCAATGTCTAAACGCGAGTTTTTCCTGTAATTTTAAAAGCTTAAGCATTTTATCGAAGAAAATCTGTGATTACTTCCTAACTACTAGCAATGCGGTGTATTTTGTCCCCTAATCGACCTTGCATTGGTGCCTAAGGCATTGCAAAACTGGCGTCGAAGACTGAAAATAACGACCACATAAGGTAGCGCCTCATACAAAAATGTCATCGCACTGGAGCATAAGATGGAACTCGAATACAAAGTCATACAAGCCACCACCCCTTTTTTCGCTAAATCTGCCAATATCGACACTGTGATGGCCGAGGAAGCAAAAGCTGGATGGCGACTGCTCGAGAAATGCGACAATTACAAGCTGCGTCTTCAGCGTGATATTAGTCACCGCGCTAATGACAAAAATCTTGGTTCTGACCCTTACCGCACGCAAGTTGGCTTGAACAATGGCGTTGTGTACGGTGTCACCGCTGCCGTGACCCTTGCGGTGGTCTACGTTATCTTTATGGCAGTAGGCGCTGTCTAACAATCATCAGTAATAGGCGGACCGTTCTATCGTCCGCTTATCGACTGGTGCGCACCTGCACCGTTCTTGTAATCCCATCGCAGACTGCCGCACTTTGTACGGTGAAGTAGTCGACCCCTGAAACAGTCGCATCAAGTGTACAGGTGACAGACGCCTTGCACTCATTTAAACCTTCTACTGTAAACGTATACTCCCTAGGGCCTGCCGCACATTCCGCTGTCACGTTATAGCGCGGAAACTCCTCTGGCGGAAAAATTGAGTTCAATGCAAATCCTGCGCCGGACTCCGCAGCATAAAATGCTCGCGTCAAACTCACCTCTTCCTGGTAGGACTGAGAGTTTTGCGAAAGCAATGCGTTCACAGCCACCGCCAAAATCGCCAGCAGAGTAATCACAAACAACGCGGCCGGTATGCCGATGCCACGCTGTTTATTGCGCTGAGCGCTTAAGCTTTTTGTCTTAAGGAACATTGTGAGTTAGCACCTCATGATTCAAGCGAACTGAGTCACCCTCGCTCGTCATATTCAACGCAAACGAAATGATCGCGTTGCGACGACGGGTCGGCGCCTCTAATTCAAACGCCGTGAGCCCTGTATTATCGATACTGTCAGCAATCAAGGCGCGATCCGGCAAGGTGCCAGGTAAGCACGTGTCCGGGCTACATTGAGTCGCCTGAACACCATAGTTTTCGTAACGATATAAATTGTCATCGACTACGCAAAAGCTCACCGGCTGATCTACTAAAAATAAGCGTTGCGAGGGAGAGCGTCGATTAAACCGATGCGTCGCGTCTAGCGTGACAGTCATCACCCCATCTGCAGCATTTGGGTCAGTGAGTGTATCTACCAACGCTAAAGGACCGCGATTGTTGTCATAATTATACAAATCAGTTTGATTGATCGGATAGATCACTGCATAGATTGCGGCAGGCGAGGCGATTGTCGTTGCTGGATTAAAGTTGATGACATCAAAGGTGCTACTGCCAGTACCTGTCAACGGAGCATTAATATAGGTGGTCGCCTTTAGCGCGGGGATAAACTCTAGGCATTGATCACCATTAGCGGCAGCCGCGTTTGCACGCACACTGTTGGGCAAGGCGTTGTGTATTTCAAACGTCATTCGATCAAGCGCCGAGCGCCCACTACTGGCCAAGCGGCTACGATTCGCACTAGTCAGAAAACCTTCGGTACTATCCCCTATATAGGTCACGATTCCCGCTGCGAGAATCGATGAGATGACAATCGTCGTCACCATTTCGATTAAGGTAAAACCGCGGCTAGAAGTTGGTTTTATAGGCACTATAGCTCACCCCGTCATCACCACTCGCAACAAAATTCACGGTCACTGTAATGAGTTTCGCATCTTCATTATCATCAAGATCGTTGGTGCCAACCGCAAGGGTTTCTTCCTCCCCCCCAATGCCGACATCCATATAGCGTACCGATACTCTGACTCTAAAATTTTCGTACCCTGTGCGCGGATTTCCATCGGAGTCTTGCAAAGGGGTCGCTTGCCCCTCACCTTCATCGAGACCGTGATAATCGTCGACATCATCGAATTCGTTACGCTCTTCTTCCAGCCCAATGGGTCCATCGGGCCCGAAGTTAGCGAAGGTCGTACAGTTAGTCCGGCAAGGCGGAATCCCGCGCGGTGACGAGCGTTCATCAAAACGCTTACCAAGAATTTCATCAAGATAGCTTTGCGCTAGAGAGGCCGAACGTAGCTCGACAGTGGTATCAGCACTACGCCCAACACCACCGGCTATCATGCCGGTAATAGTAATAATTGAAATAGCCAAGATCACAATGGTGAGCACCATCTCGACCAGGGTCAAACCTAGCTGTTTGCGCGCCCTAATCATCGCAACTCCCCTGCACTGGAAAGCCAGCGGGTGAGAAACAAATAGACGTAGCAGGATTGTCATTAACACATAAGCGTATGCCGGTAGTCACCGTGACGGGATACCCCACTGCACCGGTAGCTCCGCCTCGGCGTAAATTGCCAAGCTCGTCATACTCAATCACTAGGGGGTTAGCATTGCTCAAGGCATTGGTACTGATAACGGTATCGCAGGCAGTAAGGACATTGACGTCAGCGGCCATAGCTACCGAGCGCATATCAATAGAGGAGAATTGCAACTGTGTGTAAGTGCTTACGTCTACGAAATCTTCGACTGTCAGGATCTCTAGATCGCCAGCATTCGGGCGAATGATCATGGCCACGTCGGTGCGACCTAGGGCTTTTTGTGAGGCAGCTCTGGCAAGAGAAGTGACTTGATCACGAACAATGGAGGCATTGTAGACGTCACCGTCCAGCATTCGACTAAAAGCGACCGCCGCTAGGATTCCCATAATCAGTATGGAGATCACTAACTCGATGACGGTGAAGCCAGAAGATGCTTTTCGAGTACTCATTCTCTGCCTGCTAGTACTTTTACGCTAGTGGAAAACAAGACGCCTTTGAACTCGAAGGAGAACAAAGGCGTCGATAACACTTTTCTAATTTACGACACATCAACCAATATTATGTACCTTGGTCAAACGTTACGTCTGTCGTTGCTCTTGTTGTCACACCAGTATTGAAGTTATACGTAATAAGTGGAATATCCACACTCACAGTGCTTGTACCTTTTTTGTGCTGACCAACATAGTAATAAGAGCAGGTTGCCGTATCTTCTGGGGTGGCCGTCACAATATCTAGAATTGCAACGAAATCTGTAGTTGTACCTGCAGCCCCCTCAACTAGTCCCTCGCGTACAGCATCGGTATCCGTAGAGGTTCCAGTTGCAGTTGCAAGAACTGGCCGTCCACCTGCTTGTAGAATTGAGCCGTAGACGTCTGAACAAATGTTTGTTGAGCTCTGCCCAGTTACTGTAGCGTTATCTAACGTTGCGCTGCGCGGGTAGCCAGTAGTAGAGGCGTAAAGATTATACCCCACTGCATCTGTCACCGCCGTTAGCGGTTGCCCTTCTGCAACCCACTGAGCTCTGAACAGAGCAACACCAGTGGTGAAGCCACCTGTTACCGCGTCTACAACCGCATCATGCGCCTCATCAGTAACATCCATAAAGCGTGGCAAAGCCGTTGCTGTAAGAATACCCAAAAGAAGAATTACCACTACCAATTCGATAATAGTGAAACCCGCTTGCTTACGTGTTGCGTTCATTGCTGTCATGCTTTTCATAATTTATACCTTTTGTCTCTACAAGATTAATACAAAACCAAACGAGCCTAGTTATTCATGTGAAGTTGCTCGTGAACTTCGCTCTTCAATCAGTAAGTTAGTGCCGACTTCAAAACCAACTTATCAAATCTAATTCTTGAGGCTATGCTAGCACCGCTATGGGTGACCGACCAGACAAAGACCCGCCATAATCGTGGCAAGACGCCTATTTGTCCCTTTTTTGTCCCAACCGGCCCGCAGCCCTTGAAACATAAGGTGACGCAGATCACATTAATTCGGGATTTGCACCCCAGGCAACGCCATTCCTGCCCGCTCCCAATGAAACGGAGTCACCTCCTCTAAGACCAACCCCTGCCATTTGGGCTGACCACTCGCCGCCCCGACTGACGATGAACGCAACGAAGCATCGTTTATACCCGTCACAGTGCCGGCATCGATCCCCAAACCTTGCGGCTCTTTCGCCTGATCTCCGGAATAACGCACCGCGATCCGGAAACGAATACTACTAATAGTCGAACTGCCGTCGCCGAGTTTGGAGTAAAGATGACTTGTGTCATTTGCCAGATAAACCAAATGGCCGTTATAACTATCGAAATACCAAGTCCGCCTCGGCATGCTGGCCTCATCGACAAGGCCGAATTCCCCAGCATAATTTGAAGGCGACTCTAGCATCAAATCCATTGGATTCGAGTTTTCTAATCGCGTCGTCTCATTCCACGACCCGGAGGCGATGGCGTTCATCATCTGAATATTGACTCCCGCCTTTAACTGCCCAGTAATCGCTAAGAAGTTAGCTCGTTCGGCCTCGCCTGGAAAGTCTTGAAAACGCCGCATCGCCACAGAGAACACAATCGACACAATCAGAATGAACGCCACTAGCTCGAACAAGGTAAACCCCTTGTTACGCTCCATGGCCTTCATTGTTTGTTTACGATTCGTTGTATTCACTCGGGTCTCTTCTAGTAATAATAGTGTGACTCAGCTCGCCCATTCATTCACTTAAGAAAAGCCTACTGAATAGCGGAGTTTAGGTCCCAGATAGGCAAGAACACGCCCAGTGCGAGCACCAGTACAATGCCTGCGATAAACATAATAAGAATTGGCTCGATGGCATCACCCAATTTTTTGAGGTCATACTCGACTTCCGAATCATAAAAATCGGCGACATCGGTCATCAATTCATCTAGCGCGCCACTTTCTTCTCCCACGGACAGCATTTGTAGCACCAACGGCGAGAACATATTGCTATGCACCGCTGTATTGTACAAAGACTCTCCGCGCGAAATACCATCTCGCATTCCCAATACCTTGGCGCCAACAAATTTATTGCCTACTGCGCCCGCAACAACCCCCAGGCCATGAACGATGGGAACACCCGCACGCATTACCATTCCGAAGGTTCTTGAAAAACGCCCAAGTGCTATCCGCTCATAAACCGGGCCGATAATAGGAAGATGCATTTTCATGTGATCCCAGACTAGCTCTCCGGCAGGACTATTAGTCCAAGCACGCCAAGCAAACACTGATCCGATCAGCACCACGAACATATGTACCCAATAGGCGACTACAAAATCAGAGACCGCGATAAGGATGCGTGTCTCGAGCGGGAGCTCTGCCCCCAATCTAGCGAAGGTGGCGGCAAATGCGGGAATCACGAAGTACGTAATGATTCCCAGTGCTACAGCGATTGCGCACATAACAAATGTGGGGTAACGGGTAGCACTCTTTATCTGTTTACGGGTGTTTTTCTCTAATTCGAGATAGCGCCCTACCTCTTTAAAGGCGATATCGAGCTGCCCTGTATTTTCGCCCACATTGATCAATGCCAGAAACAGCGGAGAGAACACTTTCGGGTGACGCCCTAGTGCGGATGATAGATTCATCCCGTTCTCTAAACTATTAACGATATCTTTTAATATCTTGCGGAAGGTACGATTCTTCATCGAAGCCTGCAGACCAGTAAAGGCTCGATCTAATGGCAAGCCGGCTTTAGTCAGGCTATACATTTGGCGCGCGAAAATAATCAGCTCATTGATATCAACCTTCTTACCTGCTAGGAAGATATTGATACTCTCAATCGCGGTGAGATTTTCGTCCTTGGTGCCGCGATCGTTGGAGGCTGTCTTTGCGGACTTCGCCTTGGCATTTGTTTTGCGAATTTCGATCGGGGTAATAGCCCTATCGATCAGCTCGTTCGCCGCCTCATCGGGAGAACCCGCATCGATATCGCCGGTCACTAGCCCGCCAGACACATCTCGGCCTTTGTAGTGAAATACGGCCACGACTAATGAACCTCTGGTGCAGCAACATCGAATTCACCCGACTCATCGATTTGTTCCGCTATTCGGAACACCTCGTCTAAACTGGTAATCCCTTTCTCTGCATCGGCAATGGCACTCATTACCAGTGGCACATAACCTGGGCTCTTTTTAGCCGCACGGACGAAGCCAGAAGAGTCAGCACGTCGCAATGCATCTGACATTTCATCATTGAGTATCAAGATTTCGAAGATACCGATTCGGCCACGATAGCCTGTGTTATTGCAGCGATGGCAACCACTGGGCTTTTTAAGTTGAACCGCTTTCGCTCGCTCTTCCCCAATATGGGCCGACAACCAACCCAACTCTCGACTGTCGGGGGTGTGATCAAGATAACAATTATCACAAAGGCGTCGAACGAGGCGCTGCGCGACGACCGCTCTTAAGGCAGTGGCGGCAAGGAAACTTTCCGCTCCCATGTCGACAAGGCGCATAGCACTGGAGACCGCATCGTTTGTGTGCAATGTCGACAGCACCAAATGGCCTGTCATTGCCGCTCGCAAGGCGATCTCTGCCGTTTCTGTATCACGAATCTCGCCCACTAATAGGATGTCGGGATCCTGACGCAATGCTGCACGCAATACGCGCGCAAAAGTGAGATCGATCTTGTTATTAACCTGCACCTGATTGACGCGTTGCAGCCTATACTCTACAGGGTCTTCCACGGTGATAATTTTCTTGCCGATTTCGTTTAGCTCTTGCAGGGCCCCATAGAGAGTGGTGGTTTTACCACTACCGGTAGGACCGGTCACTAGGATCAACCCATGCGGCATATGAATGAGGCGCCGGAATTGATTCAACATCGCATCGGGCATCCCGACATTTTCAAGATGCGCCGCGCCGTCCGTCTGATCAAGCAGACGCATCACGACCGACTCGCCATGCTCGATAGGCATCGTCGACAATCGAATGTCTAGCTTTCGGTCTTTCACTTTCAAACTAAAGCGTCCGTCTTGCGGCAAACGGCGTTCGGAGATATCCAATCCTGATAGCAGCTTTAAACGCAACACTAACGCTGGTGCAATGCGACGCTCTTTCATGACTTGTTCTTGTAGAACACCATCAACACGCTGCCTGATACGCAGCACTGACTCATCGGGTTCGATGTGAATGTCGGAGGCTCGTACTTGTACGGCATCTTGAAAGATTGACTGTAATAATTTAACAACAGGTGCGTCACTGTCATCTGCTGCTGGGGTTAGCGACGCAAGGTCGAATTGCGTGTCGGTAAGCTCCTCGTCGAGCTCTTCCGCAAAACTGGCGATGTCTTCTGTGCGGCGATACACCAAATCTAAGGTGCCAAGTAACTCACTTTCTCGCACAACAGCCTGAAGTATGGGCTGCTGCAGTGCCCGCTCAATAGCGTCATAGGCATAGATATCGGTAGGGTCGGCCATGCCAACAAGCAACTCGCCCTTATTGTCTGAAAGCACAATAGCGCGATAGCGACGCGCTAGGGTTTCGGACAGCCGCGCCACCAAGCTAATATCGAATTTGAAACGCCGAAGGTCGACAAAAGGGATTCGCAACTGTGTCGAGAGAAATTCCAGAAACTGATCTTCACCGACATAGCCCAACGAGATCAGAGTACGTCCAAGACGCAAACCGCTGCTCTTCTGTTTTTCAAGCGCTAGTTGCAATTGGGTTTCAGTGATCACAGCGTTGCTGACTAACAAGTCACCAATGCGAATTTTTTTCTTTAAACCAGACATTAATTGCCTATTTCCGCTAGGCGGACTTGACTGCGCTGACGCAAGGAAGCGCTTAGATTAGGAAGTTTCAACGCTTGCTCATAAGCAAGTGTTGCATCACGATTACGGCCGAGACTATCCCAAGAAGTGGCAAGTCCATACCACCAACGCGCCTCGCCTCTATTTTGCTGCACTAAGGCCTCATAGGTTTTTGCGGCATTGGAAAAATCTTGTGTCGACAAATAAGCTGTGGCCAACAGATCATGAAACTCGAAATCATCACTCACACTAGGTATGCGTGCACTCAGCACTTGTACTGCATCGGCAGCTTGGCCGCCGCTCAAAAACAACCGGGCCTGGAGTTTACGAAATCCATTACGACTAGGTGCCACTCGTAATCCGGCATCTAAAAGCGTTTGAGCGCCATTCAAATCGCCGCCCTGCAAAGCCAATTTGATTAGGGTTTCTCGAGACTGATGGGCATTAGGATTCTCACCTAAATATATCAGCAACTGACGCGCCGCTTGATCTCGCTGATTGTTTGCAACCAGACGCATGGCATCTTGTGATTGCAGCTGGTCTTGTTCAGTAAAGCTTAACTCTCGCGGGCTACGGATCGTGCTCGCTGGCTCTAGACTTGCGACAATCTCGGGGGCATTAACCGCTGTAGCACTCGAGGCCGCTTGACTATTATTTTCAATCACCAAAGCATCGACTTGATCTACCGCTGCACTTGCTTGCGCTATTGAACTGGGGGGCGTTGTTGCCGCACGCGCCTCAGCCAATTCTGTTGCTGAGTTATTAAGCGCCACACGCGCTTGCTCAACTTCCAGTGCCTGCAAATTAAGATTTTCCTGAGCAGCCAATAATGAACGATTCTGCGCCTCTAACTCTTGCATGCGCTGTGTGACGATTTCTAGTTCTTGCGAGTCAACGACAGCCGCCTGCACAGATTCTTGCGCAGGCGTCATTACGGGAGCTGGCGTAAACGCAGGTTGTATCGCAGCGGGAGGTACAAGTGCCGCTTGCCGGAAATACAAAAAGGCCATGATCAAAGATAAGGTAATCGCAATCGTCACGGCAAATGTAAACAATGAAAATTTGGCGTCTTTTTTGGCCGGCCTACTTCCTACAGGAACAAGACGCTCAGCACCAAGGCCCGACTGGTTCGGTTCTTGGCGACGTTGATCCAAATCGCGCAGCATGTCATTGACAAGACTCATATAATTGACCTCAGAGGTAATAGCTCGCGATATAGAACAACAACGCTGCACCAGCAATAACGCCGATGCTTGCCGCCATCATAGGTCGATACGAAACGGTAGGCCCGACTACTCCTTCTGTATCTTCCACCGCACGCTTCACGTGATCCAGTTCGATGGTGCGATCGCCTTTCCCATAAGCAGACATCATTGCTTTATGACAAAGAATATTGAGCAATCGTGGCACCCCTTTGGTGGTCTGCGACAGATAATCTAATGCTTTTTTACTAAACACAGCGGGGCCGTTATAACCCGCCGTTGCCATTCGGTGAGAGATATAGCGCTCTACACCGTCCCTATCCAAAGTTTCCAAACGATAGGAGAACGTAATTCGTTGCTGCAACTGACGCAGTGATTGTTTCTGCAACTGCTCATCGAGTTCTGGTTGCGCAAACAACACCACTTGAAACAGTTTTACTTTTTCTGTCTCAAGGTTTGTAAGAAGGCGCAACGCTTCGAGAGTCTTCTCTGGCATGGCATGGGCTTCGTCGATAAACAATACGACTTGCTTACCTTCGGCCGACAGCTGCATGAGCTTTCGAGTTATATTCTTTAGCAGACTGTGGTGACCGGTATCGGCATCTGCGTTGAGCCCGAGCTCTTCGGCAAACGCGAGAAACAGCCCCTTTGGGCTCAATACAGGATTGGCAATATAGGCTGTGACATAGAGATCGGTATTATCTTCTAGCGTGTTGAGAACTTTTCGGCAAAGCATCGTCTTACCGGTGCCAACCTCGCCCACCACTTTAATAAAACCTTCTCTATTGGCTATGGAGACCATTAGCATATTGTACGCTTTATGGTAGCTCGCCATATTCAAAAAGAATTGCGTATTCGGGGTAAGCGAAAACGGTAATTCTTTCAGGCCAAAATGTTCGAGGTACATACTTTTCACCAAATCTACGGTTTACTTTAGACGACGCGTGTCGCTCTAATATGAATTTACGTCTTCGTTAATGCGTTTGAATCTTTCACTGCTATCGCGAATAAAACGCGTCTCGCTTTCAGGGTTTGCAATGATTGGTCGAAGCAGAATGATGAATTCGCTTTTCACTGTCTGCCGCATACGTTGATCAAATGCAGCTCCTATGAGGGGAATATCATTTGCCAATGGAATTCCGGCCAAGTCTTCAACGCTGCGCTCATAGGCTAGCCCGCCTAGCACGACGATCTTCCCATCTTCACCACGAATAATACTGTCTAGCTCTCGTACCGATGTACGCGCCAATGGTATCTGCTCACCCGCGATTGTTTTGCTTTGTTCCACCACCGTACTAATAGTTGGATGGACATGCAGAGTAATCATGCCATCGGCACTGATCTGCGGCGTGATATCCATCGAGATCCCCGAGAAAAATGATTCAAGCGATGCGCTTGCATTAGTCGTAGTGTTATTGCCACCAGCAATCGTCGTGGCGTTCAGACCTGTCTGAAAATATTCTTCGTCGCCATCTTGAAATACTGCTTTTTGGTTATTCAATACTTTCAAGCTAGGACTAGAGAGCACCTGGGTGGTGCCGCGCGATTCGAGTATTTTGAACACGGCGTCGAAGTCAGTAAAATTGGTAACGATCGACAAGGGGCTAGAGTTGCCAGTGATACTGAAGTCCCCAGTCGAGCCAAACTGGCCCGTCACAGTGTTGTCGCTATTAGCCTCACCGCCCGGCCCAAAGGTGTCGAAATCAATCGCGGATTGAAACCCTTTGTTCAAAATCACCTCGAGGAACTGCACTTGAATCGTGACTTCTCGGCTTAAGATGTGTTGAGCACGCTCTACATACTCCGCCACACGATCTAGCTCATACGGGTAGGCTGTGACCATTACCAAACCTACTTGCGGCTGCACTACCACGCTTTTAACGTCGGACTCACGCACTCCAGGGCGAGGGGTAGTTATGCCCGAAAGGAGGCCTCCTGACTGAGCGCTACCGACTGGATCCCCTACGGTAGTCCCGATTAGCGCGGCAATAACCTCTTCAAAATCTTCCCAGAATTTGGATTCGGTTTGCGTCGTAACTTGACCGCCCTGCCCACCACCGGAACCGCTATAGTTTTGATCGCCGTTACCAAAACTGTCGGAGTTATTATTACCGTTGCTGTTATTGTTGTTACCGAAACTACCGCTGCTTGAATTCCCGTTATTATTGTTGCCATTATTGTTGTTATTGTTATTGTTGTTTTGGCCACTTTGCCCAGAAGAGCTCACCTGCACAGACGATGTTCCCATTCTCGATATATTGAGATAATCCACGGAGAATATACGGGTCTGCAGTCCGCCTGGTTGAACATTATAGATATTGCCACGACGGGTAATCTGGTAGCCATAAGTTTGCTGGACCGCCTGCATAACATCATCGATTGTGACATTCGGCAAAGACAAGCTAATCGTGCCTTCTACGCGAGGACTTACTGTCACTCCGAAATCAGTCCCTGCAACAACATTGGCAAAAAATGTTTGGGCATTTTCGTTATTCGCTACGATGTTGAAACGCTCTTCATACACTTCGAGCTCGTCTTCCATAGAAAAGACGGAAGGCAAGATTGCATCAATTTCGTCTTGCGAATGTACATTGGGCGTCTCCACCAAGGTGCCGGCAGCCTCATCAAGCGTGGTCTGAATGCTCGAGAGGACCTCTGTGTCGGGCACGAGATACTCGCTTGTCGAACAAGCGGACAACAGAAAAATTACACTGAAAAGTAAGCCAGTTTTTGCATGTGGCATTGTCATTTTTGTCATGGAAGATCCTGTTAACATCCATTCTCCGATCGTTCTAAATTCTTTAATTGCCTGCGCTTTCACGTCAGCAATACTCATTGAGGGGTTTCAACCTTCGATCTTAAGGAAGCATCGAAACTCGAAACACGCTGTACTATTCCGTTCACTCGCAAAGAGACACTGTCGGCTTCTATAGCGACGACTTCGGCCTCGCCAATCATATCCCCTGTCTTAACGAGTTGTTCATTGATCATCGCTACAGGCTCACTGCCACCAGCGCGAATAAAACTGACGCTGTAACCACGATTTAAAAGGCCTGACGCTGAGTTGAACATTCCCGACAGGAGGTCACCCTGCGCGCTGCCCGCAGGGCGCACTGCATCAGCGGGTCTTGTCGGGTCACGAAGGTCTTCGCCTTCAATAATATCTGCCTGAACTATGGGGCTTAGCAGCAAAACACACACACTTGCCAACTGAAGGCTCTTGTTATATTTAAACACCTATAAAGCCCTCCTCTGAACTCAACGTGTGCAGCTCAAGACGTACTCTTGCCTCAGGCCATACCGCCTGCTCAAACTCAAAGCCATCCCAGAAAAAGCTTTCGTCCATGGCCTCTAAAAACATTAGGTAACGCAAGGTACTGAAGTAATCGCCTTGAAACTCTAATATCAAACCATGGCGAAACACTTGAAACCCTATCGACTGCACAACGCCTTGCACGCCATCGCCAACACTTGTTGCGGACGCTATTGCGTCGGTCAACGCCTCTGGCGGCCTGTTTTCAACCTTAATTAGCGTGAGCCCTTCCTGGCTATCGAGAACACTAGTCAGCATTTGCGTCATCCCATTAGGGGAGACCAGGTTTCCGGCTAAAGACTCGATACCTTCTTGAATAATATTTTGATCTTCAATCAATGCTTCTAATCGGGCCCGGATAAAACTGTCAGGGTCTTCCAAGCCACTTTGACGAAGCTCTATCGCTCGCGCTTCTTGCTGGGCGATTCGACTATCGATAGTAGCCAATTGCCTTTCTAAACCTTGAATCTCTGCCTGGGCGGGATTGAAGAACATGACCGCATACAAGTAGATCGCGCCACCAACACCCAAAATAGCCAACAGGTATTTCTCACCTTGCGGACGCTTATCGAACCAATCTGTAAACTTAAGCACTAGTGTCTTAGGCGTCATTTTCTAGTCTCCAGCTCGAACTCGTAAAGCTCTACGCTCTCCAACCCTTCAACGGGAGTGGTATTGATACGATTCCCTAGAAATCTTGAAAAATTGCGATCACGTAGCGGGCTCTTGCCGTTGGACAAACGACTAATAAAGTCTGGCACCATGGCGCTTTGCTGGGTGATTCCCTTCAAGTACACATTGCGCCCGCCATTGAGCAGATCAAACTCTGTCAACCAAAGCCCGTCAAAGGTGGCACGGGATAGATCTTTAACGTGTTCAGAGAACCCCTCAATATTGCCTAAGTTGGTGCCACGCAAGAACTCGAGCATTTCAGTCGATTCGGCTAAACGCTGTTCTCTCACAGCCAATTCGTCTACCAAGTCCTGATCACTACTTCTACGAGCGAGGTCTTGTTGTAGTTCATTGGTGATAGCGGTCTGCGCATCCAGACCTTGCTGCGCCACTTGCAACTGGGTGGTCAGCGACGCCCCACGGAAATAATTACTTCCCGAGGCAATGATCATCAACAACACTACAACGACACTGATCTGCAGTAAGCGCTCGCCACTGATGTAATCGTGACTCGGCCTAAACTCAGGCAAATATAAATTTATTTGCTGCTTCATTCGCGCACCGCCTTATCATTACGAAGAGCACCACCGATAGCGAGTAAGCACATATGCAGAGCCTCAGCATCAACTGTGTCTGCGATATTCATGCAACCAGAAAGATCCGCGACACTGACTTTGACCGACATGACGCTATTGAGGCTTTCTGCCATAGCATGAGCATCTGTCGCTCTTGGCGCTATGACGATTTGCGAAATAGGGTTTTGACCCATCTGGCTTTCGTAGTAATCCAATGAGCGCTGAATCTCTAACACCAAACGGTCACGCTGCGTCTCCCAGTCGCGGGAGTGCATTACATTGGAGTCCAATGCCGTATTAATCTTACGGGTCAGGTAAAGCTGGCCGTTTTTGCTCAAATTCATTGTGCTGCCGGCTTTGCGCAGGTCCATGAAAGCAAGACCATGCTCATCTCTCAAAAGCGCATTAGATATATTGCGCATAGCTAGTTCGGGTATATCGATGCTTTGTAACTTCAAACCGGCCTTGTCGACCAATTCGATCACCGATTGGATACGAGACTTTTGCGCCGCTACCGCGTACAGCATTTTTGCTCGCCCCTGAAACGCATCCTCAGGAACAGGAAAAATATCAACCACAGCGTCTTCAGCTGGCATATCCAATAGATCTTTGATCTTCCAACGCACAGCAGAGCTCATTTCTGCTGCCTCTACCGCTGGCGCCTCAATCAAATACAAATTGTAATCTCGAGGAGACAACACGAAGTTGCAAGCTAAGCCATTGATATCCATCGAGTCTACGAGTGCCGTAAGCACTTCACGCGCCTGGCCTGCCGAATCTAGCGATTGATGACTGCAATTGCGCAATGTCGGATAACCATCCGCCCCAGAGCCTTGTGTCAAATGGGCGGCTAATACACGCTCATCGCTGACACTCAAACCGAGCAAGCCCGATACAGTAGTTTTCTTGGAGAGCAACTTAAACACACTGAAACCTATTCATTCATCGACACGCTAAACGTCACTTTGATTTTGCTGCCACTTAGCGTTGCCTAATTTGATATCCAAGAAAGGAGCCCGTGCACACGGATTACCATCTTAGTAAAAGTGCTTGAATTATATAACTTAAGTACATAACTTCTATATAAAAATGACCCATAAATGGGTATATTTAGGGACACTTTATGGCCAACAACGTGTTCCAGCACACAGTTTCCTTATTTAGCCGTACTTCTGTCGGTTTTGTGTTTCCAAATCCGCACTGTGTCTGGCTTTACGCAAATTAGCATAATCACCCTTTTTTGAGACCCGCTCATGCTCCATATTGTTTTGTACCAACCCGAAATCCCTCCCAACACTGGCAATATCATCCGCCTTGCCGCCAACACTGAATCAACCCTGCACCTCATCAAGCCCCTAGGGTTTTCCTTGGACGAGAAACAAGTGCGCCGAGCGGGCTTGGATTATTTTGAAGTGGACCGGGTCAAAGTGCATGAGTCTTGGGAGGCATTTCTAGAGGTGGCGCCAAAGGGACGTATTTTTGCCCTGAGCACCAAAGGCACGACTTCGTATACGCACGCCCAGTTTGAGATCGACGATATGTTGTTATTTGGCCCTGAGACACGCGGGCTCCCTGAAAGCATTAGAAATAAGCTACCAACGGAACAAGTGTTGCGGATCCCAATGCGAGCCAATAGTCGCAGTTTGAACCTGTCCAATACTGTCGCCATTGTGCTGTATGAAGCGCTAAGGCAGTTAGATTTTGCCTTTAAAGAGGACTAGTTGCTGTGGAGCCTCAATCAAATCATTGATCAAGGCTCCAAACAATTACTTAGCGGCGTCGCCTGCTGGCGCGTCTGCTTTTGCAGCGGCTTCGGCTGCTTGTTGCTGCTTGCTTTGGATATAAAGCGCATCAAAATTCACTGGCGCCAAGTTCACCGGCGGGAAACTACCCTTAATGACTAGCGAATCAATCGCTTCGCGAGCGTAAGGGAACAGAATGTTAGGACATACCGCTGACAACACTTGCTCAAGATCAGCATCCGCCAAGCCTGCGCATGTGAAAATGCCGGCCTGATGAACTTCCGCTAGGAATGCTGCGCTTTCATCCGCTTTTGCCTCAACAGTGATTGTAAGCACCACTTCGTAGATATCATCAGAGATACGCGCACTCTTGCTACCTAAATTGAAAGAAATTTTAGGCGCCCACTGCCCCTGGAATACAGCAGGACTGCGTGGTGACTCAAAAGAGGAGTCTTTTACATAGATTCTTTGTAAAGCAAAAGCGGGGCCGTTGGCAGTTTCGCCTTGACCATTAGCAGCTGCTGCCGCTGGTGCTGGTGTTTCGCCTGTCTTGTTTTGATCTTCGTTGTTATCAGCCATGTCTGTTCCTGCAACACTCGTCGGTTATTGTGAAAAGGTCTTGTATATCATTTTTACAAAGGAAATTCTTACTTCTGCACCAGTGGCAAGTTATCTGCACGCCACTCCGTAATGCCGCCACTTAAACGCGCTATTTGCGTAAAACCAGCACTTTTCAAGATCTTCACAGCGTCTGCAGAGTGTTGCCCGAGACGACATGCGACGATCACTGGGTTCGCCTTATGCTTTTCCAGTTCCGATACCCTAGCACCCAATTTGGCGAGCGGGATATGAATTGAATCCACGATATGTCCTGCATCGAAGTCTTTTTTATCGCGAATATCGAGAACGACAGCATTTGCGCGATTTATCTTCATCACCGCCTGCTGGCAGCTCACAGACTCACCTGACGACTTCGTTCGATGCAGCACTAAAGCAATGACAAGCCCGACCCACAAAGTCGCAAGCAGCCAGTTATTTCCAACAAATTCAATAAGTTGCGCCATAATTTGGGCGATTCTCCACCGTGCAAAACTGCATCGGTTCAATGATAAATCAACACTCCGTTGCATGGAGTGACTCGCAAAAAAGGGGAGCAGTATACACGCCTATGCCTTCTATTAGAAAGTTCAATACCCACTCGGCGAGCCGCTTTCTTCCCCAAAACCTCGTTAGAGAGAGCCTGTAGAGTCTCGCTATGAAGCGCCGTTTCCGCGATAATATCGACGCATAACTTTGTTGAACCCAACCATTTCGGAACCTCTACTTCTTATGACTACCGCTACTGCCACCAAAAAATCGACTCTTCTTCTAATTCTCGACGGCTGGGGCTACCGGGAAGAGACAGAGTTCAATGCGATCAGTTCCGCCAACACTCCTACCTGGGATCGTTTATGGCAGGAATGTCCACACACTCTGATCAAAACATCAGGTGAAGAGGTTGGCTTGCCACAAGGGCAAATGGGTAATTCTGAAGTAGGCCATATGAATCTTGGCGCTGGACGCGTGGTGTACCAGAACCTTACACGAATCGACAAAGCCATAGACGACGGCACGTTCTTTCTCAATGAAGCGCTTGTCGATGCAGTCGATAAGGCCATATTGATGGACAAAGCAGTTCACATCATGGGGCTATTATCCCCAGGTGGGATCCATAGCCATGAAGACCAAATCATTGAGCTGATTGAACTAGCGAGCCAACGCGGCGCCGAACGCATTTATTTGCACGCCTTTTTAGACGGCCGAGACACTCCTCCACGTAGCGCACTTGATTCCCTACAAGCAGCAGAGCAAGCCTTGCAAGACACCGGTTGTGGTCGCATTGTTTCAATTGTAGGTCGCTACTTTGCGATGGATCGAGACAATCGCTGGGACCGAGTACAAAGTGCCTACGACTTAGTTATGGGCGGCAAAGCTGAGCACCGCTATGAAACAGTCGAGAAAGGCTTAGAAGCGGCTTATGCTCGCGAAGAAAACGATGAGTTTGTCCAAGCGACTGTTATCGCCCCTGCCGACGAAGCCCCCATCCACGTTGAAGATGGCGACACATTAATTTATATGAACTTCCGCTCTGACCGGGCTAGACAATTAACCCGCGCAATCAACGACGAAGAGTTCACTGGTTTTGCGAGAGAATACAAACGCGCTCTCGGCGATTTTGTCACCCTCACCGAATACGCAGCCGATATCGATGTCACTTGTGCCTACCCACCCCAGCCAATGAACAATGTCCTCGGAGAGTACCTAGCGAAAGAGCATAAAACCCAGCTGCGAATAGCGGAGACTGAGAAATATGCCCACGTGACATTCTTTTTCAGCGGCGGGCGCGAAGAGCCCTTCGAAGGGGAGACTCGCGAACTCATCCCATCACCTCAGGTCGCCACTTATGACCTACAGCCCGAGATGAGCGCAATAGAGGTTACCGACAAATTAGTCGCAGCGATTCGCGCCGGGACTTATGACGCGATTGTATGTAATTACGCTAATGGCGACATGGTCGGGCATACCGGCAATTTTGCAGCGGCCGTCAAAGCAGTAGAAACCTTAGATACCTGCCTTGCACGCATAGAAGCCGCCATTATTGAAACTGGTAGTCAGTGCTTAATTACCGCAGACCACGGCAATGTAGAGCAGATGGTAGACCCAGAATCAGGGCAAGCCCTCACCTCACACACTAACGGACCAGTGCCTTTAGTGTATGTGGGAGACCCGGCATGGCAGTTCAAGTCTTCTGGCAGCTTGTGTGACATTGCGCCAACCATGTTGTCGCTTATGGACATGGCAGTTCCAAATGAGATGACAGGCACCGTGATACTCGAGAAGTCTCACTAAGCTAAAGGGACCCTCTATTGAAATGGCCTTTGATTCTTGTTGTCGCTTTATGTGTGCTGTGGGTCGGCAATCCGGCCAATAGCGCGCAAGAAGCGCCACCTGAAGAGCAGCTTGAGCAACTCAATGCGGCAATCGCTAGCATTGAGTCTTGGCTCAATTCCGCCAGCAATAATCGCAGCACTTTAGAGAACGAACTGCGCATCACCACACAGCAGATCGAAAGCACCAACCTCGACATTACACGAAACCGCACAGCGATCACGGCACTTGAGGAACAACGCAATACCCTCAGCGCACGCCGTGATGCACTGGAAGAGGAAAAATCCGTTCAACAGGACCTCATCCAACAGGCCTTACGCGCCTCCTATATCAGCGGCCAAGAGTCCTACCTCAAACTGCTCCTCAATCAGGAAGACCCAAGCCTTAGCGCACGCATGCTGCGCTATTTCAGCGACTTCAACCAAGAGCGCATGGAACGAATCGCCCTATTTCGTGAAACACTTTCAGAGTTAGCAAGCACTAGCAAACAACTGGATTCGAATGCCCAAGAGCTGACGACACGACAGAGCGCATTGGAAGCACAGCGCGCCAGCCTTAACGACGATAGCCAGCACCGCGAAGAGCTGTTAAACGCCCTCAAAGACGACATTGCGGCACGAAGTGGCGAACTGCAACAACTCAGCGAGGACCGCGAACACCTCGAGTCTCTCATCGAACAAATCCAAGAGGCCATCGCCAGCATCCCAGCCCCAGATCAAATCACTCCGTTTGCACAAGCCAAAGGCAATCTCCCCTGGCCGGTAGCAGGAGCGCCCCTAAATCGGTTCGGCGCTGCCTATAGCGACGGCAATCTGCACAGACAGGGCATCGTGCTTAGCGCCGAGCAAGGCAGCGCTGTACGAGCCGTGCACCCTGGCCGCGTCGTCTTCGCCGACTGGCTACGAGGCTCCGGCCTGCTAGTTGTGGTGGATCATGGCGATGGCTACCTAAGCCTCTACGCGCAAAACCAAAGCCTCGTCAAAGGCAAAGGTGATTGGGTAAACCGCGGCGAAGCGCTCGCCACAGCAGGCGCTAACGGCGGCACAGGGCAAGCCGGAGTCTATTTCGAAATCCGTCACAACGGTCAAGCGCTCGACCCCGCGCAATGGTGTGAAAGTTAGCAATAAAATCCCCACACTACTGTGGGCGTAGCTTATTTGCATGGTATGCTCGGCGCATCGACATTTCGTCAAGTGTCACCGTTATTTGGTTCGGAGGTAGAGAATGATCCCATTTTTGCGCAACCCTTTATGGGCAGGGCTACTCGCAGGCGCGATATCAGCCACGAGCTTCGCACAAACCCCTGATGCAGAAGAAGGCCTCCCCCTACCTTTCGAAGAGGTGCGCATTTTTGCCGAGGCTCTCGACAATATTCGCAATTCCTATGTGCGCGACATTGATGACAAAACCCTATTGGAATATGCCATTAAGGGCATGCTGTCAGGGCTTGATCCGCACTCTGCCTATTTAGCCAATGACGAATACGACTCCCTACAAGAAACCACACAAGGTGAGTTTGGCGGTTTAGGGATCGAGATTGGCGAACAAGACGGCTACATCAAAATTATCACGCCTATTGATGACTCCCCAGCACAGCGAGCGGGCATATTGCCTGGCGACTTGATTATCGAAATCGATGGCAAGCCACTAAGAGACATGCTGATAAACGACGCCGTCAATATGATGCGCGGCGAAATAGGCAGCACTATCGATATCGGCATCATGCGAGATGGCGAGCCTCAGCCCTTAGAATTCACTTTGACACGCGACATCATTGCGCTAACAAGCGTACGTCATCGCGAACTCGAACCAGGTTACGAGTATCTGCGTATCTCTCAATTTAGAGTCAACACTGGCAATGAAGTAGAGAAAGCCTTACTAGAGATCCGTGAAGAAAACCCAGACCTGAAAGGATTAGTGCTGGATCTACGCAACAATCCAGGCGGAATCCTGCAGGCCTCCGTGAAAGTGGTCGATGCCTTCATCACTTCCGGGAAGATCGTTTACACACAAGGGCGCAACAACGAAACCGAAATGGAATTCTATGCTGATGCCGAAGATCCAAGCGCAGGCGTTCCTTTAGTCGTGCTTATCAACTCTGGATCAGCCTCGGCTGCCGAGATTGTCGCGGGCGCTCTACAAGATCATGGCCGCGGGGTCATCATGGGCACCCGCAGCTTCGGCAAAGGTTCGGTGCAAAGCGTAATGCCTATAGCCGAGAATCGTGCCATCAAGCTCACAACCGCTTTGTATTTCACGCCGGAAGGTCGCTCTATTCAGGCCCAAGGGATCCAACCGGATATCGAAGTCGAAGAGGCTTTCGTTACGCGCGCTACTGGCCGCACAGGCTACACAGAGGCGGATCTCGAAGGACACCTGCGTAACGGCAATGACCTTGATGACATCGTACGCGAACCAACGGTCACAGCTGAGCAAGTGGTAGTGAACGATTACCAACTTCAAGAAGCCCTTACTCTGCTGCGCGGTTTGAATATTCTAGAGTCTGCGCGACGCAAACAAAGCGCCGCAAGCACTAGCCTTACCGATGCACGCGTTCAGTAATTGTTAAAGAGTCGATAAACCATTGATGCAAGATGACAAGGAGGCTTCGCCTTCAACACCCGAGGCTAAATACGAAGATCCTTTCGTAGCGGCGATCAAGAAGAATCCGCGACCTCTCAGCATGGTAGTCATCGGCTTTATAGGCATGCCACTTGTTCTATGGCTGACAGGACCAGACAGTAGCCCCGCTGAAAACGAACCCCTGCAACGACCTGTGTACGAATCTACTCCTCTGCCAGTCGAACGAACAGGTTCGCCCGTCGAAGACTTGAATCTAGCACCGGCAGAAGAGCCTACTCCTGAGACGCTTCCAAGTGAGCAAGCACCTACTCCAATAGCAGAGCCCCTGCTAGGAGAGACTCCCATTGAGTTTCCAACCACTATTATCAGCACTCACCGACCTACGATCACTCTGATTATTGACGATATCGGCTATAACGCCGCATTAGGCGAACGCGCCATAGCTCTGCCTGGCGCCGTCACTTTCGCAGTACTGCCACATACGCCACATGGTAGCGAGCTTGCCGAACTTGCGTACTCGCAAGGTAAAGAAGTAATGCTACACGCGCCAATGAGCAATCAAGCCAATATGGCATTAGGGCCAGGTGCACTTACTCACGATCTCGGCAAAGAAGAGTTCACCAACACTTTATCCGCAGCCATTGATGCTGTCCCCCATTTACAAGGAGTCAATAATCACATGGGCAGCGCTTTGACTGAGGAAGAAGCGCCGATGTTATGGGTTATGGAAACTCTTAAAGAGAAAGGACTGTATTTTGTCGACAGCTACACGACCGCTAAAAGCGTCGCTGGGCGTATTGCAAAAGAGAATGCTGTTCCCACCATCACCAGAAATATTTTTCTCGATAATGTGCAAGAACACAATGATATTGATAGGGAATTTAAAAAGCTGATTGCCCGCGCAAGAAGCAAAGGCGTGGCTGTAGGAATAGGCCATCCCTATCAAGCCACAATCGATTACTTAGAGATCGCACTGCCTATGCTTGATCAGGAAGGAATCGATTTGGTGTTTGCGTCGAAGATGATCGAGTTGCAAAAAGAAGCGCCTATCACAAGCGCATTGTAACGCCCTTGCTCGCCATATATTGCTTGGCTTCTTCTATCGTGTATTCGCCGAAGTGAAAAATACTCGCAGCTAATACAGCATCTGCATGCCCTTCCACTACGCCGTCCACTAAGTCTTGCAGGTTGCCCACGCCGCCAGAGGCGATAATAGGGACTGACACAGCATTACTGATCGCACGATTGAGCGCCAGATCGAACCCGCTCTTTGTTCCATCCTTATCCATGCTCGTTAACAAGATCTCTCCCGCGCCGTAATCCACCATGCGCTGCGCCCATTCGATAGCATCGATGCCTGTCGGTTTACGGCCACCGTGAGTGAATATTTCCCAACGATTCGGTTCGCCTTGCACGCTGACTTTCTTAGCATCCATCGCCACGACGATACACTGGGATCCAAAACGAGCAGACGCCTCACGTACCAACTCAGGATTAGTCACCGCAGCGGTGTTGATGGCTACTTTGTCGGCACCGGCATTGAGCATCGTGCGGATATCTTCGAGGGTGCGGATTCCGCCGCCAACAGTCAAAGGAATGAACACTTGCCCCGCGATTGATTCAACAGTATGCACTGTCGTTTCACGCCCTTCATGGCTCGCGGTAATGTCTAGAAACGTAATCTCATCGGCACCGGCATCGCTGTAACGCTTAGCGATCTCTACAGGGTCTCCGGCATCGCGAATATCGAGAAACTTCACGCCTTTTACCACACGACCTTTGTCACAATCCAAGCAAGGGATGATGCGTTTTGCCAATGCCATACTAGCCTCCAAACTCATCACAATAGCGTTGGGCTGCTGCCAAATCTAAAGCGCCTTCGTAAATTGCACGCCCAGTAATGGCGCCCATGATGCCGCCACCAGTGGCCGTCTTCGCCACCGCCTGCAAAGCATGAATATCTTCAATGCTACTAACCCCGCCTGAGGCAATCACAGGAATGCGCGTTGCTTGCGCCAACTCAACAGTGGCAGGCACGTTAACGCCTTGCATCATGCCATCACGCGCAATATCGGTGTAGATGATGGCTTCAACGCCATCATCGGCAAATTTTTTCGCCAGTTCGATGACGTGCACATCAGTAATTTTTGCCCAACCATCGGTGGCCACCATTCCGTCTGAGGCATCGAGCCCAACGATAATTTTACCAGGGAACTCTTTGCAGGCTTGCGCCACAAACGCTGGGTCTTTTACCGCTTGTGTTCCGATGATCACATAGCTTACGCCCGCTTCCAAATAACGCGCAATTGTCGCCACATCGCGAATGCCGCCACCGATCTGCAATGGTAGTTGCGGATACGCTTTTGCAATAGCCTTTACCACTTCACCATTAACAGGCGTGCCTGCGAATGCGCCATTGAGGTCTACCAAATGCAATCTGCCAGCGCCTTGCGCCAACCAATGGCCTGCTGTTTTAACAGGGTCGTCAGAAAACACTGTCGAGTCTTCCATCCGACCTTGCTTTAGCCGAACACATTCACCGTCTTTCAAATCGATTGCAGGAATCACCAACATGCAAAAACACCTTTATTCAGAAAACTAAAATTAACTCGCACCATCCCAAGACAGAAAATTAGTGAGCAATTGCAAACCGCCATGCTGACTTTTTTCTGGGTGGAACTGCACGGCAAACACATTGCCTTTGCTTAGCGCTGCCGTAAAATTCACGCCGTAATGAGAAACGCCAGAGGCTTTCTCACTGGCATCCAATGTTATGTAATAACTGTGCACAAAATAGAAACGGGTATTGTTTTCAATACCGGCCCACAGCGGATGCTCATCACACTGCTCAACGATATTCCAACCCATGTGCGGCACTTTCAAAAGCTCACCGTCGTGTTCGCGCAACGCAGGCTTTACGCCAGAATTGTCATTCGCAAACAACTTTACCTGACCCTTTACGAGCCCTAGGCAATCGACACCGTTATTTTCTTCACTGCGATTCATCAACGCCTGCATACCAACACAAATGGCCAGAAGCGGTTTGTTCTGCATCGCCTCTTGTACGATCTCATCAATACCAAGACGGCGAATCTCTGCCATACAATCGCGAATAGCGCCGACACCGGGAAAGATTACACGGTCGGCACTGAGGATTGTTTTGGCGTCACTAGTGACAATGACTTTGGTGTCTTTGCCTACGTGTTCTAATGCTTTTGCCACGGAGTGCAGATTGCCCATCCCATAGTCTATGACGGCAACTTTATTCATATTTCAAACCTGAGAGTGATCGAACGAGGGCTCTTACAAAGAACCCTTCGTTGATGGAATGACATTGCTGCTACGCGGATCGATCTCAATCGCCATCCGCAACGCACGACCAAATGCTTTGAAAACCGTTTCGATCTGATGGTGAGCGTTGTGCCCACGCAAAGTATCGATGTGCAAAGTCACCATTGCATGATTTACAAACCCTTGGAAGAACTCGTGAAATAGATCGACATCAAAGCCGCCTACGGATCCGCGAGTGAACGGGATATGGTACTCGAGCCCCGGACGACCAGAAAAATCGATCACCACGCGTGATAGCGCTTCATCGAGTGGCACATAGGCGTGTCCATAACGACGAATACCCTTGCGATCCAAGGCTTTGTTGAACGCTTGGCCTAGGGTAATTCCGAGATCTTCAACAGTATGATGCGCATCAATATGCAGATCGCCCACAGCCTTGACGCTAATGTCGATCAGACCATGTCTGGCAACTTGATCTAGCATATGATCAAGAAATGGCAAGCCAGTATCGGTGTGTAATTCACCGGTACCATCAAGGTTCACTGAGACCTTGATCTGAGTTTCTTGGGTGTTTCGTTCTACTGTTGCTTCACGTAATGACATCGATTATCCCCGCAATGGCCTGTCGCATAGGCTGTGTACGCCTATATCAGGAGCTGCGCATTATACGGGCACAACCGAGGCTTTGAAAGCGAAGATCGACACAAGCGCCCTGCCCAGTACGGGACTAATTATGTGATTTCCCTTGCATTTACGCTCCTTTAGCAATGGGCCACGCTGACGCTTTAAGGTACACTGACCCCTTGAATATTCACAAAACCCAGTGAAGTGACCCCGCACTATATTGCCTCCGAATTCGGAGTTCGAGACCTAGAAGACCATGATGAAACTGATCAAGATCCTACTGCTTTCTGTCGTTAGCCTTGCCCTTATGGCAGTGCTGGCCTTGGTGCTCGCGTTTTACCTAATAGATCCAAATCGCTACAAGCCTGCCATTGAGAACGTGTTTGAAAAGAGCACCGGCATCGAGCTAAACGTCGCTGGCGATATCACATGGACATTTAATCCTGTGTTTGGCCTCAGCATTAGCGACTTACGCCTTAGTAATCCTGCTTCTCCCGCCGAACTCGCCTCATTGAGCCACATCTCCATCAAAGTGGAGCCCCGCGCACTTCTTGATGGCCGACTCCAGATGCAAGAATTCATCGCGCAAGACCTGCACATCAATTGGATTGTAGACGCCGAAGGTAATGGCAACTGGCCGCTACCAACTAACGACTCCGCTGCACAGCCCGTAGTCGCTAGCAATGACAGCGATACTCCTATCTCTGCCACGATAGAGCAAATCACCATCCGCAATGCGAGCCTGGCCATTCAAGACTCCCAGCTCGGCATTAACACCAATTTCGACAATCTGAATTTTAATAGCCGTAACACCAACCTCGAGAACCGCCCTTTTCCCTTCGATCTTGGCTTTGAGGTAACAGACAATATCGCTGATCAGAACGCAAACATCAGCATCGCTAGCACCGCCACTGTCGATCTCTCTAGAGGAAATGTTCGCCTAGATGACCTACAGATCAAACTTAACCCGCTGCAGCTAAGCGGCAATATCGCGATTACTGACATGAACAACGCGCTCGGTTTTAGTGGCAGCTTAAACAGCAACACGTTTACTCTCAGCGACTTTCTAGACGTGTATGTGCGCGAAGCTCCCGCTAGCGCTGGGCTTGGTGAGTACAACACCGACGAAGACCAGTTCAACCTGGCTTTGGAGTTTAATGGGAATGCTCAGCAGATCACTATCCCCGCCCTCACGGTGGCCTTAGACGATATGCGCGTTGAACTAGACGCCGAGTACCAAGTTGCGACTACCGCGGGTCTGGCCAATCTTCGCTACAACTTAAACGCTAATGCCCTAGACCTTAATCGCTATACAAGCCCGGCAGCTGAGGTAGCGACTGAAGAGGAAAGCGCCGCGGCAGCAGTGCCTCCGGCACAAGACACCGAGCTGCCCATAGAGCTTTTGCAGAGCATGAACGTCCAAGCTAGCCACAGTATTGAATCACTCGCGGTTGCGGGTTATCAGTTTGGTGCAATCAATGCACAAATAGGCGTGCAAGACGGCGTACTTAATTTCGACCTGCGCCCTGTACCCTTTTATGAGGGGCAGATTACGACGACAGTCAGTTTTGATACTCGCCCCAACCCGGCGAGCCTGACGGCAATGAACTCGCTCCAGAACGTTAATGTGGCGGGCTTAGCCCAAGCTTTACCGTTAGCTGAATTCGCGCAAGGCCGCCTGAATGTTGAGTCAGTGCACACCTTACGTGGCCGTACCGTCAATCAATTGCTCGATAGCGTCAGCGGCACTACTAGCTTCAGCCTTAATGACAACACTATCGACATCGGCATCGTAAAGCAGCTGTTCTCCTCTATCTCTGTCCTTAGCCCAGCAGGCACTGGCGATCTTGCACAGCAATGGCCAGACACGGTGAGTTTCAGCAATTTCGCCGGGCATCTTATCCTTGCGCAAGGTCTCGCAGAGAATCAAGAAGTGAAGATCACCATGGATAATTTCGAGATCGCCGCGACTGGCGGCATCGATCTGCCAGCAGAAAGCTTCAACTACAACGCCACCTTGACGGTGTTCGGCGAACCCGCGCCACAGACTATCCCTGTAGGCGAGCTCTACCAGGGTGTCGGCTGGCCAGTAGTGTGTGATGCTCGTTTCGATGCGGACTTTAGCGAATACTGCGGGCCCGATTTCGGCCGAGTACGCGACTTATTTGTCGAGATATCCCGCAATGCCGTGCAACGACGAGTTCAAGATGCTGTAACGGAAAGAGTCCCAGAAGAGCTACAGGATGCCGCCAGAGGCTTGCTCGATCGGTTCCGCCGCTAAGCCAATATGCCTTCGAAAAGCTTCGCACAACGAGTCCTGGAGTGGCACGCCCACAGCGGCCGCCACCATTTACCTTGGCAACAAAACCCCACTCCCTATCGGGTGTGGGTGTCCGAGATCATGCTACAACAAACGCAAGTAGCGACAGTGATCCCTTACTTCGCCAATTTTATGCAGCGTTACCCCGACATCGCCGCACTGGCAAAAGCCCCCCTCGATGAGGTGCTGCACCTATGGACAGGCCTAGGCTATTACGCTCGCGCTAGAAACCTACATCGCTGCGCCCAGACCATCCATGCAGAGAACAAAGGCCAGTTTCCTAATACTGTCGAAACCCTCGTCGCCCTCCCCGGCATTGGCCGCTCCACAGCCGGCGCGATTCTCGCGCTAGGGTCCAACGTTCGCGCCCCGATCCTTGACGGCAACGTCAAACGCGTTCTGTGCCGTTATCACGCCATCGAAGGCTGGCCGGACGCTCCGGCCACGCAAAAGCTGCTTTGGCCCCTCGCTGAAGCGGCAACGCCCAAGACGCAGTTTGCAGCCTATACCCAAGCGATGATGGATATTGGCGCGACTCTTTGCACACGCAGCAAACCCGATTGCGCTAGCTGCCCCCTAAAGCGAGGCTGCAAAGCCAGGCAGCAAGAGCGCGTCGATGAGCTCCCCCATCGCAAACCCAAGAAAGCGCTCCCTAGACGCGCCACCTTCATGCTGATGTGCCTTAATGAACAAACAGAGGTGCTGCTAGAGCAACGCCCCGCAAGCGGCATCTGGGGCGGCCTTTGGAGCTTCAAAGAGTTTGAGTCTCTTGACGCCTTAACCCTAGCCGCCAAACAGTTGTACAAACACGCACAGATCGAAGCCTGGCCAGTGTTTAAGCACACCTTTAGCCACTACCACTTGGATATCACTCCCGTTCTAGTAAGGCTGAAAACTCCAAAGAACATGATCATGGAGCCCACAGCAAGGCTCTGGTACCCTTTGCACACCACAGACGATCACGATCGCAGCAAACACATAGGCTTGGCCGCTCCCGTAAAGGCCCTGCTATTAAAGCTTCAAGCGCTGCGCAGCCAATAGCCCCGCGCGCTAACCATCACAAGGAAACACCATGTCCCGCACTGTTTTTTGCCGCAAATACCAACAAGACCTACCAGGACTGGCCACTGCGCCCTATCCCGGCGCCAAAGGACAGGACATTTTCGACAATGTCTCGCAAAAAGCCTGGCAGGAATGGCAGAAGCAGCAGACAATGCTGATCAACGAAAAACAGCTCAGCATGATGGATGCCGAGCACCGCAAATACCTGCAAGCAGAGATGCAAAAGTTCTTCGCCAACGAAGAACACGACAAAGCAGATGGATTTGTACCCCAAGAGTGAGTTTTCGCTCTTGACTCAATCTCCCGCAGCGGGTTTAATACGCGCCTTGTCGAAAAGTCGACATTAGTAAGATATGCCCAGATAGCTCAGTTGGGTGTAAGCAAGCGGTTTCGAAGCATCGCTTCGAGCGCAGCTGGAACGACAACGATCTGTGATCGTTGGCTGGAATGAGCAGAGGTGCAAAGCAACGCTTTGCTATCTTGCAGGACGCTCAAAGCTAGTAGCAACAAAGATATGCCCAGATAGCTCAGTCGGTAGAGCAGAGGATTGAAAATCCTCGTGTCGGTGGTTCGATTCCGCCTCTGGGCACCAAATTCAAAAGCCTCGCTTATGCGGGGCTTTTTGCATTTGGTGGTTAGAGACGGATGAGAATCATCGATGTGGTTCGACTGATTGCGAAGCAATCTGCAACGAGCGCCTTCGCGCGAAGCCCGCAGGGGACAAACAGCCCTAAGGCTGTTTGGATTATTCCGCCACTCCAAGTCAACTCCACTCCCAATCGAAACCACCACTCCAAGCAGGGCTTTTTGCATTTGGCCATTAAAAGCAGATGAAAAGCCTAACTCGATCCTCAGATACAGAAGCCAAAGACCAAAGCCCCACCTTTGCTAGACATGACTCATTGCATTAGTGCAAAGCAGACTCTTTATTAAAGCAATTCTCAAAACCGCACCATATTGACTCCAAAATATGGGTATTGGTTTCTTATAGTGCAGCCAATAAAGCATGAGCGGTTTCAAAAAACCGTAATCAAGCTCTTTCAAGCCATTTAACTAATAACATTCCTATTGGCACTTTCCTTGCTATTCACTAGGGCTATTGAGATGAACTATCCAGCGAGGAATGAATGAATATAAAGGAAAAGCAAAAGGTTGTCGTAATCGGAAACGGTATGGTTGGTCACCAGTTTATCGAATATCTTCTGGCTAGCGACAACGCTGATGATTATGAAATTACCACCTTTTCGGAAGAGCCGAGGTTGGCCTACGACAGGGTTCATCTCAGCACCTATTTTTCAGGATCGACTGCTGCCGATCTAGCTCTCACCGAGCAAGAATATTATCGCAGCAAGGGTGTGAATTTCATTCTTGACGATAAAGTGGTTGATATTAATAAGTCAGAAAAACTGATCAATACTCAAAGTGGTCGTTCAAAATCCTATGACAAGCTGGTGTTCGCCACCGGTTCCTATCCTTTTGTTCCCCCAGTTCCAGGCAGTGACCAGGAACATTGTCATGTGTATAGAACAATAGAAGATCTCGAGAAGATTAAGGTCTCCGGTCCTCAAAGCAAAGTTGGCGTAGTGCTCGGTGGTGGCTTGCTAGGGCTGGAGGCAGCTTACGCTATAAAGGGCATGGGCCTTGAAACCCATGTGGTGGAGTTTGCACCACAACTGATGCCAGTGCAGCTGGACGTCGGTGGCTCCACGCTTTTACGTGACAAAATTGAAAGGCTTGGCGTGAACGTTCACACCCAGAAAAGCACCCTAGAAATTAGTGATGGAAAACATTACCGATACCGCTTGAATTTCACCGATGGCTCCCATCTTGAAACCGATATGATTATTTTTTCTGCGGGAATTCGTCCTAGGGATGAGCTAGCTAAAAAATGCGAAATAAACCTAGGGCATCGTGGTGGAATTGCCATTGATGATCAATGCCAAACATCCGAGGAAAATATTTATGCCATTGGGGAGTGCGCCGTCTGGGAAAATCGGATTTTTGGATTAGTAGCCCCTGGCTATCAAATGGCGAAAGTGGCGGTATCACAAATCACTGGAGGACAAGCTAAATTCAAAGGTTCCGACATGAGCACCAAGCTTAAATTGCTAGGTGAGGATGTGGCGAGTATTGGCGACTCTATTTCCCGCACGCCAGGTGCCCGCACTTATTCTTACAGTGATACCGCGGGAGATATCTACAAAAGCTTAGTGGTTTCCGAGGATCGAAGAACCTTGCTCGGCGCAGTGCTTGTCGGTGATGTTAGCGACTACGAAAATTTTCTAAAAATAGCGCTAAATAGAGATGAGCTTCCGGAAGATCCTCAGGAATTGATTTTGCCCAGTACAAAAAGTGACAGCGCTTTTGTCGATAACTTCGCTGACACGGATACGATTTGCTACTGCAACGATGTATGCAAGCTAGTTATTACAAGTGCAGTAATAGATGGCGCAACTACTTTGGCCGAGATTAAGACCCAGACCTTGGCATCCACTGGCTGCGGCGGCTGTACCGATACGGTGCAACAGTTACTCGATTCAGAATTGCATAAACTTGGCGCGGCAATGATGAAGGAAGTCGGTTAACACTCTCCGATTCCTTCTAAATGTTTTATTACTCAACGTTAGCCTTCGGTGCGCATGACGCCATAACTAACCAGAAATTAACTTGGAGAATTTTCTATGTACAGGTCATTAAAGAAACGAGCTGCAGTGTCTACACTATGTTTGTTGGGGCTGGCCGCTTGTTCTAATGAGGCGGAGGTGACCACAGAGATGGTAGCAGAACCTGAAAAAACCGAACTGGCGGCAAATCTTGAAAAGGCCGAAGGAATGATCGATGCGTTCTATTCGTTCGATGCGAGCCGCTTGGAGTCATTTCTCACTGAGGCAGGTGATTCCGCTGCGGGTCTCCTTGGCTACCAGGCCTCGGCTGAAGGGGGCAATTACAAGGTACTGGTTCGTCCACCTTGTGCTCTTGAAGAAGAAGGGGGCACGATAGTCTGCCCCGTCACAGTGCAGGATGATCGAGTGCAGGCTCTTGAGACAGGGTTCGATGTGACGGATACCTTTCACCTGACATTTGAAGATGGCGTTATTGTGAATGTCGATACCAGCTCCAATGACCAACCCATTTACCGCGATGCATCAGTGTGGGTTCGGGAAAATATGCCTGAGGTGAATGAGGGACCCTGCAAGCGTACCGATGGTGTGCGTGCTACACCCCAGGACTGTTCTCGGGCCATGACTGAAGGTTACAGACAGTACAAACTGTACCTAGATGATATTAAGGCACAAGCGGCTACTGATGACGCGTTTATTCCGGAAGTATTCGAGCCTTCGGTACTTGTCGGGGGCTGGGGCTTCAAGCTGGTACCGCTTAGTCCGGAAATAGTAGATCTCGATTACGCTGCTTATATGTCATCGATTGATCATCTACAAAAGACTTTTTCCCGTAGTGGGAACTGGCCCCGTGAAGGCATCACTGATGAAGAGGCTATGCAGGACATGTTGAATGAGCAAGGCCGTTTCGAACGACGTGAATCTTTCGCCTATGGTGTCCTCACACAGGATGGTGAGCGAGAAATGGGCAGTGTCTACGTCCGGCCTAGCAGCAAACCGGGATATGACGCCCAAGTGACAATGTGGGTCACGCAGGCCGATTTTGATGCAGGATTTGATGAGCTACTTTTCGAATGGACAGAGATGTGGATAGAGCAGAGCTGGCCATTTGCGAACGTAGCGTATCCTGGAAGAACAATCGACTGGGCTACTTGGGACGCGCTCTAATTTTTACTGTTCAATTTACTGGCCAGATGACGAAACTGCCTAGATAGGTTCTTTCTGGTGCCTCAAGCGACATGAGAGTTTCATGCAGCTTGAGGATATCAGAAGGTGCCAAAGGGAGTCGGTGCTCATTTGGCTGGTAGGTAGTGCCAATAGGATAGTCGACGTTGGCATCCGCCGTCATTTCAATATGTGTTCCCAAAACGTAAGACACTGGTTTTTCCTGTATCCAGGCGTTCAGCCTAGCAATGCTGGCTCGATAAGCTGACCAATTTCTGACATATAATCTGCCGGGGTAAAGGGTGTCGCCAGTGACAGCAAACTGTGACACCGGATCGTAATAAGCTAAGTCGTCATCTGCATGACCCGGGATCGGCAAAAGGCTTATGGTACGCCCCCCTAGTTCAAGCTCAGCTTGCTCCTGTGGCCAGTTTTCAAAACCGAAGAATGACTGCACCGCATCAGCGCCACTACCGACAACACTCGCATCTTCCCGGCCTGAAAAGGCGCCATCTCCCTTAATATGATCACCATGACCATGGGAGTGGGCAACAATAAGGGGCAAGTCGGTGATCTCTCTGATAGCAGCAAGTAAGCTGGTACCACCCTCTTCGGTGGCACCTGTGTCTATCAACAGGGACTTTTCAGCACCTATAAAAAGATAGACGAATGGCGCTTCATAATTGGAACACTTATTCTGTCTAAATATTATGGTGTTGCTCTGGTAGCGCACTTCCTGCCACTGCACATATCCTAGTTCTGCCCGAGCCGTCTCGCAGTCCTGCGCCCCATGGATCCAGCTAAGGCTAGTGAGATCGGTGTCGGCTTGGGCATAGCCTCCCTGAAGAAGGAGCAAAGAAATGGCCAGTGAAGAAACCCTGGCCACACTTAAGGACTGAAATTTGTCATTGATAGAGTGCATCATTGATAGTTCCTTTTGTGCCGTTTTATTTTGCCGCTAGATAGGCTCTCCACCCACCAAAATGTGATATGTCTTGCGCACCAGCAATCCCACCTTCTTCACAAATAAAACTCGGGAGGCATTCACCTGTTTCTAGAGTTACCTTGCCGATTCCAAGTGGCGACGGAATGCCCGCTACAAAACTGCCAAACTCTGCCATCGACATTTGCCAGACTTCCACTTCAATGGCGCAGCCGCCTTCTTTTTGCACAAGCGCGGGGCGTTTTCCGTCAGGAAGTGCGAACAAGGCATAGGCTTGGCTTGTACGGGTTTTCATTTTGAGTGTGGCGCCGCGGTCCTGTAGTTGCCAATTTAGCGGCTGCCCCGATAAATGGGCACCACACACAGCAACCTCAACTGACTCCTCAGGGGCAGTACGGGCGGATTGTTCTGATTGCGGAGGCAAGGTGTGTGGTGTGGCGCCTAATGGCAGATTGAGTTGCCGCTGTAATGCACCGGCAAAACTCAATAAGCGAATATCGGTAAAGGCTCGACTAAAAAACGTCACGCCCCAACTGACTTGTGAACTCAATCGTCCAACCGGGACTGCAGTGGCAGCATAGTCGAGCAGGTTCATAAAATTCGTGTAGGTGCCAAGCTTAGAGTTTAATGCAACTGGTTGTTCTGCTATCTCAGACCTGAGATAGCAAGTGGGAGTTGTTGGCGTCACTACAAAGTCAACTTTATCCAGTTCGCGATCGCAGATTCGTTTTAATGCTTGCAGTTTATACTGGGCGTCAAAGGCATCAGTCACCGCAAAGTTTTTCGTTGTCTCCAAGATGTCCTGAATAACCGGTAACATAACATTGGGACTGACATTCTGTGTTGCCCAAGCACGCTCTGCGACCCAGGGGCCCTCATATAACAGACGCGCGGCTTTCATGAATGGCTCAAAATCAAGCGTAACGGGTTGGCCACCAAGTGCGTCGAGCTGTGCGCAAGCATGATGAAACAGTTCTTCTGCCCGTGCGTCATCAAAATCAAGTTGGTCAGGAATTCCGTAGCTAAAGGCTCTCGGTGTTTTATCACTCCAGTAGGGTGGCGTATTAAACGCGACGTTTTTTCGTGAGTATGGGTCGTTGTCATCTGCGAACGTTGCGACGTCCAACACCCGCACGGCGTCTTCTGTGGTTAATGCAAAAATGGACACACAGTCTAAAGACTTACATGCAGGCACTACTCCGCAGGTACTCAGCAGGCCTTTAGTTGGTTTATGACCGATCAAATTGTTAAAAGCAGCAGGGACTCGCCCTGACCCTGCAGTATCAGTACCAAGAGCAAAAGAGACTTGACCTAGCGCTGTTGCAATGGCGGACCCCGCACTGCTGCCGCCACTGATATAGTCCGGGTTAAAGACGTTCTTGCCTTCACCAAAAGGAGAGCGAGTGCCCACAAGGCCAGTAGCAAATTGATCAAGATTGGTTTTGCCCAGTGGTATAGCACCGGCGTCAATCAACAGATCAACAACCGTTGCCGATTGCTCTGGGATGTAAGTATATGCTTCGCAGCCGGCGCTGGTTGGGACATTTTTAAGGTCGATATTGTCTTTGATCGCAAAAGGGATGCCCCAAAGTGGAGACTCTTCTATGGGCTTGAGCTTAAGGGCATCCAAATAGACTTGCAGCTCCTCTTCACTTAACAAGTGAATCCATGCATTAAACTGACCTTGGGCCAGAGCCTGGTTGCGAAGCTTGGCAATTAAGGATTCGGGTGTTTCCCGTCCATTGGCATAAGCGTCGTGCACCTCTGCAATGCGCAAATTTACTATGTCAGTCATCGTTAGCCTCTTTGTTTTGTTCAAGCCATATCAGGCACTGGCCAGCTTGGACGTCATGCCCTTCGCCAACCAAGACTTTGGTTATTTTTCCTGCTTGTTGAGCATGAATCTCGATTTCCATCTTCATGGACTCTAAGATCATCAGCGTTTGTCCTGCGCTGACACTCTCACCCTCCTCCACCTCAACTTTCCAGACATTGCCAGATACTGAGCTATCTATCGGTAATACCCCTTCTGGGATTTCACTTATATCGGCGTTACTTTCATTCGTTTCTGGGGGAGTGAAGGTAAACTGGCCGTTATCGCGCCAACGCTGTAACTCTTCCTCGAAAGCCTGTTCTCGCATTTCCATGAATGTCGCTATGCTGTCTTTATTCTCCGTTAGCCCACTTTCGTATTGAGATAGTGAAAACTCGGTCTCTTCGATGCGCAGAGCGACCTGGCCTTTGGGGAGGTCGCGCCGGAACGCAGCGAGCTCATCGGCGCTGACTTCGTAGAAGCGAATCTGATCGAAGAAACGCAGCAACCAAGGCTGCGAGAACTCGGCAGTCTTTCGGTAACGATTCCACATCTGCGAGGTTCTGCCGACAAACTGATAGCCTCCCGGACCTTCCATGCCGTACACGCACATGTAGGCACCACCAATCCCGACGGAATTTTCTGCCGTCCAGGTTCGGGCCGGATTGTATTTGGTTGTCACCAATCGATGTCTAGGGTCAATGGGAGTTGCAACGGGCGCTCCTAGGTAAACATCACCAAGGCCCATAACAAGGTATGAGGCATTGAAGACAATATCTTTCACATCGTCGATTGAATCTAAGCCATTCATGCGCCGGATAAATTCCAGATTACTCGGGCACCATGGCGCATCAGCGCGCACTGATTGCATGTATTTTTTTATGGCCAACTTGCAGGCTTCGTCATCCCAGCTCAGAGGGAGATAAACCACGCGGCTGGGGACTGTCAGGTCGCCAGTGGTCAGCGATTGGGCCGTCTTTTCGATGATATTTAGCAGTTGAGACAATTGGATTTTCTGGCTGTCGTAATGGATTTGCAGAGATCTAATGCCGGGAGTGAGCTCTCTGACACCGGCAATACCAAGTTCTTCGAGTGCCAGCATAAGGGCATGCACGCGAAAGCGGCGCGGAATATCCAGCACCATGGGGCCTACTTCAATAAGCAGAAAATGATCACCCGCTAGGCGGCACACCAGTTCGTCGTCTTCCCATTGCATACGTTTGACAATGGGAGTACCAAGTTCATCAAGTTTAGGATCGCTGTCAGCGGGAGGAAGCTCCCTTTGCTCAATGGCTGCAGCTTGCGCAGCTTCTGCAGCCACTGCTGCCGCATAGCTAACAGGAACGAATTTGAGGCTTTGTCCGGCAGAAAGCTGTCCAATTTTCCATAGGTCTGCAGTGATGACCGTGGCTGGGCACACAAAGCCGCCCAGAGAAGGCCCGTCCGGTCCGAGTATCACTGGCATATCGCCAGTAAAATCGACCGTCCCAAAAGCATAGGCGTTGTCATGAATATTGGAAGGGTGCATGCCGGCTTCGCCACCGGAAGGTCTGGCCCATGCAGGCTTAGGACCAATCAGGCGCACACCCGTTCGGCTTGAGTTGTAATGTACTTTCCATTCACTGGCAAAGAACTCACTAATGTCGGCATCAGTGAAAAAGTCCGGAGCGCC
Organism: Gammaproteobacteria bacterium; assembly: GCA_051252515.1. Taxonomy (GTDB): domain Bacteria; phylum Pseudomonadota; class Gammaproteobacteria; order Pseudomonadales; family Pseudohongiellaceae; genus UBA5078. Next base: position 688,195 of record JBPOFS010000001.1, read on the forward strand.
ATGTGGACCATATATGACACGCAACTCCATTACCTCTGGAATTTTCGGAATCGCAAGTGCAGCAGGAGCAACAGCATCAGGTGAAGAAAGGTGCAGTACATCACCTGTTCTCAAGGCGCGACCAGCATGCCCGCCAAACTGGCCGAGCGTGAAAGTGGCCTTTGACTCCAGATAAGAGGGAACTTGAATCCCTCCAGCAATGGCAAGGTATGCTCGAGTACCCTGGCCAAGCACTTTGCCAAAGACCAAGACCTGACCTGCAGAGACGGGTATAGTTTGATAGCGCGCTACCGACAGCCCATCGAGCGTAGCCTGCATGTCAGCGCCAGTGATCGTAATAACGGTATCGGATTGAAACTGTAACGTAGGCCCGCTCAATGTCATTTCCAGAGCAGCGGCATCGGTCGGATTATTCAACAGCCTGTTAGCGAGACGAAATGACACTGAGTCCATGGGGCCTGAAGGCGGCACGCCTACATGCCAATAACCCAGACGGCCGGGATAGTCTTGAATAGTGGTTTGAGTGCCCGCGCTCAGGACACGCAATGAGTGAGACTGTAGCGCATGGGAAGCCAAAGTCTTTGTCAGCAAGTGTCCTTCTCTGGCCAGATCTGTCGAAAGCACTGAAGCAACATAAGCCAGATTCGTTTCTATACCGTACACTCGCGATTGCTGGAGCACCTCGATCAATTTGATCAATGCGTCCTCGCGGGTGCTACTGCAAACAATCAACTTGCCTAGCATCGGATCAAACAGGGAGGGGACCTCAATGCCTGATTCCACCCAAGTGTCCACTCGCAAATAGTCAGCTGTCGGAAAGTACACGTCCGACAGTAAGCCGGCACTGGGTAGAAAGTCCTGTGCAGCATCTTCAGCATACAGACGCACCTGAATCGCGTGACCCGAGGGGGCCAGGTTCGGCCCAATTGAGTCCAAGGGCTCCATTTCATTGGCCGCCAGCTTGAGCATCCACTCTACCAGGTCAACATTGAAGACTTCTTCGGTGACGCCATGCTCAACTTGCAGGCGAGTATTGACCTCCAAAAAATAAAATGATTGCGCATCAATATCGAAAATGAACTCCACGGTGCCAGCGTTTCGATACTGGACAGACGCCATCAACGTTTCGGCCGTGCGATGCATGGCTTCGCGCAATTCATGAGTTAGATTGGGTGCGGGGCATTCTTCTATAACTTTTTGGTTTCTGCGCTGAGCGGAGCAATCACGCTCACCGAGGGCGATTGCATTGCCTCTGCCATCGCCAAAAATTTGCACTTCAATATGGCGAGCGTTAACGATATATTTTTCGAGAAACACGGTGTCGTTCGAAAAATAATTCGCACTCATGCGTTTCACACTATCCCAAGCACCTTTGAGAGCATTGACGTCCCGACATACCTGCATACCGATACCGCCCCCTCCGGCACTGCTTTTCAGCATTACGGGAAAGCCTACTTTTTCGGCCCAAGTGACGGCGCTTTCAATATTCTCAAGTACAGGTGAACCCGGCAACATGGGCACTTCGGCACTTTGTGCGGCTTCTCGAGCGAGATGCTTGAGGCCAAATACATTCATTTGATCCGGTGTCGGCCCGATAAAAACTAGGCCATGGGATTCACATTTTTCAACAAATGTTGTGTTTTCGCTGAGAAAGCCATAACCAGGATGTATCGCCTCGGCTTGGTTTTCTTTGGCGATTTGTATGATTTTTTCCTGGTTCAGGTAGGTCTCCGCAACAGAGCCTCCACCCAGGCTTATCGAAATATCAGCATGCTGAACATGCAAACTGTCCTGATCTTTTTCGTGATAAACAACAACAGATTCGATATTCAGCTTCTTAAGCGTGCGAATAATGCGCGTGGCTATAGCGCCACGATTGGCAACAAGTACTCGTTTGAACATGATAATTCTCTGTCTGACGTGGGTCGTCCCAGGATTACTGAAAACGCCAACAGGTCGTCCTGCGCGTTATTGAATTTACGGTCTTTATTGATAGCCTATGCCGCTTTCCACACAGCTATTTCAATTGGTGTCGGGTTGTAGGCATTACAAGGATTATTTAATTGCGGGCAATTTGAAATTAGAACGATAGTATCCATTTTCGCTGTCAGCTCAACATATTTACCCGGTCCTGATACGCCATCGGCAAACTGTAGCTGACCATCCGATGTAACAGGAACATTCATGAAGAAATTTATATTGTGAGCAATGTCTTCCTTGGTTAAGCCGTATTCTTCATGTTCTGCGATGGCTAGCAACCAGCTGTCGCGGCATGCGTGCATGCAGCGCTTTTCTAGATCGTAGCGCACCGTGTTTGATTCTGTAGAACAGGCACCGCCCACGGTATCGTGTCGGCCACAAGTGTCGGCCACTATCTCAAGCAAATCCCTGTTAAGGTTGGTTTTTAAAATAGTGCCTGCAGTGAGATAAAGTGCCGCGCCTTCCCTAATAGTATCGCTGGCACTGTAACTTTCGCTTGGGTCCTGCGCGTTATAAAAAAGTGTGTCTGCTGCCTGATTGCCTTCCAGATCAATGATGCGAATTGTTTCACCCATTTTGATGATCTGAATGTAGTAATCCCCAGCATTTACCTTCGCGCGCAATTTCGCGTCAGCTAGGACAAGCTTGCTTTCTTTAATCATGGTAATGCCTCAACTAATTCTTTCACATACCTAGGTGATACAACGCATTGTTGTGGAGCCCGCGGCGGTTTTCGTCACAGAGATTCAAACAGTAGTCATCCGGCTGCATGGGACTGGCTTTTCCCAGACAAACCTCAACAGGTTTGTGCGGATAGACAGATGCAGTATTCATCGGGTGTGGGCAGGTGTGCATGACTACCAGTGTGTCCATTTCAAATCTTAGCGTAATGCTGTCGCCCGCCTGACTTTGCCGGGATAAGCACAACTTGCCTTCATCGTCAGCAGAGACTTCTGAAAATAGATTCAGGTTGGACGCCAGATCCTGCTTCTTCATTCGATACTTCGCAAGTTCAACCAAAAAAGCATCGAAACCATTTTGCAGCCACGCATTGCTCTGGGTTTGATAGTTTCTCTCCCCCCAGCGGCTTTCAACGTGCTGAGAGTGACAGTTGCCACAGATAGTGTCGTGCCACCCAAACGTGTCGTGGGTGATGGAAGCGAAAACACGTCCCATATCAGAATATAGACAATGACCTCGTGTCAGCTTGAATGTGTGTTGGCATTTCAAGGTGTCGGGAGCGTTGTATTTCTCGCTCATGAGGTTTGGGTTATAAAAAAGCATGCCAACGTTTGCGCCGCCTTCTAGGTCCGTCAACGTCATCTCTATTCCTTTGCGTACAACCAACGACCAATGGGCGCCGGGTGCGATGACGGTTTTATATTCACTGGGAAAAATTTCTTGGTTTTTCATCTTTTTCGGATTCCGGGTTAACTCAGTGTCGGGTCAATTAATTTTTCCGCCCCATGTAGCTGGGCGTTGATTTCATCTATGGCGGCGATTGTTTGCGCTTTATCCTTAGATTGAAGCGATAAGTCATACGTGATTGTGCTGCCGAAGCGGTTCGGTGCATGTGGGTCGTGGCGGACTTTATCGAACACCCACATACGCGTGCCAAGATGGAAGCCTTCTTTTAGGTCGTGTGTGACCATGAAGATAGTCAGGCCATACTGACGCCAAAGCCCCATTACCAGATCATGCATTTCTTTGCGAATACCTGGATCAAGCGCGCCAAAAGGCTCGTCTAAAAGCAGTATCTTCGGTCTTTTGATGAGAGCCTGTGCCAATGCGAGTCTTTGCTGCATGCCGCCAGACAACTCGTGGGGATATTTATATCGTGCCTGCTCAAGTCCAACTGCCGAAAGTAACTCATCGGCCTGCTCCAAAGCTTCTGTGCGACGCTTTCCGAACAGGCGCCCTAGCCATTTGCTCTCTACAAACTCTACACCAAGCACGACATTCTCACGGACGTTCAAATGTGGAAACACCGAATATCTCTGAAAAACGATGCCGCGATCGGGACTGGGTTCCTGCTCGATCGGTTTCCCAGCCATCAACAACTGCCCTGAGCTGACGCTTTCTGTGCCCAGTAGCAACTTGAGAAAGGTACTTTTTCCGCATCCGGATGCGCCAACAAGGGTAACGAATTCGCCTTCAGCAACTTTGCAGTTCAAGTTTTCGAGGACCACATTATCGCGGTAATGCTTTGACAGATGGTCTAATTCAATAAATGCACTCATACCGTTTCCTACTTCTCTGCGTGGTACCAGGGGAATACCACCCGGCTGAACTTCAACAAACACCAGTCCAATGTGAACGCCAAGAAAGTAATCCAGACAACATAGGGCAGAATGATGTCCATCGACATGTAGCGCCTTACCAGAAATATCCGGTACCCAAGTCCGTCTGTAGAGGCGATGGCTTCGGCGGCAATCAAAAACAGCCATGCGGCACCTAGACTGAGCCGTACGGCATCAAGCAGGCGAGGAACGATCTGCGGCAGAATCACCCGAAGAATGATTTGCCAACTGTTACCGCCCAGGGTCTGCGCCTTGACCAGTTGTTCCCGTGGCAACTCCTGAGTACGCTGCAGGATGTCACGAATCAGGAAAGGACAAACCCCGATCACGATCAACATTACCTTGGACAATTCACCCAGACCAAAGACTATAAAGAGCACTGGCAGGATGGCCATAGGAGGAATCAAGGATATGGTGGTAATCAAGGGGCTCAGTGGCGCTGCGATTATAGGGATTGCCCCCGCCGCCAAACCGACAAGCAATCCGATAGCCGCCGAAATAGCGATCCCTATCGACAGCCGCTTGACACTGCTTTTTGTATCCACCCAAAACTCATATTCACCGGAGCGCCGGCTGGGTTCAAACGCCATTCGATTTACGCCGTCTGCGATTTCAGCAAAGCTTGGCAAGAGTTTGTCTTGCTCATTCTCGGCTTTGCGGATATCAGACCCAATCTGGTAAACCAGTAGAATGAGCAAGAAAGGAATGATACCAAGCGCGACTTTTAGAACGCGGTTTGGTTGTAAATTAATAAGCCTTCGCATGGGAATACCCTTTTACGGAAAATATCACGGGGACGTAATGCCAGAATTACGACATTAAAGACTGCCGTCGGCAGCCATTTCCATATATGAGGGATCAAAGCGGAGCTTAATGTTGCGACTGTTGCCGAAGACTCCACTAGGGGTTTGAATACCAATGAAGCCAGCATCGGCAGCACCTTCGCCCAACAAACCTTGTTCAAATGAAAAGTTGGCTACGTATTCCATTGTCGTCATCAACTGGGGGCTTTTAACAAAGGCAACAGCATCGCTTGCTGAATAGAACATCTGAGTAGTTGCGAGTTGTGCTTCGTATCCAGCTAGGTCTGTTCCCGAAGCTTCCCCCATGTGAGCACGAACTTCGGGCTGGCTCTCCATCGCTGACATAATTTCATACCAAGCTCCGACCAGGGCTTTGCCAAGGTCAGGATTAGCTTCAAGCACTTCAGTCTTGACCATCAAGGTATCAAGAATTTCGCCAGGAATTTGCGTGCTATCGAAAACTTTTGTAGCCCCTGGCACTTTCAGTATTTCATTAACAAGCGGATTCCAAGTTGTTATCGCCGTGACATCACGCGTCGAGTATGCTGCGACCATATCGGCGTCTGATGTATTTACAACAGTGACATCACGCTCGCTCAAACCTACGGATTCTAGGCCCCGCGCCAAAAGATAGTGCGATACGCTCAATTCAACTAGGTTCACGCGCTGCCCTTTTATATCACTTAGCGTTGCCCCTTCTTTCAAGATGACCGCGTCGTTGCCATTGGAGAAATCGCCAACGATCAGGGCAGTAGAATCCACACCTCCGGCAGCGGGAATCGTTAGTGCATCCATGCTAGTCATGGCACAGGCGTCAAACTGGCCTGCCGTGTATTGGTTAATAGATTCGATGTAATCGTTGATTTGCACAACATCGATCTCCATGTCGTATTTGTCAGCCCATTTATCGATGATGCCGGTAGCATCGCCATACTCCCACGGCATCCATCCGACATAGATTGACCAGCAAAGGCTGAAGCGATCTTGCGCAAAAGTAAACGGCGAGGCAAACGTCGCAGCGGTTACCAATAAAAGGGTGATAAGGCTCTTTGGTAGGTTTCGTCTCATTTCATGTCTCCAAGTATGTTATTCACGTATTGAAATACTGACACTAACCGCTGTCAGCGAATCCTCCCGGGCTTTTGTCCCGCCGTGTAACCTTACAAAAGATTAATACTGAAGTTCGTTTACTCTGAGAGAACCCAGCTTGAAAGGTCGAGTGCTCTCGGACCAGTCGCATCTTCTACAATGCCGGAACCCTAGCACTCCATTTTTATCGTAATCATCATCTTTAAGTGGATTGTTTACACCCCTGCGGCAAAGCTGGAATTACTCTGCAACTTTTCGAGAGGCATGCTCGCTACTAGTCACTTATGCATGCTCTGTGCCAACTGCCAAACTCGGTAGATAGTCGCCTTATATCGGGAGCTGAGGTTGAGACCCGTCGCTTTGCAATCTTTGAATCGCACCAGATTGATGCGCGCGCACAAAATCGGAGCAAGGCTGTCAGGTTTTGGTGCTTTTTTGCATTAGAAGCAGAGATGACGACTGTTGTTTACAACCATTAAAGTGATTCGATTTTCCACAGCGGTTGAACAACAAAAGGCAAGCTGGGCTATAGCCACTGAACGACTAGGAGCTTTTTCTTACTAGGTCAAAAAAAAATTCGAACAAAAGATAAGATTGAGTATGCTTCTTGCATACAGAGCTTGGGCAAACCTACGCCATTAATGCTCGAACATGCTCAATGATTGAGATCGATCAGACATACAACAATCTAAAGAAGCAAAGTCAAAACAAGATACATGTCACGTGTCATGGCTATCGTTTGAGGTGTTTTTAAAATATTAACTAAGGAAATTAGAATATGAGTAATCCTAAAAGAGCAGCAGACACACCCCTTGCAATTGAAGTTGAATCGGGGAAATCCTATTTCTGGTGTTCATGTGGCCTCAGCCAAAAACAACCTTTTTGTGATGGCTCTCACAAAGGAACCGATTTTGTGCCAGTGAAATACCAGGCGACGGAATCAAAAAAAGTATATTTCTGTGGCTGTAAAATTACCGCATCGCAACCGCTCTGTGACGGCAGTCATAGTAAACCAGTATAACGTCAGTAATTGGCCGGTTCTGGTCTAATTGAATTGGTGACTGAAGATCCCCCAAGAAACATCCAAAGGAGTGAGGGTAGAGGTGCTTACTGGCATGCCAATAACGCGTGGTTTTTGACGACTGAAAGCTACTTCAACCCTCCGTTTTGCGTGATTTTTCCTGCAATCAATAGCATACGTTTCAATAAACCATCTATCTCATTGAGATTAATAGGGCTTTATTAGTGCGTTAAACTAAAAATTCTCGTGTTGGTGGTTTGATTAATTGCGAAGCAATTTACAACGAGTGCCTTGGCGCGAAGCCCGATCGGGATAAGGGGCAAGTTACTCTTACCCCGTTAGTCGTTTTTACACTGACCCCATTTATTCCCAGGTCGATCCATTGAATGGACCGCCTGGGATCGGCTCTAGTCGATTACCTACAAATCCTTGAGGCGTTTGTCGGAATAGAAGCACAGCATAAGCTGGTCTTTGATGGAGAGGCGAACGCGTTTGCCTGCGCCAGTGGCTCCCACCTCAGCATCGCCGCAGTAAGTGCCGAAGACGCGGTCCCAGAATATGATGTCACAACCGTAGTTGGAATCTGCCTGACGGCGCTCATGTGCATGGTGGCAATGATGCTGCTGTGCGGTAGCAAAGAACCAGTCCCACACAGGCATTGAAACCATAGGCAGATTGGCATGGTTAAATCTGCCGTTCCACATGCCGAAGGCTGCTGAAACGATGAAAACTTCATCGCTTGCACCCATCAGGGCTGCAGCAATTGGACCAGCGAGGCCAAGCGACAGACGTTCGAGTGGATGTGTACGGCCGCCGCGCATGGCGCTCATCTTGGTGATGTGATGATGCGTCGCGTGCATACGCCACCAGAACAGTGACTCGTGCTGAATCCTATGCAGCCAGTAGTAGAAGAAGCTGGAAGTGAATCGGATAATCAGCCCGGCGCCAATCAGCCCGAGTACTGTAGTGGGTTGAAATTCGATATGCAGCGGAGCCATATCACGCAGGGCACGGAAGCCCTCAGAAACTGGCGTGCGATACAAGCCGGTAACGATAGGCCCAAAAAGCAAGGCCCCCGAAGCCAGCCAGAACACGTCTTCTAGCAATTCGTCGGGCTTGAGCAGCCAGGATTTTTTCTTCGCCCAAAAACGTTCGGCGATCAGCAGAAGAGGCGTGGAAAAGACCGAAACGATCAGCGCCCATATTCCGTAGTACTCCCCACCCCATTCGTTTACCACAATGGCGGCGACCAGTAGCGTTGAGGCCATCACCAGAACCGGCTGGGGCAGCGCCCAAAGAATTGACTTCTTATTCCATGTCACCTTACTGCCTTCGGTGATGATACCTTCTTCGGTGCGCACTAATGGCTTGCCGGAGGGGCCCAACTCTGGTGATGAGGGGGCCTTCTCGGGTGTTGATTGATCCACTAAGTCAAGCGGGTTAACTATATCCAAAGAGTTTATGGGTTGATCACTCATTGCTGCTGCTCCTGAGCTTTTTGGTTAATGTAAATTGATTAGTCGTGAATTGCATTGTTGGTAATCTAACAGGCTTTTTTACTGCCACATGTACCAGTGGTTGCCCACTCAACTTCTCCGTCCTCGATTTTTGGGGTAAGAATATAAGTGACCCCATCCAGTTTGGACTCATCCGTCATCCAAGTGGCAATGATTTGACCGTCGATGACAGAAATGCCGTGGGCCTCTTCAGAAACAAGCACCTCATCGGGTAATCCTGCCACTCCGCTATCGAGAGAATCCATGTCGAGGAGGTTCCTGGAACTCCCGGATAGCAGAGCAGCCTCTATCGTGTCTTGGATAGGCTCCACCATCTCGACCAGTTCGCTATAGGTAAACTCAGCGTTCATATCTTCTACACTGTCAACATTCCTCATCTGATAGATGAAGAATAATGCGACGATCACACCCGCGAATGCGAATAAGGCCATCCGCTCCTTATCGGGCTGAGTTTCACTTGCGTCCGTTGAATGCTCGGTTGAGTTGGAGTCTTCGATAGATTTGGACATGGTGTCAGATGCTAAGGTCTCTTCGTATGTGGAACCGGCCGCGTGCTCGCCGATACCGTCACCCCAACCCATAGCGCTCAACTGAGCAACGGCCCAGGCCAGCAGAATGGAGACCAGCGCACCGATGAGTTTGTTATTGCCGTCGAATTCCAGGTAGCCCCAGATGGCAATGCAGACAACGATCAATGCAAAGCCCATAACTAAAGGAGAAATTTCTCTCCCAGCGATTTTCACAGTACTGTCAAACTTGACCTTCGTTAATAGGAGATCAAACTTGTCGACCAGATTGTTCCAAGTTTCCATATTAGCCCCCGCCTCTTTTTGAGACATCAAACAAAATAATGCGCAAATTTTGTGCGCGCTATGCGACGAATTTGTGCGTTTTGGCGCGATACGTCACCAAAAGCATCCAGATGTAAATTTATATAGCAATTACTGTGCCTAGCTTAGCTAGTCGCGCTAGGTGCAATCCAAACCGGCTGGGTAGCCGTCGTGGAACTCGAAGGCATCTGCACTGAACAGGAGGCCCGATAGAAAATAAAATGCGCTTGGGTGCGAAAATTGCATGATGCTGTGCGACTGCAATAGTGCAGGACATCACTATCTGAAAAATTGGAGTTCAGCGCGATGATAGAAGTAAGAACACGGTACCGACAGAGAGGGTTCACAATCACTGAAATGATTGTTTATCCCATGATAGCAGTGACGTTTATAGCAGTTGCCTATGGTTATCTGCACAATTCAAGAGTCGACGACGCAGTGTCCGCTGCCGTTGATCTGGGGCTGGAGCAACAGGTAATTATTGAAGAGTACTTCGATACCCACGGCGAGATGCCGCAATCAGAAGCGGACATCGACCTGAGCTCTGTCCGTCCGGAAGGCATTCTCACCGGCATGGACTACCGAGCAGGAGAATTGGGAGTACCTGCTGCCGACAAATCACGCATCGGTACGCTCAGGGCCTTGGTAGATATGGAAGAATTTGGTCTGCGATTCGAAGACATTGAATCTGGCTTCCTACTCATTGCGCGGGCCCAGGACGATGACACCATCAAATGGGACTGCGTGGCAGACGGGGTCACACCAGACGCCTTAGGCAACCGCTACTTGCCAAAGACCTGTAAAAAAGCGAAAGGCGACGAAGATGAGGAGGGGGATGACGAAGGCGAAGAACGGGAAGACTTGTAAAGGTGATGGACACCTTACAAGCATCTCATGGTCTTGCTCAGCAACCATTACAGAACGCCGATTCAGGAATGCACTTTGTAATTTTACACTGACCCCATTTATTCCTTATGCAAGGAGATACTATGAACATTTTTCACCGCTCGATCACGGTCACCTCTATGGTTTGCCTCACCGCCTGGCTAGGCGCCAGCTCGGCGATCGCGCAGCCCGAAGCCGATCCGGATCTGGTGATCGCCGAGTCCTTTATCGACGCCTTCTATTCCTTCGAACCCGACCGTCTGGCGCCGATCATGGTGGCAGCGCCGGAGTCCGCACCGCGCCTGCTCTACTACCAGGGCTCGGCGAATGGCGGGAACTACGAGGTACTGCTGCGCACGCCCTGCGCCCGAGACGAAGAGGGGATCGTCAAATGCCCCGTGAAAGTCAAGGACGATCGCGTACAGGCGCTCGGCACAGGTTTCGACGTCACCGACACCTTCCACCTCACCTTCGATGACGGTGTGCTCGTAAAGGTCACGACCAGTTCGAACGATCAGGACATCTATCGCCAGGCCTCAGTGTGGGTGCGCGAGAACATGCCTGAGGTGGCGGAAGGCCCCTGCAAGAACCGGGGGACAATGGAGGGCACGCCCGTGGAGTGCTCGCGCGCCATGACCGCCGGTTACAAGGCCTTCGTCGCGAGCCCGGACTTCCCCGGCGTACCGCCTCTTCCTGATGAGGCTCGGTGATCAGGACGGCTTCCGAGGCCTGATCACTATCGGGACCGGAGCGACCCTGGCTGATGCCGGGGTCGTGCGCCAAAGGCCAGCGAGAAGACGTTCATCGAGAACATGAATATTAGGGGTCTGGTACAACTTAAAATTCGAAGCGCTACGCTGCCCAATGTAAGCCTACGCAAACAACCAGAACCAACTCTCCTTTACCAATAGACTGATCGTTAGAACTGGTATCAACATCGATCGATCAAAATTGGGGCACGCACAATAATTTCTTATACCGCTTGCCCCAAAAAGATTCTCTAGGCTCTATTTTGGCGCAATAAAACCTACCTCTTTGTTGCCTTTTAGTGCAACTACCTAGCCTTTTCTGGCCATCTTTCTGCAACGTAGACGTAATTATTACGTCTGGCATTGTTATTGCATCTTGATTGCTAGGTGCAATCCTCAGCACGCTAGAAATTTGAGCAGGCGTGGCGGATGGAGCGTTGAACTGAAAATTTGGATCGTTGATTTATCGCGACAACCGGCAATCTGAAATGAAGGGTACACAATGACATTCAACTACAAGGGAAACACAATGAAGAAAAAGTTATTAGTTCGAGCTATAGGTGCAATCTGCGCCGCCACGCTGCTTAGCACTGAGGCAATGGCACAGTCAGATGAAATTGAAGAGGTGGTAGTCACCGGTTCGCGCATCGCCAGAAGCAGCGCAACTCAAGCTGCGAGCCCAATTGCTGTTATTGGCGGCGACAACATTCGCACTTCCGGCCAGGCTGATCTGGGCGAACTGCTTCGCGAATCGCCAGCACTGAACAACTCGCTGCCGGCCAGCTTCTCCGCTATTAGCGATTCTGGCACAACTGATACCGACGTCGGTCTGGGTCTGCTCGACCTGCGTGGACTGGGTGCCCAGCGAACCTTGACTCTGGTTAATGGCCGCCGCCACGTGGCTGGTGGTCAAGGTACCGCGGCCGTAGACGTAAACTCCATTCCCACAGTGATGGTGCAGCGCGTTGAAACCCTGACCGGTGGCGCTTCTTCGGTTTACGGTGCCGACGCCGTATCCGGTGTTGTCAACTTCGTGTTGCGCGAAGGCGGTGACTTCGACGGTATCGAAATAACTGCCCAAACGGGTCTGTCCGCCGAAAATGACTCTAACGAAAATTATTTTGCTGCCGCGACCGGTTTCGAGTTTTCTGAAGGCCGGGGCGAAATGGTATTTGCCATTGAGGCGCAATCAAACGATGCCGTTCGCTCCTACGACCGTGCGTCATTTGCTGGACCTTACACGGGTAATGACATCAATCAGACTGATCAGATTGCCGCGCTTACCGGCACTAATCCGGCTGCAACCCGTGCCTTCATTCGCCCCACAACGAATCCGATTTCCTCACCTTATGGGGTGTTCAATCTGTCCTCTGCTGACGGCTTCGGCGCGGTGGCTGACGCTGCCGACAATGCCAAAAACGGCTTGCCACAGCAGTATATTCCCGGCACCAGTGTTCCTTTAGTGCAGGTAATAACATCGCCTATTAATGGTATCCCGCGGCCTTATAACCCAGGCTTCGTGTCCAACGTAAACCAGGCCTACGGTATCGGTGACGGTTTGCAGAACATGAAGGCAGCCATCCTACCGGAGCAGGAGCGATACAACATCAACCTGAACGGCAGCTTCGAAGTCAGTGAAGCGCTTACATTCTTTTTTGAATCAAAGTACGCCTACTCGAACAACGTTGACGACTTAGCCGGCGTGGACTTCAACGACGCTATTCCAATTCAGTATGACAACCCGTATATCTCGCCCGCGCTGCAGCTACAGATTGATGAACTGGCTGCTGCAGGCGTAATTCCTGCAAGCAACCCCAACGACGGCAGCTTCTGGGGCTTTGGGTCAAGCCGTGACAGTAACGATAGTATCGTGCTTACCGGCAATGACGTTGAGCGGGAAACCATCCGTTTTGTGGCTGGTATTGAAGGCACGTTGGATATAGGCAGCGGTATCGACTATGAATTGTCTTATAACTATGGTGAGACAACGGTCGATAACCTGAACCTCAACAAGCGTATCGAAGACCGCTTCTACGCTGCGATGGACTCGGTGGTTGATCCTGCAACCGGGGATATCGTCTGTCGCTCTACCCTCGACCCAACCGCCCAGCCACCGCTGTCCACAAACATAAGCGGTGACAGACTGCGTACACAAACCTATCCAGTGCCTGAGTTCACTATGACGAATGCCACCGGTAACGGAAAATACGTGGAAATTTCTTCGTTCACGCCTGGTGCCGGTAGCCCTTGCGCACCGTTCAACCCATTCGGTTTGGACTCAACCTCACAGGCCAACGCCGACTTTGTTTACCCGGACCTGCTCGATACATCTGAGATAGAACAAAACATTATCTTCGGTAACATCTCTGGCGACACGGCCGCCTTCTTCGAACTGCCTGGCGGCGCAATCGGTTGGTCTGCTGGTGTGGAATACCGGGAAGAGAAGAGTGTATACATCGTGAACCAGCTCGACCTTGATCTGGCGACATGGGACGCCTCCAACGGTAACGCGAACCTGCCGATCGATGGCGAATTCGACGTGTTCGAATACTTCTTCGAAGGCCAAGCCCCGATCCTTGCCGATCTACCTGGCATCGAATTGCTGGAACTTACCGGTGCGTTCCGTTCTGCGGATTACAGCACAGTGGGCACCAATGATGCCTGGTCAACCGGCCTGCGCTACTCGCCGGGCTTCGGTTTGACTATTCGTGGAACCTTTGGTGAAGCGGTACGTGCGCCGAACATTAACGAGTTGTACTCGCCACAGCAGCCTTCGTCCTACGGATTCCAGAACGATCCATGCTCCGTCGACAACATCAACAACGGCACTGCGAACCGCCCTGGTAACTGTGCGGCTCTCGGTATTCCGGCTGGCTACGATGTGAACAACTACATCACAGCCGGTATTCCGGGTGTGTCAGGCGGTAACCCCGACCTGAGCCCGGAAGAGGCGACAACGTTTACAGCCGGTATCGTCTATGAGCCTACCTTCGTCGAAAACCTGACCTTTATCGTTGACTACTACTCAATCGAGATCGAAGGTGCGATCGATAGCTTGTCCTCAGTGGCTGTTTCCGAGCTCTGTGTTGACTTGCCGTCCACCAATAACGATTACTGCGGACTAATCGATCGTGCGCCTGAAGGTTTCATTACCTATCACCAGTCTGGTCAGGTAAACCTAGCTGCGTTCGAAGTGGAAGGTATCGACTTCGGTGTTGATTATGGCTTCGAGCTGTCTTCTCTGGGTCTGGATAACTGGGGCGGTCTAGACTTCAGCTTGCAAGGTACTCACATGATTCGCTTCGATGAGTTTCAGGACCCTCTGGATGCCTCTATCTTCGAGAGCCGTATAGGTGAATTCTCTTACCCCGAGTGGATTGTTAACGCCCGTGCCAGCTGGACAATCGGTGATCTGAGACTGGGCTGGTCTGGTCGTTGGGAAGAAAGTCAGCTTCTATCTGGTATCTCCAACCAGCAGATCGATGCAAACCCATTGTTCGTCGATCCTTCGCAGACTGGCGATTCATGGGTGCATGACATTAACTTCAACTACGACTTCAGCGAGAGCATCAATGTCTACGGTGGTCTGAACAACGCCCTCGACGAGGAACCTTACCTAGGCACGCTGTCTCGCCCAGCCGGTCCTCGCGGTCGTTACGGCTTCTTAGCAGTGAATTTCACACTCTAAGTCGAAGTAGAAGATAGTAACCTTGCTGCTACAGCGGCAAGGTTTGAAAAACAAAAAGGGCGCTCTTAGGAGCGCCCTTTTTTGTCGCGCAGTCTAGCCCTGTGAATGCTGCTACTATTTTTTGGATAGTTATGAGTGCAAACCCTTTCAGATTGCTCAAAACAATAAATCCAAATTCCCTAACCACGCTAATAAATCAGACTCTTTTACTAGCAACCAAAGCTAAACTTGGTGAGCCTTCAGCGTTCTCGCCCCTGACCTGTTTTGGACCGCTCCATAATGGTGCTCAACTCGCTCGAAAGAGCCCATATATTTCATATTTATTAAATTAATATGTCAGAACCATTACAAATGTCATTAATCTGTAATATTTGGGAGGTAGAGTAGCGCTCAACATAGGCAGTTCGAGCAATAAACCTCTACGGAGTTAAGTGAAATGATGAGAAACCACCGAGTTACATTACTAAGCCAGTTAGTTGCCACGGCAGCACTGGCGTTCTCGATCACCTCCGCCGAGGCTGCAGAGAAGGAGCTTTTGGATATCCTGCTTGGCAATGGAGCGATATCGCAGCAGCAATACGATGACCTGCTGCTAAAAGAGACCCTGGAACAAGAAGACGTCGCTAAAATCAGTTTCGCTGAAGGAAGCGGTCTAAAAGTTAGCTCAGGGGATGGCCGCTATGAAGTTGAGATCGGAGGACGCCTTCACCTGGACTACACCGACCATAGTTTCGATTCCAGAATAGGCACAAGACCAGTGAGTGGGACTCAGGTGCGCCGCGCTCGTATAGAAATAAACGGTACCTTTGATCAGGATTGGTTCTATGCCTCAGAATTTGATTTCGCGAAAAACAAGGTTGCATTAAAAGACATCGTTTTGGGCTATGAGTCAGGTAGCGGTGCCAAGTATATCGTTGGCCACCAGAAACAACCCTACAGCCTAGCATTGGAAATGAGCTCCAATGACATACCCTTTGTAGAAAGAGGCGTGGACAACGCACTTGTGGCAGCGCTTACTGATCGCGCTATCGGTTTCCGATACGAGAACAGTGGCAGCAACTGGTTCTTCGCAGGCGGCGTCTTCGGCGACACACTCAAGGAAGGCACGACCACAGGTGACGAAGGCTGGGGCCCATCTGGGCGCTTGATCTATTCACCAATTATTGAAGACGACAAGGTGTTGCATTTGGGTATTCGCGCCGCCTATCGCGAAGTAGACCTAGCGACTCCCACGTTAAGCATTAAAGACAAGACTACGGATTTCTCTGAACTGAACATCGTTAACACTGGCGCATTAGCTGATGCCGAATCAGCGACATTATTCGGACCGGAGATAGCCGCCGCCGTTGGCCCCCTATTCTTTACAGCCGAACATACAACCACAGAGATTTCTCGCAAAGCAGGATCTACTCTGAATTTTTCGAGCTGGAATGCGGCCGCTTCATGGAATATTACCGGAGAGAGCCGTGCATCTGTTTACAGAATCGATGGAGGCGAGTTCAAGGGCATTCGACCTCTCAGAGACTTCAACCCTAGCGAAGGTGCCTGGGGAGCGTGGGAGCTTTCGGCGCGTTATGCCGAGATCGACCTGAACGATGGCAACTTAGTCGGAGGGGAGGAGCATGCTCTCTCAGTCGGCCTAAACTGGATACCTACTCGTAACGTGCGCATCTTAGCGGACTGGACGCGAATCCTGGACACGGACGAATCAAACACCGTACGTATGTATGCGCCGGATACGAACGTATTCACACTGCGAACCCAGTGGAGCTATTAATTTAATTGAGTTAAAGCTATGAAAGGCAACAAAGCCTCGCTTATGCGGGGCTTTGTGCGTTTTGGGATTTGAGTTTCAGAACGGTATGATCTAGAACACACGCCCTATTTATCAATTCATGTTATACAAATCCCTTAGTCTTCAAAAAAATGACACGTAAAAAATACTACGAGTAATTTTTATTTTTAGAAATTCACTCATTGGCGGCGATTTGGCGTACCCGCCAGCATGAATTTGCCTATATATTAGTCTTTTGGAATTCAGAAAAAGGGGATTTTATGTCTTTAAAAAAAATAAGAAACCAAAAGTCACTTTCTCAAGAACAGTTAGCCGAGGCCTCTGGCATCAGCCTAAGAACAATACAAAGAATTGAGAGGGGGGAGAAAGTCAGTGATGCGTCATTGACGGTGTTGGCTAACTATTTCGAAACACCTGCAGAGGCCCTTTACCCATCTCGCAAGCAAGATTCGCTCAGTTATGGCGCCCATCTATTGCAAAACAGCGATTTCCATCGCTCGGTGCAAATAGTTATTCTCTTTATCGTTTATTTTGTTTGCATCTCACAACGGCCCATTGCCAGTGTGATATCAGGCCTCACAGGCGATGCGAGCTTGGGAGAGATCTTATTTTTCCTTTTCAAAGTCACTGCGTTTTTTACAGTATTTGCGTATTTGTTCTACACGGCTAAGAAAATATTTTTATTTACCTACTACCTAACCACAGCGTTGTTTGTAGCGACCGCTTTCGCTCTTAGGTATTTTCTTAACGGATACGAAGGCTCAGCCACATACCCGTTATTCTTTTCTGTTTATTTTGTCTTAATGTTATTGAGCCTTTGTTCGATTCATATTGTTCAGTTAGCCACATCCTTGAAAAATGAATCTGTTAGCGCTTATTTTAAAATTTAACTTTCTACACTACTTATAAGAGGCCGATACTTCCAAAGTTTGCCCACCAATACCGTCGTAAATCGTCTTGGTAAACATGCCAGATTTTACAAGGATCGGTGGCATATAGGAGCCAGAGCTGATCAAGTCGCCAGGGCGAAGTTTCTCGCCCTTGCGTCGCAACTCGTCAAGAACCACAAGCGCGCCACTAAGGGGATTACCGCCAAGATAAGCACCGTTTTCATCGGCTAACACTTGATCCTCTCCATCAATAAAGCGTACCCGCATGGTTTCCAATGAACGGAAAAACTCTGGCGTATCCTCTACTGCAACACTTTCTCCGATGACACCCCAGCGTGGCAGCAAGTTCGATGCCTGCATGAGATACGGATTGGCAGGATTATTGTTGAACAGCGGCGCTGGCACCTCAATGAAAGCGTAGACACGATCGATGTGCGTCAACACTTCCTCTAGCGTGGTTGCCTCGTTGATAGCGCTGTCGCTGACACGGAACAGAATGTCTGGCTCGGTGATCAGCACACGAGCGGAATCCAATGGAATGGTTGCCCCGTCAGGTAAAAAATTACTGACATACATTACCCCAACCATAGGACGATCGACCCCTTCGAGCGCTGCGTTGACGGGGTCTATGCCTACAACCTTGTATGCCGCCCGTGGCAGCAGCTCATCAAATTTCGCAATGACTTCATCACGCAGCTCACGGGCGATATCCATTGAGGTTATCTTCTCTGCGTAGCACGCCGTCATCTCGTTGCTTAGCATGCCACGGGCTTGCCAGGTCGCGACCATATCGTCGCTCCACTGATCTAGCGTGCATTCGGATTGCGCTTGCGCTGACGCGCTCAATACAGACATGCCCGCTAAGGCAGAGAGGGTTGTTGCCGCGACGGAACGGATCAGGTTGCTCATATTGAAGGGACTCTTGGTAATGGGGTTACTGAGGCTTAAAAGCGTTATTACAATGCAATAAGATTACAGCAAAAATGCTACCGCTTATAGTCAAAGCTCCTCTGCCTAGCCGCCCAACTATTGGGTGTCTAACGATTCGAGTTTGTAGATCTCATCGATATTGCAGTGCTCTCGCCCCCCACCTGGCTCCTGCACAATAATTTGATCAGATTTGGCCACACTGCTCATTCTGCTAGTTACCCCAATCGAAAATGCTCGCTCCAAATTGAGACAAAACGATCGCAACGTAATGAGGTATTGATCATTGACGCTCGCTTCGAGAATCAAATTTTGTTCATTCAATGCTTGCCATCCGTTTATCCTAAATTGATAAACTCGATCAACGGACTCCCCTTTCACTAAGCCTTTCTCCTGCAACAATTGCTCGATGGTCGGTTTATCGGCATTGCTGGCACAGGCCGCTAATAATGTGCCTATCATCATGAAAAACACTACTTTAACTATTGCTTTGTAATTGACCATTATTGACTCCAGTGTGCTTTTTAGGTTATTGCTCGGCATTATCTTATTAGAACGCATGAACATGAGAAAGGTTGCAAAAATAGTGACGAAGCAAGGAAAAGAAAGGCCTATACTAAGCTAAGACTTCGAGAAATGTCCCGCCAAACATAAGAGTCAATCTATGAACACTATCTCCCCAGAGTTCCTTATCAGCCTAGCAGGAGGCCTCCTTGTGCTTTTCTTTGGGCGTCGTTTTTTTTGGGTGTATATCGGACTAGTGGGGTTGCTGTCAGGATTTGAGTTAGCCCAAGAAATGTTCCCTCTACAACCTCAGTGGGTCTTTTTGCTAGCGGGATTAGTGCTAGGTATATGCATGGCAGCACTAGCCATGGCGTTTCAATACATCGCGGTAGCGCTTGCGGGCTTCGCGGGTGGCACCTACTTGGCTCTGCAAATTGCCGTTGTATTGCCTATGGTAGATCCAAACCAAATTCACAGTAGCTTGTTAATAATCCCTGGAATCCTGACGGCTATAGTATGCATTGTAATATTCAATCCAGCACTTATAGTGCTGTCGTCGCTAACCGGTGCCGTTCTGTTAACTCAACTCGTTCCAGTTGATCCACCACTGCAATATCTACTTCTCGCCGCTCTTGCCGCGGCGGGGCTTGCCTTCCAGTTTATGAGCTATCGAACAAAGGAGTAGACGTGCCGCCAAATGGTGCACCCCCACTCCTTCCTGCTTTAATTACCAACCAGTGCTACCAATACTAGCAGAGTGTTCTAGGCTCACTCTCCAGCGTTCTGCTTCCGGTTTGTCGGTCTGGCAAAGCGATCATTGAGCTTTTGCACCAACTCCCCTGTACCGGCAATAACAGTGTCCAGCTTGCGACGGTTACGGCCAGTCCAACCTAATGGCCTAGACGGAATCAATGATGACCACCATGAATTCAGGTTCGTCTCAAATGCGGTGATCACCAGAGTGTCATCTTTACTATTGCCGTGACGGCGTAATCGTCGCAAAACGGATGCGCCCGCTAAACGTCGAAGTGTGGAATTGAGGTAGATGAGCAAAGCGGCGCCGACAGCGGCCACCACAAACTGCATTGGGATAGCCAAATCCGAAAATGGCGTGAAGTACAAACCATGCCAAACCTCGGCGCGAATGCTGTAATAGAGAAACACAGCAAGGCCGCCTCCAAACACAATGCCATTCAGCCACATAGAGCGAGTCGACCAAGTCTGTCTGGCGTCTATCAATCTTGGGACCAAAGTGTCCCGCAAATGCTTCGCGTTTTCCTCTAACGCGCCAATGATGCGGTAGGCGCGTTCCACATCCAATTGCTGAATGCGTGCTTTGATATCATCAAGATCCTCATCGCGCTTAGCTTGGTAGCGCTCCCTAGTATGATCATCGGCAATGGGTTGAGCGGCTTCTTCTGAGTAAATGCGGAAAAAACGCCCTGCGGTCAGTCCGGACTCTGCTAGTGCGCGTTGCCATGCTGCCACAACCTCTTCAGGATTATCCTCTCGGGCAGTGTTATCCATCTGATTGAGTATATAGAGAAACTTGGCGCTATCTGAACGCTGCGCTGTGTTGACGACCAGATGTTTGAGCGTATCAGTCATCGCTCCCGGCTCTGGGTGGCGAGCATCAAAGAACACCAGCACTAGGTCAGACAGATCGATAATATGATCAGTGATCATCAAAGTGGAGCTGCGCTGCTGATCCGCGTCAAAACCAGGTGAGTCTATAAAAATTTTTCCCTGCAAGACTGGGGCATTCGTGGTGCGCATTTGCAAATAGGCATCGATGCGCTTGCCCTCTCCTTCGGCTACCTTTTCAATATCACTACTGATTTGATAGAACGGAAAGCGCGGATCCTTATCTAAGGCTAGCCCAGGCAACTGATGCGCCTCGTCATCAGAGCCATAAGCAATGACGGTAAACTTGTCATCCACCGCCTGATTCCCCGTGCGCTGCAGGGGCTGACCTAGGTATTCATTCAAAAACGTGGATTTCCCCGCCGAGTAGGTGCCGAGTACTGCCACCACCGGCCACCAGGATATCTGAGTAGCATAGGAGTCATCTCGCCCCATAAACCCAAGCTTGCGGGCGACTTGATCCAGCTCTTGAAAGCGTGTCACTACTTCGGCTAGTGCTGGGTTCTCAATCTCAAGGTGTTCTTTCAAGCGCTTGATACGCTGCTCTGTCGCTGTTTTAGCCACAATACTTCCTACGGCGAATTGAATTAGACCTAAAGCTTCCCATTTTCGGGAGCAATTTGTCTAGAAAATGCTGGAAAGGAAATAAATTGAGGCTCTATGCACCCTAAAGGACGGCGTGCATGGCTCTTTTTGAAGGAATTTGGGGGGAATTGATCACGATTGTCGGCCCTAGGGGGCTATAACCCTAGGGCCGACATTCTTTAGGCGCTGCTAACTTCGCCATCTTCCGTAACCGGCTCCACATCACGGTGAAGCGAGATCACGGGGATGGCTAAGCTAAATAAGAAGCCAAAGACGATAATCCACAAGCTAGTGCCGAACATCGACGTAATCGCATTGGAGAAAGCGGTCTTGATCCCGACCTCTACGCTCGCCACCGTTTGCTCTACACGTTCCGCGAACAATCCTCTGATTGCACCAATACGTTGCTCTATTGCCGAGGCAGGCAAGGCCTCTGCCACTGAAAGGGGCAACTGCTGCTTAATTTGGTCTGGCACCAACGGGCTCTGCTGAAGTTGCGCAATGGCGGCTTCGTCGCCCCCATAGCCCAACTGGATAGTGCCGATCAACTCCTCGAAGGTGCCCTCTACACGAGCACGCAATGCGCCGGGGTTCATCACACTACGCTGTGCCTGACTCATATCCATGCCCTGCCCAGAGGCAGAGACCATCATCGGCAACTGCTTCGGTAGTTCCGCCGTGAGATTGAGGGTAAGCAACGTGCCGAAGATCGCCACGCCAACAGTGTTACCAATCTGACGGAAAAACTGCGTCGAGCTTGTAGCGACGCCGATCTGTGAAATCGGAAAGGCGCTTTGCACCACGAGATTCACAAGGCTCTGGGACGGGCCAAGACCTATGCCTACCACTACCATCCTTAAGGCCAGATCTAGCAATCCTGTCTCCGGGCCAATGCGACTAAGCAAGAACACGCCAATCAACAGTATGAAAGCGCCACCGACCAAATAAGGTTTGTACTGACCGTTGCGCGAGACCATGCGGCCACTCACGATACTGCCCGCCATTAGCCCTACCATGAGCGGGAACATCGAGAAGCCGCTATTCGTGGCATTAACACCGAGAACCACCTGCATGAATAGCGGCATGAACATGATGACCCCTAAGAAGGACATGCCGATCACGAATGAGGTGAGGTTGGTAATGACAAAAACGCGATTACTAAACAGGTTAAGCGGCATGATGGCATCCTTCGCACGGGACTCCACATACACGAATAGAACGAGGGACACTAAGCTAAGTGCAAACATGCTCAGCAAAACTGGAGAGCTCCACGCGTATTGTTGACCACCCCAAGTGAGCGCCAACAAGAAGGGAATAAACACCACTAACAATAAGAAAGCGCCAAGGTAATCGATGACACCCCGACTGCCATGATTTAGGCGCGGGGTTTTAAACGCGATCATACAGAGCGCTAAAATGCCAAGAGGCACGTTGGCGTAGAACACCCAGCGCCAGCCAGCGATAGTATGTCCATTGATAGTCACGGTGGCATAGTCCGTTAGGAAGCCCCCTAGCGCCGGTCCAATAATACTAGCGATCCCGAAGATAGCGCCAAACAAACCCATAAATTTGGCACGTTGCAGCGGCGGATAAATGTCCGCGATGATACCAATGGCACTCGTAAAGAGCGCTGCTCCGCCGATGCCTTTTATCGCCCGGAAGATGATGAGCTGATGCATCCCATCACCCAAAAGAGGAAGAGTACCGAACTCTCCACTGATACCACACAAAATCGACCCCAATAGAAAGATGCTAATGCCAATCACCAGAATGAGCTTACGCCCATACAAGTCGCCGAGCTTGCCGTAGATCGGCACTAACACGGTTGAGGCCAACATATAGGCGGTGGTAACCCAGGCATAAAGCTCTAAACCATTGAGTTCAGAAACGATGCGAGGCATCGCCGTAGAGAGAATGGTCATATCGAGAGCAGCGAGGAGAAATACAATCAGCAATGCGATGAGCGTGGTCCGTTTATCCTTATCGGATATGACCACGCCAGATTCGAGTTCATTCAAAGCGAACACCTTCTTAATGCAGGAAAATACACCAGCCTTTTGACACCGAGGCCACCCGGGTTGCGCGTTAGCATCCTTGTTATCGCGCGGCAACATCCTAACGCCACACCTACGCGGTGACAATTAAGATTTCACGCAATACGATTAAACGCTCGTACGCCTAGTTGGACGGAATATGGCTAATAGTCTCAGCCGGCATAGAAGGATCTGCCAGCTATCAATACTGCTTGCGCACAATATTAAAAAAGTCGACGAACTTCTGCATATTGTCTTCGTCCTGTGAGATCAAAAGAGAGTGATCTCCACCAGGGATCTCCACATAGACATGCTGCATCCCTAGCTCTCTCATCCTAGCCACCCAAGCCCGTGTGCGCTCTACAGGAACGGCATCGTCTTGATCACCCTGAAGAACAAAGATTGGCAAATGCTTTATGCTGTTCAAAATATCGTCCATAGGTGCATCGGCTTCGGCTGCTGGGGCTGCTACGCCCAAACCCGCAAAGAGATCGGGATTCTTGGCCGCAATGTGATAAGTCCCCGCTCCGCCCATAGAATGACCCCATAGATAAATACGATTGGAGTCGACATTGAACTCCTCGCGCATCAATTGCAGAACGTTCATAACGTCCTGCTCGCTTCTCTGCGCATCCTGACTATCTTCCGTTACTCTTGAGCCATACCAGCCACGACGGATATAACCCAGAGGCGTCACCACAATATAGCCGTTGGCTTCTGCTTGATCTAGAAACCCTTCATAACCCATGAGCCAGTCATGACTCCTTCCCAGCCCATGCAGGGAAACGATCAACGGGGAAGGGGCGGAGCGATCAATGCTCGAAGGGACAAATACCGCGTAGGGGATCGTTTCTCCCGTGTCAGGAAACACATAGGTGCGATGCTGCACTCGTGGATCATCGATAAGGCTTTCGTCATCGCTTGCCTGCCTCTCGGCAAAGGAAAGGGGGCTGCCGCAGAACATAAGAGTTAATAGTGCTAATTGCAGGAGCGATTTCATTATTATTTCTCCTATCCACAAGGGATACGCTTTAGGAAGTTAGTCCCGCAGAGTAAACTAATAAGGGCTTTATTATCAAACCGGCCTCGCTACGCAGACAGGTCTATACAGATGCAAACTGCCATGCTTATAATAAATTTAGTCTTTGAACTCATAATAATTAGATACAGCTGTATTTTACGGTAGGTAATAGAATGATTAATAGGTACATAATAGTCGACGATTTCTATAACGACCCAGACACAGTAGTTAAAGTCGCCACCGACTCTTTAACCGAAGAAGATTCACCGATCGGAAATTTCGCAGGAGTCATGACCAAGGATTCGTTCTTGAGCGAACAGCATCGAGACATCTTTCAAAAATTAACACTAGAGCCTGCCCTCAACTCCTCCACAAACGCAAATGGCAGAATCCGCTTTACCAAAGCAAATGATTCATTCAAATTTCACATTCATTATGATGTGGACATGAAAACAAAATGGGCAGGAGTTGTGTATCTCTCCAAAGACCACCCTAAAACAGATGGAACCAGTTTTTGGAGACACTTAAGAACTGGACTGGAAGTCGCCCCTAATACTGTCGAAGGTTTTGCCAAATATGGCTGGCGCAATTTCCATGACTTAAAAGCGTTTCTAGAAACTGAAGGGCTTGACGAGTCACTGTGGGAAAAAACCTTTACAGTGCCCTACAAATATAATCGGCTAGTGCTGTTTAGACCTTGGCTGCTTCATTCTCCTGGCCCCTCGTTCGGGGACACATTGGAAACCTCTAGAAAAGTTCAGACAATATTTCTGGGTGACTAGCGCTAATAAGCAAGGTCATCTCAGATCATCTCTTAACTTAATCACCTGCTCTTTGTAGTTTTCAGCCTCGCCATACTCTAAAAATTTATTGTAGTGGCGATGACTACCCACAACTTTACGAGCATGTTTTATCGGGCACCAGTACTGTTCTGTTCTCGCAAGAACTTCCCGCGTATACGCCACAACGCCATTTCCGTAGCCACAATATAAACAATTAATTTTTTGAACGGCATTGAGATAGCCCAACTGATGGCGATCTAACACAATGTAGTCGGATCGTTTAACGCGGCGAATACCATAAAGTCTGAAACAAATATGCTGATAACAAGTAATAGTCAAATCAAAAAAAGCAATCGGGACTACCATCGAATAGATAAACGGCGACGAAAGAATATTGCGCACCTTCGCCGAGAAAACCCAAGGCAGTACAGCGTTTTTTAGTTTCCGGTGTGCCGCCAAGACTTCCTGCTCAAACTGTATTTTTTTTCCTACAATTTTGTAGTGAAACTCTTTTTGCTTTTTATCAAACTCGTCCAACAACTGTCTTTCAAGCCTTGCGATCTTATCTGTTAATTCGTTTATTCGTTCACTCATGACCAATTCCTGTAATCGTAAAATTTAACTGGCGAGGCCGTATCAGCGACTAAAAGGCAGTAAGACCCGTCACGGGAATAATACTAGCGACCAAAATCAGGTACACCAAGTTGAACCACAAAAGGCCATAGTGCACTTTCCTATTATCGGTAAAAAACAACCAAATGATCGACACAATGACCAATGCGCTTCCGGTTGAGCGTTGTAGCCAAGTTTCCGCGTAATCGGGCAGAAGCGGGTCTGATGCTCGCGACAGAACCAGAAAAATAATCACCATACAAAAAAACCAATTTTTGGTTTGAAAGTAATGCTCTTCAAGATCTATCTTCTGGAAATAGCGCAACTCTGGAGTTAGCGCAAATGTCAGCAACACCATCATGATTGGCGCAGCTAGAAACAGCACCATAGGGGTCACTTTGGTAAAGTCGTAAGCTTGATATTCCCAAAATCCGAGATAGTGGTAGGTAATAATAATTAAGAGCCAGAATGACCAACCTGCAAGTAGCCAAGGGTGTTTGACACGACTGCGCGCGCGGATAATCTTGCCCCAGCCCATTAACAACTCAGCCATAGCAAATGCGACCACCACAGAGACAAACATCATGATGAATTCAAATTTTGACAAAAAGATGCTCCTCATACCTTAGCAGTTTGCTTGCGCAGCGTGTATTTGACTCACCGCACAAGGCTCAATCAATACTAATAAGCTAACTTCTTAAGCTAGCAAAATCCACAATATGGATTTATCGATAAACCCACAATGTAAATCGCTCACTTAGTGACTAACTGTCATTTCTTGTGACGGCACATTGACACTATGTGTATATGCACTCATATTGCGTGCATATACACCTTTTGCCAAGAGATCATCATGAGCACGCTTGAAATACCCTGTTACTCCTTCGCGGCGAGACATGCCAGTCGACATATTGCACAGTTTTACGACCATATAATTGCCGATGGAGGCATACACACGCAACAGTTCACCACATTAATGATCATTAAACATAAAGAACCTCTGACTATTCTCGAACTAGCGCAAGAGATGGCGATGGATAGAACCACACTCGCTCGCGCCCTCGGTCCGATTGAAAGAGATGGGTTTATTGAGATCGCCAATGGCAAACAAGATCGACGTAACCGCATTGTGTCGATCACGGAACTCGGCAAAGAAAAATTAGACGTCGCGGTCAAACTATGGCGTCAGGCTCAGGAGGAGTTCGAATCCCGATTTGGTGTCGAACGAGCTGCAAAATTACGAGAAGAATTACGGGCAGCCGCAGAAGCAGTCTCTCAAAAATAACCAAGCTAAAACGATAACAATATGGAAAATACCATGAGAAAACCAACATTAGGCCCACTTTCCGCGCTACTCCTTTCGATTCTTTCCGCCCATGCCATTGCGCAAAGTTCGGAAGATAGCTCCACAGTGACTTATCCTAGCGATTACTTCACCGAGTACGCACCAATCACCGTCAATGACATGCTCAACCGAATTCCAGGGATCGAGCTAGTATTAACTTCTAGCAGCTCTACATCCTCATCGGATCGCGGCCTCGGTTCTTCCGCACAAATCCTTATTGATGGAAAACGCTTGGCAGGAAAGGCGAACGAAGCAAGTAGTCAACTGGATAGAATCGCGGCCAATGAAGTTAATTACATCGAAATCATAAGAGGCAGCTCTAGCAACCTCGACGTACAAAATAGTGGTCAACTCGTCAATATTGTTCTTTTAGAGTCGTTATCTCGCTCTAGCATTTCAAGCGAAATCAATGTCACACATTTCGATGACGGGACGCTGGAACCCGGCGGCTCTTTAGCATGGAGTGGTCAATCAGGAAAACTCAACTACCTTTTTAGTGGCACTGTCGAAACCGCTTATGTTCACACTGAGAGTTTTGAGCACAGCCTTAACGGCGATCTTTCTCCCAATGACACTATCGAATTTGATCGCTATACAGATCAGACTAATTATTCCTTCAATTCGAATATCGCCTATGCGTTAACAGAAAATGACCGGCTTGCATTCAATATGCTCTACAACGAAAGCAATCCACCCGCTGAGCTTTTTAGAGTAGTGACTGACCTTAATGGCAGCGCCCCTGTGGCGTCCTATGAAAGAGAGGACATCCCCTCAACCTCCGATAACTGGGAGTTTGGCGGAGATTATCAACATAGCTTTAGTAATGGCAGCCGATTCAAAGCTCTCTTCATCGTCAATGAAAAGAACACGGACATTTTACGAGAGCGATTTGTATCCCCTTCGTTCGGCGGACCTGAGACCAAGAATCTGTTCCTCTCTTCTCAAAGTCGCTATAGCGAGCGAATAGCTCGAAGCTCCTACACAATGAACTTACGCGAAAACCAAGGCCTAGAAGTTGGCATTGAAGCCGCTGAGACGATTCAGGATTCCGCGTTAAAACAAGGCGTGTTGCGCGCCTCTGAAGGCAATCCTGCCTATGGCGGCCTAACGCCGGTAACGCTACCTAATGCTAACTCCACAGTGGAGGAAATTCGATATGAACCTTTTGCCATTCACAACTGGCAGCTCTCCCCTCGCATCTCACTGGAGAGCACTCTAGTCGCTGAGTTTTCCGAGATAACACAGAACGCTGACACTAATAATGTTCGTGACTTTCAGTATTTAAAACCTAAATTTGATTTCCGTTTTAATATTAGTAGCTCCCTTCAGCTTCAAGCGTCTCTTGAGCGCAATGTATCCCAACTTAGTTTTGCGGATTTCTCTCGTGCCACTAACGAACGTGATGACGACCAAGATACAGTCGCTGGGAATCCACAGTTAGAACCTGAGGAAAGTTTACGAGGAGAAGTTAGCTTAGACTATCGTTTACCGAATGACGGCGGTGCACTTAACGCGAAGTATTTCCATTACGAGTATGACAATAAAATCGGTAAAGTCGACTTCTCAACTCCTACTTCTTTACAGTCGAGCAATGGCAATATTGGCTCTGCGGCCGCTTATGGAATCATATTGAACGGTAGCGTTAAACTTGGCATGGTAGGGTTGCCTCAGGCACTTCTTACAGCCTCTGCGACGATACAAGAATCTGAGTTCCATGATGATCCATTGATCCAAACGGAACACGGCTTCCCTCCTTTCGATCGAGGCAATTATCGTGTCAGCTATCGACACGACCTACCTCAGTATCAGATGAATTACGGATTGACCTACACTGGTCGCTGGCAGGGCGGGCGCATACTGTATGACATCGATAACCGTTACAATCTCGCGCTGTCACACAACCTTACTTTCTATGCCGAGAAGGCTGGCTTTGCAGGGCTTACCTACCGCTTTGAAGCGAACAATCTGACAGATCATGAAACCTGTCCGAAGAGAGTTCGCTACGATGGTAATATTCTCAACTCAATAGCCAAAGAGTACGAATTTGCCTGCTCCACC
Organism: Gammaproteobacteria bacterium; assembly: GCA_051252515.1. Taxonomy (GTDB): domain Bacteria; phylum Pseudomonadota; class Gammaproteobacteria; order Pseudomonadales; family Pseudohongiellaceae; genus UBA5078. The sequence goes on from JBPOFS010000001.1 coordinate 717,253, forward strand.
ACTGGGCGAAGTTTTGCACTTATAGTACGAGGAAACTTCTAGCAGCACTTACTCAACTGCACGTTCTATTGCGCGCAGATACGCAGGCCTTGCTTGATTGCGAGCCAAGTAGGCTGACAGAGTCGGCCAGGGCTTAAGCAGACCAAGTCTCGCGGCCATGGAGACGACATAGCAAACACCAAAGTCGGCAGCACTGAAGTCGTTGCCTAGGATATAGGGCGAACTCCCAAGCTGTTTAGCAATGTGACTGAAATGCAGTTGAATCTCTTTCTCGCTAAACGCTTCAAATGTGGCGTGTGGCTGCTCTGAGCGCATGAGCAGCATTTTTACTAGTAAAGGCAGGAATACCGAGCCTTCGGGATAATGTAACCATCGAGTAAATTTCGCCCAACTCGCCAAATCTGAGCGCGGTGGCGCAAAGCGATTCTCAGTATCGAATTTTTCCAATAGATACGTTGTGATGGCGCTAGATTCTGTGATGATCAATCCATCGTCATCAATAACTGGTGACTTTCCTAAAGGGTGGACCTTCTGCAAAGAGTCTGGGGCACGCATGGTTTGTGGGTCACGAGTGTATACCTCCAACTCATAGGGGGCACCTAACTCCTCCAACTGCCATACAGTGAATATAGAACGTCCTATGCGCAGGTGATGTAGTGTAATCATTGCTAAAGCCTTTAGTTTGATTCAAGTTCGTATGTTGACAGAGCATCAGCTAAAGTACACTGTTTTCAACGCAGCCATTCAACTTGCCCATGACCCTCTCTAATCCTCTCAGCTACGGCCACATCCTGCGCAAGGCGTGGCCGATTATTCTGGCTAATGCCGCCGCCCCCCTACTTGGGCTGGTAGATACCGCTGTAATCGGTAACGTTGGTACGGTGGTTGACTTAGGAGCGATTGCACTAGGCGCCCTTATTTTTTCTTTCGTGTATTGGAGCTTTGGCTTCCTGCGCATGGGGACCACAGGCTTTACCGCCCAAGCAGCGGGAGCCGGTGACGAAGAGGAAGTGCGTGCCATTCTAGGCCGCTCACTCTTACTCGGCGCTGCGCTTGGCGTGCTTCTCATTTTGCTGCAATGGCCCGTCTCAACTATTGCATTCTCGCTACTAAGCGGCGGCGCTCAGATGGAATCTGTTGCGCAACAATATTTTTCGATCAGGATCTGGGGTGCTCCTGCGACCCTTGCCAACTTCGCGCTAATGGGACTACTAATCGGGCTAGGCAATAGCCGACAATTGCTGTTTGTTCAGCTAGTCATGAACGGTCTCAATATTCTTTTGGACGTACTCTTTGCAGCAGTATTGGGCTGGGGCGTTGAAGGCATAGCCTTCGGCACAGTGATCGCAGAGTGGTGTGCGCTGCTATTTGCCGGCACACTGATCTATCGCGAATTGGCGCGGCGCAATGTCCATGACGAAAGCTTCTGGCCACTAACGCGAATAATCGATCCTCTGGCCATTAGAAAAACCCTAGTGGCCAATGCCGACATCATGATTCGCACATTACTGATGATTTTCTCCTTCAGCTTCTTCATCAATCAAAGCGCGATTTACAGCGGCGTCGTGCTCGCGGCTAATCATATTCTGATGCAGCTCATTTCTTTTTCCGCGTTTTTCCTCGATGGCTATGCATTTGTCGTTGAAGCGCTCATCGGGGCCTCGATTGGGGCACGCAATCGCCTGCAATTCGATCTTGCTGTAAAACGCTCCACCGTACTGGCGGGGATATCGGCGGCAATACTCGCTCTGATTATCTGGCTGTTCGGAGCCTCCATAGTGGCTCTATTGACCGATCTGTCCCCCGTAAGAGACGCGGCTGGTGGCATGTTATTTCTTGCTGCTACCTATGTTTTCGTCTCATTTGCAGCATTCCAGCTCGACGGTATTTTTATCGGCGCTTCGCGCACAGCACAAATGCGCAATGCGGCCTTTATCTCAGTCGCCGTTTTTCTAATAGCCTGGTGGTTATTGGCAAGCCGTTATGGTGTGAACGGTTTATGGGGAGCAATGATTATCTATGTCATTGCCCGAGCCGGCGCATTGCTTATCTATCTCCCTGCGCTAAGGGCCTCGATTGATCTACCGCAAAAGAAATAAACTCATCTGTCATGCACACGGCCTATAGCGCTAAAATAAGTGATGCTCATAACAAGGAAGATAGACTTGTGACACAAGCCACTGCTCGAACCTCGCTTGTCGACGTGGATTCTTTCCTCGTTCGCGCACACAGTTATGCCGCATTCGCTGCGCTATTAATCTCAGTGACATTCGGCATTATCATCTCGCTACAATTTATTTATCCTGATTTTGCCTCATCACTGCCCGGTTGGGGACGAATGCGCTACTCCCATACCCAAGGCATTATGCTGGGCTGGCTCGGTAACGCCTTCATTGCTTTCATGTACCACGCCGTCCCTGTGTTAAGTGGCCGCCCTGTTGCAAGCCGCACCCTCGGCCTTTGGTTGTTTGGCATATGGAACTTCGCGGTGATGATTCCCGGCTGGATACTAGTGCTCTCAGGCTTTAGCCAGCCCTTAGAATGGGCTGAGTTTCCTCTCATCATCGATGTGTTTGTTATTGCCGCTTTTTTCATGGCAGCCTGCCAGTTCCTGCCGCCCTTTATCCGCCGCGGCGTCACTGATCTGTATGTCTCTAGCTGGTATCTTATCGGCGGGCTTATCTTTACTTTACTGTCCTATCCTATGGGCAACTTTGCCCCCGAACTCGTCCCAGGCGCTGCTGGAGCGGCATTCAGTGGTTTATGGATTCACGATGCGGTGGGACTCTTCGTCACCCCGATGGCCTTGGCCATTTTGTATTATGTGATCCCCGCGGCGACTGGCAAACCCATCTTCAGCCACCTCTTATCGATGCTCGGTTTTTGGGGTTTGTTTTTCCTGTATCCACTCAACGGCACTCACCATTACATTTTTTCCGTCATCCCGATGGAAGCGCAAATGACGGCCATTCTCGCCTCTTTTCTATTAGGAATAGTCGTCATCATCGTCGTCAGCAATCTAATGCTGTCCCAACGCGGCGCGGGACTCTTCCCGCGAGACATTGCGTTACGCTTCATCTCGATGGCCGTAGTGTTTTACTTGATTGTCAGCATTCAAGGGTCCTTGCAGGCCAATATGAGCCTCAATCAGACCGTACACTTTACCGACTGGGTTATTGGTCACTCGCATCTTGCGATGCTTGGCTTCGCGACGTTCGCCGGTATTGCGGGAATCTTGCATGCCTGGCAACGCATGCCTGATGCCAGATACAACGCACGCGCCTTCGAGTGGGCCTACGGTCTGCTCGTTGTTGGTATCAGCATCATGGTCATTGATCTAACAGTTGCTGGCATTGTGCAAGGGCAATTGTGGCAGGACGGCGCTCCTTGGATTGAGTCACTGCAAGCCTCTCGCCCTTACTGGGTAATTCGCTCGCTTTCGGCAATTCCTGTAACCGCCGGTTTCATCGCCTTAGTCGTTGGCATGACCACTGGTGAGCGCGGCGCAGGCGCCGCTGCCATGGCCAATAGCCTAGTGATCACTACAGACAAAGATCCGCTTGCCTCACACACGAGCACCCACAGCCCTAGTCGCGGCCTAAAGATGTCGTACGTCGTAGCCAGCATCGCCGGCGTCGTCTTTTTTGTGCTATCCGTTTCGCTACTAGGCTTGTTGCCGAGGCAAGCGCTAGAGCAGCAAAGCGTTGCGATGGCTCCTAGCGCCCCTTTACCCTACACACCAGCAGAAGCCCGTGGTCGCGATGTGTATGCACGCGAAGGCTGTGCCTATTGCCACAGTCAACAAGTGCGTTATACCGAGGCCGATATGGCTCGTTTCGGCGCGCCTACTCTGGCATGGGAGGGACGATTAGAGTATCCCCACATGCTCGGTACTCGGCGCATTGGCCCAGATTTGAGTCGCGCAGGAAACACTCGCACCGCCGATTGGCAATATGCCCATTTATTTGCGCCAAGAGCCGTCGTCGCAGCCTCTGTTATGCCCAGTTACAGCCAACTGTTTGACGGCAGTGCCACTGAACCTAAACGCGACGCACGGGACCTTATCGCGTATTTGGACTCACTGGGACGGGCACGGGAACTCGCCTATCCTGAAGGTGATGCCTTCGCACGTGCAGCCGCCCCCGAGAATCGCTGGGCGCAAATGTCTGTCGATGCCCCAATGCTCAATGCCCACCCTGCGCGCACACGCCCTCGTGGCAATGCCCCCGCACTCGCCAGTGAAGGCGATCTCGAACTAGGTATGCAGATTTGGCAGAACAATTGCGCGAGCTGTCATGGTGAGCAAGCCCAAGGCGATGGCGCTGCCTCCCAGTGGCTAGAGCCGCAGCCTAAGAACCTTGCCCTGCGCCAGTATTCGCGCACCATACTTGCCGACATTTTGTGGAATGGAGTGCATGGCTCGTCTATGCCCGCGTGGAGAGAACTCTCTGAGATGCAACGTAGCGCCGTGGCCAGCGCCGTGCAGAGCTTCTCGCAAACACAACAGGAAACAAACGACCCAACACTACTGGCCGATGGGGCCACTGTGTATACCCGTCACTGCGCAGAATGCCACGGTGACAATGGTGCAGGCGATGGTTTTGCGGCGGCACAGTTACCCATCGCTCCGACAGACTTCCGAGGCGTGCGCGCCACTCTAGCGCAGCGGGTCAAAATTATGGAAACTGGCGTGGCTGGCACCTCGATGGCGCCATGGACAGATCGCCTCAGTGGCCAAGAAATAAACGCAGTGGCACGCTACGTTGGCAGCTTTTTTAACAGCAACAATGAAGGAGATAGACCATGATCACTGCCATTATCGTTTGGGGCTCCTTGATATTTGCTGGAATAATTTGCGCTATTTACTTTGTGAATCCCAGTTGGCGCAAACAAATAGAGCAGCCGAAGTACCAGTTCCATAAGCAGATACAGGATTTCGACAAGCAAATGGCCCAACAGAGATCGCAGTCATGAACCCACTAAAAACGCTTCTAGCCGCCGCGCTTGTCAGCGCCGTCATTGGCATCGGTATTAGCTTCGGTACCTACCTAACTCTCCAAGACACGCCCGAATTAGATGAGCGAGGCGTTGAAGTGTCAGTGGAATATGGTCGACGCTTAATTCGTGAAACTTCGTCGCTCATGGGGCCGAACCACGAAGACCCAGAAATGCGTTTTGCTGGCAATAATCTCGACTGCTCTTCTTGTCATCTCGATAGCGGCACCAAGCCTGGCACTCTTTCCTTGCTCCTAGCCTCCACGCGCTACCCACGCTTTTCAGGTCGAGATGGCGTTGAGGGTGATCTACGTGATCGCATGAATGGTTGCATGGAGCGCAGCATGAATGGTCGCAAGCTCCCACGCGATAGCGCCGAAATGCGCTCCATGGAGGCCTACGTGCTGAGCCTTGGCGAGCAATATAAAGCGATGGGAGCCACCCAGCGTATGTCTGACGAACCGCCACAGTTCGAGGAACCTGCGCGAGCGGCTAACCCACTAGCTGGCAAGGCGGTATACGAGGAACGCTGCCAAGTGTGTCATGGAGACAATGGCCAAGGATTGCAGGCCACTCTCGATATCCGCGACGGTTATTTGTTTCCACCGCTATGGGGCACAGACACTTTCAATGATGGCGCGGGGATGCATCGTGTCCTCACCTCAGCAAACTTCATAAAAGCACGCATGCCTCTAGGTCAGCCCGACTTAAGCGACGATCAAGCATTTGACGTTGCGGCGTACATCAACTCCACGCAGCGCCCCCATATGGAAAATTTAGAGAAGGACTATCCTGACCTCACTAAAAAGGCAGTGGATGGACCCTATGGGCCCTATGCCGACGACTTCTCGAATGAACAGCACCGCATAGGACCTTTCGAACCAATTCGCGACTTTTATCGTACTTTAGAGAGCCAGTAAGCAGGGCAATCGCTAAGGAATAGGCTTATTGCAGAGGTTCTTTATCGCTAGAAGGCACGATATAAGGATCCAACTCAATGCGCTGCATCCGCAAACCGCCAAGTTCGATCAAACCCTTATAGCGCTCCTCACCTGTTGAGGAGAATTCAAATCGGTAGCGTCTTCGCAATTGCAATGAGCCACTATCAGCACGTTGCGGCCACACGCCTTTTAGCACGATGGTCTGATCAAGCAATTGTAGCCCCTGCTCCTTACAGTACTGATAAAGATACTGCAGCGCGATGCTTCTCACCTTATCACCCTGCCACCAAAAACTGATGAGCGTGACGGCAACGGTGGTCCAGAAAATAGATGACAATGTAAGCATAGGGTTTTGTTGTTAACGAGCCAAAGATGCCAGAGTACTTTGATCGGCCCGCTGGAGCAAAGTACTCTGGCATCTTTAGCTAATTTCTTGCTTGATAACGCCTCTACAATTCTTAGGCAGGCATAAACACGATTTGCCCATACCCTTTATTCGCTAACATTATGAGCGCGGCGATTAAAGTGCCATACTTGCTCCCCTCATTGACTTGATACGCAGGAATCACGTAATGCGCAAAATTTCACCTGCCAGGCTCCGCACCCTTGTTCTAGCCTTAGCATTATTTGGACTAACGGCCTGCTCAGATCCATTCCTCTATTTTGCCGGCGGACGGCTAAGCGGTACCGAAACCCCATTGGTGGAGTGGCCAGAAGAAAGCGGTGTTTTACAAATAGAAACACTCGCCAGTGACCCTTACTCTGTGAACATTGGTTTCGTGTTGCTCGATGGAAAGTTATATATCGACCCTGCACAAGATCGACAGTGGTACCAAAATATATTAATCGACCCAACCGTACGGATTCGATTCAATGGCAGCGATCTAGTGCACCCAATGTTGACCGTTAGAGAAACTGACCCTGCGACTCTTGCGCAGTTTGATCCACAAAGAATTATCTTAAAACTAGAACCCGTAAATGCCCCGGAGGCTCACGAGTGAAGATTTTCAAAATTGCACTACAGGTGCTTGGTTTCGTTGTTCTAATCGGCGCAGTAGCCATCGGCACCTTACGTATCCAGCGCAGCACTGGTGACGGGGCAACCGTCGTTTTTCCTGGTGGTGAAATGGTGGCGGGAACATTACATACCGGACCCGAACCCGATTGGAGTTTTACCGATGATATTTTTACCATCGAGCTTCAACTTAACAATCCAATGGCGACGCGTCGGATCTTCATTATTGAAAGCGAAGGCAAGATTTATGTTGTCTCCGGTTATATGAAATCCTTCCTTGGGAAAATTTGGAAAGAGTGGGCTTTCGCCGCAGATGCAGGGAATGATGAAGGCGTACTACGCGTCAACAATGTTCGTTACCCAAGAAAGCTAGTGAGAATTATGCAAGGCGATGTTCTAAACGGAGTATCGGCGAAATTGCTGTCAAAATACAGCGGTGTGCCCACACCCGTTTCAGCTGAAGCGATCGCCACATCCCGAGCGGACATCGAAGACGGCAATAGCTGGGTATTCGAACTGGCCCCACGCTAACACTAAAGGAAACGAATCATGACACTCAAAAATTATCTTATTCTTTGCGCCGCAGGATCATTGCTTACCGTGGTCACCTTATTGCTTGCGCCAGGTGTCGGTGAAACACTAGAAGGCTTGTTAATAGCCTTCTTATCTAGCACAGCGAACTAGAGAAAGTGACTTAGAATAAGGTCACTGAACTAATGCCATCAACTATTCGATTGGCCTACCCGAATCAAGAAGGTCTTCCTCTGTCGATTGCTTGCGCTCAGTATTAACGATACTTTCTATATGTTCATCCGGGGCAACATCGACCAGCGCGCCGTTCGTGTCTAGCGTTGCAGAGGAGCCCTCTTTCTTCGATGAAGGCCCATTTTCATTTAACCCATCGACAACCGCCTCGGTGGTTAGCTCAGCACGACTTATATCATTTAAACCATTCGGCAATTGATCAAATCGAAGTCGATAAATCGGCTCTGGCAATGTAAATCCACTTTCCTCTAATGCGATCTTAGCCGCTCGTATCGAAAGACTACGCGCTTTTTTGAAATCACTATTTTTTTGATTCACCCAACCGGAAAACGTTATCAAAATATTTGAGTCACCCACGGCCTTTATAACCGCATCAGGCTTAGGCGTTTGCAGCACGAAGTCTAGACTACTTATTGCAGCCAAGCCTGTCTCCATCGCCGCCAACGGGTCATCTTCCGCATCGACGCCTAATTCAAAATCAAAACGACGCTCAGGGTTGCGGGAGTAGTTTAATATGACAGCCTTAAATACCGTCGCATTTGGAATGCGCAGGTGATTGCCATCTAACGTCATTAAAACGGTTGCTCGCGAAGTAAGCCTAATAACACGACCTTCATATTCATTGATAACAACATGCTCATTGGCTCGAAACGGCTGACGGAGGCTCAGCATTATGCTTGAAATATAATTCTCCATGGTATCGCGAACAGCGAAACCAATGGCGAGCCCAACGACTCCAGCGCCACCAAGAATTGTCCCCATCAATGTTGTAGCACCTAATAAGTTCAGGCCGACGATGAGCCCTAGTATTATGCCTACTACACGGATCAGCTGAGTCACTATCTCAGAAAGAAAAGGATTGGGTATGACGCGCCGCCAAAGTGTCGCCCAGTTGGCAACAAGGTGTCCCGTGAAGGCGATAATAATGAACACGCCTATGGCAAGAAGAAAGAGTGGGAATGCACGTATCCATTGCCTAAAACCTTCTTTGAACTGATCCATTAAAGGTGCGACATTTCCCTGCACATCAAGCTCTCGTTCGATCTGATCTTCAACGGTCACTACACCCGCAACACGACGTGCTAAGTTTAGCGCTTGCTCAGCCTGCGCTTCATTTGAAACGCTACCTGTTACCGTCACTACACCCGATACCACAAATAACTCTATCGCTTGCAATTGCTCAATCTGTAAATAAATACTCTCGAGACGATCCAAAATTTGTTGATCAGAAGGGCCTTCTTGGAGCACAGAGATTACGGCTGATTCAGCAAGCGTGTCAGCAGCAAGATCCTGCGCCATTGATTGCTGGCTCAACGAAAGAGAATAAAGAGTTATTCCTAGGAGGATGTTAAACCAAAAATTCGACACTACATTGTCCTTTGCTGCATTAATTGCGCTAGAATATTTTCTCAATAAGATATGTCCTGCTATATATATCAGCACACGCCCTATCTGGCTCCGCGCTACAAGGCTCGCTTCTTATTTCGACATAGCCTGTTGTCTCAGAAAGAAAATTTACTGTGAATATTTCAATCCCGTTTGGAGTAAATACTGGTTCAAATTCTACAGAGTTTTCGTTCAAACCGCCTTGATAAGCAACCCACCTTGCACTGATCGTATCAAGCACAGCGATCATGATTTGATCACCGTTTTGGTGAAAACTGTAGAACTCTGTATTCGCCTCACTCGGCACGGCCCAGACACCGCTATAGTCCTGTGCCGAAACACTTGCTGATGCCAACAAACAAATTGTAAGTAGTAACCCTCTCATCCTTTCTTCTCCCTAGTCCATTTCGTTGTCCTGTTCGTAGCTATATGACATATTAAACAAAAAAACAAAAGGTTAATCGCCATGCTATTGGGGAAAACCGTACTATCGGTCTCAACTCTTACATTTATAAGCTATGGCCTCATAAGCCTCTTCTCCCCGGCCATTCCGGCAGGTTTGGCGAGCCTAAACATGAATAATGGCGACGCTTTCGCTGAGATTGGCGCGATGTACGGAGGCTTACAAACAGGGGTAGGCCTTTTCTGCGCGACCGCGCTATTGAAACCCGACTTCTATCGCTCAGGCTTATTGCTTTTAGTGCTTGGCATAGGCGCACTGACGCTGGCGCGCCTTGTATCCATGCTTACCACTCAAGACCCCCTTACGGCCTACAGCTATGGCGCTCTGACTTATGAATTAGCGACCACACTACTAGCATTGGCTGCCCTGTTGAGGCCAGCAAGATGACTCAACACGAATACATATTCATTGCCGTTTCCATTATTCTAGGCCTCGCTATCACGCGCTTACTGCACACAGCGTCTATGATCACGCGCGCCCATAGTCGGGTCATCTTTAATTGGTCCTCTGCGCTATGGACTGGCAATATCATGCTCTACATATTGCAGCTTTGGTGGGTGGGCTGGGGATTACGCACTATAGAGCAATGGACCTTTATGGACTTCATAGTCCTCGTGTTTGGCTCCTCTTGTATCTACGGGGCCGCTGAGATGGCTCTCTTTGCACCTGAGGAAGGCACCATTGATATGTTAAAAGAAAGCCAACAGCTAGGCAGGCTTTCTGCACTATCTATGCTGCTCTACTTCCTCGTTGGCCCCTACGTTAATATTATTATGTATGGTAATGCGATATTGCCATCGATCGCACTTCCTTCTATCGGAATATTATTAATGGTGCTTGTCATCACTATCCCTTCACGGTTCAAACTTTGGTCGCTACTATTTTCGTTTTACTCGCTTGGGATTCTTTCAGTCACGGTCTAATAGTTTTTCAGAGTATGCGCCTATCACTATCGGCGCTAAGGAAGCATTCTCTTCAGAGTGTCGTCCTTAACATAATAGTGGTGATACAAACCTGCCACTGCATGCAAGCCGATAAGAAAATATCCTGACAGCCCAAGCAGCTCATGGGCCTCTTCGGCGAATTCCGCTATTGCCTCAGAGACGGGGGTTATCGCCGGCATCGAAATAAAGAACCAGGAGATATCCTCACCGTTTGCACTCAGATACGCCCAGCCCAACAACGGCGCAAGAATCATTAACGCATAAAGATAAATTTTCACTCCTTTACTCACTAACAACTGCCACGAAGGCGGTATTGGGGTAATCGGGGGCGTGGTTAAGCGCAAGTTTATCGCCAACCTAACGATCGCTAGCAGCAATACTGTGAAACCCAAGTATATGTGCCAGTGTTCCATGGCGCCGCGCAGAGGGTTCCCTCGAGGTATCGCTTCGTGCAGCTCAATACTCGCGTAAATGGCAATCATTAATATGACTGTGAGCCAATGTATCCCGATAGTGATAGGTGCGTACTTGCGATCCGTCTGTAGCGTAGTCATTTGAATCTCCTTTGTGTCGATGGACAAAACCACCATCCTTCATCTTGAACCTATGAGTGCTCGAAAATCTTTGATTTAGGACAATCACTAGGTCTCACAATGCCTCGCAATTATTAACAGACCATTAAATTCATCGATACGAATCGCCAGAGCCTCCGACCAAGTGATCACAATCACACACATGACGGGTAGTTCGTTTGCGCACTGGACAGGCGGTTTATCTCGACTCCATACTATGTGGGAATATATCCCACGCATAATTATGGAAGATAAAACATGCCTTTTAGCCAGAGCTCCCAGATAAGCCCAATCATTAAGTTGATCGAAGAACAACAACCTTCAACCTTGCTAGATGTCGGTACCGGCTTTGGGCAATATGGATTTTTAGCCCGCACGAATCTGGAGCATCTGAATCTATTCGAAGTCGATGGCCCGCACTCGAGACGAAGAGAAAAAACCGAGTGGAGTATCGTTATCGATGGGATAGAAGCGTTTCCTAAATACATTACTCCAGTCCATGACTATGCCTACGACTCCATATTTATAGGCGATGCCATCGATCTACTGCCCAATATGAATCAAGCCTACGACATGGTGCTGGCGATCGACATCTTGGAACACTTTGACAAACACAGAGGTCTGCAATTCATTGAACTGCTACAACTCGCCTCTAGAGGCTCGGTCATTATTAGCACCCCTAAAGAGTTCATCCATCAAGTAGTAGAAGCAAACCCCTATGAAAATCATCGCTCCGTATGGACCTTAGACGAGTTGGAAGCACTGGGTTATACGCAAATTTCAGATAACAATGAAAACTGGATTGTAGGACGAAAAGACTGTGAAAAATTCACAGAACAACATGGAATAGCAGCAGCTCATGGACGTGCATCGACTTTTAGGGAGAACAAATATGCCGCTATCAATTCCGAAGTTTGAAATCACAAACGGCATAGGTGAGGACGATTTTAATAGCTATGCACGCAATGGTTACCTCATCATAAAAAGGCCATTCGACATGGCACTGATTGAAAAACTAGCGCAATGGACTCGCACGCGCTTCTTTGATGAAAGTGGCAAACTTACTACGGTCAGAGCTCAAGACGAGTGGAGGAACACACCGGAAGTCAAAGCGCTTGCTTGTAACAAATTTGTTATTGAAAAACTAAAAAAGTTGTATGGCAGAGAGCCTATTCCGTTTCAGACTCTCAACTTTCCTATAGGAACTCACCAAAATACCCATAGCGACACAGTGCATTTTCATAGTTTCCCACAGCGTTGGATGTGCGGGGTTTGGGTAGCCTTAGAGGACATCGATGAGAACAAAGGACCACTGCACTATTATCCTGGCAGCCATCGACTCCCCGTACTTAGCTTGGAGGATGTTGGTGTCAGCGTAGCGAAAGTGCGTAGTGGTTTCAGAAAATCTAAAGCGGAGAAAATTTATCAACAATACGAATTGGCTATTCAGGAACTCATCGAACTCTCAGGGATTGAGAAAAAAACGCTCTGCATAGAAAAAGGCGACATGCTGATCTGGTCCGCCAATCTATTACATGGAGGGGACCCGATATTAAAACACGACTCAACGAGATTTAGCCAAGTCACACATTATTATTTCGAGGGCTGTAAATATTACACCCCTCTCACTTCCGACTTAATGAACGGGAAGATCGAGTATCGAAATAATATAGTGAATATTGCGAGTGCTTAGAAGAACAAAAATTTTGGCCTATGACTAACTAGGACAACATTTAGGGAGCTTTCAATAACGCAAGCACACGCTCGACTGATTGCTCAGCGCTTTCATCCGTTGTCGAAATTATTAGGGCAGGAGATTCAGGGATCTCATAGGGGGAGTCAATACCCGTAAAGTTTTTCAGCTCTCCTGCTCGGGCTTTTTGGTAGAGGCCCTTTACATCGCGCTTCTCGGCGACCTCCAGCGGAGTGCTAATATGGATCTCAAGGAATCGATTCTCACCTATTCGCTTGGCGGCCAGACCTCGATCGGTTCGAAACGGGGATATCAAAGCAACGATGACCCATGTGCCCGAATTAACCATCATGCGGGCAACCTCTGCCGCGCGCCTGATGTTCTCTACTCTATCGGCATCAGTGAAACCTAGATCGCTGCACAAGCCTCGACGCAACTCGTCACCATCCAGAATGCAGACCTTTTTGCCCGCGCTAAGAAGTTGTTTTTGCACGCCAATGGCGATCGTAGATTTGCCCGCACCGGAGAGACCGGTTAGCCAAAGCACGGAGGGAGTATCAGTATTCTTTGTCAAAATTTCCAAGACGCACTCAGTTGAAGCATTATTTATAAAGCAGATCTAATCAGTATACCTAGCCTCATTCTAAATACTACTCTAAGCCTAAAACACAAAAGGCGGACTGACCTAAGTAAAGATCAATCCGCCTTCATTGTTTTAGCGACTGCATTTAGTTTCGGTAAGTGCTCACAGGTGGCAACTGTGAACCGGACAAGTCCGCAGGCACACTCGTTTCAATCCGCACGGTATGAGTCAGAGTGCCGATGCCCTCGATGTGCGCACTAATGACTTCGCCATCGACTAAGTATCCAGAGCCTGATGCACGCTCTACCCTGCCTGCACCAGTGCCGCCCGATGTACCACTTTGCATTACATCGCCAGGAAATACTGTAATGAGAGAGGACGCATACTCAATCAGCTCGGGGATATTGTGAATCATGTCACCAGCCCTCGCTTCCTGGACTGTAACACCGTCAATAACGAGAGTTTGATGTAAGCGGTCCATCGGATCACCATAGAACTCTTTTGGCACTATCCAAGGCCCCTGAGGTGCAAAGGTATCGTGCCCTTTGCCCACAAACCAATCCGAGCCAGCACCGTAACCACCAGGTGGACGACCGCCGCGATCTGAAATATCCATCGCGACCATATAACCAAACACGTGATCATAAGCACGATCGGCTGAAATGTATTTTCCAGTGCGACCGAATACGATCGCCATTTCGACTTCCCATTCAATTCGATCACGACCATATGGCATGATGACATCGTCACCGTCGCCGATAATGGCACCACGAGTAGGCTTAAGGAATAGATACGGGACGCCACGATTTTCTTGGCGCTCAGCCACTCTGCGGGCCAGTTCATCATCATTGCAACCTTCGCAGGCATGGGTGTAGAAGTTCACCGCCGCATTCATAATTTTACTGGGGTATTGGATCGGCGCCATCGTATCGACGGCATTGACCGGGTAGACGAAGCTGCGGCTACTGTCATTCAGTAGGTTTTCTTCGACTAGCCAGTTAACCACTTCATAAATACGAAACTTCAAGCCGTAATCATATTGCTCGATAAGGCCGAGCATATCCTCTGGCATTGTAACGCGGCTATATCGTGGCAGGAGCTCCATCACTCGATTGGCAGCAGTTAAGTCGACAATCAATTGATCATCGCGCATAACTAAGCCAACAGTGGGTACATCGTTGATCGCAAATGTGCCGACCTTAAACGGTTCGGCAGACTCCATTGCTTGTGCGTACACATTAGGGCCGTGAAAGACCAAAAATACGGTCGTCAGCGCCAATGCAGACAGGGATTTTCTAATCATAATTATCTCCCATGCAGGACTCAAACAGGATGGATCGGGTTTATTGTTATTGTAGATCACCTCTCATTCCTTCAAAGGCACCTAAAATGTATCAGGTTTCGATAGAGTGTGTAAAATTAACATCGATCAAAACTGACCAAACCGTCAATTCCACTTCCAAGGCTTATTCCCAAGGTTCGATCTTTAGAACCGCTCCATTGGCTTCTTCGGTCAGAATATAAATAAAGCCATCTGACCCCTGCCCTATATCTCGGACCCGCTGTCGAAGCTCCGTGACTAGTGTTTCTCTGCGTAATTCCAACATTTCATCGTTAAAATGAACCCGCTCGACGCCTCCTGTCCCAGGGATACGACCGCGCTGAATACTGCCAGTCATCAGGTGCCCCTTCCATTGCGGGAAGGCCTCGCCCGTATAGAACATCAATCCCGAAGGAACAATGCCAGGCTGCCAAATGATCAACGCCGGCTCTATGCCTTCGCGATTAGGGTGATCCATTTTTATACTATCGTTATAACTACCATAACCGTAAAGAGGCCAGCCATAGTTCCCGCCGGCCTTAATACGGTTAATCTTGTCCCCACCGATCGGCCCAAGCTCGGCCTGATAAAGCTCCCCGGTCTCTGGATGAATGGTTAAGCCGTATTGATCCCGGTGCCCATAGGAATAGATCTCCGGAAGCACGTCATCTCTACCTACAAAAGGGTTGTCGTTTGGCACAGTGCCATCTTCATTCAAACGCAACACCTTGCCGTAACTGCCCAACAGGTCTTGTGCGAACGGCTGTCGCCCCATCGCGCCACCAGTTGTAATGAAAAGCTTACCGTCTGGCGCAAAGACTAAGCGTGAGCCTCCCGATAGAGTAATCGGAGTTCCTACATATAGTTCTTCAACTTCTGTTAATTGGACGCCTCCGTCATAACGAGCACGTCCCAATGCGATAGCATACTCGCCATCGGTAGGCAGCGCCTTATGATAGGTAAAGTACAACATACGATTTACTGTGAAATCAGGATGGGCCTCTACGTCTAGCAACCCTGAGTGAAAGCCTGTTCGAATATTTGGCAGCCCTTGAAGAGGATTTGGGTCTAGCTGACCTGCGCGTATTACTCTTAAGGCCGGCTGGTAGCGGTCCGTTACTAGCATGTCGCCATCAGGCAGGATCAACAAACCAAAGGGCTGAGAAATGCCCTCTGCCACCACCGATACTTTTATCTTGGCATCAAAAGTTTCTAGATACAGAGGCTCTGCGGGCAATGGAAACGGCATTTCGCGCCCCTGAGCACTCGCAAAATGCGTCAATGCGCCCATCGCCATCATTAGCAGTCCACTCAAAAAATAGCGCATTCACCACTCCTATCTATATTGTTATAAAGAGTGTTCCATACGAGCAACATGCCCGATTAGATCTCTCGACCACCCGAGTATGCGCCTCTTTCAACAATATGCCCCCTTGTAATCTTCCGTGACATTTAGTGTCCTGCTCTATTAACTCACCTCCTTTTTCGGTATAAACAGCATTACTTTCAAATCCTAACTATAATAAATTGGAGACTGCACAATGAGTAAAACCAAAATGGCCGGTTCAGTGGTCGGCGCATTATTACTAGCTGTAATCTTGGGCTGGATGTTCACAGCGCCATACCTCAGCAATCAAGGGCTCGGTAGACTGCCTGGGGTCATTATTGGGGGCACTCTTACTCCTCCGCTAGACGACTTCACCACTTTAAACGGTGTAGTAACACTTCCTGTGATGATGAAACCAGAAGGCTTCCCTCCATTTGTTAACTACCTTTCATGGGTAGCGTTGGAAGACGGCATTATTACTGCCACGCGACCAGATGGTGGGCTTTGGGCTAAACGCGCACGTGAACGCAGTGGCAGAGGCTGGTTGCGCTTGGGCGATGCGACGTTTGCTATGCAATCCGAAGAGATATTCGGTGATGAGCGTCTTGAGATGATGGAGTTGTGGGCAGCAAAGGCCGGCAGAACATTGGACGAGCCACTATACCAAGGCTCAGAGCCTCTACGTGAGTGGGAAGTTTTCTTCTGGACTCCGCAGTAATACAGTAGTCGATTGCCGGCACAAGCCAGCTAACCTGACCAAAGAAGGCGGGCTCATGTAATTAATGAGCCCGCCTTTTTTATGCCACTTAACGCAATGCACGCGTTAGTGCCGAGAAGAAATCTATATCGGCGACTGGATTAGTAGGGGTTGGTTTCGACTGCGCTCCCCAGACCACGATCACCACATTCTCTGCAGGGTTGACGTGAACCCATTGCCCAAATATGCCTTCAGCGGCATAAGCCCCCTCACTGATACTGCCTTCCTCGACCATGGCAGGCCATACCATGAAGCCATACTCAATCTCATTGCCGTCAATGACATTTGGCTTGGTAGCCTGTGCCAACCAACCTTCTGGCAAAAGTGACTCTCCGTTCACAACACCATTGTTAAGCAGAAAAAGACCGAACCTGCCGTAATCGCGCAATGTTGCTGAGAAACCACTGCCACCGACCTCGATACCGTCCGGAGAGTCCAACCACCAATTGGCATCCGACTCCATTCCCATATTTGCCCAGATTTTCTCGGACAAATACTCGGAAATTGGTCTACCTATGGCTGCTTGAAGCAATTGTGCCGCCACTTGAGTCTCCCCAGTACTGTAGTTCCAGCGCGTGCCAGGCTCTGCCACTCTGGACAGGTTCGCCATTACTTCAAGCATTCTCCCTGGCTCCTGAGATATCTGCGCCTCCAACAAATCCCGTCTATCAGACTCAGGGTTCGTATAAGTCTCATCCCACCCTACTCCCGATGTCATTTGTAGAATTTGTCTGACCGTCACGCCATCGTAGGCTGTGCCACGCAACTGCGGAATATAGTTCACTATTGGTGATTCGAGGCTCTCGATATAGCCGTCCTTAATGGCGGCTCCAATTAAAGTGGCGGTAATTGTTTTCGCAATAGACATCGACATCCAGCGGGTATCTTCTGTATTGCCCAGCTGATACTCCTCTAAGACGATCTCGCCATCTTTGATGGCCAACAACCCGCTTACTCTATTCAATGACAGATAGTCATAGAGGTCGTAGCGTTGCCCTCGTGATTGAAATGAAAATGGGGCAACTGACGTCATACTTTGCGGTAAGGGATAGGTGCTTTCCCCCACCTTAACTATTCGAGTCGAGAATAGCCGATCAATATTTCGAAAAGTGTTGGCGCCTATGTCAGGCAGAAAGGTTCCGTCATACACCTGCCTAACCGTCGCAATAGGCTCTAAAGCATGTGGATTATCTTGCACCTGCGCCAATGCGCTTGCGGAAAAGGTTAAATACAAACTCATTAACAAATACTTATGGTTCATAAAGCTCCTACAGACCCTTGTTAGCGCTGTTGCTAGCAGCAACGCTGAAGAATGAAGATTTTCCTTCCAGGAACACTATAACTCAATTTCACTAACGCTATTTAGCCATGCGATAAACCCAGAAACACTTTATAATCCACCCACTTAAAAAAGCTCACCCTGCTTCAAAGCTAGCAAAAAATGCTAAAAGTGACGGCAACAGCACACAACAAGGAAACATGACGGCGTGAAAGAAATCGTTCTAATCAATATTACAGGCCCCGACCGACCAGGCCTTACCGCCGCCATTACGGGGATTTTATCTCGGGCCGATGTCGGGATTTTGGATATTGGGCAGGCAGTAATTCACGATACGCTTTCATTCGGCATTCTTGCAGAGATGCACAATAGCGCGGATAAAACAGATGTTCTCAAAGACGTGCTGTTTCGGGCCTCCGAGCTAGACCAACAGGTGAAGTTCACCCCGATTAGCGCCGAAGACTATGCGCACTGGGTAAGCGGACAAGGCAAGTCTAGACATATTGTGACGCTATTGGCGCGGCGGATCACCGCCGAACACATTGCCCGCGTCAGTACGATAACGGCTGCTCACCATTTGAACATTGACCATATCGATAGACTCTCTGGGCGAATTCCCGAGAATCTACCAGCCGATAAAGGCAAAGGCTGTATTGAGTTTTCGGTACGCGGGGAACCCGCAGAGCCAGAGCAATTGCGTGCAGATTTTATTGCGATTGCACAAGAGCTTAATGTCGACATCGCCTTTCAACAAGACAGCATCTTTCGCCGCAATCGTCGCTTAGTCGTATTCGATATGGATTCCACTCTTATCGATGCAGAAGTAATCGACGAGCTGGCCAAGGCGGCTGGCGTTGGCGAACAAGTGGCAGAGATCACTGAGCGAGCCATGCGCGGAGAGCTCGATTTTCAAGCGAGTTTTCGCGAACGAATGGCACTACTAAAAGGCCTGCCCGAATCAACACTTGAACAAATTGCCCAATCATTACAGTTGAATGAAGGTGCTGAGACTTTGATCGTGCAATTGCGCCGCTTAGGGTATAAGACAGCCATTCTCTCCGGCGGCTTTATGTATTTCGCTGAACGTTTGCGCAAGCGATTGGGGATGGATTATGTGTACGCCAATCAACTCCCGATCAAAGACGGAAAAGTGACAGGCGAAGTCGAGCTGCCTATCGTAGACGGACAACGCAAAGCCGATCTCTTACGCGAACTCGCTCAGCGCGAGGGCATTAGTCTCGAACAAACTATTGCAGTAGGAGATGGAGCCAATGACTTAGCGATGCTGTCCATCGCAGGACTTGGCGTTGCGTTTCGCGCAAAACCACTGGTCCAACGATCTGCCAAGCAAGCAATCTCTAACATTGGATTGGACGGCATTTTATATTTGCTAGGCCTACGAGATCGCGAAGGCGATAAATAAACTAAGTGTCGGCATTAACGGCACGCCAAAGTTTTCTAACGTTCCTCCAGCCTTCCCGATCCTCCTAACTCGTAATACACGATAGGGATAAAGTCATCAGGGCCCCAACCAGGATCATCGCTCCATTGCGCGTCATACTTTGCGGTCGGTTGGGCCAGCATCACTTCGGGAAGTTTCTTGCCTTGGGTTATCAGTGATTTTACTTGCTCACTAACATCAACAATCATCTCCTTGAACGTTATCAACTCATCACGTCCGACGACCTCAAGCCCGTGACCCGGTATTACTTTAGTGTTGGGCCCGGCCAGTTCGATGGCAATGTCGAGCGCGGCAAGTGTGCCTTTTAAAGTACCACCGTTATAAACATCAATTATCGGATAACTAGTGGTGCGGTACACATCCCCTAAGTGCAGAACGTCTGACTCGGGGAAATAAACAAAGACATCACCGTCGGTATGCGCAGGGGGCACGAGAAACGCTTGGACCTGCTCACCATTCAAATGAAAGCTCATCGCATCATTGAAAGTGACGACTGGCCTCGCCAGTTCGGGCTGCGGCGGAACAAATGTACCACCATCACGCGGGAATCGACTTCGCTCTTCGAGAAACCGTAAGCGAGTATTGTCGTGGGCAAAAATGAGCACCCCCATTTCTGCAAGATTGGCATTACCACCCACATGATCAATATGAATATGGGTATTCACCAAGAATCGAATCTCCTCATCGCTCACACTCTTCACTGCCGCCACTAGCTTGTCGGACAATGGTGCAAACAAGGAATCGACCAACAGCACACCCTCTGGCCCTGTGAACACGCCAATATTGCCCCCACCCCCCGGACGCTGCACCATATACACATTGCCCGCAACAGGCGTAATCGAAAGCTCGACGCCCGTGAACGATAATTGCGAGAAAGCGAAATTAGGAAAAATACTTATTAGAAAAAATAAAGTTCTGACTAGCAGCTTGTTCATAGATCCCCCCGGATTTTTTATTCTTTCATGCTTTATAGCACAGGCATCACTGAAAGAGATTGCTAGCCTCCCTTTATTCGCCAAAATATCGACCGTTCGATCGATCACCTTCATCGAGCCTCGCGAATGAGCCGCATCGCCCCTGACGACAATAGACTCCCTAACAACTTTGACAGTTTGTAACAAACACAAGGAATCTTGTGGAATAGTCCGTATAATTTAGCGCCTAATTCACAAGACCTGTGCATACAGCCGGTCAACTACATAGGCTTTTGCTAATGGTTTTTGCTCCTGTCTTACGCTCTAAAGCATTTTATTTACACACCACTATCGCACTGCTCCTAAGCGCCCCCCTTACCGTCTCAGCCCAAGAAACAAACGATGAGAATTCAACGGTCATCTATTCGGCGGATTACTTCACGGAGTATGCGCCGATCTCTGCGCAAGACATGGTTAATCGCATCCCCGGCCTTGGCGAAGGTGGTGCACCTCCTGGTGGGTTTGGCGGCAACGCTTCCTCTGGTGGCCGTGGCTTCGGTGGCGGCAGTGGTGGCAGCGAGATCCTCATCAACGGTAAACGTACTGCCGGCAAGAATAATCAGACAAGCGAGCTGCTTAGCCGCATCTCTGCTAGCCAAGTTAACGAGATTCAAATTATACGTGGGTCTTCCAGTGAGCTAGACGTACGCGGCAGCAGCCAAGTCGTTAACATAATACTCGATCAAGAACTTGCTTCGAACAGTGTCTCTTACGAGATCAATGCCAGTCGTTACTTTGATTCGGAAATACGCCCTGGTGCCTCGGCCGCTTTAAGTGGCAACAGTGGCGATCTCAATTATCTTTTCAATGTGAAAGGTGCGTCCTCTTACAATCATTCGGTTGCTCGCGAATACAGTATATTGGGTGATTTTACGCCTAACGATAAGATCAAAGAAGATCGCATTCAGGACCGTGACACCTATGAAATTAGCACCAACCTCGGGTACGATATCAACGCCAATAGCAGTGTTCGCTTTAACGCTTTGGCAAGCAGTGACGAAGGCCCAACGGATGTGCATCGCGCCATATTGGATTTACGAAGCACTCCAAACGATTCATCAATTGAGCTCGAAGATAATCCAGCAGAGAGCGAGAGTTGGGAGATCGGTGCAGACTACGAGTACCGCACGGACTCTGGCAGCCGTTTTAAATTACTCGCAATCGCCAATCGCCTAGACAACAACATCACGCGCGAACGCTTTTCTCTACAAGACGATGGCAGCGCACAAAAAAATCTTTACCTGAACACGGCTAGCGTGACCGATGAGCGAATCATCCGTGGCTCTTACACCATGGGTATGGCTGAGAACCACGACATTGAGTTCGGTATTGAGCGCGCACAAACCATACTCGATTCAAACCTCGCCTATGGCCTGCTTAGCAGCACTGGCACTCCTTCCGCCAACACCGGCGGCTTAGTGCCACAGCTTGTTAGCAATGCGAACTCTAAAGTGGAAGAGATGCGTTATGAACCTTTCGCGGTTTATAACTGGACGATCAGCCCCAAACTAACACTTGAGACAACGCTTCTCTACGAAAGCTCTACCATCACGCAATCTGGCGATGTGAGTAACGAGCGCGACTTTAGCTTTGTGAAACCAAAGATCGATCTTCGCTATGATATGACCTCTAATCTGCAGCTGCGCGGAACCATTGAGAAATCTGTCAATCAATTGAGCTTCAGCGATTTTGTGGCCTCAAATGACGATGAAGATAACGATGCCGCGACACAAGCCGGCAACGCGCAATTACGTCAACAATGGCAGTGGAAATATAATTTCCGCACTGAGTACCGCATCCCTAACGATGTCGGAGTTCTTTCTGCCGATTTATTTTACAACCAACATAAAGATGTCATTGAACGCCTTGACGTAACTCGTGTTGAAAGCAGCCTACAATCAGCCAATGGCAATATCGGCGATGGCTGGGAAGCTGGCATGAACCTCACCGCGAGCGTTCGCATGGGCATGATCAATCTTCCTAATCTTTTGGTGACAAGCACATTGAATGTGCAGGATTCAGAGGTTACCGATCCCTTCCTAGGCATTAAGCGTCGCTTCCAGACTTTCCAGCGCGGTCGCTTCACTACTACGTTCCGACATGATATTCCGTCGCTGCGTGCTAACTGGGGAATGCAGTATTTCGACAGAATTGACGGTGGCATGTCACGATACGATATCGATGACATCGAAAAGTCAGTGGGCGAACCAGCAGTCAATCTATTCGCCGAATATATCGATCGCCGAGGGATTACTTATCGCTTTGATGCCGGCGCGCTGACTAACGGCCGTCAGTTCCGCGATCGTTATCGCTACGTAGGGCGTTCGTCCAACATGATTTTAGAAGAGCTTGAATCACGTAACACAGCCAACGGCACAAGCTATAGCTTTAAGATTAGCGGCAATTTCTAAAGTAACAATTTCGATTAGGCATAAATGGGAGGAGACTTCCTTTATGCCTGGCTCGGAATCAGTGCAAACCTTGGCGCAGGCTCACCGGCCAGTTCAAAGTATTTGCGCATAACCAAAATACCAATCAGCCTTTCACGCTTCCTATTCCTGAACTGCTCAACCCATTGGTTCGCATTGGCAATAATGCTTAACGCCTCGCTTGGATGATCATTGTAATAACGCATCTTCTCGTCGATATCCGAAAAGTCATCCTTCAATTGCACATAGTGGACCCCAGCCTCTAACAACCCTTCCATGAACCACGTTTCATAACGCGGTTTGCGCATAAAGCATAATGAGTTCGATGACATAATCCATTTGAGGTTTGTCGCCACATCATTGCCTTCGACTGAAATAATGTATTTGTACAATAGTTGCTCATCTATGGACAGAGTCACTTTGCGTTGGCGAGAGTTGCCACCGACAGGCACCTTATTAGACTGCCCTACATCACAGCGCGGATGACGAAACCAATCCTTTACTAAACGCGCGCGTGGATGCTCGGGCTTCGCTTTACCGCGCCACACGGCCATATTCTTCTTGTCAGAAAACGCCACAGAGTCTCGCACAAACACATAGTGCCGGACACGATTCAACTTTAAGAGTACAGAGTGTTTGTTGTCGCCATTTATCGGGCGACTTTTCACTAAACACGGCATCTCAGGCACCTTGATAACATCACCAAACTCATGATGAAATCGAGCCTCTGACGGAAAATACCGCAAGACGTCACGCAAATCGTAGAAATAGGCTGACTGCTGCTTAGGGCTCAGCGTTGCCAGAGTCGAGGCAAGCTCACCAAGGCGTTGCTGATTGGAGCACTTATTATAGTAGGCAACCCGAGCCTCGATATAGGCCCGATCGCCCTCGTCTATACCCTCCAAGAGGCTAGGCAACTGACTGCGATACCACTGATGTGGAACAAAGCTTCGTGCTAAGGCCATCAGGTAGAATGCAAGCTTAGAGTTTTTCTGTGATCTGATCAAAATCAATACAACGCTGCTGAGAACTTCAATTGGCGTCTAAAATAACGCGTCCAAGTGACAAGTAAGCGTCAGTTGTCGGTCAATCTCATGACAAATCATAGATACCGCAGTTCACATCGACTCGCACTAGCCCAATTAGGTATAGTGTTATTATCATTTGCCCTTAAATTGAGTTTTAAATGCCTACACCTAAGCCTCTGTACATTGCCTACGCGGGACCAACGCTTCTAGAGACGCCACTTTTGAACAAAGGCGCCGCCTTTACTGAGAAAGAACGGCGCACCTTCAATCTCTTGGGCTTACTACCACCGCGCTACGAAAGTATCGAGGAACAGGTCGAACGGGCCTATATGCAGTACAGAAGCTTCGATGAGCCTATCAACAAGCACATTTACCTGCGCGCTGTGCAGGACAACAATGAAACGCTCTTCTATCGCCTGCTTAGCGAACACCTTGTCGAAATGCTGCCCATCATTTACACCCCTACGGTGGGAGATGCCTGTGAGCATTTTTCGGATATTTACCGTAGCGCCCGTGGAATCTTCGTCTCTTATGAAGAACGCGAGTACATGAGCGATATCATGCATAGCGTCACTAAAGACAAAGTGAAGGTCATTGTAGTGACTGACGGTCAGCGCGTACTCGGCCTGGGCGATCAGGGCATTGGCGGCATGGGCATCACCATCGGCAAGCTCTCGATCTATACCGCCTGTGGTGGTATCAGCCCTGCTTATACCTTGCCAGTCGCTTTGGACGTCGGCACAAACAATCAAACACTCCTAGACGACCCGATGTATATGGGTAGGCGCCACCCTCGCATCGAGGGGGAAGAGTACAATGCATTCGTCGACCAATTCATTGATGCGGCAAATGAACGCTGGCCGGGCGTTTTGATTCAGTTCGAAGATTTCGCGCAGCCTAACGCGATGCCGATACTGCAGCGTCATCGCGATCGCTTGTGCTGTTTCAACGATGACATTCAAGGCACCGCTGCCGTGACGCTAGGAACCTTATTAGCGGCTTGCCGTAAAAAAGGCGAACAACTACGCGATCAAAAAATTGTCTTTGTTGGCGCAGGCTCTGCCGGCTGCGGCATTGCCGAGCTGATTATCAGCGCCATGATCGCTCAAGGCTTAGACGATGCCCAAGCCCGCGCGCAGATTTTCATGGTCGACCGTTTTGGCTTATTGACCGAAGGCATGGAAGAGCTCATGGACTTCCAAGAAAAATTACTACAAAACCGCAGCGCTTTAGCATCGTGGCCTACGCATTGCGAAGGTCAGTACGCGACACTCCTTGAAGTCGTAGAGAATGTCCAACCGTCAGTGCTTGTTGGCGTTTCCGGAAAAGCGGGCCTGTTCACAGAGCAAGTCATAAAGCAGATGCATTCAACGTGCCCTCGCCCGATAATATTGCCACTCAGCAACCCGTCTCGTCATGTCGAAGCCCATCCGCAACAAGTTATTGAATGGACGAAGGGCCAAGCCATTGTCGCAACAGGCAGTCCTTTTGGAAAAATCGCTTTTGAAGATAATATCTATTCGATTGCACAATGTAACAATAGTTATATTTTCCCTGGTATAGGCCTCGGAGTCATAGCCTGCAAAGCCAATAGAGTCAGCGATGAAATGCTTATGGTTGCTAGCATCACGCTTTCTGAAAATGCCCCGCAAATCGAAGACAGAACAGTCTCTATTCTCCCTCCGCTAACAGAGCTACCGCAGATAAGCCGCAAGATAGCGTTTGCAGTGGCTAAAGTTGCAATGAGCCAAGGTCACGCACGAGAAATGAGCGACGAAGAACTTGTCGAGATAATAGAAAGAAATTTTTGGTCACCGGGCTATCGCGAATATAGAAGAATCGCAACTCGCGCACGATAAACTGTTACAGTGAATTTGGTTAATACTAAAATTATGAACGACAACTGTTTTATAAAATCTAGTTTGATCGCGCTAGTGTTTGCATTGAGTAGCACTGCTTTTTCACAACCTGCCGAACTCGTTGAGCGTGCCCGCAACGCCGACCCCGAAGCTCAAACTGAACTCGGTTATCTTTATGCCGTAGGTGAGGGCGTGGAGCAGGATTTTGCACGCGCTTTGACATGGTTTGAGTCTGCCACTCGTCAAGGGTATGCCGATGCGCAATACAATTACGGCAATATGTTTGCCAATGGTTTCGGCGTTGAACAAAGTTATGAACAAGCACTGGAGTGGTTTCTTCTCGCCGCTGCACAAAATCATATGCGCGCGCAGTTCAACCTTGGCTTCATGTATGACAATGCTCAAGGCGTTGCACAAAATTACACAGAAGCCGCTAAATGGTATCAAGCCGCAGCGCAGCAGGGTCACTCTGCCGCACAAAATAACCTCGGCGTCATGTACAAATATGGTTACGGGATGGATCAAAGCTATCCCGAGGCATTGCGTTGGTTAAAGATGTCTGCAGAAGGCGGATACCCGATCGGCCAGTTCAATTACGGTGCGATGTTTGTGAACGCCACTGGGGTAGAACAAGATTTCGAAGAAGCAGCGAAGTGGTATCAACTTTCAGCTGATAGCGGAAATTTATCTGCTCAATACAGTTTGGCGGACATGTATCTTGCCGGCAAAGGCGTCACTCAGAGTTACGCTCGGGCGGGCTTGTTATATCTATTAGCCGCCAAACAAGGTCACTCAGAGGCGCAATACAATATCGGGGAAATGTATGCCGCCGGTTACGGCGTCGAACAAAATTATATTTTGGGCTATATGTGGAGTGAAATTTCTACTAGAACGGCAAGTCCTTTCAAGCTCGGCCTTGCCTCGCGCAATCGAGATTCTGTTGGAAAGTCCATGACACCAGAACAGATAGAGACAGCGAAAGACATGGCTACGCGATGTCTTGAATCCCATTATAGGATGTGCGACTTATAGTTCTATTCGCATTCTCTATACCGAGTCTCTAAGCACTTATCGGACAGCGCATTGGCCTCTAATAATTGCGCCGCATCTAACCGTGCTTCCACTTGATCTTTATTGCGTTCGAATCGCTCTTGTTCGACGCCAGTGGCTAGTTTAGATGCCAGATTCAACCACGCATAAGCCCGCAATGGGTTTGCATCGACGCCTTGCCCCGATTCATACATCAAGCCAAGATTGTTTTGTGAACTTGGATGTCCTTGCGCAGCGGCTAATCGGTACCACCGAAACGCCTCTTTGTAGTCTTGCTCTACACCTTCTCCTGCTTCATGCATAGCGGCCATGCTAAACATCGCGGCTATATGCCCCTGATCAGCAGCCAGTCGATAATATTCTGCCGCCTTTTCATCATTTTGCTCAACCCCAAGCCCATCACGATACATCAAAGCCATACTGAACTGTGCGGCGACCTCTCCATGCCCAGCTGCCATAGAATAATAGCGTGCTGCTTCGTCGTAGTTTTGCGCGATGCCTTGTCCACTTAGATTCATTTCTGCGAGTGCTAGCTGTGCGCCAACATCGCCTTGATCGGCAGCCATTTTGTAATACTTAGCTGCTTCGACGTAGTTTGTCTCTACACCCCGACCACTGAGAAACAGCCCCGCTAAACTTACCTGTGCCATCAACTCTCCCTGCTCAGCGGCAAGCTGAAACCATTGCGCGGCTTTCGCAAAGTCCCGCGGGACGCCCATACCAAAATTATGCAGCACACCTAAATTCAACTGCGCGTTACCTTTGCCTTGTTCGGCGGCAAGGGTGTACCACTTGACCGCCTCATTGATGTTCGCAGGAACACCCTTGCCCGTGTGATACGCCACTGCCAAATTATTCTGCGCATCGGCATCGCCGGCTTCTGCCAGGCGTGTGAGTTCGGCCACGCCATAGCTTTGAGCCATCGCGGAGCCCACAAAGAGTGTCAGGGTCAGAAGGAAGGTTTGAGTTACTTTAACAAGCATGGCGTCGGTACCCTTAAAAGTGGCGACTAGAGTCAGCCGGGTTTTTGTTGTGGTCTTCTTCGTTGCAAGAAGAATCCTAGTACCTATGCGACCAAAAGGAAAGTTTGGTCATCCACACGTACTGGTTTATGATGTTTCTCTATGAAAACTTCCCTATATAGCTTGCTCTTCTTGAGCGCCATTACACTCCCCCATTGTCAATCAGCCGCAGCACCAGAGGATGATTCACAGGGTTTATTAACAAATTTTTGGCAGGCAGAGAACGACGCAGAGCTAAGCGTTGCCACTACTGAGCTATTGAACGCCTCGACAGACGTAGATGTCTTATACCGTTGGTTTAAAAAGGGCCCGGAATATTCATCAAACGTCCCTACTGGCGTTAGAAATCTGTCGCGGGTCGCGCCCGATGGCACGAGATTTCCTTATGCACTGCGCATCCCAGAAAATTACGATTCTCGAAAAGCCTATCCTATAGAGTTCAATCTCCATGGTGGTGTCAATCGCCCCAAGATCGCCTTGCACGAATCGCCTTGGAGTGAGCGCTACGAATCCCTGAGCCCGCCCGAAAGCATCATTGTCGTCCCTGTAGGGTGGTCAGATGCCTACTGGTGGCTTGACAACCAAGCCGACAGTCTTCCGGCTATTCTGAGCTCCGTTAAACAACGTTATAACGTCGATGACAATCGAGCCATCTTGACGGGTGTCTCTGATGGCGGCACTGGGGCTTATTTTTTTGCTTTATTGCAACCTACACAATGGGCCGCCTTCGTGCCCTTCATTGGCAACCCTGGCGTTATCGGCAACCCTCGCGCTCGAGTGAGCCATCCCTTAGCGTTCAGCAACTTATTGGGCAAGCCGCTTTATATCGTCAATAGCGAGAATGATCGGCTTTACCCCGCGCGTGCTATTCGTCCTTATGTGAAGCTAATGGAAGAGGCCAACGCTGACTTTCAGTTCACTATGATCGCCAACGGCGGACATAATCTAGACTGGATGCCAGAGCACCGAGACGCAATCGATGATTTTAAAGAGTCGGTAATGAGAGACCCACTGCCTGAGAGTCTGCAGTGGACTACCACGCGCACCGATCGCTACAATCGCAATCATTGGTTAATAGTTAACCAACTACGTACTGAGGGTGAGCCGGGGCGCTTAGAGATCGAACGAAACGGCAATGAATTCGACGCGACATCCTTCTACGTGGAGAAATTCACTCTGCTGCTGAACCCCGAAGAAGTAGACTTTAGCAAACCCATTATCGTGCGGGTGAACAATGAGATTGTGTTTGAAGGTTCGGTAGAGCAAAGCACACAAACCTTGTTGGACTGGGCTAGCGAAGACCATGATCGCACAATGTTGTTTACTGCCGAGCTCGCCATCAGCATCGTTGACTAGAGACTCAATGATGTACTGAGTGAAGTAGCGTCTCCCAATCTATTCGCGGATCACCCACAGCGAAGAACGAGGGGTTCAAGATGTCGGCCTTACTGTTGTAGAGCAAGGGCGTGAGATCAGTTTTCATCACCCTTCCTCCAGCCGCCTCAAGAACTGCTTGAGCGGCAGCGGTGTCCCACTCACTCGTTGGCGCCAGTCGTGGATACAAATCAGCCTTGCCCTCAGCCAATGCACAAAACTTTAACGAACTGCCCATATTGCCAAGCTCGACGTGCTTAAACGACTTCCTTAGATCTTCCAAAAGTGCTTCTAAGGCTTGCTCACCATGACGCCGGCTCGCCAGCACGGCCAGTGTAGATTGCGTAGAATCGCTGGCCAGCGCTCTAGTCCTGATGTTCTCCAACGCCCCTCCTTCTAATTGTTTCCAGGCGCCCAAACCAATCACTCCGAGCCAAGTAGTCCCCGTAACAGGTGCGTGTACAACCCCCATGGCAGGCACTCCGGCCCGGATAAGTGCGATGTTCACAGTGAACTCACCATTCTTGCTGATGAACTCCTTCGTGCCATCTAATGGGTCAATCAACCAATACTCGGACCACTGCTGTCTTTGCGTGAATGCAGGAAGCTCTCCCTCTTCAGATAGGATAGGAATCAGTGGCGTAAGCATTTGTAGCTCTCGGCAAATAAGCGTGTTGGCACGCGTGTCAGCCTCGGTGAGCGGTGAGGCGTCCGCTTTCTCAGAGAACACCACATCGCCTGTGCGAGCGTACACAGCCATTATTTCTCGACCTGCCGCGCTCGCGATTCGGCTAAGCTCATTAAGCAATTGTGCATTCTCTAACATTACAATTTCTCCACTTCCAATGACTATTGCCTAATAGGCTGTACACTTAATCGACTAGCAACAAACGCAAATGCTAGCATGATTACCGTGACACAAGATTGACAGTGCTTTTAAACACAACAAGGCAGTCGCCCAACAATAACAACAAGATGGAGAGTCACCATGCGAGCATTGATCGCGCTTACCTTTATTGCATTGACCATGAGCAGTGCGCAGGCACAGCTAGCCACACCCAACGAAGCCGGATTGACCTACGGTCACGTGCATCTCAACGTCAGTGATATCGAACGCCATAAACAGCTATGGGTAGACCACTTTGGCGGCACAGTTGTCCAGAAAGGGCCTCTCACAGCCATACGCATGCCAAATATGGCCATCATACTCAACGAACGCGCGCCTACTGGCGGCTCGCGAGAGACCGTGATGGATCACTTTGGTTTCAAAGTGCGCGACATCGATAAGTTCATCGCCAAATGGCAAAAGGAAGACCTTCCTTTAGGCGATATCTTTATTGGTGCGGAAGGACAGAAAAACGCCTATGTCACCATGCCCGGAGGCGCCTATGTCGAATTACAAGAAGATCAGGCCTTAGCCCTTGAAGTATTGCCTTACCACATCCATTTCTATAGTCCGGAATTCGAAGCACTGCTGGAATGGTACACGCAGTTACTCAGCATAGAGACGAGATCTCGTGGCTCCATTACTACGACCACTAATGTGCCAGGCATGAACATGAGCTTTGCCCGTAGTAGAAGTGAGCGGTTACCGACCCAAGGGCGCGCTATCGACCACATAGGCTTCGAAGTTGATGATCTGGAGAGTTTCTGCAAGCAACTTGAAGCGAAAGGCATTACGTTTGATGTGGCCTATAGAAATGTTGATTCAATAGCCCTCAAAATTGCCTTTATCACTGACCCAAGCGGGGTCTACATAGAATTCACTGAAGGCTTAGATGCCTACTGAAACAGGTTAGTCACACAATGGTAGTTTGGAAAGACATAGACACGGTGCTGTTCGATATGGACGGCACTGTTCTAGATTTACACTTCGACAATCACTTTTGGGAAGAGCTCGTGCCTGAGCGCTACGCTCAGCTGCATGGCCTCGACCCCGTCCATACATCCGACCTGCTAAAAGAACGTTACGCCAGCGTCCACGGGACTCTCGACTGGTATAGCCTAGATTTTTGGTCACAAACCCTTGGGCTTGATATTCTCGCTCTAAAGCAAGAAACTCGTCACAAAATTGCCCTAAGACCTAACGCCATCGCACTACTTCAGGCACTGCGCCAAGCGGAGAAACAGATAATCTTAGTGACCAATGCCCACCCTGGCAGTCTAGAGCTAAAAATGGCTCATACAGGGATCGCTGAACACTTTGACCATCGAATCAGTTCTCATACGTTGCAATTGGCAAAAGAGAATGTCGGATTCTGGCAGGCGCTGCGTGAAACACATCATTACGAACCAGAGCGCACTCTGCTTATCGATGATAGCTTGCCCGTGCTTAGGCGCGCTAAAGCTGAAGGAATCGCTCACCTGCGCGCAATCAAACAGCCCGACAGCCAAAGGGCGGCGTTAACGCCCCATGAAGATTTCATTCAAATCGACGATTTTTCAGAAATATTAACTGATTTGCGTAACGACAATGAGTAAAGACAAGTCTGATGTAGATAGCCCTGTTCGCCTCGACAAGTGGTTGTGGGCTGCACGGCTGTATAAAACTCGCGCCATTGCCAAACAAGCGGTGGAAAGCGGCAAGGTGCATTGCGCTGGACAACGCGTCAAACCTGGCCGTGATGTCACTATCGGCATGCACCTTCAGGTTCGCCAAGGTTGGGATGATAGAGAACTCGTGGTCCTTGGCCTGTCCGAACACCGGCGCGGAGCACCAGAGGCGCTACTATTGTATGAAGAAACCGCCGAGAGCATTGAAAAACGCGAAAAACTAGGGGAACAGCGACGAATGCATGCCCTTCTAGAACAACCAATCGCCAAGCCTGACAAGAAAGATCGACGCTTAAGACAGCAGATGAAGCACCGAGCAGAATAACAAACGCCTTAAATAGCGAGCGCGCGTTTTTTTTGACATAATCGCCGCTCAAAAACTAGCACTACACGAGCAAGCTAATACCTGCCGAAGGAATGGCAATCAAGCCACCTGACGCCCGCGAACATTGAATACTAGACGCTACCGTACGAGTTCAATATGCGGTAAACAAAAACGACAGAGGATGCAGCTTGACTAAGCCACTACAAGAAAGCTTAACGCGTTTTGGATTACCTGAATTTCGCTTGGAATGGGGACAAATCTTAAGAGGCATCGAGAAAGAAAGCTTAAGAGTTGCCTCCGATGGCCACCTTGCGCAAACAACGCATCCCGAAAAGCTCGGCAGTGCGTTAACGCATCCCTACATCACTACCGATTACTCAGAAGCCCTGCTCGAGCTAATCACTCCCGTTAACGACAGCATTGAAGAAACGCTCGGCTTCCTTCATGAGCTGCACACGTATACTTATAGTGTCTTACCTGAAAACGAACGCATGTGGGTTTCAAGCATGCCCTGCCAGGTAGAGAACGATAATGAAATCCCCTTGGCACTTTATGGTGATTCCAATATCGGCAAACTGAAAACATTGTACCGAGAAGGATTGGGGCATCGCTACGGACGTGCGATGCAAACGATCTCCGGAATTCATTACAACTTCTCTATGCCAGAAAGTTTCTGGCCAGAGCTCAAAAAGATTCGCAACTCAGCGCTACCGTTACAAGACTTTCAAACACAGCAATACCTCAATTTGATTCGCAATTTTCATCGCTACTCTTGGTTACTGCCTTATCTTTTTGGCGCCTCTCCTGCCGTGTCAAAATGTTTCACACAAGGCCGTCCGCATGAATTAGAAGAGTTCGACGAACGCACTTTGTACAAGCCTTATGCAACCGCTTTACGCATGGGCAATTTAGGTTATAAGAGCGAAGCTCAAAAATCCCTTTTTGTCTGTTATAACGAACTAGACAACTATTTAGACTGTTTACAAGACGCGCTTTCAAAGCCTTATGCCCCTTATCAAAAAATTGGCATGAAGAGAGGCGACCACTACTTACAAATCAACACCAATCTTTTACAACTAGAAAACGAGTTCTACGGGACGATTCGCCCTAAACGCGTCGGACAATCTGGTGAACGACCATTGGAGTTATTGCGCGAGCAAGGCATCCAATATATTGAAGTGCGAATTCTTGACCTCAACCCTTTTATACCGATGGGTCTGAATGCTGAACAAATTCGTTTTCTCGATGCCTTCCTGATTTTCTGTCTGTTATCAGATAGCCCTACTTGCACTCAAGCGAGTAATCAAGAAATCGACAGCAATCTCGCACTTGTTGTTAATGAAGGCCGAGCGCCCGGGCTGATGCTCTCTCGCAACGGCAGCCCTATTGCCTTTGAACAATGGGCCAATGAACTGTTCGTTGATATCAATCATGCCGCTACACTGCTTGACCATATCC
Organism: Gammaproteobacteria bacterium; assembly: GCA_051252515.1. GTDB lineage: Bacteria > Pseudomonadota > Gammaproteobacteria > Pseudomonadales > Pseudohongiellaceae > UBA5078. The sequence continues at coordinate 750,828 of JBPOFS010000001.1, forward strand.
ATACAGGACAGTCTTACGCACAAGCTTGCGCTACACAGCAAGAAAAACTGACAAACCCAGAACTGACACCATCGGCGCGCTTATTGCGTGAGATGCGCGAGAGCGGCCGTCCGTTTTGCAGTTACACGACACAGCAATCACAAACAACAGAGGCTTATTTCCGCCAACAGACGTTAGCACCGGAACGACTAAAAGAGTTGCAAGAGGCAAGCCGCCTGTCTGTTGTAAAACAGGCGGAGATCGAAGACGCTGACACCATTAGTTTTGATGAGTTTTTAGCGCAGTGGAACGCTACTGTTGAATCACATACGAAGTGAAGAAAAGCTCTAAGATGTCGGCAGAGCCAGTACCTTCGAGAAGGTCTATCGCTGCACGGACCTCTTCGAGCGCCTCTTCGCGTAGGTGTTCTTTACCATCTGTCGAAGTGAGGTTCTCTTCCAGCTGGCTAGCAAACAACTTAATCAGCTGATTACGAATATAAGGCAAGTGGTGTTGTACCGCGACATTGGCTGGTCGTTTTGTACGAACTGTGACGTCGACTTTGAGATAGCGAAGGCGGCCACCACCGTCATAATTGGTGACGAAGCTCGGGCTCAGTTCCACATAGGGGAATTCACTATTACTCCCAGGCGCCGGCGCCGGCGCTGAAGATGCAAACACTTGCGTGGTCATTGCCACAGCACTTAAGCAAACAAGCGTTATTAATAAAGACGATATTTTTTTCAACATGATGGAAACCTTATACTCAAAAATAGCCGGTTTAGTATGTCATATATCGGCAAAGACGACGATTAACTGAACCACACAGAACAAATCTTAACTTTTTATGCCGTACACATCCCTAATTTTTCGTTTAAAATAGGGGCTAACACGAATTATGCTGACCTAAAATCTTACATTAATACCATATAAGACAATGAGTTAGCGAAACAATAAGTGAGTTTTTTCAATGACACAATCGATCCTCGCATTAATCCCTCGCACTCGTAAGCTCAATTTGATGATTTTCGTCGCCTGCACATCAATTATCGCGATAGCGCTGTATATGGAGCATGTGATGCTGCTACAACCCTGCGGGCTGTGCATCACTCAACGGGTATTCGTCATTTTGGTTGGCTTGTTCTGCTTGGCCAGCGCGATTCATAACCCTGACGAAAAAGTGGTCAAGAATTATGCCCTCGGTGCCGCCGCTATGTGTGTTGGGGGAGCGTATTTCGCAGGCCGTCAAATCTGGCTGCAACACCTTCCTGAGGATCAAGTGCCAGCATGCGGACCTGGCCTAAGCTATATCATGGAAAACTTTCCGATGATGGATATGCTTTCGTTCCTTCTCAAGGGTGACGGCAATTGCGCAGAAGTGTCTTGGAGATTTTTAGGCCTGCTATCAATAGCCGAGCTATCCATGCTCGGCTTCATTGGCCTTATTTCACTGTGCTTATTCCAAGCATTTAGAAAAGCTTAGCAGCGCTAACGTTACGCCCTGCGCCAGCGGAAGAATCGTTCAGCCCAGGGCAGTAACTTCGTAGGAATGCGTGCACTACGCCACGCATTTGCCGTGAACCGATTAGCTTCGGAAAGCGTTGGGTAGATGTGCGTCGTCGCGGCAATCTTCTTCAATCCCAAGCCATGAGTCATAGCCAATACAAACTCTGTTAACAACTCCCCGGCGTGATAGCCGACAATCGTTGCCCCGAGAATACGATCACTGCCAGGCGCGGTTAGCACTTTAACGAACCCATGAGCCTCGTTATCGGCAATAGCACGATCCAAATCATCAATCCCGTAATGCGTTAATTCATAAGGGATGTCTTGTTCTTTCGCTTCCTGTTCGCTCAAACCAACACGTGCCACCTCTGGATCCGTAAATGTGGCCCACGGCACTACTTTATAATTGATACGGAACTTCTTTAAACCATCAAGCAGCGCATTGAGCACCGCAAACCACGCCTGATACGACGCCATATGGGTGAACTGATAAGGACCAGCCACATCGCCACACGCATAAATATTGGGGTACACCGTTTGCAGGTACTGATTCACTTCGATGGTGCCGCGTTGCGACAATGGCATCTTCAAGGCTTCCAAACCAAAGCCTTCCACATTCGCTTTACGGCCAATGGCAATTAAGACTTTATCGAATGCTAATGTGCGCGTCTCATCATCACTCTTCACAGTGAGCACGCCACCGTCGCCATCACGAGCAAACGCATCTGCTTTGAAACCGGTAAGTACGGTTATGCCATCATCTGTGAATCGACGCATCACCGCAGCGGCAACATCTTCGTCTTCTCTAGGCATAATTCTAGGCGCTTGATCAACGATTGTGACCTGCGCCCCTAGGCGTGAAAAACTTTGCGCTAACTCACAACCAATTGGGCCAGCCCCTAGCACTAGCAGACGTTTTGGCAGCTCACGCAAATCCCACAAAGAATCAGATGTGAGATATTCCACTTGATCCAAGCCTGCAATTGGCGGCACGAAAGGACGAGCCCCCGTTGCCACTACAATTGATCGAGTGGTAATTTCACGATCACCCACTTGCACAGTCCAAGGAGAGGTAATCATCGCCTCGCCTGAGACACAATCCACTCCTAAAGAAGTATAACGTTCAACCGAATCGTGAGGCTCAATGGCCTTCACTACCGACTGAATGCGCTCCATCACTTTAGGAAAATTCACAGTTCCGCTCGCGCCGTCTATCCCAAACTCTGAGGCGCGTTTTATATAATCGGCGATTCTTGCACTTCTAATGATGGCCTTGCTGGGGACACAGCCTGTATTGAGACAATCACCACCCATGCGATGTTTCTCAATCAAAATGACTTTCGCTTTAGCCCCTGCTGCGATAATCGAAGACACCAGACCCGCCGAACCAGCGCCAATCACAACAACGTTCGCGTCAAACTTTTTAGGCTTTTTAAATGTGACCGGTACTTTTGCACGACGAACAAACGACAATATCGCTTTCGTTATCCAAGGTAGAATCCCCAGCAATGCAAATGATAAGACAATCGGCAAACTCACTAGCCCAGATAAGGATTCAATTTGTCCAAGCTCGGAGCCTGCGTTTACGTAAACAGCGGTGCCTAACAACATGCCAAGCTGGCTAACTATGAAATAGGTTCCCACTTTGATTGGGGCCAAACCCATCAATAGATTCACTAAGAAAAACGGGAACACTGGAACCATTCGCAAACTGAACAAATAGAAAGCGCCGTCTTTTTCAACACCAGCATTGATCGCTTTCAACGAAGAAGAGAACTTTTGCTGCACCCAATCTTTTAATAATAGCCGAGAGGTAAGGAATGCGAGCGTGGCACCAATCGTGCTGGCGAACGAGACAATCACTGTGCCCCATAACAAACCAAATATTGCCCCGCCAACAAGTGTCACTACTGCCGCGCCAGGAATTGAGAGCGCAGTGACTGTGATATAGGCTAAAAAGTAGATACTGGCAGCCGAAACGAAATTCTCATTGGCATACTGCTGGATCGTACTCAACTGTGACTGCACATAAGCGAGCGTCAAAAACTGCCCTAGGTCAAAAATAAAATAGGCAGCGATTGCTGCCGCTATTAATGCAGCAAGTACTATCTTCAATTTACTCATAAAGTTCTCTTTTTTTGAATTCACTACCTACTTGACTGCATGCAGGTCCAGAAGGTTACAACGTTTTGCTATTTATTCTTGCCACCAATGATTGTTATGCTATAGATCAACACATTTACCGCTAACCGCGCGAGAAATTTAAAGTGCCAAACCATACCACAAAACCCGCCTCAAGCTTTGCTCGTCAATTCCCTGCTACAAGAATGCGCCGTATGCGCCGCGACGAGTTTAGCCGCCGTTTGATGCGCGAGAATCGCTTAAGCACCGATGACCTTATATTCCCCATGTTTGTTGTCGAGGGAAGCGAACAGCGCCAAGCCATTGCGTCGATGCCTGATATTTTCCGCTTCAGTATTGATGAGCTTCTGAAAGAGGCTGCCGAACTGGTGGACCTTGGCATCCCCGCTGTCGCACTGTTCCCTTCCCCGCATGCCGACACTAAGTCCTTAGACGGGCACGAGGCATGGAACCCAGAGGGCCTCGTTCAACGTGCCGTTAAAGCATTGAAAGCGAACTTCCCCGATTTAGGGGTTATTACAGATGTCGCATTAGACCCTTATACGACGCACGGACAAGATGGGATTATCGATGATGCCGCCTATGTGGTAAATGATGTCACTGTCGAAGCCTTGATTAAACAAGCCTTATCTCATGCGCGCGCGGGCGCCGACATCGTGGCCCCCTCTGACATGATGGATGGCCGAATTGCAGGTATTCGCGAGGCCTTAGAACAAGAAGGCTTCATTCATACGCGCATACTTGCCTATTCCGCTAAGTATGCCTCCAGCTATTACGGGCCATTCCGCGACGCTGTGGGTTCAAGCGGGAACTTGGGCAAGGCCGATAAACGCACCTACCAAATGGACATTGGCAACTCAGATGAAGCCCTTCATGAAGTCGCGCTAGACCTTGCCGAAGGTGCCGATATGGTGATGATAAAGCCAGGAATGCCTTATTTGGACATCGTTCACCGAGTCAAAGAAGAATTTGGGGCCCCTACATTTGTCTATCAAGTCAGTGGCGAGTACGCCATGCATATGGCGGCTGTACAAAATGGCTGGCTCGATGAAACGGCAGTAGCGATCGAATCACTTGTGTCGATTAAGCGGGCAGGTGCCGATGCGATTTTGACGTATTTCGCCAAAAAAGTGGCCATAGCACTCAAGGCTTAATGCAAAAACTATGTAATAAGAGCACTTCACACTTGAATCCATCAATACAGCCCTTATCATAGTCTACTACTGCGAAAGCAACGCAAACTCTATAACGGATAGGCGCTATCCCACAATTTAAGGAATGTTAAGTATGAGCGACAACATCGTTCAAGTCTCCGATGCCAGTTTTGACAAAGACGTATTACAAGCTTCTGGCCCCGTATTGGTTGATTTCTGGGCTGAGTGGTGTGGTCCTTGCAAGATGATTGCGCCCGTTCTAGAAGAACTCGCTGAAGAATATAGCGGCAAGCTCACAATCGCTAAGCTGAATATTGATTCAAATAAAGAAACTGCACCTAAGTACGGAATTCGCGGAATTCCTACATTACTGCTTTTCAAAGATGGCGAGCTCGCTGGCACAAAAGTAGGTGCGCTTTCACGCACTCAACTAGCCGCATTTATCGATAGCGTTATCTAGCGCTAGGCTGCTTTGCCCTGCCTATAACTTGCAGGGCAAAGCGTTTGCTAAACGAGCATTTGACTACAATTCCCATGTCAGTCAGCAATCTGCGTAACAAATAAAGACAAAGTTTTTCTGGACAGCACGATTTACACGCTCTATATTGCATCCATCGTCTCGTTCGACTGACGACCTTATCTCTTATCTACACAGCTCCAAAGCAACGCTTTTTAGCAAAACCCATAGATATATAATTTAATAACAGCCAAACCATTCTGTTTAAAATCCTAACAAGCTGTATGACCTTGACGCCTAACCTTTGGTTCTGTGCATCTGTATTGGTCAAAGCCTGTCCTTACCTCACAAACCTACGTATCAAATCATCATGAATCTAACCGACTTAAAAAAACAACCAATAGCAGATCTCTTGAATACAGCCCAAGAAATGGGTCTAGATAACCTTTCAAGAACACGCAAACAAGACATCATCTTTGCAATCCTTAAGAAACACGCCAAAAATGGCGAAGATATCTCCGGTGACGGGGTATTGGAAATACTGCAAGACGGCTTCGGCTTCTTACGCTCCGCAGACTCCTCTTACCTTGCTGGCCCCGACGATATTTATGTTTCTCCAAGTCAGATTCGCCGATTCAACTTACGCACAGGTGACACAGTCGCTGGTAAGATTCGGCCTCCGAAAGATGGTGAGCGCTACTTCGCGCTGCTAAAGATCTCTGAAGTTAATTTCTCGAAACCTGAAAACTCCAAGCAAAAAATCCTGTTCGAAAACCTCACTCCGCTATTCCCAACAGAGCGTCTACGCTTGGAAATAGGCAATGGCAGCACTGAGGATTTGAGTGCGCGCACAATTGATCTCACGGCGCCCATTGGCAAAGGCCAACGCGGTTTGATCGTGTCGCCACCTAAAGCAGGTAAAACTTTTATCCTGCAGAACATTGCCTCATCTATCGCCAGAAACAACCCTGAGTGTCGACTCATTGTGTTGCTCATCGATGAACGTCCTGAGGAAGTGACCGAAATGCAACGCTCCGTGCGTGGCGAAGTGGTCGCCAGTACATTCGATGAGCCTCCTGCCCGTCACGTCCAAGTAGCAGAGATGGTCATTGAAAAAGCAAAACGCCTTGTAGAGCACAAAGAAGATGTTGTTATTCTTCTCGACTCGATCACCCGTCTTGCTCGCGCCTATAACACTATCGTGCCCTCTTCGGGCAAAGTGTTAACCGGCGGTGTCGATGCTCACGCATTGGAACGCCCTAAGCGCTTTTTCGGTGCAGCCCGTAACCTTGAAGAAGGCGGCAGCTTAACCATCATCGCAACGGCCCTTGTAGAAACGGGCTCGAAGATGGACGAAGTGATCTACGAAGAGTTCAAAGGCACGGGTAACATGGAGCTGCATCTCGACCGCAAAATTGCCGAGAAACGCATCTACCCAGCTATCAATGTCCGCCGCTCTGGCACACGTCGCGAAGAGCTTCTTACTACTGAAGAAGAACTACAACGCATGTGGATCTTACGCAAGATTCTAAGCTCCATGGAAGACGTGCAAGCCACAGAGTTCATCCTTGATAAACTCAAAGACACAAAGACCAACGACGAGTTCTTCAACTCAATGAAGCGCAAATAGTCAACGCCTCGCTCGGCGCAAGAAACCCTCTTCGCCGAGCGCTTGCTGTACTGCACTTCACTTCTCGGAGTCTCCCTACATGCCGTGCAAAGACCTACGTGAATTCATTGCACTTCTAGAAAAAGAAGGCGATCTCAAACGCATCACCATTGAGGTAGACCCTGTACTAGAGGTCACCGAAATTTCCGATCGCACCTTGCGTGCAAATGGCCCCGCATTATTATTTGAGAACCTTAAAGGTTCTGATTACCCCATGCTCGCTAATCTGTTTGGTCACCCGCGTCGCGTGGCGCTGGCTATGGGCCAAAAAGATTTGCAGGGCTTGCGCGATGTCGGACACTTGCTCGCATTTCTCAAAGAGCCTACTCCACCGAAGGGCTGGAAAGATCTTTGGAAAAATTTGCCTTCCTATCGACAAGTGTTGAACATCGCACCCGATGTGAAAAAAAATGCCCCTTGCCGTGAAGTCATTATCGAAAAAGACGATATCGATCTACGCAAATTCCCCATCCAAACTTGCTGGCCAGGGGATGTAGCCCCATTGGTAACGTGGCCACTAGTGATCACCCGGGGACCAGAAAAAGAGCGACAGAATCTTGGCATCTATCGCATGCAACTTATTGGTCGTAACAAGCTGATTATGCGCTGGCTCTCTCATCGCGGCGGAGCACTAGATTTTCGTGAGTGGCAGATAAAGCACCCTGGGGAACCCTTCCCTGTTTCCATCGCCATAGGCGCAGATCCAGCGACGATTCTCGCAACCGTGACGCCAATCCCCGACACCTTGTCGGAATATGCCTTTGCAGGCCTGCTACGCGGCGAGAAAACAGAAGTGATCCAATGCCTTACCAATGACCTTCAGGTTCCCGCTAGCGCGGAGATCGTTCTTGAGGGCGTCATCGAGCCCGATGAAATGGCAGAAGAAGGTCCTTATGGGGATCACACAGGCTATTACAATGAGGTTGAACGCTTCCCAGTTTTCACTGTGAAGAAAATGACCCACCGTAAAGATCCAATCTATCACAGCACCTATACTGGCCGACCACCTGATGAGCCCGCGATGTTGGGCGTTGCGCTTAACGAAGTGTTCATTCCGTTGATTCAAAAACAATACCCCGAGATTGTTGATTTCTATCTTCCCCCGGAAGGCTGCTCTTATCGCATGGCGATCATTAGCATCAAGAAACAATATCCAGGGCATGCCAAAAGAATCATGATGGGCGCATGGTCGTTTCTGCGGCAATTCATGTACACCAAATTTGTGATCATTGTCGATGACGATGTGAACTGCCGCGATTGGAACGATGTGGTGTGGGCAATGACTACGCGCATGGATCCTGCTCGCGATACGGTCATGGTTGAAAACACTCCCATCGACTATCTGGATTTCGCCTCACCGGTCTCTGGCTTAGGCTCGAAGATGGGAATGGATGCCACCAATAAGTGGCCGGGGGAAACTACTCGCGAGTGGGGCACTTCGATTAGTATGACTGATGAAGTCAAACAACGTGTTGATGAAATATGGGACGAGCTCGGAATTACAGACCCTCAAGAAGGCTGAGGGTAATCGGGTAAATTTTTACTCACAAGACGCGTCTCTTTCTGTAGATACAGCGCACTGCGACTTGGCTCTTTAAGGCTTTGTAGCAGTCGCGCTAGTTCCGCAAACACCTCTGGATTCCCTTGCGCTTGCAAACTTCGCTCAAAATATTTCCGCGCCTTTCCCCAAAGTTTATTCCGTAATGACAAACGCCCTAGAGCCATAAGCAACGGCGCATCAACTGGGCGTGACGGCACCCACTGCTCTGCTTTGTGCAATTGCGCCATGGCAGTACTATCTCCGGCACGCAAGCTAAGCAGGCTGTATCGAAGCAGCAAACTTTCGTCCCATCTGTGCTCCAATTCGGCTTCTAAAACTGCGACGGCATCGACAATAGCCTGATTTTTTTCCAGCACGTCGACATAGGCAATAATCACACTCGCCTCTTTTTCCGTTTTCTTAGTGCGCACTTTCCACATCTTGTGCAGCGCTGCAATGCTTAGAGCTTCACTTTTGTCTTTTATTAACTCCTGCCTAAGATCTTCGTGTAAAGCCTGACATAAATCCAAATCCGAAAGTGAAATCTTATGAGCCCGCTTGTCGACTTGCGATTGCGTCCATGTTCGACCTGCACGAAACAACCGCAACGGGTTTATCCAATCGAGCAACAAAAGGGAGACTCGTAACAGGATAAAGAGTGCGATGATTGCCACGAACAATGCAAACAGGCTCGTTTCAAAAGTGTTGCCCGCTATAGCAATCATTAGGTAACCAGGATCGCGCGCTAGAAAAAGCGTTGCGAGAAGACCAATTACTAAAGCTAACAAACAATAAACGAATACCTTGATCATGTTTATTGCCCATCACTGCGCACAGACTGAGTGCGCGTACTATTTAACTGCCGAAGCAACTCTAGAGAACGCGAAATATCTGGACGATTGGCGGCTACGTTGATATCAGCTAACGTGGAGAGCTCACGCTGTAGTGTGCGGCCAACACCGGTATCAAGCGCAAAATAATTGGCAGTCCAGTTGGCTCCCTTTTGCAGACTTTCACGGTAGACCTCTGGCTCTTTCAACAACAATGCCAATTGCCCTTGCTCTACCATTAACCGCAGATTTTGTTTCAACACCGCCTCTTGTGGCGGCGCAAGTAACGCCTCTGGAGCTTCATCCCAACTCTGCCAAACAAAAATGGATTCCAACACCGCGAGACTACGATCAAACAAACTATCACCGCTCGTCACTGACGCGTCTCGAGCTTGGCTTAGTTGCGCGTTATAATTCTCAACCATGACGTCTCGCAATGAAAGTTGATCGATCATTGGCACTAAGTTATTGAGACGGGCATAGATCCCATTAACGTCGACATAGTCCATCGCGCGAACCGCTAACATCTCGCCGGCGAGAATATCGCGAACGCCTATCACTGACACTTCACCAGAGTCACTTAACATCTCATCCACTGTAGACAGGATTAAGTAGGCAGAATCGCCATCGCCTTCTAGTTGCAGCTTTTGATTTGCTAAACGTAGAAGGTACTCAGCTTCACTCCATAATAGGTCGGTATTGGCACGCTCTTGTGGCAATGTGCTCAGTTGCGCTTGGAGGTTAGAGGCGTTGCGCGCCAAAGCGTTGATTCTATTTCCTACAGCCACATTGAGCTCTTCTAACATATCAGTGTTAGCTAGGTTGTCTGGCAACTGAAAAGGCTCAACCACGGTGATGGTTTCAGGGGTTTGTTTCTCAACGTTCGCAATGGCTTCTTCTAACGCTGCATTTTCACTCTGCAAGTCGGCGAGCACCGCCATCGTCTTCGCTTGCTCATAAAGTAGGAAACTGATCGCTGCGATCACAGGAACAAGCAGAACTGCGACAACAAAGAATCGCTGCACTCCATTCTTTCGCGACCGCGGTTTCGCGACATTATTGCGACTTAGCTCCTCCAACACACGAGACGTATCACCTTTTACATTACTCGCATTAGGCTCAACATTTTTTTGTGTTGTGTCTGTCACATACCCTCCAAAAGCTTTTGTGAGGCTCGCAAACTTTTCAGCACTTGATCGTCGCTAGCACCGCCGGCATCAATGACGCACTTGAAGCCTGCCGCAACGGCGTACTCTAATACACGCTGCGATGGCACTAGCAATTGCAATGACTCTTGTAAAAAGTGGACAGTTTTTTCTGGCACAGATTGATCGTCACCTTTTAAGCCAAGCAGCTGCATAAATCCAAGGAGGGTTTGCATGCTAGTGAAAATCGCAAAATTGACTTTGCCATTGTGTATCTGAGCTAACACTTGTTCGCGATCATATTCTGGAACACGACGTTCATAAACTTCAATATAGTCAACACGGGCACCGCGATCACGTAGGGTTTTCGCGATCAACTCTCGTCCGCCCTTGCCTCGAAACAAGGCAATGCGTTTATTGTCCACATCAACCAACTCCGGCAAGGCCAACAGGTCTTCGCTAGTAACACCTTGAGGGGAGCAGTGAACAAGCCACGACTCGTCTCGCAACATCTCTGCCGTGCTCGGCCCCACTGCAAAGGCCTCCAAACCTACGGGTAACTGCGGCCAATATTGAGAGATCCAAGCCATGCCCATTTTCGCGGCGTTTGTGCTGATAAAAATCGCAAGATCATATTGATCTAATGCCAGCACGCAGGACTTCACTTTTTCTATATCGCTGCGTTCACTGATCGCATTAATCTCAAGAAGAGGAAGGTGGACCACGTGGCCACCCTCAGCCTCGATCATTTGGGCAACGCCAGTGGCCTGCAATGCGGGCCGGGTTAGCAACACATTGCAGCCTTTAAGGGCTAAAGACTCTCCAGAGTTAGGAGGGGCGCTCTGCGCTTTCATTTTCGCTACTCGTATAATGCGCTCAGAATCTCATCGGCACCTTGTGCCAATAAGTCTTCTGCGACCGCAATGCCTAATTTTTCTGCCTCGGCTCTAGGCCCACGTATTTCACTTCGAAGAATTGTCTTACCATCGGGCTTGCCTACTAAGCCCCGTAGGTAAATTTGCTCGCCTTCTAACAGGGCGTAACAAGCGATCGGCACTTGGCACCCACCATGGAGACGGTTATTCACTGCCCGTTCGGCCATGACACGGTCTGCAGTATCTTTATCATGCAGTCCCGCCAACAATTCGATCAATTCGACATCGTCGGTCCGCGTTTCTATTCCTACCGCGCCCTGACCACCGGCGGGTAACGACACCACAGGGTCCAGACGTTGAGCGATACGAGATTGAAGCTTTAGTCTCACTAAACCCGCCGTGGCGAGTATGATGGCGTCGAATTCCCCACGATCAAGCTTGGACAAACGCGTCCCTACATTGCCTCGTAGGTCGCCGATTACTAGATCAGGCCTTAAAGCGCGAATCTGACATTGTCTACGCAAACTCGATGTCCCAACACGCGCTCCACGTGGCAGCGCATCAAGGTTTTCAAACTGGTTAGACACAAAGGCATCTGTAGGATCTTCACGCTCACAAATGACCGCCAAGCCCAAACCCTCAGGGAACTCCATCGGCACATCTTTCATTGAGTGCACGGCTATATCAGCGCGATTCTCCAACATCGCCACCTCTAGCTCTTTCACAAACAGCGCCTTGCCACCAATTTTGACTAAAGGCATATCAAGAAGAATATCGCCCTTAGTGGTCATTCCGACAATCTCCACTGTTAGGTGGGGATAGCGGCTAAGCAACTCGTCTCTGACAAACTCTGCCTGCCACAAGGCTAACGGGCTCTCACGCGTGGCAATTCGGATTAATTCAATAGCCATATTCAGTCTCTTTCTTATTCGATGTATTTGACGCGAATTCTACGCCAAATGGGCAAAGATTTCCCATTGCTGCTTGCAAAAGGCTACAACAGTATTAGGCATAGGCAATATGTTGCTATAATCCTCAACCCGCAGTAGACAGCCACCTAAGTGAGAACGTGACTATGAGTGAGAAGAAACCCGACGCCATCAAACCTTGGGGTGGACGATTTAGCGAACCAACCGATGCCTTTGTCGAGCGCTTTACTGCCTCAGTCACGTTCGACCAGCGGCTCTATCACCATGATATTAATGGATCTATTGCTCACGCCACAATGCTCGGTAAAGTCGACATTCTGACGGCGGCGGAAGTCAAAGAAATCATCGACGGGCTTGAAGCCATTCGTGAAGAGATCGTAGCCGGCAAGTTCGAATGGTCTGTAGCGCTCGAAGACGTGCATATGAACATCGAAGCGGCACTGACTCAACGCATTGGAATGACGGGGAAGAAGCTACACACAGGTCGCTCACGTAACGACCAAGTGGCCACTGATATTCGTCTGTATGTACGTGATGAGATAGACGCCCTATCCATTACCCTCACGCGCCTGCAACTCGCTCTTCTCGATCTCGCCGAGCGCGAAGCTGACACGGTTATGCCTGGATTCACGCACCTACAGACAGCACAACCTATTACCTTCGGTCATCACATGATGGCGTGGTATGAAATGCTAGAGCGTGACTATTCTCGCCTACAAGATTGTCGTTCACGCCTGAACGTATCGCCACTGGGAGCTGCAGCTTTGGCTGGGACGAGCTATCCCATTGATCGTGAGTACACCGCTCAATTGCTTGGCTTTACGGCCCCTACACGCAACTCCTTGGATTCTGTTAGTGATCGTGATTTCGCCATAGAATTAGCGGCTGCCGGCAGCTTGATTATGACTCACCTCTCGCGCTTCTCTGAAGAGCTAGTGCTATGGACATCGGCTCAGTTTGACTTTGTAGACTTGCCGGACCGCTTCTGTACGGGCTCTTCAATCATGCCCCAGAAGAAAAATCCAGACGTACCGGAGTTAGTCCGTGGCAAAACAGGTCGTGTGAATGGACACCTAGTGTGCCTGTTGACGCTAATGAAATCGCAGCCTCTGGCCTACAACAAAGACAACCAAGAAGACAAAGAGCCACTATTTGACTTAATCGACACACTTCGCGACTGCTTGAAGGCATATGCCGACATGATGCCCGCCATTAAGCCAAAGAAAGAGAATATGCTGAAAGCCGCTATGCAGGGCTATGCCACCGCTACGGACTTAGCTGATTACTTGGTTCGCAAAGGCATAGCCTTCCGAGATGCTCATGAGATCGTCGGAAAGTCAGTCGCTTACGGAATCGAACAGAAAAAAGACCTCAGCGAACTGACTCTTGTGCAACTACAGCAGTTTTCTTCGGAGATCGACGCAGATGTGTTCGAAGTACTAACGCTAGAGGGTTCGGTGCAAGCACGAGACCATATTGGCGGCACTGCCCCTAATCAGGTGCGCGCTGCGGTAGCCAATCGCCGGGCAGCTATAGCGACTCGCTAACACTAAGGGCGGTCTTGAAAACTCAAGGCCGCCCTTTTTAGTGAGATTAACGCGCGGTAGAGGCCTGCAACTCGATAGTATAAGTACGCTCTTCGCTATCGCGGATCGTAGTAACGTCCACTATATCTCCGGCTCGGTGACTCTCTAGAGCATTGAGCAAATCGTCCTCATTAAGGACAGGCTCATCGTCGATCGCCACAATTACATCCCCTAGTAAAATCCCTCGGTTAGTTTCACGTAATCCTCGCATTCCAGCGCTTTCCGGACTTCCACCGGCGATGACATCCATGACGATCACGCCTTGAACACGAGCGTTCTGCCTGTAGTAATCGGCATATTGCAACGGCAGCAACGCCACTCCCAATGTCGGTGTCTGCACTTTTCCGTAGGTGATCAACTCCGGCACGATTTTCTTCACAATATTGACCGGTATCGCGAAACCAATCCCAGAGCTTGCACCCGAAGGGCTATAGATCGCTGTATTGACGCCTACTAGCTGCCCTAAGGAGTTGAGTAATGGGCCACCGGAATTGCCTGGGTTGATCGCGGCATCTGTTTGAATCACGTCGCGAATCTTGCGGCGGCTGACCGAATCAATCTCTCGCCCCAATGCGCTGACGACCCCGACCGTTAAGGTCGTGTCCAACCCGAAAGGGTTGCCAATCGCGAGCACTTTGCGGCCCACTTCCAATAGCGAGGAGTCTCCGGTCGCTAGAGGCACTAGCTTTTCTTGCGGTGCGTTTATACGCAATACGGCAACATCTTTGTCAGGCTCGACCCCGACTATTTCAGCATCATAGGCACTACCATCTTGTAGAGTCACCGTCAGTCGTGAAGCTTGTTGGATCACATGAAAATTGGTCACCACATAACCGTCTCTGCTCCATATAAAACCCGTGCCGCTGCCCTGTGGAATTTCCTGTGGATTAAGCGAGTAGAACGAGCGCCGCACTAATCGAGAGTTGGTGATGTAGACCACCGAAGGGCTAGCCTGTTTGAACACGTCGATATTATTCGACTCATCGTCCGTTTTGAAATTGGCATAATCTGGCTGTGCCACTGCAAGTGCAGAGACAAGCATGATTCCTAGCCCAAACAATATCCCCTTTAGGGGTAGACGCGAGAACTTCATAACTTCAAACTCCGAAACAATTCGATTGACCTTAATGTGGATTGCGAAATCCCATTATTCAAGACCAATACAACTCAAATGACATATTTTCGTAATAAAACATCAACTATACTACTCCTTCCTTATCTTCAATGGTGAGCATGAATGCCTATTAAAATTGCGATCAATGGATTCGGCCGAATGGGACGTCTGGCACTTCGTGCAGCATGGCACTGGCCGGAAATCGAAATTGTACACATCAACGATTGTGCCGCTACCGCACAAAGTGCCGCCCATTTATTGACGTTCGATTCACAGCATGGTATTTGGCCCGTTCCTGTTAGCGCCACCGATGACGCACTTATTATCGATGGCCGCACAGTAGGTTTTTCAAGCAACAAAGCGATCGAGGCCACCGACTGGCGCAAATCAGGCGCGCAACTTGTCATTGAATGCACAGGGAAATTCAAAACGGCTCAAGCCTTAGACGGCTATTTTCAACAAGGCATCGCCAAAGTAGTTGTCTCGGCCCCCATGCGTGAGGGAGCCTTGAATATCGTCATGGGCGTGAATCACAATCTCTATGACGCCTCACAACACTCAATTGTGACTGCCGCCTCCTGCACCACCAATTGTCTCGCTCCTGTTGTTGACGTTATCCATCGTGAGTTTGGTATTCGCCACGGCGCTATCACCACTGTTCATGACATCACCAACACTCAAAGCGTATTGGATGAGTATCATAAAGACCTTCGTCGTTCGAGAGCCTGCGGCAGTTCCCTGATTCCCACCAGCACAGGATCAGCCACCGCGATTACTGAGATTTTTCCTGAACTAAAAGGCCGCCTCAACGGTCTCGCAATTAGGGCGCCCATCACTAACGCCTCGCTAACGGACTGCGTGTTTGAACTAGAGACTCCCACTAACAGGGAGAGCATCAACGCCGCACTACTCGCTGCATCCCAAGGGCGTTTAAAAAATATTTTAGGATATGAAGAGCGCCCACTAGTGTCCGTAGACTATGTCAATGATCCTCGCTCTAGCATCATCGACGCTCAATCCACTTTCGTGGTTAACGAAACACAGGTGAAAATACTTGCGTGGTATGACAACGAGATTGGGTACGTGAATCGCATGATGGAACTGGCATTAATGGTAGGGAAGTCGATCTGATGAGGCCGTTTGGGTGAACCCACAATCACATCGAGACCCGAAAATACAATACGGGATAGTCACTGCGAGTTACTGGGCATTTACGCTTACTGATGGCGCATTGCGCATGCTCATCGTGCTGTTTTTTCACGAGCTTGGATTCAGCCCTTTAGAAGTCGCGTCCCTTTTCTTGCTCTACGAATTCTTCGGCATTGTCACCAATCTTGTAGGCGGATGGCTCGCGGCTCGTGTTGGTTTGAATATGACTATGCATGCCGGGCTTGCCTTGCAAGTTATCGCATTATGCATGCTATTGGCAGAACCAAGCGTTTTAACTATCCCCTACGTCATGGTTGCTCAAGCACTTTCCGGCATCGCCAAAGACCTCAATAAAATGAGCGCCAAAAGCTCGATAAAAGCCTTGATCAAGGATGATGGTGGGCTATACAAATGGATAGCGGCACTAACTGGATCTAAAAATGCATTAAAGGGCGTCGGATTTTTTCTAGGCGGAGTACTACTGGCAAGGTTCGAATTTCAGGGCGCGCTGATTGCCATGATTGCCTTGCTTAGCATGACACTTGTGCTGAGCGTTCTGCTGCTTGAACGCAACGCTGGCGTTACTACGTACAAAGCAAAATTCACCGATTTGTTCTCGAAGAGCCCCGCCATTAATCGTCTATCAACGGCGCGATTCTTTTTGTTCGCAGCAAGAGACATTTGGTTCGTCGTGGCACTTCCTGTCTATCTTCAAAGCCAGCTAGGATGGAGCTACACTGCCGTCGGAACCTTGTTAGCAGGGTGGGTGATCGCCTACGGCCTAATACAAGGCAATGCGCCTAAGATCACCGGCCCCACTCCGAATGCGCAAAGCGCCTGGCGCTGGGCCTGTCTACTCACATTAATACCCGCGGCCATCGCATTAGCTTTGATTGCACAATGGCCCACGGCATGGGTACTGATCATTGGGTTATTCGCATTCGGCATCGTTTTCGCAATCAACTCTTCGATTCACTCTTACCTGATTGTCTCCTGGGCTCGTCACGACGGCGTATCACTTGATGTAGGCTTCTACTACATGGCAAACGCCGCCGGTAGATTGCTAGGCACAATATTGTCAGGACTTGTTTATCAATTGTGGGGGCTTGCAGCTTGCTTGATGATAGCCAGCTTACTTGTAGCGCTTTCTGCCTATTTCGCGAAAAAATCTTAGCTTTTACTATCGATGCAGAACTCTAAAGCCTTGCACGTTCCAACTGGAACCTAAGGTTTTTGGCAACAGACGGCCACTCGCTTTCTAGAATAGAAAACACAACGGTATCTCGATACGCACCATCGGCTTCTATACTGTGATTACGCAACACCCCATCCTGTTTAGCGCCTAGACGGGCTATCGCGGTTCGTGAAGCTTGATTATGCCAATGGGTTCGAAACTCAACGGCTATCGCCTGTAATTCGTCAAAGGCGTGCTGCAACATAAGCAGCTTGCATTGCGTATTCACTTTGCTGCGTTGAAAAGACTTTGCATACCAAGTATATCCGATCTCAACACGCCTATGCGGCGCGACAGCGTTGCAAAATCTGCTAGAACCAATAATTGCACCGCTCTGCTTATCCTCCACCACAAACGCAAGTGCCAACCCAAGCGCGTGATCCGCCAGCGCTTGGGCGATGTATTGATCGACACTTTCTTTTGATGGAACCCCAGTAAACCAAAGCTTCCAGAGTTCTCCATCTGATGCGGCCGCTATCAGCGCTTCTTTATGAGATTCTCGAAGAGGAAGCAACCGCAGCGATTCGGTTTCTAACACGACTTCTTCTAACCAAGGTTTCACGTCACACACTCTTTAAGCTGAGAACAGCGCTTTTGCACGCCATAGGGCGATTGCAGGAACGGAGAAGATCGCGGCGGCAACGAAGGCACCCAAAATACTGCTTTCTGCACCGCCTTGTAGAAACGAAAATACAAACATGGCAATCACTACTTGCGTGGCATAGAGTGCGCCCCAAGGCCACATCCATTGCTTCATTTTCCAAATACCATAACTGCCAGCCCCATAAATAAACCAATGCAAAGGTTCAGTTAATTTCGCGGGCCACCCTGTTAGCTGCACTCCAAACCACACCTCTTCCCATTGCCCGTAGGGTTTAGTAAACATATCAAACGGCATATAAATGAATGTCATGTAGAGGCAAAAAAGCCAAATGACATTAAGCCACCAAGGGCGTTGATTCAGTGCTTGTTTTAAACCGTTCACATTAAGTTCCAGTAATTAATAAGTTGTCGATGTCACATTAAAAGACCACCAGCCCTCTGGCCGCATAGTGGCCACTGTAGAGGCAGGATTAGAAACGTTAGCGAGCGACTGCAGCTTCATGGCGCGAGCAAGCCAAGCGCGGTCCAACTCCTGCGGATCCTCTACCCGCTCAAATGATACGGGGTACACATTCATTCCAAGTCGCAGCTTACCGCCGGCTTGCTCCCCAACTACATTAGCCCAATATTTACTTTCGCAATCTGAGCAACTTAAATATAGTTTGCCATCACTGGCGGCCATACAGTTCAAATTAATAGAGTGAGGACGAATACCTGACCAAATCTGAATTTGGCAAAGTGGCTGCTCATTTGCGATGGCCCAGTCACTCACTGGTGCCTCTACGCGCTCTCCGAAGAGAAAACCACCGGGTGTGCGCTCACACGGACAAATAGAAGAGTAAAGAATAAATCCTGCTATCGCCAATACAGTGAATGAAATCAAAAACCCTCCCACCACCAGACCAGTATTTGAAGGTTTCAACGATACGGCTTGTTCGGACATGGGCAACCTCTTATTATTTTTATGGAAATATGTAGCCATTAAGGGTTCTGCACTCGCATCATTCTACTGACTAAAGCTCATTCGGGGAACCGTGATCTCGCAGGCGCTGGCATTTCCAACACCCATCAAAACTAGAAAAATTCTTTTCATTGCATTGAGGGCAGACCCACTCTGACAGATTCGTGCTGTCGTCAAACGCGCTCTCTAGCAAAGTTTTAGCTTTTGCGGCCACTGCGGAGTCTACCCATAATTCCAATGGGAATATCTCCAAACCTACATACCCCCCTGCGCCCACATGCTCGTTTTTGATATTGGCGCTAATCCCATTTTGCGCCAGCAGGCCTTTCGCGGTTTGCAACATCACGATACTTTCGTGGGTATAGACTTTCTCCATGGAATTACACTCCCTTAGACAGGGGCTCACACCACACCGCGAGTTCATTACCACTCGGTTCGGTGAAGTGAAAGCGCCGCCCTCCAGGGAAGTCAAATATAGCCTGCACCACAACCCCACCATTGGCTTCAACTTGTGCCTGCGTCTCCTCTAGGGCATCGCTGTACAAGATAACCAGCGCTCCTCCAGTGGCGACAGAGCTAGCAAGTTCTGCACGATAGAAGCCACCCTCTAATCCGGCATCAGAGAATGCACAATAGTCAGGGCCATAGTCTTGGAACTGCCAATGAAACACGGACTCGAAAAATAGCTTCGTCGCATCGAGGTCACGCGCGCCAAACTCTACATAGTTGATCTTATGATGCTGCATTCGAGTCTCCGCTCTAAGTGAGTGTTGCGTTGTTCAATGCTGCCAGACTAGCACATGTTTCTAAAAGACAAAAAAAGGGAGCGAATTCAATATTCGCTCCCTTTTTTCAACTCCAAACTAACTTGTTTCTTTGCGCCGATTAGCGTCCGCCGCGTCGCTCTTGCATTTTTGCCATACGGGCTTCTTCTAGCTCGTTATACTTCTCGATCTGAGCTGCACTCAATACAGTCGCTAGAATCTCTTGCGCCTGTTCTTTCAATTCAGCTTGTTTCTCCATCATAGCGGCGCGACCTTGGCCTCGCTCCTGTTCTGACTGCGAAGCTCCATCACCGCGGCGCCCCCCGCCTTGTCGCATTCCCGTCATTCGGGCCTCGTTAATTTGCTGCATGGCTTCGCGAAATCCGGTTTCTTGCTCTGACGTGATGTCTAGCTGTGAAATTAGTTCTACAATCTGGGCCTCAGGATCCATGCGCATTCCACGTCCTTCTCCTGGTTGCGCAAAAGCAGCGCTCGAGGCGAAAGCAATAGAAGTAGTGGTCAATAATACTAGCAATAAATTTTTCATCGTCATCTCCATTAGATATTGATACTACTTATACGCAGCTATAATGGATTCCCGTTGCTATATTATTATCTTTATTATTCCAGTGCTTCTAAGGCATCGCACTTGGCTAACCACTGATCTTCCAATTGATCGCTATGAGACTTGAGTTTTGCTTGCCGCTGAAGGATCTCGGTAAGGTCTTTCTTTCTCCCCTCGTCATAAAGCGTTGGGTCAGCTAAGCTTTCTTCAACCGTTGTTAACTCAATCTGCGCCTTCTCAATTTGTTGTTCTAATTTTTTAATCTCTTTTTTCAGTGGGGCTAGCTGTTGTCGTTGAGCTGCCGCCTGTTGTCGCTGCTCTTTACGATCTTCCTTCTTATCACTCAGACTCGTCGCTGAAGTACCTGTGGAGGAATTGCTTTGCTCCTGCATCCATTTTTCATAGTCATGCAAATCACCTTCAAATTCCTGGCAACGGCCATTGTGAATCGAGTAAAACTCATCAACGGTATTGCTCAGCAAATGACGGTCATGGGAGACCACGACCAAAGCGCCTTCGAACCCTTGCAGCGCGACAGTCAACGCGTGACGCATTTCCAAGTCCAAATGGTTAGTGGGCTCGTCTAACAAAAGCACATTAGGTTTCTGCCACACTACAAGCGCCAAAGCTAAACGCGCTTTCTCCCCACCGGAGAAATTAGCAATGGTTTCGGTGACCCGTTCACCCCTGAAATCGAAGCCACCGAGAAAGTCACGAATAATTTGTTCTCGTGCGGTAGGGTCTTGGCGTTGAATTAACAACATCGGACTAGCGTTTTGATCGAGAACATCCACTTGATGTTGGGCAAAGTAACCTATTTGCAAATATTTTGAACTACGCACCTCTCCCGCTAGTGTTTGCAAATCTCCGGCGATACTGCGCAGCAAGGTGGATTTACCACAGCCATTAAAGCCGAGCAGACCGATCCGTGTTGTGTCGCGTATTTGCAATCGAATATTACTCACTAATGGCGAGTCATATCCAACACTCACTTTCTCAAAGGAGATTAGCTCAGCAGGAAGACGCTCGGGAGCCGTGAACTCAAAATAGAACGGTGAGTCTACATGAGCAGGTGCAATACTCTGCATACGATCAAGCTCTTTCATCCTACTTTGCGCTTGTTTGGCTTTGGAGGCTTTAGCGCGAAATCGGCGTACGAAATCTTCGATTTCTGCCACACGTCTTTGTTGTTTTTCGAATTTCGCTTGTTCTTGCGCGAGGCGTTCCGCCCGTTGAATCTCAAAGCTGCTGTAATTACCTCGATAAAGTGTGAGCTTGTTGTGCTCGACACTGACAACGTAGTCGATAACTTCATCAAGAAAGCTACGGTCGTGCGAAATAATCATCAACGTGCCTTGGTAACGCTTAAGCCATTGTTCAAGCCAGAGGGACGCTTCCAAATCCAAATGGTTGGTGGGCTCATCCAGCAGAAGTAAATCAGAGGGGGCCATCAGGGCAGCGGCCAAGTTCAAACGAATGCGCCACCCTCCAGAGAAGCTGGACACAGGGTTTTCAAATTGTTCGGACTCAAACCCTAATCCAGACAATAGCTGCATCGCGCGATTGCGGATGTCATAGCCACCGATCTTGTCCATTTCGCTGTGCCAATGCGCAATGCTTGCACCATCTTCGGCTTTCTCTGCTGCCATCAGGGAGCGCTCGATCCCTCTAAAGACCTCATCACCATCAATCACATAATCTAATGCAGTTGCCTTTGAAGCCTCAGTTTCTTGACGCATATGCGCGCAACGAGTCCCCTCAGGCATTGAGAGATCTCCTTCATCCAGCGCCAGTTGCCCCAGAAGACAAGCGAACAGGCTCGACTTGCCGCTACCATTGCGACCAATCACACCAATCTTCTGGCCATTATGGATACTCAGATTGGTGCTATTGAGCAGTAATAGCTCACCACGCATTAACGTGGCATTAGTTAGGGATATCATGGCGTTTACTCGATTTAGGCTTGCCTTGTGCAAGGCGCATACAAATTGCGCGCAATGATACTATTACGGCACCTCGTACTACACCCATTTACCAATGTTTCGCTCACTTACTGCGGATTGATAGGGCTTTTAAAACACCTTTCGCGCTTTGTTCCGATTGATTTCCATGCCCTGAATTCGTACACTCAAAACACCTTTTTAGTAGGCCAAATCTGGCGCCGGAAAAGCAACTCCCTATGAAACAAATTTTGCTGATTGACGATGATGAGAAACTGGGCCAATTATTGACCCAGTATCTAGAACGCTATGACATGACCGTCACCGCGGCACACACTCCTTCCAAGGGGTTTGAACACTTAAAGCGCAATAAGCCCGACTTGTTGATATTGGACGTCATGCTCCCCGAAAAAGACGGGTTTGAGATCTGCCGCGAGATACGCGCTAAGTCAGCTATCTATGGGCAGCTGCCTATTTTGATGCTCACAGCACACGGCGAGGTCACAGATCGAATCGTAGGATTAGAGCTTGGGGCAGACGATTACCTTCCCAAGCCATTTGAGCCGCGCGAACTAGTTGCACGAATCAGCAATATCTTGCGCCGCACCAGCGATGAAGCCCGCAGCCAGCAAGAGGTTCCGAAGATCCAAGGTTTAGAGGTGGATACCATTCGTCGCATAGTAAAGTTAGACGACGAGTTGATCGAACTTACCACTATGGAGTACGAGCTACTCATTCTGTTCATGCAGTCGCCAAATAAGACTTTTACACGCGATGAGCTAATGAACCGTTTGCGTGGTATTGATGCAGAGCTGTTCTCTCGTGCAGTTGACACTCTTGTTAGTCGTTTACGGCACAAACTCGACGATACCTCCAAAACACCACGCTTTATCAAAACGGTGTGGGGAAGAGGCTATACTTTCGTCGGAGAGCCCGCTTAGGCTCACTTTTCCTAGCAGCCGTCGACCTGAGACGGCTGCAGCCAAAAGGAAGCAATTACTCAATGTCTCTCGTCTCCCGCGTCAATAACTCACTTTTTTTACGCCTATTTCTTATTTTCAGCGCCACCGTATTGGTGTTCTTCATCATTATTACGCTGTCAATTAGACAAATTGACCAAAACTGGCGCTCCGAAAGACTCAGCCCCCTACCCGACTTCTATCTCGATAATATCAATCTTATCGTCGACAATATTGGCGTCCCTCCCGACCTGGCTCGCGCCACCCAGCTCTCCCAAGAGCTGTCTCTGACCATCATCATCCGCAGCCCGCATATTAACTGGCAGTCAGATGAACAAAACGATCTCGATATCTCTGAGGCGGTGTTTGTACGCGGGCTGTCCGACGATGCCCAAATGTTAGAAGTCGGAAACGAAGACGTCATCCGCGTCTCTCGCGGCGGCTATGAGTACTATCTTAATAGACGCGTGCCCACTCTCAGCGAGTACGATTACATCGTTGTGTATGTTGGCTTAGCCATCGGAGCCTTGGTGCTTTTACTTAACTTCTGGCTCGTCCGACGTCTGCTAGAGCCAGTACGACAATTGCGCGAAGGCGCCGAGCGCATTTGTGACGGAGACCTGAGTTACCGCGTTAAGTCCCATCGTCAAGATGAATTGGGCGAGCTGACTGACAGCGTTAACCACATGGCCGACTCTCTACAATCAATGCTGGAGGCTAAACGTCAGCTCTTGCTGGCTATAAGCCACGAACTACGAACTCCCATTACTCGCGCCAAACTGCAGCTCGAGTTTTTAGAAGACGGCATGATCAAGGAAGCCTTAGGCGACGATATAAACGAAATAGATTTGTTGATTGCGGATCTCATCGAAGCCGAGCGCCTCAGCAACCAACACCAAGCGCTCATCGCCGAACACGTCGATTTTGCCGACTATATTGGCTTGGTATTAGAGGCTTATCACGACTACAAAGGCGGCATTATTTTTGAGCGACCTGATGATGACAGCTCCGTGTCCATCGACAAATTGCGCACTCGCCTACTGCTGACCAACATCGTCAACAATGCCATCCGGCACGGACGTGAGAACCCAATCACCGTTCGCGTTTCGTTCTCAGATGATTTTGTGACCTTAGAGGTAGAAGATCAGGGCGAAGGGATTTCCGAGAAACATATGGAACATCTCAGCGAACCATTCTACCGCGCCGATAGCGCCCGACAACGGAACACAGGCGGCTTTGGCCTTGGCTTATATCTGTGCCGACTCATTGCGCAAGCACACGGGGGGCGCTTAGAGATCACCAGTGAAGTAGGGGTGGGCACTCATGTATTGGTGCACTTGCCTTATGAACAAGAGCACCCACATGAACATCGCGAGGAAGGTTAAAAGCGCGAGGCCACAACGATAGACTGTGTGGCGCTCGCGTTTAGAGCATCTAGGCCTTAACGGCGTTTCTACGACGGTTGCGTAGATAACCCATGACCATAACAAAAAGTATCAAAAGAATAGGCACCAATGCCGTATTCACAAACTTCAGTGTACTGCCTAAGCTTTCAATTTCACGGTTTAGCGTCAGCTGCACTTCACGCAATCTTCTTCGCGTTTCTAATTGCTGCACATCAAAACGATCAATCTCAGCCTGCTGCTCCGGCGATGGCCCACTGCCTTCTCTACTGGCATTCAACGCTGTGATTTGCTGCTCGGTTTGACGCAAGATCGCCAACAGCTCCGTTTCCTCTTCACGCAATCGATCATCTGCATCGCGTTGCAGCTCTATCACTGCCAAGAAAGGACGCGCAGAACGTCCGCGGCTACGGATAGTCACTAGCTCGGCATTCCCCGCTAAACTATCTAAAGAATTCATTAGGAAGTCGCTGTTGCTCGCAAATGCTTGCGGAACTCTCTGCCCTAGGAAGTTTTGGATTTGTACCCATAGTCTATCGCGCAGAAAATCGGTATCGGCCACAATCACGAGATTCACTGTGCCTTGAGACTCACTCAAATGAGGTGGTAATACTACCGGCGCCTCAGTCTCGTCCTCAGCAACACTTAGATCCTCTTGCGTATCGGCCTCGACAACAGGCGCACCATCAGGGAATGCTGTACGCACATTTCCTGAAACACGTGCCGCCACTGTGTAACGCATATCCGTAGGGACAAACTCATCCATTAAAATTGTTGGATCGGTTAAAGCCTTAAAGAACTCACCTTCCATCAACATAGAGTTCGCACTTGATCGCACCAATGGTTCAAAGTTCGTCATGGCACCTTCAGCTTGGAATAACGCTCCAACAGAGGAGAGGTTCATCACTTGCAAACCGTTAGTGATGATGTCATTTGCGAAGCCTGGTTGCTGCACGCCCATAATTCCGTAATGCTGAACCGGACGCGGAGCTTCCCCTACATTGACCATCAATGCGAGTTCTCGATCGGCGATCACGCGCTCAGGGTCATAACTGACTCCCCATGCACTAAACAAACTCGCGATATCAGAGGCTTGATTTGGTAGCGGCACTGGCACGCCATCAGACCCTGCCTGGGACTGCGAATCGGCGTTCGGATCAACGAAGACCATCGCCTTACCACCACGCAATACAAACTGATCAATAGCATATAGCGTTGGCTCGCTTAGCTCTTGCGGATGCACCAACAGCAGGATGTCTATATCTTCATCGATCAATTGCACATCAGGAGTCACACGGCGCAATTCGAAAAGCTGACGCATGGAATCCATAATCATCCATGGGGCCGTAGGGGTCATCGTGAGAGTGTTCACCCCACCATCGATCGGCAAGCCAGAAAGAAAACCCACTACAGGAGGCTCTGGATTTGTAACCTGTGTAATTAGTTTAGAAAACTCATACTCAAGAAACTCTTCTTGGTCGGGACGTATCAAACCGATCGTCTCGAAAACAGTTGCCGCAGCAGTGTCATCACCATCAGCCGGTCGTGAAGTCGTATCAATCGCTACCAAGCCAAAGAAAACTTGATCTCCACCTTGGCTTAGCGGCACACGTTGCACACCGTATTCCACTGCCTCATCCTCTTCAACAGAGAACGGCACCGGATCAATAATACGCAAAGTGATATTGCCAGCGCTCGCAATGACCATTTCACGAAGAAGCTCTTTAACTCGCACACCATAAGAGCGCAGTTGTGGCACATCTGCCGTTGCTTCTTCTGAGTAGAAAAATAACAGCTCGACCGGCTTTTCAAGACTGCTCACGATTGTGCGCGTGCCATCGGCCAAGGTGTACAAATTATCTTCGGTTAAATCGATTCGTAATCGTGGAATCAAACTAATGACCGCCACGCTTACAATGAGAAACAGCCCTGTAAGTACAAGGCCTGTCGCAGAGAATAACGTCTTACTATTCATCATCAGACCCCTTAGTTAGCTTTCTTGATTTCAATGACGATCGCTGAGGCGAACAACCACGAACCAATAAAGACTACAAAAAATAAAATATCACGAATATCCAGAACGCCTTTGCTAATTGAATCAAAATGCGTCAAAAAGCTCAGACCGGCAATGGCGTCTACTAGAAACTGTGGTGCCCAGGAAAATGCGTTAAGCACGATCTCCGTGCCACAGGCCACAAACACAAAACAAATTGCCACTGTCAGAATAAAAGCGATGATCGAATTACGTGTCATAGCCGACATACACGAGCCAATGGCTAAGAATCCTCCAGCCATCAACCAACTACCAAGATAGGCCGCCACAATCACGCCGTTATCCGGATTACCCAAATAATTGACTGTGACCCACATTGGGAAAGTTAAGGCCAAAGCCGCACCGCATAACACCCAAGCCGCTAAGAATTTGCCAATCACCATGCCTGACAGTTTCACTGGCAGGGTCATGAGCAACTCTATCGTGCCGGTTTTACGCTCGTCCGCCCAGAGGCCCATCGCGATCGCAGGGATCATGAAAAGATAAAGCCAAGGATGGAAGCCAAAGAATGGCGACAAATCGGCCTGCCCACGCTCGTAGAACGCGCCCATATCGAATGTAAATATTCCGCTCATTACGAGGAATATCACGATAAAGACATAAGCCAAAGGCGTGGAGAAGTAGCCGGCCAGTTCGCGCTTGAAAATAAATAACATATTGTTCATAACTTCATCCCTGCTGCACTGTATTGGAGGAAGGCTCTGCGTCGGGCACCTTAGTGGTCGCCAACATAGAATCATGCGTCACATTGCGGAAGTAATCTTCCAGTAAGCCTTCAACCAAATGGAATTCAGTTACTGGCCAATGTCCGCTTTGCGACTTTTCCGATACTTTCAAGAACAGCTGTTTACCTTGAGCGGGCAACAAAATAAATTGATGCGCACTGCCCTCTACTGGTTCTACCCCACGCACATCAGCGTCGTCGGCCAAAGCCGCCGCAAGATCAAAGCTTTCACTAAGCGTTATGCTCACAGCCCCGTGATAGGCCGACCGTGCTTCTAGCTCTTTTGGCGTACCGTCCGCCAATATCCGCCCACCCGCAATGATGATGGCGCGACTACACACGGCGCTCACCTCTTCAAGGATGTGAGTGGAGATAATAACGATTTTATCTTTCGCGAGGTTGCGTATCAGATTACGCACGTGATGCTTTTGGTTTGGATCAAGCCCGTCTGTTGGCTCATCCAGAATTAGCACTTTAGGGTCGTGGATGATCGCTTGCGCTAAACCCACTCGACGTTTGAACCCTTTCGAAAGGGTGTCGATGGTCTTATGACAGACCGAGCGCAGCTCAACATCGTCAATCACTTTGTTAATGCGGCGCTGCTTCTCTTCCCCAGTAAACCCTCGGATTTCCGCTATGAAATTTAGAAATTCCAAGGTTGTCATATCGGGATAGCTTGGCGCGCCTTCAGGAAGGTAGCCAATCAGGGATTTAACTTCGATAGGATTCAACGCAATATCATGCCCATCGACACTGACGCGGCCAGAGGTCGGAGCCAAGAAACCAGTAATCACCTTCATCGTGGTTGATTTACCAGCACCGTTTGGTCCGAGAAACCCTAAGACCTCCCCTTCTTTGACTGTAAAACTAAGGTCATCTACTGCGGTAAAACTATCAAACTTCTTCGTTAAGTGACTAATTTCAATCATATTTACTTTTCCGAATACTTTGCCACAACAATCTAGGCTTTTGATATCAAGCGCTCATATTCATAACAAGCACAGGACTAGCGGACACGCCAAAGCGGACCACTATAAAGTCGAGGGGCAACTATAGGGCTGAGCATCGTGTTTTTCAAGGTCATATCCGATGAGTCGCATGGTTAGTACCATGGCTTTTGCGAATCCACTACGGGTATAATCCTGCCATTAAGAAATTCGAATATCTGACTATAAGTGACTGATTTTATGCGCCTGCTCCTGATTCTTATCCTAAGTTGTAGCCTGCTAAGCTGCGGACAAAAGGGCCCTCTTCAGCGGCCAGACCAAAGCGCACCCGCTGTGAGCGCTCTTTAGAGCCCCACTTAAACTCCTTAATCTCCGCAGGTTATCCCCCGAATGCCAGTCTTTCCCTATGTTGACAATGCTCTTTATGCTGAAGCGATTCCTGTCGCACAGATCGCTCGCACCCACGGCACTCCGTGCTTTATCTACTCGCGTGCAGCGCTAGAACAAAACCTTCTCGCCTATGAAGAAGCTTTATCCGCTGTGGACCATCTCACTTGCTTCGCCGTTAAGGCCAACTCCAATTTGGCGGTACTCAAGGTACTCGCGCTTAAGGGCGCTGGCTTTGATATTGTTTCCGGCGGTGAGCTTGAGCGGGTGATTCGAGCCGGAGGGGACCCAAAGAAGGTCATTTTCTCTGGGCTTGGCAAGACAGAAGACGAGATCGCTAGCGCGCTGCAACACGGCATTCGTTGCTTTAACATCGAATCGGAGTCCGAACTGGATCGAATTAACAGTGTCGCTGGCCGATTAGGCGTCCGTGCCCCTATCTCCTTGCGCGTAAATCCGGACGTGGATGCAGGAACACACCCCTACATCTCTACAGGCTTAAAAGAGAACAAGTTTGGTATTGCGATAGAAACGGCTCCTGCTGTGTATTTGCGCGCCGCGCAGATGCCCCACATTGAGATCGTTGGCGTTGATTGCCACATTGGCTCGCAGCTAACCACTATTGCGCCCTACCTCGACGCGATTGATCGATTACTGTTGCTAGTGGATGAGTTAAGCGCTCAAGGGATCACTATTAAGCACTTCGATATTGGTGGTGGCTTAGGCGTGAGCTATCGCGACGAAACTCCTCCAGCCACTGGAGATTTCATAAAAGCGATCCTCGCCAAAATCGAAGGTCGCGGGTTAAGCCTCTTCCTTGAACCTGGGCGTTCAATATGCGCCGATGCCGGCATATTCGTGACAAAAGTGGAGTATTTAAAGCACAACTCCCATAAGAACTTTGCTATTGTTGACGGTGCGATGAACGATCTATTACGACCAGCTTTATATAGCGCTTGGCAGAATATTATTCCTGTCGACAAGAGCGAAAAAGCAGATCAAGTTAGCGCCGAATACGACATCGTTGGCCCAGTCTGCGAGTCAGGCGATTTTTTAGGCAAAGAACGCCCACTGACTCTCGCACAAGGTGATTTGCTCGCCGTGTGCACGGCAGGCGCTTATGGTTTTGTAATGAGCTCCAATTACAACACTCGCAACCGCGCCCCCGAAATCATGGTGGATGGCGATACAGCGACAGTCGTGCGACAACGCGAAACTCTCGAATATCAGTTGGCGTTAGAATCAACACTTTAAATAGAGATATTATGCTTTTACCCTTTAGCAAAATGCACGGTCTCGGCAACGACTTTATGGTCTTAGACCTAATATCAACGCCTGTGAACCTGAGCGCGGATTTAATCCGAGCGCTTGGCGACCGTCATTTTGGCATCGGATTTGACCAACTACTGCTTATTGAGCCCCCTACCGAGCCCGATATCGACTTCAATTACCGTATCTATAATTGCGACGGAAACGAAGTGGAGCACTGCGGTAATGGTGCTCGATGTTTCGCACGGTTCGTCCTCGATAAAGGGTTAAGCCAGCAACACACTCTTCGCGTGAAGACTAAGCGTGGAGTGATAATTTTACACGTAGAAGACAACGGTTTTATTCGTGTAGATATGGGCGCGCCCGATTTCAATCCTGCCGCCTTAGCGTTTAACGCGGCTCCTGCCCAGCACTACCAACGTAGCATCGAACTGCAAGGTAAGACCAAAGACATCCAATTTTATTGCGCCTCGATGGGAAATCCTCACGCCGTGATTGTTGTCGATAACCTGGAGACCACCCCCGTTCAAGAGATCGGTGAGGCATTAGGCGCACATCCTGATTTCACAGAAGGGGTCAATGTCGGCTTCATGCAAATACTCGATCGTAATACGATCAAATTGCGAGTCTTCGAGCGCGGCGCTGGCGAAACACTCGCTTGCGGCACTGGCGCTTGTGCAGCCGTTGCCTGCGGCCACCATGCCGGCTTGCTTGATAGCGACGTATGCGCCCACCTAACGGGCGGAGACCTAAATTTGACGTGGAACGGCGCAGAGACCTCGGTGATTATGCGCGGCCCAGCCGTTAATGTTTTCGAAGGTCACATCGACTTAAATAAGTTTTCATGATTATTGGACAGAAAGTGAATAGAACCTATGACTAGCGAGATCTCTACAAAACAAAACAAAGAAAAGAGCGCCGTGACTGCCGAGCAAGTCGCCCAATACTTACAAGAAAATCCTGAGTTCTTTATCAATCGCGATAACTTATTGACTGAAATCACTCTGCCCCACGAAAGCGGAAAAGCGATTTCACTGCTCGAAAGACAAGTGACAATACTGCGCGAGCGCAGCATTGAATCGCGCCATACTTTGAATGTGCTGATGGAAAATGCCAAATACAATGACCAGCTATTCAATGTCACTCGCGCACTCATCTTAGCGCTTCTAGTAGAGAGCGAAGTCTCTCAAATTGCCAGTGCCACAGAAGCAAACTTAAACACACAGCCAGGCATTGATGCGAGCAGCGTAATTTTGTTCTCTGCAGAAGACTTACACAATGTCAGCAACACCCGAATTGAATCGACAGATTTCTTACAAGAAAACTTTCCTACTCTGATTCGCGATAGAAAAACAACCTGCAAGAACATTGAAAAAAGTACCTCAAAAATTCTATTCCCCCACACTGGCGCAACCATTCGCTCTGTCGCCCTCTGCCCCATTGGCCGAGATCGCATGCTAGGCGTACTTGCCATCGGCAATAAGGCACAAGACTATTTTAATGCCGACCTAGACACTTTGTTTTTGGATTTCATTGGGGAAGTTCTCGAATCGATCATCACGCGCAAGATTAACTGAGAGAACTGGGATGGAATCGCGTTTAACGCCCTATCAAGCTAGCCCATTGATTGAGTGCAAGGCAGCCTTAGTGTTTGCTCCGCACCCAGACGATGAGGCACTTGGGTGTGGCGGACTACTCTGCGCATTTAAGTCTGCGGGCATCCCCACAAGCGCCGTACTCGTCACCTCCGGTGATTATGGCGAACACGGCAAAGCAGGAAGCGAAGTTCGAGAAAACGAAACACGTGAAGCCGCCGAGATACTAGGACTTAGCCGTGTCGTTTTTTGGAAAGAAAAAGACCGAGGTGTCGCTTTCAATGAGCGCACAGTCGCGGCTGCACGCAAGGCCATTGTCGACAGCCAAGCGGACCTAATTCTAACGCCGTCTATCAACGAAATTCACCCTGACCATCGCGCTACAGCTTGGATCGTTATCGAAGCCGCTCGACAATTAGTTAGTGAAGGCAGCGATTTGCGAGTCGCCCAATATGAGATCGGCTCGCCACTGACGCGCGCTGATATTCTAATAGACATCACCGCGCATGAAAAAACCAAACGTGAAGCGATTGCGGTTTACCATTCGCAACTTAGCATCTCGCCTTTCGATGAGTTTATTTTCGCATTGAATCGGTTCCGCACCTATACCCTTCCTGTACAGGTCAAGTTTGCCGAAGCCTACAATCTTATAACGCCAGAACTATTACAACAGCCCCAACTTTTATGTGAAGCAGAGATAATGCGCCAAGAGCGTTTAGAGTTAAGCGACATTCGGGTACCGGAAACTTATCGCTTTAGCCCAGAAGCCGAATCAAAAGGCTTCCTACACTCCCTGCTCAAACCGTTTAGAGGATCCAAAAATTAGCACTGCAAACTCAGAAAACATTGCTGCAAAACCAGCACTGAATGACTTCCCTTTAGTATCTGTTCTATGCAGAAGCATGAATCGCCCAGAACTATTAGAGGCCTTACTTTCTGTTGAAAAGCAGACCTACACGAATATTGAAATTATTCTGGTAGATGCCACGGGCAAAGGCTTGGACCGACACAAGTCGCTCGCGCTTAACACTGCATTGTACGAAGTTGGTGACCAACGCCCGTTAAATCGCCCTGCCGCCGCAAACTTAGCCCTTGCCAGTGCCCACTCAAGCTTCATGCTCTTTCTTGATGAAGACGACTGGATTGCACCCAACCATATAGAGATGTTGGTGGAGTGCTTGCAGGCGAACCCTACAATAGGCGTCGCTTACAGCAGCACACAAAAAACTACGCCCGCTGGCATTCCTAGCGGCGAGGCATTTCGCATCGACTATGATCATGCCCGCCTGCGTCGCGACAATTTTATTCCTATTCACTCGGCTATGTTCCGAAAGTCACTGATCGACCAGGGTTGTCGATTCGATGAAAACTTAGAGATTTTCGAAGACTGGGACTTCTGGCTGCAACTCGCTCAATTGATGCCGTTCATCCATATAGATGAGATTACTGCGTTCTACCGTCAAGGGGGCGAATCTAATACCGCCTCTAGCGATCCAAGTACTCGCTACCAAATCGGAAATCCGATCGCCAAGGCTCGCGTGCAAGTTTTCAGCAAATGGCTTTCTCAATGGACTGGCGCCGAAATCAATGAAACTTTAGGTACCTTGGATCAAACCGCGTTTATCGAAACATTGCACAAAGATATTAAACGTCTCAATGCACACTCGCTAGAGGCCGAACAAGACAAACGTCAACTCGGTCGTCAGTTACAAGAGATCGAAGGCCGGTTTAATAGCGAACTGCGCAGCGTTAATCACAAACTAAACAAAGCCAACCAAGGGTTCAATCGCCGCACTGCCGAACTTAACGATGCGAAGAATCATGTCAACCGGCTCACTAATGAATACCAGTTGCTGATCAACTCCCTGTCGTGGAAACTGACCAAGCCCATTCGGTTCGCTAAACGGCAACTACTTGCTCTTGGGGCAGGGAAGGTAAAACAGCAGTTGCAGCCTAACCAAGCGAAGGTTTCAAACGACAAAGAAGAAGTCATACTTTGTAATCTTGACATCCCTAGTGCCGCACAAAATGAATTCCCAGAACAACTAAGCCTGCAAGGTTGGGCGTGCAGTAAAGACGGCATTGAAAAAATTGAAGCGTTTATCGATGGAAAACTTGCGCTCAGTTTTGGCACTGGCATCAGCCGCCCAGACATCGCCGAGAATTATCCCGACATCAAGGACGCTTTTACCGCTGGCTTTTTCCAGGAGATCCCATTACCGGATCTCAATGCGGGCAAACACGAACTAGTATTGACCTTCACAGACAAGGCCGAAAACTCTCGCTCGCTGACACAGGAATTTAGTCTGTTTAAGAACAGCGACCTCTATAACACTTGGTATTGGCGCAATACGCCAGAGACGCAAGTGATCGAGGAGTTGCGCGCTCAATCACTAGAAGACGAAAGTACGACTCTTTTCCATTTGGTATTGTCGCAAACCGATGACGAAGAGGCTCTACTGCATACCCTTTGCAGCATCGCTGAACAAGCTCATCAACGTTGGATGCTGCATGTCGTAGGCCAGAGCACTCCCGCCTTTGAGCGTACCTTAGAGAATGCCGGCATCGCGACGTCATCGACACAAGTGCATTTCGTCCCGTCCCTGAATAAATTGCTTGCCGACTTATCCGAACGCGACGGCTGGACTTTATTGCTTCAATCAGGGGAAACGCTAGCACCGCAAGCATTGTGGGAGATGAACCAAGCCCTACAGAACAGCACAACCCAATTGCTGTATTGCGATCATGACAAGTCCACATTATCAGGCAAACATTTTGATCCTTGCTTTACTCCGCAGTGGGCCCCCAATCATCTTTATGCCAGCAACTATGTAGGCGATATCTTCGCGGTACACAACGCCTGCTTAGTGGCCGTGAAAGGACTCGATCTCTCAAGCCTTGCGTGGCGTTTTGAGGTGTTGTTGACGCTTAGCGAAACCCCACTGCAAATCAGTCGACTTGCCAAAATGTTATGGAGTGCCCCGCAAGAGTCTTCACAGACGGAAAAACTCGCGGCAGAAACTGAAATACTAAGAACGCACTTACAGGAACAAGACGCTCAAGTAATCGAACGCGATCATGATATCCGACAAGTACGCTGGCCACTTTCCTCGCAGCCAAAAGTCTCTATCATCATTCCCACTATGGGCAAATTGTCTTTAATACAACCTTGTATAGACTCAATGCTAGAACTCACGACTTACAAAAATTACGAAGTCGTTATTCTCGACAATAGTCGTGGCAAAAATCCTGAAGGCATTAGTTACTTAAAAAGTAAAAACTTCACAGTCGTCGAGTGCAATGAAGCCTTCAACTGGGCTCGCCTGAATAATGTTGGCGTCAAGAACTCCACCGGTGAATTGTATTTATTCCTCAATGATGACATCGAAATCATCGATCCGCTGTGGCTCGAAGAGATGGTGCGTCAAGCCATCCGCCCTGAAGTTGGTACTGTGGGCGCCCTCCTTTATTACCCTAACGGCGCGTTGCAACACACGGGAGTATTGCTAGTAAATTACGGCGGTGGTGGCATCCACTTACTGCACAAACGCATGCCAAGCGATTCAATCTATCGCTACTTGCATGAAACGACGCGTGAAGTTTCGGCCAATACCGGCGCATGCCTAATGGTAAGCCGCGAAAAATTCGAAGCGATCGACGGATTCGACGAAGAACTCGCCGTAGTGGGCAACGATGTAGACCTTTGTTTGCGTCTCCTTGATAAAGGCTATCGCAACATTTGGTCTCCTGATGTCAAATTGATCCACCACGAAAGCATTAGTCGAAAAACTAGCGTCCCTAAAGAAAACGAGAAATCGATGTGGAAACGTTGGAGTAAACGCTTCGTAGCAGGAGATGAGTTTTATAATCCGAACCTCTCCGCTGAGAAAGGCGACTTCACGCTGCAAGTCTCGGGGCTCCCTTCAGTTTCTACCGACTCTCAGACGACACTTGAGAGCCGCGCAGAGAGCAAAGGGTTCCAACCAGGGGTTAACCTCATAGGATACACTCGTGCAGAGATGGGCATCGGGGAAGGCGCTCGTAGTGATGCGAAAGCCTTGGATGCGGCAGATGAACCTTTCGGCATCATCTGCTTCCAGTCCGGCAACCCTTCACGCATGACAGATCTTAGTTGGCAACATAAAGAAATCGAAAACGCTCCTTACGATGTGACGCTTTTGCACATCAATCCTGACCATGCGTTTCAGGCGATTTCAGAGTTGCCTTCAGAGCACTTCAATGATCACTACCGAATTGGCTATTGGGCCTGGGAACTTCCTGAGATCCCCGAGGCATGGGTAGAGACTTTCGTCCATTTCGATGAAATATGGGTACCCTCAAGCTTTGTACAAGATGCTGTTGCGATGCGCTCTCCTATTCCTGTGGTGCGCATTCCCCACGCGGTAGAAGTAAAAGTCGACAGTAGCCTAAAACGCCAAGACTTTGGGCTTCCCGAAGAGGCGTTCTTATTCTTGGCCATGTTTGATACCTACAGCATGCCTGCCCGCAAAAACCCGTTTGGTGCGATCGATGCTTTTAAACGAGCATTTGCCAAAGATGATCTTTCTAGTCGTCTCGTGTTGAAAGTTAACAATCCCACTCCTGACTCGATAAGCACTATCAAAGAAGCCATCGGAGAGCACCGCAATATTCTAGTGCTCGACAAAGTGTATTCGCGCCAAGAGGTCAACGCGTTGATCTCCAACACTGATTGTTTCGTGTCATTGCATCGCTCAGAAGGTTTCGGGTTTGGGCCTGCCGAGGCGATGGCATTAGGCAAAGCCGTGTTGGCAACCAATTGGTCTGGCAATACCGACTACATGCGCCCTAACAATTGCATGCCAATCGATTATGAACTAA
Source organism: Gammaproteobacteria bacterium (assembly GCA_051252515.1). Taxonomy (GTDB): domain Bacteria; phylum Pseudomonadota; class Gammaproteobacteria; order Pseudomonadales; family Pseudohongiellaceae; genus UBA5078. Next base: position 787,167 of record JBPOFS010000001.1, read on the forward strand.
TCACGATACAGGAAGACTTTGGTCCATATAAAAAGGGACAAGTTTGGGCGGAACCGGACGTAAAACAAGCCGCCGAAGCCATGCAGTCACTTGCTAAAGACCCGGCCCTGTCCGTAGCACTTGGCAGCAAAGCCAGATCGACAATCGAAGCAGAATTTTCACCACGGGTCGTAGGTGAGATGATGCGTAAACGCTTACAAGCGATCAGATCAATGAGCGGACATTAAGCATCGCAATAGCAACGTTAGGTGCCAAGGCTTAAGAACGCTTTGAGCACCACGTTGCGAACAATTCTTGTTTTACTTCCCATCCAAAGCGCCACCATAAGCACAAAGGTATCTTTGTTCTTAATATTGCTGTGATGTAATCCTGCAAAGGCTCGAGCCTGCGTAACGAGCACGCGATTAATTTCATCGTACGCTGGGTCGCTAAAGGCGCCTTTTATTTTTTGAATACTTAATTTGGACGACTGGTGAGGCTTGGCACCTACTGTATTGTGTTGATGCTGACGATAGTCAATTAAGGGTTCTTTGATTGTGTCTATATGACCAATTGCGGCTGCAACTAACGCTAACCACCAATCATGCATAATAGCTTGCTCTGGAACAGGGCATGCAATAGCCGCCAATTTTTCGTTCACGATTGCCGTACAGCCTGTGACGGAGTTACTGACCAAAAACCGTGCGAAACTGCGTTTATCAGGACGCAGCCCTTGGTAGGCAAAAAACGATTCGGCTAATAGCTCCCGCTTTTCATCGACCACTCGTAGATCGCTGTGAACCAAACATGCACGGTAGGGAAAACGTTTTTCCAAAGCCATGATGGCGACAATACTTTTACTAATTTTACTGCTGTGCCATACATCGTCTTGGTCGCAAAACATCATATAGGCTGGCTCCAGACCTAAAGCCTCTTGCGCATCCAACACATACTCCATCAGCGCGGAGAAGCCAGCACTCGCACCAATATTTCGACCATCTGTACTGACGATATGGAAGCGCTCAGGATGCTGACAAGCGTTGCGTTGGATAATCTCAACGCTGTCATCAGTCGAGCCATCGTCTCGTGTGACTATAATAAAATTGGCATAATCCTGTGCGTATAAAGAATCGATTTGCTCTTGTAAATATTGCCCACCATTATAGGTCGGCAATAAAATGGCAATACGTGGAGAGCTGTTTACTGCGACAGGCATTACGCTAAATCCCGAGAATCTTTAATTCCCCGCCAGATGTTTTCGGCGTACTGGGCTCGTTTTTTTGAGAACAAGACAAGCCAAAGACTTTTCAAAATGAATCGTGGAAAATCTCGTATTTTCCACGCCACTGGTGCGTGAGGTTCGCGATAGAGCGCAAAACGATTTCTTGTGGAGTAGTAACTGCGCAGAGGGCTATGGCTTACGATTACGCCTTTACGCACTAATAGGTTTTCATCCTGCTCACCGATGCTGTGATGCAAAAGCGCGTAGTCTGTCCCTATAACCTCGAATCCCTTTGCTTGCGCTCTAAAACACCACTCTAGGTCTATGTTATCGATGAAATACTCCGCTTTCATCGCGCCTATAATCTCAAGGTGTTCCATCACGAAGAAACAGCCAGAAGAAATCAAAAACTCTGCTTGAAAGAGCCGCGTATTGCCATGGAAGTTCACATCACTGCGCTTAAACAGACGTGAGAATAGTTTAAATGGCATTGGCGCTTCATTACGTAAACTCACGATACGAGGCCCTACCGCAGCTACGGGCTTAGGACTTAAGCGCTGCGCCTCCAAGTAAGCCATTTGCATATTTTCAAAGAAAGCAGGCGTTAGCTGACTATCCTGATCAAACAGCACTGCGTAAGCGTACTCAGCCTTTCGAACCTCTACTAAACCAAGGTTCATGGCACTGGCCAGACCAACGTTTTTGGGTAGTTGATGAACCCCCAAACAACGCGGTTTATTCTGCGCAATACTCACAAACTCGGCTGCATTGGTCGAGGCGTTGTCGATGAGAAGGAAGTCCGTCTGCGCAGATATTTGCTCAAGCAGTGACAACAGCACAGCCGTATCGGGCTCATAGCTTATGATAATCGCACAGGGATTAAGCTTTTTATCGTGCCTAGACATAGAAAGACCTTAGCGTGCGATTGAACAACCTATCGTTAGTCCGGTAGGTCGATAGCTACCTGCGGGCGCTGAGGAAAACGCAACCCTTGCACGTAGAAATAGATGATCGAGAGAATCCCTAGCATCAAGCCAGTGACAACGCCGGCATCGACGATTCCTCGCCAAGGTTGTGGCAATACGCGCACGATCAAGACAAAACAGATGATCATGCTAGTAAGGGCGAAAGAGAGTAGTTTTCTGCGCTTAGTGGCGTGAATATAACCCATGCAGAACACTGGTGCTAAAATGACATGCAGAACCTGCGGGTGAGCACTAAGGTAACGAGCCCTGGCGACGACACGTGGCGCGAACGCTAAATGAAAGCCTTTATAGCCTTCGGCATAAGCCATATACAAGATACTCACAGCGAGCGCGGCCCAGTGCTGCGCAGCGAGATCGAAAGATGCTAATTCGAACGCCATGGGCGAAAGTCGAAATACTGCGAAGAGTAGTAATGAAACAACCCCTCCAATGCCCCAAACGTATCCTAATGTTTTCAACGTAGTGCAATCCAATCTATTGGCGAAGGCGGCATTATAGCGACTTAAACACAATATCCCAACGCGCACTTTAACTCCCAAGGCGCAGACGAATGCGATTGCCTTGTAATGGGCGACTATCCACGCTTAATTCACCTCCTATAGCCTGTATCTGCTCTAGCACAGGCTGCATCACTGCAGCTGAGAGCGCCGGCCCATCGTCACTCAACTCTATACTGATTCCTCCCTTGTATGCCTGCACCTCTAGTTGTAACGTCGTGATTTTGGCTTTCGAGCGTAGTCGGCGCATCCTCTCATCCTCGACACCGTAGTTAATAAGCACCTGCAATAGTGACTGTAGAGGCACGACGAAACTAGCGATCGTCTCGCGTCGGAACAATAGCGCTTCATTATGAATGTGTAGAGTGATCTGCTTGTTCGCTGTATTGGCGTGTCGTGCCACGAAACGTTGCAGCCGCGATCTCACCCTTCCGAAATGGACCCGTTCAGCGCCATCGAGCTCTTCTTGTAGCTGCCGCAGGAGAGAGCCATGCTCCGCCAGCAAACGATTAAGAAGAGACTGCTCTTTCGTGATTTGCTGCAAAGACTGACGCTGAGACAAGGCCTCCAGAGTTGCAAAGCTGGAACTCAGTTGTGCAAGCAATTGCCGACTGCGCTGCTGCAACCCATTTCGTCTCCATTTTGGAGCAACCACCGGTAGCCCTGTCGCCAGAAATCGATAAAGTGGGGCGATGATTCCACTTATATTCTCGATATGCTGGCGCGCCGCGGCACGATTCAAACATTCACGTAAAGTGCGGTGCCCTGGCCATAGCAAACTATGCAGGTCTATAGAGTCAATAGTGCCGGGAAGCGCACAAAGCGCACTGTGGACTTGCTCTAGGGCCTCGCTCAGCTCCGCCACCCTATCCACATTCAGGGCTCGTGCACCAGCGGCCAACATATTGAGCTCTAGAATACAGCGACGATTATTTAGCACTAACGCCTTAAGCTCTGATGGTTTCGATTCTAGTTGGTCTGGAAATCGAATTAGCTCATGAATATTTTCAGATAGAAAGCTCGCTAATTGTTCCGAGGGGACGGCTTCAACAGGCGTATCATTCGAACAATCTAGTACCGAAATATTGTGCTGCCGTGCTGCATTTGGCGACAGCAACACAACCACCTCTTCGGCGGCCATGAGCGCGGCCAAATCTCTCGACATAGAGCATTTTTTCTCGCGCTCCTGTATTTGAGAAAGTATGCATATTTTCGGCAACAAGTTAACCAGAGCAACGCTCAATTCAACTCGCCCTTCTATTGCTTGCGTATAAAGTACTCGAAACCACCAGATCAACTCATAGAGAATCAAGTCGCCCATACAAAACGCTGCAGCACTAAATCGAGCTAATGCCCAGTTAACCGTTGAATCAATAGCCACTCTCTTATGATCACCTTGAGAATTTTTCACATAAACTGTTAGAGTCGCCTCTATAGCTTTTTGCTCTTCTCTATAAACGCTTAGTAAAGAGTCATGCTCGGACGTGGTGAAACAGTCCCGTGTTTTAAACTGCACTCGACTGCATTTAATGTAGCGATCACAACGCACCTTGAGTTGACGGTTAGTGACGGGGGTCGATCTAGAGTTGCTGTGTTGCTCTATCACTAACAAACATAGCAGCAACAATTTCATCGCATGCGACGAGTTAATTTTCCAGCATTGGAGATGCCTTATATATGATCGAGTAATTTCCAATGTGGTTTTTATATTGTCTATCTTTGTATTGCGCTCTAGCACCTCTAGAATAATCTTAGCTTTTAGAATAATGTCCGCGCACTTTTCTAGCGCTATTGCTTTATCCCATTGCGCCTCTTCAATGTTTTTAGCAATATTGCCCGGCAAAAGCTGTAGTAGATTATTCTGCGCTTGATCCAAGAGAATTTTTCGTGAGGAGGCTTGCACTTCCCCACTACTGACTTTGCCTATCAAACTGTTGTTATTTTTGCTTAGCAATTCGATGTAGAGAAGTAACGAAAGATCGCTCTTCTCGCTCCAAGCAGCGCTTGTGGAATCTGTGCCAACAAAGGCTCGAAATAGAACCAAGAGCTCGGCGACGTCCACCCCCGCAGCGTTATTGTTATTTCCTATGCGCTCATGTGTGCGCAGTTGACCTAAGCCTTGTTCCGCGGCAAGCCCCAAGCTTGCCCAAAACTCTTTTGGAAACTCGATCTTCGATGAGGGTGGCCTAGCATCTTGGGGTAATCGGGTAGCGCGTCGCAACGCCCGTAAAGAGTTCAATGCTGTGACGCTCAGAATACTGTCATGGACTAAGCCCTCTTCATCACTCATCGACTCGACCAACAACAAGCACGCCTCGACTAAAGGCTTTAGCTGCACATGCTCATTACTGGAACACAAAAAACTTATGGCTCTCTCTATCTCTTTACAAAAAGTCATCAAGCGCTTGTTCATCGTGAATATGCTTAACTGGCACACCACTAGGCTTACTCGGCTGACAATGCCTAAATAGGCATCGCTGCGTTGAAGTATATATTTCTCTAATTGCACACAGACAGTCGTGGCCTGCATGCGCATATAGCGCTGCAACGTCTTAGTTGGAAGTTCACATCCCGGATTGTGAGTGTGCATTTTAAAACCTTAAGCTTTTTGCAAAATTTCGAGTTGCTGCTCAATGTGCGCCTTAGTGCTCGGGGCATCTAGAGCCCCCTGTAAGCCAAGCGAAATCGCCCATTGAATATCGGACTTTCGAGGATCCTTTGTGACGATAGCCACACGCTTAACTCCATGAGTTTGCAATTGCATTCCTAGCTCAAAGCCATTGCTACTTTCTGTGAGCAAGCTGACCAAAGCCAAGTCGATCGACAGCCCAGTCAATGTCTCTGGAGAAAGTTCTGCACTGCTACAGGCGTGCACACACCACCCTAAGGACTCGATCAACAGGGTGAGATACCGCGCTTGAGTGGGTGAGTCATCAACAAGCAGAAGCGTGTGCATACTGGGAGGCATCGTCGAATCGAAGCAGTGTTTGAATAGAGTTAAGGAGGTCCTGCTTTCGCAGTGGTTTGGGGATTAGTTCGCTAGCACCGGCTAGCTCGGCACGCGCTTGCTCAAGAGGGCCTCCATTAGCGCTCATGAGGACCACTGGAATATGGGCATATTGCGGGTTGGCCGTAATCAACGCGCAAGACTGCAAGCCATCTAGCTCCGGCATGCCAATGTCCATGAACACAATGTCTGGCGGAAACGCCACCAGCTTACACAGGGCATCAAAGCCGTTTTCAGCCACTCTTACATGATAAAGGCGTTGATCGAGCAGTAATTGCGCGTTCTCACGAACCGTTTTATTGTCATCGACCACTAAGATCTGTACCGCACTGACTTCTTGCCTAGCTTCCATGCCATTACCCTCCATAAGGTTGTATTAAAGATTTAGCACACTTTATCGACCTCTGCCTCTTCGGATGCGTCGATACATCTTCAGACTTGCGTTATGATTCGCGCACACCCCTTAGATTTTAGGCAGACTAAAGATGAGCATTCGACTTGGCATCGTCATGGACCCAATACAGTCCATCCACTACAAAAAAGACACCAGCCTCGCCATGTTAATGGCCGCGCAGGAGTTAGGATGGGAATTAAGCTATATGGAGCAATCCGATCTCTATTTACGAGATGGCATTGCGATTGGCTTGATGCGCAAATTGAGTGTCGCTTGGGATGAAAATCAATGGTTTACCCTTGGGGAGGCCAGTGAAGAGCCATTAAGTGAGCTAGATGTCATCTTAATGCGCAAAGACCCACCGTTTGATAACGAGTTTATCTACTCCACGTACTTGCTTGAACAAGCCGAATCGATGGGCACTCTAGTAGTCAACAAGCCGCAAAGCTTAAGAGACTGTAACGAGAAGCTCTACGCGACTCAGTTTCCACAATGCTGCCCACCTGTCGCTGTTAGTGGGAACGCTACTATTTTGAAGCGCTTTCATGCAGAGCATGAGGATGTCATCTTCAAGCCATTAGATGGCATGGGCGGCTCGTCAATCTTCCGCCTGCGCAAAGATGACCCCAATGTCAGCGTGATCATCGAAACCCTGACTAATCATGGGCGCACGCCGATTATGGCTCAGCGCTTTATTCCCGAAATCGTTAATGGAGACAAGCGCATACTCCTCATTGACGGTGAGCCTGTCCCCTACGCATTGGCAAGGGTCCCCGCTAAAGGGGAGACTCGCGGCAATCTCGCGGCTGGAGGCACCGGCGTCCCACAAGAGCTGTCCGAGCGAGATTTGTGGATTTGTCAGCAAGTCAAAGAAAGCGTCAAAGCAAAAGGCCTGTTATTTGTTGGGCTAGACGTCATCGGCGACTATTTGACAGAAATCAACGTGACAAGCCCCACCTGTATTCGAGAACTCAATAACGCGTATAATCTCGACATCGCAGGCGATCTCATGCGCTGCATTGAAAGCAAGCTTAACGCCCGCTCCTAAGCGGGCATAAGCCCACACACTCAGGGCCTATGACACAAGAGACCGATCTTTCCAAAGAGCGCTTTGGCTTTACCATCTTCCTATCAGCATGTTTGCATATCATGCTGATAGCGGGAGTAGGCTTCAGTTACTTGGAAAAGAGTAACAGTGCGCCTCCTATTGAAATCACGCTCGCTCAGTATCGCAGCGAAGTGGCCCCTGATGAGGCCGACTATATTGCGCAAGAAAACCAAACTGGCAGCGGGACACTCGATAGCGCTGCCGCTCCGAGCACACCGTTTGCGGCAGACTTCCACGACGAACTAATTCAACAGGTTGACCCCATTGCTCAGGCGCCCGCTCCAAACAGGCAAACCGAGCCAAACGACATCGAAGTGCTCAGTGCCACACAAGCGGATCAACGCTTCGAGCAACAACTCGAAGAAGAGGCTCCCGAGACCGACAACCCTTTATCCGAACAAGCGACCCCTGAAGATTTAAGCCTCGCTATCGCAAGCCTTCAAGCTCAGCTAGATATGCAGCAACAAGCCTATGCAAAGCGTCCTCGCAAATACACAATATCCTCAGCCTCCACACAAAAGCGCCATGACGCGCTGTACCTGGACTCCTGGCGAAAACGTATCGAAGCCGTAGGCAATTTAAATTATCCAGAACAAGCACGTGCTCAAGAAATATTCGGCAGCCTACGAATGTTAGTCGCATTGCGCCCTAATGGCTCCGTTCAAGAAATACGCATTCTGCAAAGCTCCGGACACCGTGTTCTCGACGAGGCTGCCATCGATATCGTGCGTATAGCCTCTCCTTTTGATCCGTTCCCAGCAGAGATGTTGGCAGACGTTGATATTCTAGAAATTATTCGTACTTGGCGCTTCCATCAAGGAAACTCGTTCAGCAGTCAGTAACCTAAAAGAATATGCCCATTATGAATGTGAAAATTTCAGATAACCCTTTGTTCGAAATTCCTCCTGGCTCCTTGTCGAACCAATTTCTAATCGCTATGCCCCACTTGGATGACCCCTGGTTTAATCACACCGTTACCTATTTATGGCGACACAACGAAGAAGGAGCTTTAGGTATTGTCGTCAATAAGCCCAGCAAACTATTGTTAAGTAAGTTGTTTGCAGAGCTTAAGATCGATTGCAGCAACCGGATTGGCGACATCGATTTTCATAAGCAATACGTAATGACCGGTGGTCCAGTAGAGGAAAGCAAAGGGTTTATCCTCCACAGCAGCGAGAAAGAATGGGAGTACACTATTCCCATCACCACAGACCTAAGTATTTCAATGTCCAAAGACATTCTCGTAGACATTGCCAAAGGGGATGGTCCAGAGCAGTACCTTGTGGCACTGGGCTGCGCCGGGTGGGATGCCGGTCAGCTCGACGAGGAAATCACTAACAATGTATGGCTTACTGTACCCGCTACTCCAGAACTAATATTTTCTAGCGAGTACGAGAAAAAGGCAGAGGCGTGTGCCGCTACTCTTGGTGTTACTTTGCAACAACTCTCTTCGTTCGCAGGACATTCCTAATGGACACTTTGCCCGCCAAGAAAACTAAAGAGCTATCGGTTCTCGGTTTCGACTACGGAACCAAAAGAATTGGAGTCGCCGCAGGGCAAAGCATCACTAGCAAAGCCAGTGCACTTAATGCTATTGCAGCTAAAGACGGGATTCCAGATTGGGAAGCGTTAGATGCCTTAGTGGCACAGTGGGAGCCAGACGTTTTTGTTGTGGGGCTACCCTATAACATGGATGACAGTGAGAGTGATATTTTGCGACGGGCAAGAAAGTTCGGCAACAGGCTCAATGGCCGTTACGAAAAACCCTGCTTCGGAATAGATGAACGATTAAGCTCTTTTGAGGCTCGCGGACAACTGATGCGAGGCGAATCAAAAGCGCAGCTTGATTGTCTTGCTGCGCAACTGATTCTGGAAACCTGGCTGCAAAGTTTTGCCGAAAAATTTCCTTCACCGCTTTAGAAAGAGTCAGGAGTTTTTGCTTTCGCTTTAGCGGCGTCTTTTGTGATCACACCTTTCTGCACTAATTCTTTCAAACTTTGATCAAGCGTCTTCATGCCGTGCGCGGATCCGGTTTGAATTGCCGAATACATTTGCGCCACTTTATCTTCGCGAATCAAATTTCGAATTGCCGGTGTACCGATCATGATTTCATGAACTGCGACACGGCCGCCTCCAGTCTTTTTCAATAGCGCTTGCGACACTACCGCCTGCAACGATTCCGACAACATCGATCGCACCATCGATTTCTCAGCGGCTGGGAATACATCAATAATCCTGTCAATGGTTTTTGCAGCGGAGGTCGTATGCAAAGTACCAAACACTAAGTGACCCGTTTCTGCGGCAGTAAGTGCTAGGCGAATGGTTTCCAGATCTCGCAACTCACCCACCAGAATAATATCTGGATCTTCGCGCAACGCCGATCGTAAAGCTTCTGAGAAGCCTAATGTGTCACGATGAACTTCACGTTGATTAACCAAACACTTCTTACTCTCGTGAACAAATTCGATGGGATCCTCGATTGTGAGAATATGCTCATAGCGTGTACTGTTCACATAGTCCATCATAGCCGCGAGCGTCGTGCTCTTACCTGAACCTGTCGGCCCCGTTACCACCACTAAGCCACGGGCCAGATCAGAAACTTGTTTAAACACTGGGCCCATGCCCAACTCTTCCATCGTTAACACTTTGCTAGGAATGGTTCGAAACACAGCGCCAGCACCACGATTCTGATTGAACGCGTTGACTCTGAAACGCGCGAGACCTGGCACCTCAAAAGAGAAGTCAGTCTCCATAAATTGTTCATAATCTTTGCGCTGTTTGTCAGTCATGATTTCATAAATTAGCGCATGCACTTCTTTATGGTCCATTGCCGGCACATTGATCTTACGGATGTCGCCATCAACGCGAATCAAAGGTGGCATGCCGGCGGTAAGGTGCAAATCTGAGGCCCCTTGTTTAACACTAAAACCAAGTAATTCGGTGATATCCATTTTTGTGTCAACCCTTTAGAAGTGTGGTCGCCATGTCATAGCATGGGGCTTTATGATTAATAATCCGAGTCATACCCAACGTCCAGGCGTATCAGCCTATAATGGTGCTCTTGAATAACGCACACACGCTCAGTTAGATGCCTTTGGTATCGCAGACTTTATACGGTGAAACTATGCCAAGCATATCAGAAAATATTTCAACAGTTCGCGCCCAGATCGCAAAAGCGGCGCAAGACTTCGATCGCCCCTTAGATAGCGTCCATTTGCTCGCTGTTAGCAAGACTCAAAGCCCTGAGAAACTGGAACAAGCCTATGCGGCGGGACAGCGCGAATTTGGGGAGAATTATGTACAAGAGGCGGTAGAGAAGATTACTACTTTAAAAATGCCAGACCTTGTATGGCATTTCATCGGCCCAATCCAATCTAATAAGACAGCGACAATTGCGGCACATTTCGACTGGGTGCACAGCATTGATAGGCTCAAGGTCGCTCAGCGTTTGAGCGCCCATCGCGCTAGCGCCATGGGCCGATTAAAAGTATGTATACAGGTGAATCTTTCTAATGAGCAAAGCAAATCTGGGGTTACGCTAGAGGAAGTCTTGCCGCTGTGCGAACAGATAGAGGCCTTGCCGCACTTGGAACTTAGGGGCCTAATGGCCATCCCGGCCCCTTGTGAAAGCGAACAAGAACAGCGTCAGGCGTTTCGACCACTTTCTTTATTATTCAAAGAGTTACAAGCAATATATCCGCATATGGATACGCTATCCATTGGCATGAGCGCTGATTTTGCAGCCGCAATCGCAGAAGGCTCTACAATGGTGCGAGTTGGATCCGCTATTTTTGGCGCGAGACATTAAGCCCCTAGACTCGCGCTCTCTTTAAGTGCCTGTTTGCAATGCGCACACTCGGATTTAAAGGGGTTCAAGAAAAACGACTTAACGAAAAACTGGCCATGACAACTGGGGCAGCGCTTAGTCGCAAGATTAGCCCCAAATATTGCATACACCACCATATACACAAGCATGATACCGGTGGTTTCGTTGCCTGACTCTAACACCTTCATAACCGCATACACATAGACAGGGAAGGTCCAGAAACACACAAATAAACGGTTTCTTGCTCGTTTAATCTGCTTAAGGCGTAGGGTTTTCTCTTGCTCTTGCTGCTCGCTCATTTCGCTTCAACCTATTCAAGCAGACGACAAGCACACTTCGCTGTCTGCATTTTCTTGGATTCACGCAGTTTACACGTTGCGCTTTATGATTTTGAGGCCAATTCGGCTTTTTTATTGCCAAACATGTGTTCCAATCGATAAAAGCGCTATGCGCCATACTCAGAGGTAGAGAATTACTGTGCTAAACTCAGCGGCGAGAGACAATGCGTCAGAGCAAAAAGCACAGACTGCTACTATAAAAATCTGCCCTCAAATAAGCTGAAACAAAGCAGCGATTCATACAACATGGAACACAAGCCCACAATCAATGTGCTACTAGCCACAGAGCGAGCCTCCCAAAGTGAGCACTTGCTGAACCTTTTACGTAAAGAGGGCTATATAGTACATGCCGAACCCCTTAGCGATGAGGCATCACTGCGAGAAAGCCTTCAACAAGGGCGCTGGGATGTTTTGTTTTTGTTCGCAGGCGCTTCTGAGCTTAACGTGGCACAAATTGACTCAGCCTTAGAGCAAGCCGCACAAGATCTTTGCTTACTATTGATCAGCCCCGCCTCTGTTGAGGCTGACAAGTTCAGCAGTTTGTCTAGCCAATGGGTACAGTGCTCCGAATCCCTATTCGACACGCCTAATGGCATTGCCTCTTTTTTAACAACAACCTCCCGAGAACTCGACAGCCTGTTTACACGGCGTGAGTTACGCAAGATTAGTGTCACCCACAAAGCCCTTGAGCAACGTTATCAATTGCTACTGGAAAACGCATCGGATGCAGTAGCCTATTTAAACGAAGGCCTGCATGTATATGCGAACCACGCCTACAGCACTTTATTTGGCTTTGAGTCTGAAGACGAGCTCAAACAGCATGCCTTGCTAGATTTGGTCGATGAACGTGATGTCGATACCGTCCGCGAGTACCTCCAGAATGCCTCAGTGCACACTAACACCCCTTGCGTATTCCTCGGCATCACAGCGCCAAACTCCCGGACTCGCCTCAGCCTTCAGTGCGCTAAGTCTGTATATAACAATGAAGTGATACTGCAAGTATTGCTGCGCTTGGCAAGCGGAAACCCAGATCAACAACAGAGAATTAAAAGCCAAGAAGGTCGAGACCTGCTGACAGATCTTCTTAATCGCAATGCCATCAATACCCTCATAGATTTGGCCATCGCCAATAGCGTTTATGAACAGCGCAACAGCGCCGTGTTACTTCTAAAGATCGAAGAGTTTGATGATTTGGAAGTTGTTGCCGCCAAATCAACAGTGAACGCATTGTTAGCCGATGCAAGCAAAGTCTTGCAAAAAAACGTGCCAGAAGATGCAAGCATTGGACATTACGGCGAAGGTGAGTTCGTCATATTGTTAAGCCATGAAACAGAATTTGCTCAAGATCAATTTCTAGCGTCTCTTACTGACACACTCAACACTTGGTTGAAAGCCCACTCAATACAAGGAACGTCATTAAGCTTTTCCGCAGGAATGGCGGTAGTCAACGAGCTCTCTCCTTCCTCAAACGTTGTTATCGATCGAGCCCGGCACAACCTCACGATACGATCTAGCTTGCTGAACATTAATGAGCTGCCTCTTACCGATCCATACGGAACGGCAGATGAAATGTTCGAACGCTTACAAGAAGCGTTTGCACAGGAGGATTTCTTATTAGTATTCCAACCTGTGGTCAACCTCAAAGAAGATGGCGTTGAGCATTACGAAGTGCGAATTCGACTACAAGATCATGAAAACTTAATTTACCCGCCACGGTTCCTAGAACTTGCTAATCAGCACGGGCTCGGAGAACGCATTGACCGATGGGTATGTTCACAGTCTTTGAACCTGTTACGAGATCGCAACAGCGAAACATTAAAGCTCACCATCAACTTAACTCATAATTCGATCATCAGCAGCGAATTCCTGCCTTGGTTGCTCAAAGCAATGCAGCAGGAGAACATCGCCGCAAATCAGATAAGCCTGCAGATTAGTGAGCTCGATATCGCCAGCTCGCCCACGCAAGTGCAAAAATTTTGCGAACAAATGAAGTCGTTCGGATTCAGCTTATCTATTACCCATTATGGCTGCACGCTCAGCCCTAGCAATACTATTGCTTTAGAGATGGCGTCTATTATTAAGCTCGACCGCTCACTGCTTGATAAAATTGACACAGATTTAGCGCAACGCGAGAAACTCAACACCACGGTCAGCAGCCTTCATGCCCGCGGGCTATTAGTGATCGCTCCGATGATCGACAAAATAGATCTCCTGCCCTATCTGTGGAAAGCCAATATAAATTTTGTGCAAGGCAACTGCTTGCAAGAACCCAGTGAAAATATGGACTTTTCCTTTGTACAAGATGAAGAACTCACCCTGGATTCTTTCCATTAAGAACCGCATAGTTATAGAGAGTATCGAGTGTCAGACAAGAGTTTTTCAAGTAGCACAGATAGCGTGACCGCTAATACTCCACCGACAAGCAAATCCATGCGCCTCGGTCAAAAATTTGCGCTCACCGGTGCCGCACTGATGATTCTGTCCATGTGCGTCTTTTGGTTGGTGACGAATCAAACTACCGAGAATATTTTACGCCAACAAGCCGACAGTCTCGGCACTACCTTAGCGCGGCAAACTGCAATATTGGTCACCGAACTAGTGTTAGCGAACGATATGGTGAGCATGAACGTATTGCTGAATCAGCTCACAAGAGAGCCGGCTATCGCGCAAGTAGCCGTACTCAGCATCGAAGATCAAGTCATCGCGATCTCGGGCTCGTCCAACTCAAGCGCCGGAGAAAGCCTGTTCGGCACCTATGTCGCTCCCATTGCGCTACAAGACTCTTTAGCCGGGTATGTAAGGGTCAATCTGGATCAGCACTATATAGAACAAGGTGTCACTCGCAGCTTCTTATTTATGATTGCAGCATTGCTTCTGCTTGCTCTCACCGCCATTGCGGTCATTTATGCAATGATCCAACATTTCGTGAGTTTTCCGCTTAGCCAACTGTCGGCATCAATACAGAGCGTGCGACACGCTCAACCAGAACCCAGCCCCTTCGGCGAACGCGATGACGAAGTAGGATCTGTTATTCGTCTTTATAATCGGCTTATCTACGAACTCGAAGACGAAGAGAACCGTCAGGAAATTTTTGGCCCAGAGGCTAAAGTGACGCCTAAGTCTGCTAGCGAAACGGTGTACCGTCGCCCTGGTAGTGCATTCGTCAGTATCGTCAATATTAATATCAGCAACTACCGCTCTGCATTGCATCAACACGAAGCTCAGGAAACGATCGAGCTGCTAAACACTTATTACTTTTACATTCATAAAGTAACAAAGCTCTACAATGGCAATATTGAGAAATGTGCAGGAGACGAAATCCTCATCACCTTCGGGGCCGCTCAGGCCGATGATGAACACTGCTTTCATGCTGTATGCGCCGCCTTACTGTTTCTTGAAATCACCTCAACGCTAGCAAGAGAGCTAGAGGCTCAAGGACTTCCCACATTACAGTTCAAAGCAGGACTACATTGCGGCGAACTACTCACTGGCGTACTCTCATCACTAGAGCAAAACACTTACACCGTCGCTGGCGAGAACTTGGCGCTGACTAGACAAATATGCAAAGAAGCACCACTAGACATGCTGATCATTAGCGAAGCGGCTTATTTACTCGCTGACGCTGATAGCCGTCTAATAACGGAAGAGTTTACAGACGTCGTCGATGATAAAAACGGCGAGTTCATAAAGACCTGGCTGGTCGATGAGGCGATGCCTAACTATAAGGCACTACTGGACAGGCAAGTAGAGCACCTCCTTGCCGAGGAAATCTCATTTTGACGACACCCTTTGCGTGCTTAGCGAGATGGCAGTAAGCTGTACCCATAGATTCTGATGAATCTATAAGGAGAATATTTTGGATCATAAATACCCCGTCTGCCATCTTTTCTACTACCCCACCCAAGTAATTCTTGTAGATGATGATCCAGACTTTCTCGATGCGGTCAGTTTGATATTACCGCGCGACCTTAGCTTTCGCTTGTTTCAATCTGCACGACAAGCGTTAACGCACATCAATAATGCTCAGCATCATGCCGATCTCATACGCCGCGTATACTCCTCGTATAAAACTGGCCCATTCGATTCTGACACACTGACCCACATAGACATTAACGAGATCTACAAAGAGGTCTACAACGCCGATCGTTTCAGCACACCTAGTGTTGTCGTTGTGGATTATTCAATGCCCTCCATGAACGGTTTAGAGCTGTGCGCCAGCCTAAGCAATCCTTATATAAAACGTATTCTTTTAACAGGACAGGCTGACACAGAAATTGCGGTGCAGGCATTTAACGATGGTTTGATTGACCAGTTTATTAGCAAGAAAGATCAGGACTTAGAAAACAAACTTCAACGCTCTATAGCCAATTTGCAACAACACTATTTCAGCAAGAGCTTTAAGCTCATCACAGATCCTGTTATAGCGAATAGTCAAAGTCGATTTATAAATGATCCCGAATTTATTAGTTTTTTCAATTCGGTTAGAGAGCAACATAAAATAGTAGAATACTATTTATTGGACGAACCTTATTCAGGGTTCCTAATGCTCACCGAACAAGGAGAGGCCTCCTTGTTATTAATTCTTCCGCATTCTGACTTGCTTGAAAATTTACGACAATGCAACGCAGCAAATTCTCCAAACGAACTCATAGACGCACTGAAAGCCGGAAAAATGATCCCACTATTTCATTGCGCAGATAACGATACGCTCGTTAACGAATTGACCAACGACAACTGGAAGAATTACTACACTGCCGCCATTCGTGTAGCAGAGGAGTCTCCCTACTATTGCGCTGTGTTGGAGCCAGAGCAAACCAAACGCTTACTTAGAAACTTTACACCCGACAAGATCCATTCCTACGACCAACATATTAATACGCCTACGGCGCTTACGAAGTTTTTGCATTAGCCGCTAAAATGGGAAATTCTAGCGTAAAGCGTGTATAGACTCCCAGCTCGGAGGTCGCACTGATCTCCCCACCAAAGCTACGCATTGTTCGACGACAAAATGCCAATCCGGCACCCGTCCCATTGCTCCTAGTAGTGAAGAACCCGCCAAAGATTAACGGCAGGATCTCACGCTCTATCCCCAGGCCTGTATCCTCAAATATTAACTTGTTAATCGTCTTCCCAAACTCTGTCTTAATCGTAATATCGCCGTGACCTGCTGACTCGATACTGTACAGCGCATTCTTTAGGAGATTAAAAAGCACATAAATCAGCAAGGATTGTTCGGCGTATATATCAAAGTCATTCGTCAATACCAACGCTACTCTTTCACGCTCGGTACGCCGAAAAGGATACTGCTGCAGCGACTTCTCAACCACATCGCTGATAGAGAAGCGTTTAAAGCTGTCCCGATCGGTTTGCTGATCGTTAAGGTTTGCTAGCAATAGATCGATCACATGATTTGCTTGATCGACCATGGACTTTATCCTGGGCCCAGTCTCAGCCAAAGTCTCTAACAACTCCGCTCGAATACTCGGAAACTGATCGGGCTCTTTTGCCGAGGCAAAACGGTATGCCTCTACTAGCTCTGGAAGATAGGAATCAACGCCGCCTATACTGGCACGCACACCCGAAAGAGGCGTACGCATCTCGTGGGCAATCGTGGCACTTAACGTCGCAAGTGCCGAAGTCTTCTCGTTAAACCCTATTTCTTTACGCAATCTCTTTTGTTGCTCACTGGTGATTCGCTCTAGAGCAACGCCCAATTGGCGCGAGAAGAACGCCAGCAATTCATTTAGCTCACTGTACACATTCGAAGGATCACGCAGCAGAAGCAGCGCCGACATCTTTCTACCAAAGAAAATTGGCAAGGCAATTTGTGCCCCATAAGCTTGGAATGCCGGCTTGATCTCAGCGGGCGAATCTTCGTATGAAAAACTTCGTTGCATTTTCTTGGAAAATTGTAGGAGTTTTCCCATGTCTGGTTTTTTCTGTAGTCCATGTTGAGACCACAGTAAAAAATCATCGGCATCGTCAGGATTGCCCTTTACATCTTGTGCCACGAAAATAGTCGCACCGGCCCCACCCATCAGCGCACTGAGGCTTGTCTGGGTATAGCGTAGCAAGTCGTCTAGCTCTGTGTACTCATGAAGATTATCGATGAGCTCGGCGATTCCGCCTATTCTGCGCAATGCGGAATCGACCCTAAAACTACCCAGGGCTTGTAGGAAGGCCGCAAATAATTTGTCTTGCGTAGTAATAACAAAGGCAATAAATAGTATATTAAAGACTGCTTGTAACAGAAAAGGTTGAAGAACGTTCGACGCAAATATAAATATCAGAAGATACAGCGATGCGTAGCTAAGCACTAACAAGCCTTTGGCAAAATAAATCGATTTTTGCATGGAGCTCCTTGTTACTTACCTTGCATTAATGGGCTACACAATTCTAAAATAGTTTCGAGCAATTGCTCGATCTTGGTATTCATCGGGTTCTGCTAGTGTATACTACTGCCCGATCAAATTTAACAACGCCAGAGCTAACAGAATATGAACGGTTTAAAATCATCTTTAAAACTACCACCAGTGCTACTTTGGAGCTTGGTGTATGGCGTTATTGGTGGTTTATTTTTCAAGGCCGTTTCAGTATTTGAATACTGGGTAGACGCCAACCGCGCTCAGATCATGCAGTGGAAGCGCTATCCAAATCGCAACTATCGCCAGTTTACCTCAGCAGTGCTGATGGGCCAGGTCGGCGCAAAATCTTGGTCGTCACTACCCATGAGCTACAGCCAAATCACCAATCGATTTAATCACGCTCCTTATCCTTACCTTGTCATTATGTGCAACACCTTAATAGCACTGGTTTATTTACCAGTAGCACTGGTGACCGGCATAATTAAAGGCCCAGCGTTCGTTTATCATCAGTCTAGCGCCAATACGTAATCTATGTTTGAATTTAGACATAGACCTTACTGCCCGCCCCTTGCGACACTAAGCTTATGAAAAACAAGCCTCTTATCTTAGTCGTAGAAGATGACCGACAGCAATCTGACTTAGTTGTTGAGATTATCAACGAAACCCAGCAATTTGAAGCCATCGCTGCTTATGACGGGGAACAAGCCCTTGCCATTTTGAAGTCTCACCAACGCGGCTTTAACTTCTTGAGTAATCGAGTAGCGTGTATTTTATTAGATTGGCAGATGCCAAAAATGAACGGCGAACAGTTCCTGAAGACGCTTCGCATCGAAGAAGGCAACAGTCCTTTCAAGATCCACATTCCGATTGTCATCTTTACCGCCTATAACGACTTAGAGCGCCAAACACTCGCGAAGAACCCCACGCTTGGGCTTGCCTCTGGTTATATCCTAAAGCCTTTCGAAGAAGAGGAGCTGCTTGGACTCCTAGAGCGAATCGTCATACATAAAGAAGCAGAGATACTACGAGAAATACTCATTGAACGGGACCAACGCTGGGCAAGAGAGTTGGACAAGGTCAGCAGCAAACGGTCTAAAGAATAACAGGGAGTCGCACTGTAAACTGTGTTCCCTTTCCCAAAGTACTCTCACACTGAATACTACCCTTGTGTTCAGTCACTATGCGGTTACAGATTGTCAGCCCCCATCCTCGGCCCGCAGTAGAGTTTCCAACGGCAGTGACCTTTCCACTGAAGTACGGTTCCCATATTTTCTCTCGCAATGCACTATCGATCCCACAACCCGTATCAGAGATGACCACTACCAACTCCGCCAGCTCGATAAACGAGTGAATCCTTAAGGTCCCCCCGTCGGGCATTGCCTCTAGTGCGTTCTTTATGAGATTACTAAAGAGCACTTGGATTTCGCCTGGAATGCCGAGAACCGCGGGGTCACCCTCCGCTAACTCGAGGACATGCTTATGCGGCCCCTCTTGTTGGAGCTTCAAGCTGCGCTGCAGGATAAGATTGACGTCAACCTCTTGTACCCTTTCCTCATCACCCTCCTCGCCATCAGTGATGATGAGGGTCTCCTCGACAATTTCCATCGCTCTTTCAATTTGCTCTTCAATGACATTTTTGTACTTCTCGATACTTTCTGGGCTTTTAATTCGATTAGCGGCCATTCGGATAATATTCAGAGGAGTGCGGATTTCGTGATGCGCTTGCCGCGTGGCATGGGCGATGGCTCGCGTTTTCTCACCTCGAACGAGCTGTATCTCAGCTTGATGCAGGCGCCGCTGGTTATCGAAGTATTGCTTTTCAAGCTTCTCAAACGGGGTCAATCGATAAAGAATGGCGGCCACATACCGCACAAGTCGAGCCAGAAACTGCTTGTCCTTCACGCTGAACTCTTCCTGACTACTGCGCTCACCTAATATCAACGCGCCCTCGAGATATTCGGGCGAAAAGAATGGCAGCACCAGAGTGTTCTGAACAGTGTGGCGCCCCCACTCGGCTACTCGTTCCTGCTGGCTTTCCGAAAACTCCGACAAAGCAGACAGTTCATGGCGCTCGATGCACTCCAAAATGAAGCTGTCATCGATGGGCAATATTACCTGTGCCTTTGCACTCTCGCTGTTATAGAGCCCATAAGAGATAAGGTTCTCGTCGTTATCTCGTATAGCGACGATGCGCTGTATCGACTCAAGCTCGAAGACATCGTCCACCTCGGCGCTGAGGGTTTGGAAAATTTCTGCGCGATTCTTGATTTGCTCTAGCTTTTCAGCAAGCCGGTTAAGAATGTCTTCTGGCTCATACCAATTGCGGACAAAACGCCGCCTTGCGGTACTCACTAGGAACAACTCGAATCGAGTGGCGTTAAAGGCCCACAGAAGGGCTATAACGCAGATTAGTATCAAACTGATACTAGGAGAGGTAAATGACACTTGGAATGAGAGGTAAAGGCTGAGTATAGCTAGCGCGCCCACAATCAGTTTGGCCGTATAACGATCCACGACCATCTGCATATCGAGCAAATCATACTTACTAAACGCATAGGCAAAGAATAATGAAGGAAAAATAGACCCTAAATGGCCTAATACTAGCCAATCATAATTACCCATGACGACTAGCACTAGATCAAAAATGATTCCGAAAGCTATAAATAGAGCCATCCCCGCTAGCATATAGCCTACACGGGTTCGATAAGTAGGATAGCGTCGGTAGCTAATGATTAAATTAGTGATGACAGCAACGCCTAAGAACACTAAGTACAAGGCGTAGACTGCGTATCCAGGGCCATCGACAAATACGACACTCCCCTCTTCCAGCACGGCCCGCGATACCACATCGGTGAATACGATCAACACAGACAAAGTCGCAAACACCGCGATATTCAACCAGCGTAGAGTCTTGCCTAGCAGCCTAGTTGGGTCCGGGTAACGCAAACTGATGTCGAAATGGCCATTGCCAAACATTAAAGCCGCAACAAGCTGGATTTGCGACACAAGATTCACTGGCACTACGGATTGAAACTCATGCAACAACATATAGCACAAGGCCCAAATGGCTATAGAGACGTTTGTCACTAAGTACGTAGCGGACAAACGGCTTGGATTCTGTCGCCAAGTAAACAGGCCCAAAATCAGAAGAGCTATGGCGTTAGGGATAAAAATATAATTCATAGCCCTAACCGAAACCTTCCAGCTCATGACACACGCCTAGCTGGGAGAGATTCTCCCAGTGGCTATCCCTTATCCTTATTGGATAAGGGAAGTGCGCGCGTCTAATCACTTAAAGTTTCGTGCCTCTCCTTTCAACAGATATTTGTTGATGTTGTTGATCATGTAATACTGACTTTGCTTGCTGAACGAGGCTTCAACCACATTACGCATGGCTTTCAATGAGCCTTGGACGCTGCCGTACATCAGCAATAGATTGTTGGTAATGAAGAAGTGTACTGGAGAATAGCCTACGCCCAATCCCCACTTAAACGCCTTGCTGTTCACGTTTGTCCACAAGAAGCCCACATCATAGCCCATTTGGGCTGAGCGCTCCAAAATAGGAATCGACAGAAACGGAGAAACCACTTGTCTGAACTCCTTCAGAACCCCCAATTCTTTAATAAACATGATGCGATCTTTCTTCACCACTTCAGTCAACCAATAGTTTGAGATAGTCATTCCGCTGTCTTTTTCAGACTCAGAAAGCTCCCAAGGCATATCGTGCTCTTTACTCATTGCCGCTTTATTCATTAATAGCACCCAACAAAACCCGATAATCGCATCGCCTTTATAAAGTAATGAGATTAATGGAATTCGATCGGGGTCATTGCGCAGGCTATGGGTAATTTCGCTTTTTGCTGAACTGTGCGTCCATGACTCGCCCCAACTCTCATTGAAGACATTCATATAACACTGCGCAAGATCATCTACTGTTGCCTCATTCATCCCAGTCACTTCATCACCAAAATAAGTTTTTAGTTGATAATCTTCACCTAGTTTTTCCTTAATCATTTCATTCAACATTCCCGTCGAGGATTGTTCAATAACTGGCTTTTTCAACAAGCGTGTTACTGGACGAATTTGGATAGGAAGTGGATGGGCAGGTACAAGGGTGCTTACTACTGTTTGTGCAGTCATGATAAATCCTCTAAAACAAGCTGAATGTTTAAAGGCCTAGAGTGTTTGTTAGAAACACAAGGGAAAACGGCCTTTAAGTTGATGTGATCAGCTCAATGCAATGCAATAGGCGCAAAACGCATTGGCTGAACTTTGTTCAGCTTATAGTGGAGGACAAATGATGTTCAACGATTCGAGTGTGAAACTCGCGATAATAGACGAAAGATTTGTTAGTTATTGACCGTTCAGGCGCAAACTAAAAGTGAGAGGATTCATAATTCCTACAAAAGTTCCTACAAATGTGTGACAACCCTCATTTCGCTGGCAAGCTATCAAGAAGGTGCTCACGAAACTGCGAATCGGGCATAGGTCTGCCAATGAAGTAACCCTGGGAAAAATCACAACTGAGGTCGCGTAAAAAATCGAGTTGCTCTTGCGTTTCTACGCCTTCTGCAACCACTTTGATTTGCAGCTTCTCTGCCATTAGCAGCATCGTCTCAATCAGTGCTTCCTCTGTTTTCAATTTGCCAATCTTGTCGACAAAAGAACGATCAATTTTGAAAGCATTAACAGGGAATCGTGAAAGATAACTCAGACCAGAGTAGCCAGTCCCGAAGTCATCAATCGATATTTGAATTCCCGAGGCACTAAGATCATTCAAAACTTGCAGAGCTCTTGTCGCATCCTCGACAAGAATACGCTCTGTAATCTCGACTGTGATCGGGGTATTGCTAGGGGCCTTAATTTCGTAGAACCATGCTTGAGAGGATTCATCACGCATATAAAGCAAGCGCGCCGAAACGTTCACCGAAAGAGCAATATTAAGGCCAGTCTCAGTGTTCAAGCTACTTATGAAGTCACGCGCGGTTTTCAAGACAAAGTGATCGATACGAATCACTAAGCCACTTTCTTCAGCGAGCGGTATAAACTCATCAGGTGGAATAAAGCTTCCGTCAGCACGCTTCCAACGCACCAAGGCCTCACAGCCCACTATCCGCTCTTCTTTATTACAATAGATTGGTTGGTAATAAACGCTTAGTTCTTCGTTATTTACAGCGGAAACCAGCTCGTTATATAGACTGTGGCGTTTCTCAGATTTTCGCTGCATCTCTTGTGTATAGAACTGCCAACCATTGCGCCCGTCTTTTTTAACTTCATACATTGCCTGGTCGGCTTTAATAATCAGGGTTTCAGAGTCAAGTGCATCATCCGGGAAAAAGGCGATGCCCACACTAGCGCCACAGTGAACCTGGTGGGTGCCTACTTTGAAGGTGCCCCCCAGTTTCGCAACGATTTCATCGACAATGCGACAAACGGCAGACTCTGAAAACACATCCCTCAACACAACGATAAATTCATCACCACTATAGCGGGCGACCGTATCGACCTCGCGAACGGAGTGCTTAATACGCGATGCCGCCTCTACCAGCACCTCATCACCTACATCGTGGCCTAGGTTGTCGTTCACTGACTTGAAATTATCAATATCAATAAAGAGCACGGCCAGCTTAGTGTTTGCCCGCTTTGACATGGCCAAGGCACTGTTCAATCGATCTCGCAATAGACTGCGGTTTGCAAGGCCTGTCAGAGCGTCGTAGTTCGCTTGGTATTCTATGAGCCTATCAGCCGCTTTCGCTTTGGTGATGTCTTGGATAGCCCCTACAAGCTCACGTCGTTGACCAGGGAGCTCTATCATCTCTCCACGTATGTGTAGCCAGGTTTCGCCCTTATTGATTCTCTCTAACCGTAGCTCAGTGTCAAAACTGTGATTGTTCTGTTTAGCGCGGTTCAACAGCATTTTTAACATCTTTGCCGTCTCCCCCGTAAACTGCGCGCAAACCTCATCTAGCGTGAGCACACCCGCGCCCGAATACACGCCTAATATTTGCATGCACTGGGTCGACACCTCAGTAAAAACGCCATCTCCATCTAGACGCCATCCCCCTACTCGCGAGACGGCTTCTACTTCTCTTAAAAATTGCTCATTGCGAAATATTAATTGTTCATAGGCCTCTTCTTTGCTCTTGGCCCGAGAGCGCAGAAAGATCGCGATAATAAATAAGATACATAAAATAATGCCCACAGTTCGTAGCAACAGAACACCGCCGTTAGCCACTGACACATCTTGCAGCTCATAAGCGCCAAGCTGCCAGGTTCCCCCGCCGAGCACCACTGGCATTGTGACCACATTAGGGTTGGAGAAAACAGACTCTTCTCCGAAGAACACCTCACCCTCCTCACCCATCCCATCTCGCCCTCGTATGGCAATATCCAATCCCGGACGTGGGTCAAAAAGACTACTATCAGAATAGATACTCGCAGCCGATATTGGCGCCGAGACTATGCCCCAGATTTGGCGTCCGCCTGAGCTATCAGCGATATAAACAGGAGCTCTGCCAACGAATGCAGTACCACCTTGGACTAATTCTAATGGTCCGGAGATCGTGAGTGTGCCCGTCAGCACTGCTCGTTGAACAGCCGCTGACTGCTCTTCGTTCTCACTATAGTCCAGTCCCAGCGCCGCCTCATTACCTAGAAGCGGGTAGATATTACTAATGACGAGATCCGGAGCGACAGCAATACTAATAAGTGCAGGCTCGCTCTCCAGCACTTTGGCGGCGTAGGTCTCAAATTCTTGATCTGAGAAATCAGGATTTGCGGAAACGAAGGCAGCGAGGCCATTGATCAAGGAAAGATTGTTAGATAGTCGACTTTCGAGCTGGTAGCGCACAGAGCTGAGCTTTTCAGCCACACTAATACGTTGCTCATCCAATAATAGAGTGCGATAACGCAGCTCTATCAATTGCTCACCTATCAAGAATAAAAACGGCATCGCAACTATCAATCGCGTTTGTGGGCTTCGTACAAAAATCATCAATACGATTAATGCCAGTACACATACTGCAATTAAGCGCCAAACGGCGCTGTAAACGTCGTCTTGAGCAAAGACCTCCACCGGGCTTAGCAAGTCGGCAATACTAAATGCTTCTTCAATATAACCTAGTTGATTCAATAGAAGATAAGTGGTTTGCCAACGCTCGAACTGGTTGTATCCCAGCGGCACAAGGGGGTACAACATATAATCGTCGATACGCTCAGCGAATGTTCGGTTATAGCCGAAAGTATCGTTCATGGCTAAGCGATAGCGGGGTAATTCCGCTGAGACCCGGTCAGCTATATCTTGCTTGTTATCGAGCGCATAACGCCAACCATCAAGACTTGCTTGAACGAACCCCCGCACAAGCTCGGGGTCTCGCTCTATAACCTCTTCGGTCGTATACAGCACATCGCCGTAGAAGTTGACGCCAAAGTCATCGGGATACAAAGCATTTAGCGTGACCCCTAATTCGCCTGCTCGATGTATGGCAGAGACGTCATAGCTAATTATCGCATCTGCGGTTCCATCTTGTAGATTTTCAATAACGGGGTCTTCACTAACAAATTCTATGGTGCTCGGATCAATGCCCACTGCTAGGAACATCGCCTGAATTTGCGCTTTGGACAGCTCATTGCGCCCAGCCGCAATACGCAGCTTACTAAGCTGCTCGAGGGTATTGATGGGAGTTGATTCTAAACTGAAGACCGCTAAAGGAGAGTTTTGGAAGATAGGGGATAAAACAACGATTTTTTCGCCCCTACCACGGGCTATCAAGGTTTCGAATCCCCCGACTGCGAAATCGGCGGCTCCGCTTGTGAGCGCCTGAATTGGAGAGCTATATTCTAACTCTTCATTAAACGCCGACTTAATCTCGACATCTAAACCTTGGCTGCGATAAAAGCCCTGCCATTGAGCCGCATAGTAACCGGCAAATTGAAACTCATGCTCCCATTGTAGCTGAAGCACTACTTTCTGGTTTTCTTGCGCAAGGACCGCACTTGGTAAAATCAAGCTGATCAACATTGCGAAGATGACAAAGATACCGCGAACTTGCAAAAACCCATCTCCTAACTTTGTTTTTATTCTCAACCAACAGGAAGTGAATACAGGAGAATAGCAACTTGTATGATTACGTTGCTAGCTTAATAGTGGGTTTTTGCAGCAAAAATAATTATCGATCAAGTCACCTCAACTCGATCGACGTTCTGAAAGCCTCGAGGTAGTTTGTTTCCACGTCTGCCTCGTTCACCCCGATAATGCTCAAGATCAGAGATCTTCATACTCAAATGGCGACGCCCAGCGTGAATCGTTAACGAGTCTTTCTCTCCTAATACACATAGAGCAACCACAAACTCTACACGCTCACTTGCACGCGCCGTAGGGATGCTAATAATCTTATTTCCTTTGCCGCGAGACAGCTCTGGAAGCTCAGAAAGTGGGAAACTTAACATGCGTCCTTCGTTAGTAATGGCTACGACGAGATCCTGCTCATAGTCATTCACGACTATCGGAGATAACACTTTGCTTGCCACTGGAAGCTTAAGAACACTTTTCCCGGATTTGTTCTTGCTCTGCAAATCGGCGATTTTTGTGACAAAGCCATAACCAGCATCACTTGCTAACAAAATACGCTGGGACTCATCCCCCATCAAGATTCCCTCAAAACTAGCACCCGACTCTGGCGTGAGACGGCCCGTGAGAGGCTCACCCTGTCCACGAGCAGAAGGAAGTGTGTGTGCCGCTAGAGAGTAAGCACGCCCAGTAGAGTCAATGAAAATGGCGTTTTGATTACTTCGTCCTTTAGCAGAGAACTTGAAGCCATCACCCGACTTATACTGCAAACTGGTCGGATCCACTTCGTGCCCTTTTGCCGCACGCGCCCATCCTCTTTCCGACAAGACCACAGTTAATGGTTCAGCAGACAGTAATTCAGTTTCGCTAAATGCCTGCGCCTCAACTCGAGTCACAATGGCAGAGCATCGATCATCGCCGAACTCTTCGGCATCTTTCATGATCTCTTTACGTATCAATGTTTTGAGTCTCGCTGCCGAACCCAGTATTTGCTCTAGACGATCGCGCTCCGCATCAAGCTCGCTTTGTTCGGCGCGGATTTTAACTTCCTCTAGCTTAGCAAGGTGTCGCAGCTTAAGGTCAAGGATCGACTCGGCTTGAACTTCACTGATCCCGAAGCGCCCCATTAGCACTTCGCGCGGCTTCTCCTCAGTGCGGATAATATGGATAACTTCATCGATATTAAGAAACGCAACAAGCAAACCTTCCAGAATATGTAATCGCTTCAAAATTCGATCTAAGCGATTTTGCAAACGTCGACGCACCGTTTCGGTGCGAAAATCTAACCATTCCTTCAATAACGAGCGCAGATCCTTCACTTGAGGACGCCCATTTGTTCCTATCATATTGAAATTAACGCGATAATTTTTCTCGAGGTCTGTCGATGCGAACAAATGCAACATCAGTGCCTCGGTATCAATACGGTTAGAACGCGGGACAACAACGATACGGGTTGGATTCTCGTGATCAGACTCATCACGCAAATCCACTACCATAGGCAGTTTTTTCTTTTGCATTTGCGCCGCAATCTGCTCGAGCACTTTTGCACCAGAGACTTGATAGGGCAGCGCCGTGATAACGATATCGCCATTCTCTATTTGATAGACCGCCCGCGCTTTGATTGAGCCCTTCCCTGTCTCGTACAAGGTCGCGATATCCTGTGGCGAGCTTATAATGTCAGCCGCCGTTGGGTAGTCAGGCCCTTTGATATGCGTAAGCAAGTCCGCGACGGAGGCGTTAGGGCTTTCCAGAAGATGAATACAAGCACTCGCCACTTCACGTAAGTTATGCGGAGGGATATCCGTGGCCATGCCTACCGCAATGCCACTCCCCCCATTAAGTAAGACGTTAGGAAGGCGGGCTGGGAGAATTTGCGGCTCTTCTAGCGTACCGTCGAAATTCAGCTTCCAATCGACAGTTCCTTGCTCAAGCTCTGCCAACAAGACATCCGCATACTTTCGCAGTTTTGATTCGGTGTACCGCATTGCAGCGAAAGATTTGGGATCATCGGGTGAACCCCAGTTACCTTGACCGTCTACAAGCGGGTAGCGATAACTAAAAGGCTGCGCCATAAGCACCATTGCCTCATAACACGCCGAATCCCCGTGTGGATGAAATTTACCGATGACGTCCCCGATAGTACGAGCAGACTTCTTAAACTTAGCCGTAGATTTTAGGCTGAGCTCAGACATCGCATAAATAATGCGTCTTTGTACTGGTTTTAGACCATCTCCGATATGCGGCAAAGCACGATCGTTGATCACGTACATGGAGTAGTTCAAATACGCCTGTTCCGAGTAATTACTCAAGGAAATTTGTTCTACGCCATCCTCGTTCACTGTAATATTTTGAGTCATGTTCTTTCTGCTTTATATCTGATTATGTGAGCAATAATTGGGTTTGGGCTTATTCAGCAAAGTCAGCCAAATTACCATTTCTTTCCAACCAAGATTTACGATCGGGTGCGCGTTTTTTCGCGAGCAGCATATCCATCATCGCGTCTGTTGATTGCGCATCTTCTTCATCATTGAGAGTCAGTTGGACTAAACGGCGAGTATCACGATTCATAGTGGTTTCGCGCAACTGCAATGGGTTCATCTCACCCAGACCTTTGAATCGCTGCACATTAGGTTTTGCAGTTTTCTTTTCCGCAATTATCCGATCTAAGATTGCTTCTTTATCTTGATCATCTAGTGCGTAATAAACTTCCTTGCCTACATCAATGCGATAGAGAGGGGGCATCGCGACATAAATATGTCCCGCGCTAACCAACGGCCTGAAATGGCGAACAAACAATGCACAAAGCAAAGTCGCAATATGCAGTCCGTCCGAGTCCGCATCGGCCAAGATGCATATCTTGCCGTAACGTAATCCTTCCAGATCGTTAGAGCTAGGATCCACTCCTAACGCGACAGCGATATCATGAACTTCTTGTGACCCCAAGATCTCATTGGAATCTACTTCCCATGTATTCAATATTTTTCCACGCAAAGGCATGATCGCTTGGGTTTCACGATCTCGCGCTTGTTTCGCAGAGCCTCCAGCCGAGTCACCTTCTACAAGGAAAAGCTCACCGGCCATAACATCTTGCGTCGAGCAGTCTGCTAGCTTTCCTGGCAATGCGGGGCCTGATGTTATTTTCTTACGCTCAACTTTTTTGCTCGCCTTTAAACGACTTTGTGCGTTACTGATACAAAGTTCTGCCAGCAATTCGGCTTCATCGGTATGTTGATTCAACCACAAGCTGAAGGAGTCTTTCACAACACCGGAGATAAATACGGCGCACTGTCTGGATGAAAGCCGCTCTTTAGTTTGTCCTGAAAATTGCGGCTCAATAATTTTAGCCGACAACACATAACAACAGCGCTCCCAAACATCCTCCGGGCTTAGCTTGATTCCTCTCGGCAACAAATTACGAAATTCACAAAATTCGCGCAGAGCATCCAATAGGCCCGTACGCAGACCGTTGACGTGTGTGCCACCTTGCGCGGTAGGAATGAGATTCACATAACTCTCTGCAGTGATATCACCCCCTTCTGGCAACCATTGCACCGCCCAATCAACCGCCTCGCTCTTTCCTTGCATCGAACCGAGGAAAGGCGTTAACGGCAATACTTCCCAGCCGTGCGTTGATTGCGTTAGGTAATCCGCCAAACCTTCTTCAAACAGCCACTCTTCGCTTTGACTCTTTTCAGAGTCCACCGTGTTGTCGATAAACACCACGCGTAATCCAGAACAAAGCACGGCCTTCGCGCGCAGCACATGCTTTAATCGCGTAATCGAAATTTTGCTTGAGTCGAAATATTCTCCATCCGGGAGAAAGCGCACAGTGGTACCAGACATGCGCTTAGGCGCGCTCCCAATTGGGGTCAGCTCTGATACTTTTTCACCGTCTGCAAATTTCATTTGGTAGACAGTGCCATCTCGACGCACGATCACTTCAAGATGTTTAGACAATGCATTAACAACTGAGACGCCAACCCCGTGCAAACCACCAGAGTATTGGTAATTTTTATTCGAAAATTTGCCACCCGCATGCAGGCGCGTAAGGATCAATTCGACGCCACTGACTTTTTCTTCTGGATGCACATCCACAGGCATCCCACGGCCATCGTCCGTGACCTCTATATAGCCATCTTTGTGCATTTCTACAGTAATGGTTTTGGCATGTCCTGCCAAAGCTTCATCGACACTATTGTCGAGTACTTCTTGGACAAGATGATTAGGCCGTGTGGTATCGGTGTACATCCCAGGACGTTTACGAACTGGGTCTAATCCCGTGAGGACTTCAATGGCGTCGGCGTTATAAGTATTGCTCATTAATTTTATATCTCTAAATACTGTCTCGCGAATTCAATGAGGTGTCGCGAGAAACTGAAAAATGTCGGGCAGCATGTCTGCGTAGTTTAAAAAGCTATGGTTGCCGCCGTCCTGAATTATACTCTTGCAGGATTCGTATTTACGCACCGCGTGCCGATAATCAAGCGTCTCATCACCTGTCTGTACTAGCAACATGAATTTTTCGGGACGCTGGATTTTTGGAGTATCGATATCACGAAGCTGAAGAACGTGCTCCTGAGTTATTTCATATTCACGGCCGGAATAATAATTTCGGTTCATCCCTAGATGTTCGTGCCAAAGATCGGCGGGATTAACTGCGGGATTTATAAGCACCGCATTGAGGGCGTATTTTTCCGCCAAATAAGTCGCATAATATCCCCCAAGAGAACTACCAATCATGACCACAGGAACGCTCTGACGCTCGATGATCGCGCACATTTGTTCTATCGCTAGCGCCGGGACATGGGGAAGCTCAGGAATGGCAATGCATTCGGCCAAGCCATTGCGGGCACAATAATCGTAGGTGATGCGCGCTTTGCTGGAAATCGGAGAACTATTGAAACCGTGCAAATAAAGTAGAAAAAAAGGATCGGTGCGCATTCTTTGCATCAGTAACCTGTCGATGAGTGATCTACTTCGAACTCGTATCCTGTAACTCGCTCAATAGCACTTTCAATCTTGCCATCGGGATAAAGCTCAAACCATCGATAAGCGGGATTCACACTGTCTAGCGTAAAATCCTCTACTTCAGGTTTAAACTGGATACAGGTTGAGGGAGTACAGAAAAAACGCACATCATTGCGGATAAAATCTAATTCTTGATGTATGTGCCCATATACGACGGCGCGCACATGGGGGTACTGATCGATCAAGGCCAGGAACTCTTTGTCATTGTGCAGACCGATTCCTTCCATCCAATGGGCAGATCCAGGAATCGGGTTATGGTGTAGACAGATTAGAGCATGTTCGATATCGGGAGAATCCGCTGAGGCCTGTAGATTCGTCTTAAGGCGTTCGATCTCGCGCTCACTCAGCAACCCATGCACTTCGCCACTAACACTGGAGTCCAGCAACACAATCTGCCAATTCTCAATCGTTGTCGTGCCACTAAAAGCGTCCTTGTAGAGAGTTAGCTCTTGCATGACGCGGCGGCGATCGTGGTTTCCCGGAATCCAAAAGAAAGGGGCATCGAACTGCTGCATCGCTTGCGCGAATCGCTCGTAGGCCTCGACGGAAGCATCTTGCGCGATGTCTCCAGTCGCAAGAATGACGTCAATCGCCTTCTCATTGGAGTGAATCAGTTCGAGCACTTTATCAAAGCTATCTTGGGTATTGAGCTTTAAGAGATTAGCCGTAGGATCACGAAACAGATGTGAATCCGTAATCTGAACTACTCTAATTGCTGCGTCCTTGAGGTTTCTTGTCATAATTTAAGCAGCGCAGGTAAATGTGGGAGATTTGACGCTGCGGCCCGCCTGTAAACACAGGCTCAGCCACTCGCCGAGAAATTCATTTATCTGTCTCTTCTCATCTTGATGATACATCGTTGGATTAGGTATCGCATACTTCGCAAGGAATGCTTTATGCCCTTGATAGGCGACGGCTTCGGCCGTTGATGCGTCATGGTACACACGCACTAAAATACCGGGAGGATCGATCCAATCACTCACTCTAGTGAGTTGTTGTATAAACAGCGTACTCGTATAGCGAAACACTTCAACCACGTTGATACGAACTTTTTGCTCCGCTTCCTCGTTAGTCGCGCTGAGCATGAAATCTCTTACATACTCCTCGCTGACCAGCTCCGAAGGCTCTGTATTTGTCTCGTTTCTAGACGTTCTCGTATGATCATGCGAATTTTCACTACTAGAGAGGCTCGCTTGCCCTAACTGGAAACAACGCTCTCTAAACGATTCTAGTTCAGGCATCAGCTTTAGTAAACGAATAAAGTTCGCATCACAATCGGCCATTTGCCGAACAAGATCAATACGGTACTGAGAAGTCTTCATCCCGCTAAGTTTCCGCCTTTCAACCAACGCTCTTTGAGCTCATTTCGGTTTATGAATAACCACTGCATGGCAATAATGGCCATCGCGTTATTCATACGTCCCGCTTGTAATGCTAACCAAGCCTCATCAAACGATAGCACAAGCGCGCGGATATCTTCATTTTCATCGGCAAGGCCGTAGACCCCGCCGGCATTGCTCGCATCGACCTGCCCGCAGTAAAGATTGATGCGCTCGTTACTCCCACCGGGGCTATTGTAGTACTCGCAAATGGGCTCTAAGGCTTGAATCTCGCAACCAGCCTCTTCCATTGCCTCGCGTCGCGAAAGCTCTGCGGCTGTTTCATTGGGGGCCAGTATTCCTGCCACCACCTCTAAGCACCAAGGGCTCGAGCCCTTCTCTTGTGCCTCGAGCAATGCCCCGATTCGGAACTGCTCGACAAGCACCACCGAGTCTAACTTCGGGTCATAAAGCAGAACCCCTGCAGCAGGGGCTCGCATAAACAACTCTCTATCAAAGGAGTCGCTAAACCCACCGGCATAGAGTTTATGCCTAAGCGTGAACTTATCGATGGCAAAGAAGCCTCGATATTCCGAGGTTCTTTGCTCTACGCTTACATCCTGAATATCAAATTCAGGAGGAGAATGGGTCATGATTTAGCCTCGGAATCAGGCAGTACGACTAGTGACTTCTAGCAGATGGTAACCAAATTGTGTTTTAACAGGACCTTGAACTGTATTAGGTTCGGCACTGAATACCACTTGATCAAACTCTTTCACCATTTGGCCTGGACCAAAACTTCCAAGATCTCCACCCTGTGCGCGTGAAGGACATGATGAGTGCTCTTTTGCGATAGCACCAAAATCTTCGCCTGCAACAATGCGGTCTTTTAATTCAAGACATTGGGCTTCTGTTTCAACAAGTATGTGTCGGGCTGTAGCTGTGGCCATGGAAAACTCCTTAAATAATTGAGTTCCCATTATGCCCGAGCAAGCCTCTTAAATCGATAAAAGAGGCTGCTTCTTGGCGGTCAGATTAGAGTAAAGCGAGGATTACAGAGGATTTGTTATGCAGATTGATTCGCCGCGTTACGCTTTAAGCTGTGCAAGCGATATTGGATGTAGGGCTCAAGCAAGCGATAGAACCATCCTTTGGGGCGTACAGGGCTTTCAAGGCAGACCAGACAAATACAGTCAGTATCCTGAGTCGCCGTTGGCTGATGCGTCTCACCAGCATTACGAACCACGAAGTCGCCACGGGAATAGGTCCCTTCGGCGTCGGAAAAACTGCCTTTGAGTAACACAGTAATCTCTTCTCCGCGATGCTCATGCTCAGGCATTTTCCCACCTGCTCTAATATCGTAAATCGAGGTTTCACAGACTTCCCCGACGATAGGCAATGGCGCAATACGCAGCTCTTTGCCAAATTGGGCCCATCCAAGGTTCTGCAAGCTGCCATTGGACAGGCGTCGCACCGCTTTCGGCAAAAACATGTCTGATGAACACTTAGGGGGGAGCTCTGGTGACACCTCGCTAAACGCTAGATCTTCCGGCACAGGTTGGGCCTGCTCGCCAGTGGCTATACGCGCCATCAAATCTTCAAAACTATGAGACTCCACCTCAGCCGGCTCTATTTGCGCAAGCAAATGGCCTCCAATCTCTTTTAGCTGCTGGATGTGGGCGCGGCACTTGCCACAAAATTCAAGATGCGCTGACACACACATCGCCTGCGCCATAGGTAAATTCGCGCTGGCAAAGTCAGTCAAAAATCTTGAGTCGGGATGATATGAAATCATTTCAATACCTGTCGGTTTAACGATCTATGAGTATCTGGAGCTTATTGAGCGCCAATCTAATACGGGATTTCACCGTACCCAGTGGCAAACCTAATTCTTCGGCTATTTCGTTATGGGATTTGCTTTCCATAAAGGCCTTTTCCAACACTAACGCCTGCTCTGCAGGAAGCGTCGACATCGCACCGCGTATCTGCACTTCGACGCGTCGCTGCTGAAACTCCACTACGGGCTCAGGAGAATCGGCTTCATGCCATATATCCTCAATTTCAATCTTGCGCTGCGCTCTAGTATTGCGTCGAATGAAATCAATCCGCGTGTTACGGGCAATGGTAAAAATCCAAGTATTCACACTTGCCTTGCTCGCATTGAACGAGGCAGCTTTATTCCACACTTTGATCATCACCTCTTGCGTCATCTCCTCTGCCTGACTTCTATCAGCGTAAGAGGACATGCCTTTCATCAAGAAAGCCTTTATCTGCGGAGCGAAATGTTCAAACAAGCGTTGAAATGCCGCTCTATCGGCGGACAAAGCCACTTTATGCAAGGCGCTTTCCCACGGATCAACCGTGTCTTGCACACCCTGTGAGGCATTTTTTGTCTTACCGTTGATTTCGTCTTTGCTACCCACTCGAATCCTTTTTTCTTATTTATGGCTGGAGCCTGATCGCTGCCAGCTCTGGGTGATCAATATTTCCTTGTAGCCTTAGTACGCACGTAAAAAGCTCCTAGATCAACAATGACACAAGTAAATACGCATTTGCTAGCACTACAGCTTTGTTCTGATCTGATCAAATCTAGCCGACGTAATCTTTGCATACCCTAAGGCAGCCAAGGCCGCCGGACGACGTTCAACAATAACGCTACCCATTGCCAACACCGAGAATTGTAATCGTGACTGAAAATAGACAACTAACGGACAAGCGCAAACTATCTCTTTTGAACGAGTTTAAGAACTTCTACCAGGATGGTAAAGAGACAAACATCGAGCGCTTAGACCGAATCTACACTCAAGACATCGAGTTTCGCGACCCCGTGCATAGCGTCCTTGGGATACTGGCACTGAAGAGTTATATAAAGGGCCTCTATGCAAACTCCCACAAAATCACATTTGAATATACCGACGATATCAATAATGAAAACTGTGCCAGTATTAATTGGCTGATGCACTTTCAACACCCCTCAATCGCTAGCGGTAAAGAGATCACTTTACGCGGCAGTACATTTGTGCGCTTCACTGATCGCATTTATTATCAAGAGGACTTCTACGACTTAGGCGCGATGATCTACCAACATGTTCCCGTACTGGGAAGCATGGTCAATTTTGTGAACAATCGGTTACGTCACTAGGCTTTAATCGTTATGAATCTAGCTTCGTCACAAGACATGCCCTCCGCCACAATGGCAAGCGCCATTTATGAGGGAACGATTCGGCATCATCGCCTACAGCCGCGATCTCATCTTTTCGAGTATCGCGTATTTATGATGTATCTTGATCTAGACGAACTAGACACGGTTTTCTCGCTTTCTCGCTGGTGGTCAGCAAGCCGTTATTCTCTCGCACAGTTTCGTCGCAGTGATTTTATTGGACCTAGCACTATATCGACAAGCCAAGCCGTCAGAGACTGCGTCAATGAAGCGACCGGCGACACAATCAACGGCCCCATTCGTCTGCTGTGCAATATTCGCTATTTCGGATTCATAATTAATCCGATCAGTTGTTATTACTGTTTCGATCAACAAGAAAACTTGCGCTACATCGTGGCCGAGGTCACCAACACGCCCTGGAAAGAAAAAATTCACTATGTCATTCCCTGCTCAGAAAACAGCCCTTTGCAGCGCCACCAATTCGACAAACGCCTGCACGTGTCGCCGTTTATGCCAATGCAGATGAGCTATCACTGGAAAAGCAAGACGCCCGACTCTTCTATCAGAATTCATTTAGAAAATTGGAGCAACTCCGAGCAGGTATTTAGCGCCACACTTTCTCTGCACCGTGTTGAGTTAAGTAAAAAATCCATGAATAAAGTATTGCTCCGCTTTCCTTTAATGACTCTTAAAGTCGCTGGCGCCATACACTGGCAGGCATTAAGACTTTTCCTAAAAAAAATTCCTTTGTTCAAACACCGTTAAACGGCACCCAATAAACATTGAAGGAGAACTCCCATCCAATGAAAACTATGGTTCTTAATTCCGACAAACTGATTGCACAGAAAAAATCCCATGGCGTCACACTCGAACGCTTTGCCAAAAAGTTTGTTCTAAAGGTGTTGAACAAATTGGAGGTCGGCCGCATTGTTCTGGAAGATGGCGACAAGGTAATGCGCTTTGGCCAGGCCGATGACTCTGTCATTGAAGGCCGCATTACGGTGCTCAACCCCGCCTTCTATGCTGACCTACTACGAAACGGAAGCATTGGCTGTGGCGAATCATTTATGTGGCAGCACTGGAAATCCGACGACTTAGTGATCTTAGTACGCGTAATCGTTCTGAACCTGCACATCCTCGACGGCGTGGATGGAGGCCAGTCATGGTTCAGGAAAATTGCCACACGAGTACTGCATCGCTTCAACGCTAACGACCTAGAAGGTTCGCGTCGCAATATTTCAGCACATTACGATCTTAGCAATGAATTTTTCGAAAGCTTTCTTGATCCCACTATGATGTATTCTTCCGCGATCTTTGCAGATGAAACCATGTCTTTGCATGAGGCTTCACTAGAGAAATTGCGGCATATTTGCAGCCGCTTACAACTGAAAACGACTGATCATTTGTTGGAGATTGGTACCGGGTGGGGTTCCATGGCGATCTATGCAGCTAAACACTACGGTTGCCGCGTGACTACAACCACATTGTCACAACAACAGTATGACTACACAGAAAAACAAATTCGCGAGGAGGGCCTGGAAGATCGTATCGAACTACTACTAGAGGACTACCGAGACCTTCGAGGTAGCTACGACAAGCTGGTTTCAATCGAGATGATAGAGGCAGTGGGACATGAGTTTTATTCCAGCTATTTCACACAATGCTCCACGCTCCTAAAAAGTGATGGCTTAATGTTAATTCAAGCGATCTGCATTTCCGATCAACGCTACGATCAAGCCAAGCAATCTGTCGACTTTATTCAACGCTATATTTTCCCCGGCGGTTGCTTGCCCAGCAACAGTGTTATCGCCAAACACGTTAGTGAGAATACCAATATGCAGATCATTGGCCTTGAAGACATCACCAAAGATTACGCTCTCACGCTTGCGCACTGGCGGCAACGATTTCTAGCCAACACACACACTTACTTAGCGCAGGGTTTATCAAGTGAGTTTCTACTAATGTGGGACTACTACCTCGCCTACTGCCAAGGGGGATTTATGGAAAGGGTCATACACACCTCGCAAACGCTAATTGCGAAACCCAATTTCCGGGATACTCCTAGTATTGGGACGCCCGCGCCA
The DNA here is from genome assembly GCA_051252515.1 of Gammaproteobacteria bacterium. Lineage (GTDB taxonomy): Bacteria > Pseudomonadota > Gammaproteobacteria > Pseudomonadales > Pseudohongiellaceae > UBA5078. Next base: position 824,548 of record JBPOFS010000001.1, read on the forward strand.
TGAACACTTTTAAACGTTTGAAGCGGGGCTTTATGACAATGTCGATATGGGCTGCCGCCGTCCTTTTAGGCTGGCAGCATGCTTATGGCTCACCCTGGATTACTGGCAACGCCTATGATGCAGACAGTGACCGCCTATTATATCAAGAGCAACATTATTTAAGCACTGACAATCCGACTGTCAGCGTTCGTGTGGAATATATTAATAATGCCGAAGAAGTCATGGTGCTTAAGACGTTGGATTTCAGTCGCTCGCTTTACGCCCCCATCATTGAGCAGAGGGATCTTCGTCGCTCTACCAATATCTTTACACGCTATACTCCTACCGGCATAGAAGTAGGCTATCAGAATGAAGACAAACCCTTGCGCTGGAACTCACTAGAGCTGAGTGATCGCTTGATCATTGACGCTGGCTTTGACCCCTATGTCCGCCGCCACTGGGCTGCCCTGCAAGCCGGAGATGCCATTCGCGGAGAGTTTCTGGTACCCGCAAGGCTAGACACCGTAAACATTAGTATTCGCGCCGTAGATGCTCAAGATTGCTTAAGCCAAACGCAAACCGTTCTCTGCCTAGTGGTGCGCCCCGCGGGCTTTCTGCGATTGGTAAGCTGGTTTGTAGACCCCCTGCATCTAGCCTATGACACGCAAACACAACGATTACTATTATATAAAGGTATCAGCAACTTACTGGACGCTGACGGCAACCCCCAAGACGTTGTTATACGGTATCAATACCACTGACGTTCAGGACTTAGGCGCCAGCTTGCTTACCTCTTCTTCGCAAAACTGAGTATAATCTAGGCTTCCTAGAGTGTGCGTGCGCGATGCACCACATTGTCTTGGCAATATATTCTGCGAGTACAAGGATTAGTCACTACGCAGATGAGGTTCCTATATGCCCCTTTCGACAGCTGCGCCGCGTAAGCATATTCATACGCGCGCGATTCGCTTTGCAGGTTTTGAGCGCGAAGATGGTCAATTCGACATCGAAGCCCACATGACTGATACAAAAACCTATCCTTTTGGAAACGACTGGCGCGGCCAGATAGAACCAGGCCAAGCCTTACATGAAATGTTGGTGCGCGTGACCGTAAACGACGCCTTCATCGTGACCCATGTTGAGGCAGTGACTGAGAATAGTCCTTTCCAGATGTGCCCCGATATCACCCCAAACTATTCTGCACTAGTGGGTTTAAGGATGGGCCGAGGTTGGAGGGAAGGGATTCGCGATCGCGTGGGCGGAGTTGAAGGCTGCACTCATATAACAGAGTTGCTCTACCAGATGGCCACTGTAGCGTTTCAAACCATATCGCCACTGAAGAAACACCGGAACAAACGTCCAGATTCTGATACTAGCCATTTTGGCGCGAAACCCGTAGTACTCAATACCTGCCATGCGTGGGCAGAAGACTCGCCAGTAGTAAAAGTCAATGTCCCTAAATATTATACGGGACAATAGGCACTAGTCCTCCAAAAGAGGAATTGCGAGAGTAATGGCAACGCCCTCTTCTTCGCGTAAATTTTCGGCGCGAATTTGGCCTTGATGGAACTCCGTCACGAGACGGGCAATATGCAACCCTATGCCCAAATGGGGTTGCTTTTGTTTTTCTTGCGGGCGCACAGAGATCATTGAATCGAATAACCGACCTTTCATCTCATCGGGCAAATATGGCCCAAAATTCGTTACCCTCACCACCCCCTGACCTCTTACCTCACGACAGAAAACTGAAATGGGTTTGTCAGGAAAAGTAAACTCTACAGCGTTAGCAATAAGCTTATCCATTAACTGAGCGATATATTCAGGGACTCCGAGAATCATCAACGGCCCCTCTATATCGGTCGAAATTGTATAATCGGGGTAGGCTAACCGGTAACCTTCCACACAGCCATTAATGACTTTGGCCAGATCTATTCGCTCCTTCTCTGAGCTCTGCAGCATTTGCTCTAGCCGCGTCGCCTCGCTCATATTGGTCAAGATGAGATTAAGCCGACTGATCCCTTCCTCTGCGCGCTGAATATATACCTCTGACTCTTTATCATGCGCCACCATGCCCAAGTTTTCTAACGAGGATCGCACGACCGTCACAGGGGTACGCAGCTCATGGGATAGTCGAGAAGACATATGTTCGAGATAAGTCGTATATTGCGAAAGTCGTTCCACAATACTTGAGAAACTTCGCGACAAATCGCCGATTTCATCGGAACTACGACTGGCGATTATGCTGTTACGTAAACGGCCACTGTCATCAATAATGTTTTCGGCCTGGTTGCGCAAGTCACGAATGCGCGTAGAAATACGTGACGCAAATGCGAACAAACCGAACGAGACCACTAACATAACGCCCAGTATCGTATTGAACAGAGTTTCCAACGCTTGATTACGGAAGGTACGAATGCCGTTCATGTTCTGATCGACAATCACAGCCCCCATCACTTCGTCATCCGCGACAATAGGATGCGCTGCTTCTAGAATACGAGTCTGCGTGCCGTCGATGGTACGAAACTGCGTTTGCGGCGCACCCGTTAGGGCCGAATCAATATGTGAGCCTTCCGCGGTACCGCCCGCGTATAACTCATCAATAAAATCATTCGAGGGCTTAGTCAGGATTCGGTAATACAAAGGGTTTAGCAGAGTATCTTCAATGAATAGCCAGTATTTGTTAACGGGCGAGCCCAAGGAATCTGCGCTTAAAGCAAGACCCGTAGCGGACTGAATATCGCCAACACTCAACAAGATACGACCTGCTCGGTCAATCACCTGAATGCGGGAATTTGTGTGCCCCATTCCCTCGACTATTCGGTCGATCTCTGGAGTCGGTCGACGCAAGAATCCTAAGTTCTCTTGATCATTCACGTCAGAGGTAGCTACTACAGAGTTAACCTCTCTCACTGAGGGGTCATCGACGTCATAAATCGCGAAGCCGATTTGATCGCCCAACATCGTCAAAGGCAAACGCAGTTCAATTTCATAACCATCAGGGGTTTCATACCATTGCCCAGCGATGCGCTCTTCGTGTTGCAAGGCGGCAACATCGCGCAAATCCTCTCCCACCTCATAGGCGTAGAGGAACTCTGGACCACGAGGCGCGATAACGTAGCGTTTAGATTCGCCATCACGAGTCACTAATGATATTTGCAAAAAATCACTGCGGTGTATGCTTAGACTATCAGGACTTCGATAAATTACTTTATCGTCAACGACCTTAAGATAAGCATAGAGAAAACGATTAAATTCGCCTACTAGGAGTTTGAAGTTTAACGATTCGTCGTAATGGTAATACCGTGCATAGGGGCTTTGGGGGTTTAGCTCAGTCGCTATAGTGTCTTGTTCGCCATAAGACAACTCATAGCGTTGATAATCCTGCCAGTCGACAAGGGTGTTATCGTCTAATGCTAACGGGTAAAAAACAGGATAAACATAGAGGTCATTAGTTTGCCGAGCCGGGCTATAGCTGCCCTCATCAAATAGCTCCGGCCGCTCATTCAATGCCGTCGCCAATGCCCTGGCTGTGCCTAGGACGGTTTCTTCTTGCCCACGGCGCAAGTACTCTTCCATCTCCAAAATATACTGATACCCAAGCCATGGAATCACGAGCAAAAAACTGGATAAGAACACCAGTTTAAAGCGAATCCCAAATGGGTTTTTCAGGTATCTGCTCATTACGCGTCAGAGGCGCTGGAGGTATTCTGAGGATTCCAGCGATAACCCATTCCGTATACGGTTTCTATACAATCAAAACTTTCATCGACCATCATGAATTTTTTACGAATGCGTTTTACATGGGATGTGATCGTACTTCCATCTACGAAAATTTTAGATTCCTGCATGAGGACTTGACGGCTTTTGACGTGCCCCGGAAACTTGACCAGCGCATGCACCATCCAAAACTCTGTGACGGTCAAAGGCACAGGAATACCATCCCATTGAATGGTGAGACGGCCTATATCGAGGACCAGCTTGTCGCGTTGCAGGAGGTTTTCTGGAGAGGTCGGTTGGTCGAGGACATCTAAGCGTCTAAATAGCGCGGCAATACGTGCCGAGAGATGCGGCAAGCTAATGTCCTTGGTCAGGTAGTCATCGGCGCCCATGCGCAGACCACTCACTGTATCGAAGTCGTTATCGCGCGCGGTCAGGAAAATGATTGGCAAGGTATCTGACATCGAACGCAAAGCCTGGCAGAGCGTAAAACCACCGTCAATTTCGTTCTCTAAGCCAATATCGATAATGGCAAGATTAGGCAGGCGAAGATCAAAAGAGCGCATGGCATCTTTTCGATTAGCGAATGTTTGCACCTCATAACCCTGTTTACGCAATACATCCGCGTAATTTTCTCGGATTGCCGCTTCATCCTCTACGATCGCAATTCTTTTCGCCATAACTGTTCGCACTCATTGTTTGGGTTGCCGCATCGGCCTTAGATTCTTGCCAGCCCGCAAGCGCCAAGTCTCCGGAACTATACAGTATTTGTGTTAAAAACGTGAAGACCGACCATGGCCCGCACTAAACCTAAGGGGCTTGCCTTTTTTTTGCCATATTCGGTCAGCATCTAGCCCTAATTAATGCCCTACAGCGTAATAAAGACGGTGTTTAATCATATAGGGTAAACCGTTCTTATTGAGCAACAGTTCCTAACGGATGAATCGGGGCTTTTGCAAGACACGGCACACTAAAACAATAAAGCATAGCGAAGAACCAATCCTCTTCGGATTTTGTCAGCGGAGCCTATATTATGAGTCATGCCAAATTAGTCATCGGCAATAAGAATTATTCTTCTTGGTCTATGCGCCCTTGGTTGCTACTTAAAGCATTTGATATTCCTTTCGAGGAGATCAATATCGCGCTCTATCAAGATAATACAGCGGAGAAACTAGGCCCTTACTCTCCGTCACTGAAAGTCCCTGCATTGCTACACAACGAAACTACGGTTTGGGATTCGCTAGCGCTTTGCGAGTATATTTCAGAGCAATTACTCGACGGTAAAGGCTGGCCTGCAAATCCAAAGAAACGCGCTAGTGCGCGCTCTGTCAGTGCTGAGATGCATGCAGAGTTCCCCTATCTCAAAAAAGACTGGCCTATGAACTGTAAGGCTTCTGTAGCGTTATTTGTGTCTGAGAAAATCGAAGATGAGATCGCGCGCATTGACGCAATTTGGAGCTGCTGCCGCCGCAAGCATGGAATTGACGGCCGCTATTTATTCGGCAAGTTCTCAATAGCAGATTGCATGTTTGCACCTATCGCCATCTGTTTTCAGTCTTATGGCGCCAAGTTAAGCCAGGAAGCTCAAGCGTACGCCAACACATTGCTTGCTCACCCTAATGTGCAGGAGTGGATCCAGCAAGGGCGTGAAGAAGAAGAATCAATGTCTATGAGCAATGTCAGCAGTATGTAAAAC